>NZ_JBIUWD010000001.1:0-728153 GCF_044743285.1 Microbacterium sp. NPDC087665 | reverse complement strand
TCACCCCAATCGAGTTCGAGATAATCAACTCAGAGGCCGCTCACGCGGCCTGAAAACCCCAAACAAGACGAGTCAACCAAACCGTCAGCAGTCCCGAGTGGGTGGTGGTAGCGATAGATTCCTACGTCTTGAAGCACTCGAGCATCGTCTAAATCGACGTACTCCTCTGACTGTCCATTGTTGATCTGCGACCGCAGCGTTGCGTTCTCGGCTTCAAGGTAAGCCAAGCGATTCGTCACAGAGTCGGGCGCAGTCGAGCGGTCCGAGGAGGGGGCACCCTCAGCTTCCGGTACGGTGGCCGCGCGAGGCGGCTGTGCCGAAGAAACCGTCGGGCTCTCGGATTCGGATTCGGACTCGGCCAGCCACATCTGCCACCCCTCCGGCGGAGCCGGCCAGGCTGGGTCCGGTGTCCATCCGGTTGGAGGAGTCCACCCCGCTGGCGGCTTGGGCCAGCCAGGGGGTGGGTTGAAGATGGGTCTCTCAGCAGTCATCGTGCGCGTCGCACTCCGTTGGCAGTGATCGGCACGAGCCCGTAGGGGTTCTTGGACACCGCGGCACCCAGGTGCTCGAGCGTCGCGGAGGGAATGACCGCGGAGAGGTCCAGCCTCTCGAACTCATCTCGGCTGGAGGCGACGGCAACGAACGGCACATAGATCGGCTGCCCAGTCGCCGGGCTAATCGTTTCCGTACCGAGTTCGAGGCTAATCGAGCGGATCAGAGATCGTCGATCGGCCTCGAAGACTTCGTGCAACGAACGCAGGGCCACGTTGTGAACGAGGGCTGCGTAACGATCCTTCGTTTCCTTCTGCGTGGCAGCCACAGCAGCGATCTCGTCTGTTGCCTTGACGTACTTGTAGTGCTTTGCGGTCGGAACCACATCGGGACCTGCGACGACGACGCGCATCTGCAGCTCGGCCTCCGTCGGATCGAAGCTCGCGGCGTGTGCGACAGTCAACCACTCCGGATACACGGAGTTTGCGAGGACGATCGACACATACTCCTGAACCGCGTCGACAGTGCCGTACCCCAGTCCGGCGATGAGTTGGTCGAGAGACTCGTTCTGCTCGCGAACCTGCTCCTCACGAGCCGCGCACTCCCTCTCATATTGGCTGACGGCCGCCGCGAGTTGCTGCTCGCGTATCCGCTCCGACTCCGCGTGGCTCGCAAGAGCAGCGGCTCGCTTCGCCGGAAGCTCGTCACTCACCGCCTTCCAGGCCCAGTAGTCCGCGGCATACTGAGCCTCCGCGGCCGCCATGGCCGCCGCTTGCTTCTGCTTGCGCCCGATGAGGCCCTTCACGGCCTCTGGCTCGCGCTTAACCGGCAGCGGCGGGTGAGGAATCGGCGCTGGCACGGGGATGGGAGTTTGGAGATGAGCGTGGCCGAAAGAGGGATGCTTCGCCACAGCTCGCAACGACTCGAGATCCACGAAGTCGTCTACGGCAAGGGTCGCGACGAGCACCGCATCGAGTTCGGCGAGCTTGGACACGAGGTCAGTCGTCAGGTCCTCCGCTTCAGCGACGCGCGCTGCGGCGTATGCCTGAGCCGCCTCACGCTCGAGCCGCTTTCTGTCTTGCTCAGAGGCGCGCTCAGCAGCGAGCTGAGCGCGCTCGGCGGCTCTGTGCGCTGCCTCCGCGCGCTTGACTGCTTGAGCATGCTGGCGGTTGGCAGCTTGCTGCCGCTGCTCAGCGACCTTGGCTTGGTGCTGCAACTCGGCGAAAAAACCTCTACGACGTCCCATACGTTCCCCTCAGATCCTTCGCAGTCTAGCGAGACGCCCGACTTCTGATTTGGGTCGCCTGGCGCCGACGATCGGTTCCTCTCTCTTAAGAGAGGACGTTCCGCCCCCGTTGATACATGCGTCTTTCGCATCCACTTCGTTACATGTGGTGTATTGAAATATCGGTAGTGTTCAGCCAGATACCTCAATAGAAGGATGGCGACGATGCCCGCAATGGCCCAAGGCTGGTACGCCGACCCGCACCAGCCCACACAGCAGCGATGGTGGGACGGGGCACAGTGGACCGAGCACACCGCCCCCATGGGTCAATCGCCCGTCGCGGCCGCCGTCGCCGAACCGGCGGGGGCCACATCGTCGAAGTTGAAAGTCTGGCTCATCGTGGGCGCCGCGGTGCTCGTGGTCACTTTGCTTACTCGCAGCTTTGGCATGATCCTCCTGCTCGCGGGGTGCGTGCTCTTCTTTGTCGCCATTTACGGCATCGTGCGCGGCTCGGTGAAGCTCTTCCGGGTGCGTTCGCGCGGCGCAGCCTGGGGCGCGCTCGGGATCGCCTTTGTGCTGATGCTCGTCGGCTCTGGCGCGAACGCCGCCTTGGGCGGACCAGGCTCGAACCCGAACGCAGACAGCGCCTCGACGCAGGCAGAGCCGAACTCGTTCGCGGCGACACCCACACCGAAGCCCTCTCCGTCGCCCAAGCCCACGACATTCGAAGAAGTCGATGAGTCGACGGCGATCCCGTTCGAGCGCACCACGGTGAACGACCCCAACATTGATGTCGGTCAGGCCCCAATCACCACCGCCGGCGTCGACGGAACGCTGGTCACGACCTACCGGGTGACGTACATCGACGGCGTTGAGTTCTCGCGCGAAGTCGTCAACGAGGTCATCTCAGTGCAGCCGGTGCATGAAGTGACGTCGACCGGAACGCGCCAGCCGCCTCCGCCGCCCGCGCCTGTGCCCCTGGTTCAGCCTGCTGGTGATTGCCACGGGAGCTATGCAGGTGTGTGCGTTCCGATTGCGTCGGACGTGGACTGTGCCGGCGGGAGTGGGGACGGGCCGGCGTATGTTCGGGGGCCGCTTCAGGTCGTGGGGAATGACGTGTATGACCTTGATCGCGATGGGGACGGGATTGCTTGCGACTAGCAATCCTCAGCGAGCACCCAAATCACCAAGGTTCCTTCGACATTCAGACCCGCATCGCTTGCCCGCAGTTGCCGCACTTGATAAGGCCGTGTCTGCTTAGCTTGACGCCTACGAACCGGTGTTGACAGTAGGGGCACGTAATCGTCAGCACGGGCCGGGCCGCGGTTGTCTCGCTGGCATCGGGAGACACGCTATCCGTGTCGAAGGAACTCGCGCGACTCGCCCAGGTTCTAGAGTTGCGGCCCGCATCGAACAGCTGAACTACCTCTTGAGGCACTGCAAAGTGTGAGGACTTCACGCCCTCCTCGTAAACCGCGTCAAGAAGTGGAGGCAACCCGTCAGGGATGACATCCCGTGCGACAAGCTCGGCAGTGACGCGAGTAACCGGTCGAGTAAAGCCCCGCAGCATCTGTCCTTCGTCACGGCCATCTAGCTCATAGACCCGCGCTCTGGAAATGCGCCCACCGAGATCAACAGCTTCGCGGATAACACTTGCCTGCACTTGTCCTTGCGCATCGAGTTCGCCGAGCACTGCATTCACCGCCTCAGCAGTCCAGGGCATGGACGCGACCACCTCGTCCCGCACCCGCTCAATGTCGTTGAGAGACTCGGGATTTGTGCCAACTCCCAGCACTGTCGAGTGCCGAAGAAGGTCTGCTGGTTCTAACAGGAAAAATCGGTGCCCGGCTTTAGCAAGGTATTCCTCGATGAGTTCCATCCGGGGCCCGATGGCGGCCCCGCGTTCGCCTCGGTTCCACCAATCTTCCTTGGTGTCCGCCGTAACCAAGATGCAGTCGGTGCCGCGAATGCGACCTTCAGCGAGCAGCTGATGCCACACCAGGTAGTCACCTGACGCGCCCTCGGGTAGATCCGACTCGAGCTTTCCAGCATCCATGTATCCGGGTGGTACCAAGTTTTCGACGCGCTTCTCCCCCTCAGCGACGGCATCGGCCCACTCAGCCTCGTCGAGCGGCGGCCCTACTATGCCGTCGAGCAAGTGTTCAAGTTTGGCAAGAAGAGAGTCTCGCGCTGTCGGCGTATGAGTCTCGATCCTGACGGGTTCGTTTCCGATACGCGCGCGGATCTTGGCATAGAAAGTGTCCACCTCAGTCAGCAACGCACTGCGGTCCTCATCCGGGATCGCCACGTTCTTTGCCCAGCGACTGATCGCGTCCTTGGTGGAGGCGGCGTTCTTTCCGAGGGCTGCCTGTGCATCTTTTGAGGCTCCGCCGAGGCTTGCGATGACGGCTTGGCGGTTTCGCCAGAACTCTCGCATGACCTGATGGGGAATGAAAAGCCGGCGCCCTGCTGCGTTGACGATACTTAGCAAGTCCTGAACAGTCTTATCGTTGTATCTGTACAAGCTCAGCAGAACGTTGGTGTCTAAAGCAATCATCCCATTTTCGAGTGCGGTCCGAATCTCGCTCGCTCCAAGGATTCGATAGTGTTCGAACCCGCTAAAAAGTCCACGCGCTTCATCTCCCACATTGCGACGCTCAGTCATCTCACACGTACCGTTGGACGGTCAAGCGAATCTGATCTGCGAACGCATAGATCTCGTCGAGGTCTTCGATCGGATGCCGCGTCTCGACCTTTTCCTCATCCAGCAGGCCGAGGTACTTCTGCTTGCCGTTGAAGTGGAGGCGAGCGATCGGCTTGCGGTTGTTGTCATCCAGCAGCACCGCGAAGTAGCTTTTCGCATCGCGGTGTGTCACCCGTTGGGGCTTCACCTCACCGCAAGCGATCGCCTTGACGATCTGGTACCCCTCGAGCTCCTCGAGAGTCGTCTCAATCTCTGTATCGCGATCTAGATCTGCCTGGACCACCGGAGCGCTTGTCGCCGGCGGCACGTCTGACGTGGGTGCGATTCCGCTCACCCCCAGCGCTGTCTTGAGTCGGTCATTGACACGCTCATTGAGAAACTGCTGCGCTGCCTTGCCGACAAGGCTGGTGAACTGCTGGCGCACCTTCTGCGTGTAGGCACCGTCATACACACGCGACGTGAAGAACTTGATCCACTCGTCGGACGGCTCGCGGAACTGCGCGGCAATCTCGCGCTTCAAGGCGCCGATGTACTTCAGCTCTTCGGCCGCGCTGATGATCGAGTCGAGGTCGAAGCTCTCCTTGCTTAGCTTCTGGATCTCGGGGATCAGCGTCTCATCGATGTCGAGCAAGTCGAGCACGAGGAACGGCTTGGAGTCCATCCGGTTCGGAGCGTCTAGGTCGGTGTAGAAGTGCCAGACCACGCCGTTCGTCAGTACCGCGATGCGCGCATTGGTGACCGAGAAGTAGCGGAAGAGCTGGGAAGCGTGCTCGATCTTGAGCGAACCCATCGACGGCTTGCACTCCATGAGAATCTGAACCTCGCCATCGCGCATGATGGCGTAGTCGACCTTCTCGCCCTTCTTGGTGCCCACGTCAGCGGTGAACTCAGGGACGACCTCCAGCGGATCGAAAACGTCGTAGCCGAGGATCGTCGAGATGAACGGCATGACGAACGCGTTCTTCGTCGCTTCCTCAGTCCCGATCGCCGTCGCCTGGTTCCTCACCTTGGTCGCAAGGGAATCAAGACGCTCTGAAAACTCCACTGTTTCTCCGATCGACACTGAACACGCTCTGATCCCGACGATAGCGGACGTATGCAGATGCATGCGAGCAGTGCGTAGCGGTCCATCGTTCGCCGTCGCCCGGGTCCAAAACACGCTCATCCGTTGGATCGAACCGATCCCAACTGCTCGCGGACCCGAGCAGCAAGCCGCACGGCATAGACCGACTTCCCAGCCATGCCGGTATGTCGACTCTCACCGCCATCCAGCGGAACTTGTCCGCTCGAAGCGGCATGCCCACGGCTCGTTCGACACCGGCCTCCCGAGCACACCGAGGAGGCAATCTGCATACCGCCGAGTCAATCTCGAGACCACAATACGTATCTGGGCAGCACGCAGTCCCGCTAGGAATTATGCGTCGGCCACTGCGCGTAGATCGAGAGCGTGGGAGAGGTGGCGGCGAGGCGAGTACAGATGACTCAGCCCTAGTTGACTAGGCAGCGCAGTGGCATCTCGTTGGTGCGAAGTGATGTGATGTCGTCGAGGTGCGAGAACAGCGTGTCAACTGGGTGAACGCAATCCGAGCACCCAACGCTTGTGTCCCCACCAGGAGTAGCGCGGCGAGGCGCTGATCGACGATCGTCAGCCGACATAGAATCGATGACTGCTGAGCGTTCCACAATGCTCAACCCCATGGAAGGCGTACTTTCTTGTCGACACCGATCATGTCGCTGTATTCGGGCGCTGGCGGACTCGACCTCGGCTTCGCCTTGGAAGGCTTCGCACCCATCCTCGCAAATGACATAGACGCTCAAGCGAAGGCGAACTATGAGGCGGTGATGTCACAGGCCGGGGTCGCCCTGACCCCTGATCACTACCTTGTCAAAGACTTGAGCGAGAGCTTCGACTCGTTGCCATCATGCCCGGAGGCAGTGCTCATCGGCGGACCGCCGTGTCAGGGTTTCTCGCGAGCAGGGCTAATGAATCCCGAGGACCCCAGGTCGAAACATGTGCGAAACTTCATCGACGCCGTCACCGCTGTCAATCCTCGCGCGTTCGTAATGGAGAACGTCGCCGCGCTCGCAAGAAATTTGCGGTGGCGACCAATACTTGACGATGTCGTGACCCGAGCCGCGCGCGCAGGGTATGAGTGCGCGATTGTGGTTGCAAATTCGAGAACATTCGGCGTAGCTCAGTCGCGCGAGCGAATGTTCCTGATCGGCGTAAGACTCGAGGAGAATGCAGATCTCAGCTCACTTCATCACCCCACTTTAACGGAGAAGATCAGACCAGTACGGTCTGCATTAGCTCGCGTACCTGGCTACAAAGATCAGCCAGATTGGCAGAAGTCCCCGGCCAAGATCGTCGCTGCAAACAACCCAGTTGTTCGAGTCTCTCCGTTTGCCGGCATGCTTTTTAATGGGCAGGGGCGTCCGCTCAATCTCGAAGCACCGTCTCCCACCCTTAGTGCTTCGCTCGGCGGAAATCACACGCCAATTGTCGACCAAAAGTGGGTGGATGACCCGAACGAGGCGGGACGTGCAGTCCGCATGTATCACTCTGCGATAGTGAAATCGGAGATAAGCGCAGTCCCGACTGGTTGGCGGCGATTGACGCTACTGGAGGCCGCGGAAATTCAGTCCTTCCCACTTGGGACGCAATGGCTAAAGAACCGAAGCGCGTCGCTTCGCCATATCGGCAACGCTGTTCCCCCACTGCTAGCCGCAGAGATCGCTCGAAGAGTGCGCCGCGTCCTTTCGTAACTATCGCTAGCCGCGAATTATTACTGGATAGTGCAGCTCAGCATCCAATTCAGAACTTCATCTTCGCCAGTGAGCGGCGGATCAAGCTTCCCGACGAGACGCAGCCGGTCCACTATAGTGCGGTGAGGCTCAAGCAAATGGTTGAATTGCTCGTTCTCAATGTGATGCGGCACAGCCAAGATGACGATCGGCTGGAGCTTTTCTAAGAGGTAGTTCACCCAATGATGAGGTTTCGGTTCGGCAATCTTCCGCTCCCAAGTTCCACTTTCTCCGAGAGTAGCCTGGACAATGATCGATACCTGCCCAGGGCGACGATCACCCCAGTTAAGAGCGCCAAGGGCATCAACCCCGCCGTCTTTCGCATGGGTCTTGGCGGGATAAGGGGTTGCCATTGAACCCAAGCCAACTGCGCTCGACGAGATCTGTAGCTGTTCCGGAAAGCTACGACCGTGTGTTGTAGCCGTGCCCATGCCGGTTGCGACAAAACCCAATGCCCTGAGCGAACCGACGATCAGCAGCTCAAACAGCTCCCGCGGATCGCTGGTGAGATCCGCCTTGTACGCGTGTGCCGCTGTGAGCGCGAGCAAACGAACGTAATCGCTACCACACCAGTCACTCAATGCGGTCACCGATCCGCGCTCGATCTGGAATGGATACCTGTCACCAAGGATCGCCTTCCGCTGGAGGAGGACGGCCGTGGCCCACTCGGGCCAATCCGGGTCGTCCGGACTCTCCGTTCCGTCAGCACCCTCCAAGGTTTCGACATCGTCTGGCTCAATATCCGGGTCAATCGTGAACATACCTCGACGAGCCTTATACCACCCGGCCCGGTTGAGTGAAACTTCTAAATCGACAACGAGAGCGCTGCCATTTCGGATCGCGAGTATCTCCAGATAGTCAGCTAGCGCGCTGGCGCGGGCGAACTTGCCGTAACGATCCAACTCAAGAAAAATACTGCCCAGCGTCGGCACTCAGACCTCGTCTCCATATGCTGAGATCGTGAGGCTAAGAAGCTTTGCTGACTTACTCACCCGAGAAGACAGATTAATCGTCTGCTCGGTTATTTTCGCGTCTTCAGTGATCGCGTCAATTAGTACATTCAGTTGATCAATAATTCCCTGCAACTGTTCGTCAACGTCGGGCCGTTGCGCTATCATCGCCGCCAGGTCGAGATTGCCACTCGTATGCAAGACATCTCGAGCCGCTTCGTCCCCCAAGACATCACTATAATCCGTGACTTGGCGACTATCGCGAAGAACGGGTTCAATACGGCCCGCCGTGGGCCTAAGATCATTCAGCACATCTCTCAGCCGATTGATCTGAATCGCTGCGATTGCGCCTTGCACGTCGGGCAGTTCAGTCTTGGTAGTGTCTAGGTTTATGTAGGGCGCCACGTTCCGAGTCCCGAGTAGCCGCGTCCAGACTCCAAATCGTTCCGATATAACGAAACTCACGGTTTCTGGATCTATGCCCTCGCGCGACGCGTGCTGCAGTGTCTCAAAGGCGACATACGCACTCCGCACTCCGCGCGCGTTACTTCCCACCTGCCGGCCCACGCGGTAGAACGCGTCATCGTTGCCGGTGTACGCGTTCACCCGTCCCCATAAGTACCGGGCTTTCTCTCCAGCCCCCCACATGCGCAAACCGCTGATGTGGCGGAATCCCAGATACGCTTCAAACTCATCCGGATCGTCCACCTCAACCACCGGTAGGCCGTCGACCTCTTTCGAAACCAGCTCCCCATCGATGCGAAAAGAGATTCCGGCATCCAGCGCACGAGGCTCTTGCGAAAGAACTAGGACGGTTGCGAGGCGCCGATTCCCTTCGAGGACGATCCTCTTGCCGTCGGCGTTTGCTGGCCCAACAATTACTGGTTCGCTGGAAAAGAACCCATTACTATAAATAGACTCAGCAAGTTCCT
The DNA here is from genome assembly GCF_044743285.1 of Microbacterium sp. NPDC087665. Taxonomy (NCBI): domain Bacteria; kingdom Bacillati; phylum Actinomycetota; class Actinomycetes; order Micrococcales; family Microbacteriaceae; genus Microbacterium; species Microbacterium sp. NPDC087665. Next base: position 719,045 of record NZ_JBIUWD010000001.1, on the reverse strand, counting down.
GGAGCGCAGCCGTTCGGTAGAGATGTTCGAGCATCGCCTCTTGACTACGATCAGTCAGAGCAATCGGCAGCCTCGGATTGTCTCCGTCGAGCAGCAAGTTCTCGACGGGAATTGTTCCGATAGATCTCAAAGGGGCTCCTTACAGCTCACAAGAACTGGGCGCTGGGTCGCCCTGGAAATACCATGCTCCGCCTGAGCTTCGTCCACCGACTGCGCTCGTCGCAACGCTACCGCAGATCGCCGGACGCATCATCGCGCCCCGTGCAACCGACGCATTATTGACGTTCAACGCCATCCCGTGCAATCGGCTGCTGCCTCGTCGCGTCGGCACCCGGCTCTGACACCATTGTCAGGAGACGAGATCCACGATGCGTGCATCGCGACGCACTGCGGCGTGCTCTGCGTGCTCGACGAGCGCTGCGGCGTCGTCGATATGTAGCTGTCGCGCGGGCTGATCCGCTTCCGGGCCGTCGACAGCGACTTCTGACACAGGCACCAGCCGAGAGAACGCACTCGACCTGCTCCAAGCGCACGCGCGTTGAACGTCAGGTCGATGACACGACGAAATCAACTAAGGGTTGGAGGTCGTGCTCCCAGAATATGATCACGCCTTGGTCCCGAGCCGATGTAAGCGCGGACAGGTCGAACACACCTGCGACGACAACGCCGGTTATCAAGTTGCTGCCGAATGCCTGCCGCCAGTTCGTGGACTTTCCACCCACCTCGCGGTTGATTCGCTTCCAACCGTTCTTGGGCCCGTTACTGACCTTGCATTCGAGAGCGAACAGCCTGCCGTCGCCAAGCCGCAGAGGGACATCGCACTTCGAGGACTCAATGACTCGCTCGCGTGAGTAGGTGCCGCGCGCCATGTCGTCGAGCAACTGAACCCGAGAACGCGATGGGTCGAAGGTCAGCCCCGCAGCGGCCAGTGCATCGCCTGTTGCGCGCTCCTGCCTGCTCGACGCTTCACCTCGGCGCTGCGTGCCTAGACGCTGCCCTGCCCATAGCAGCGTTGTCGACTGCATCGCCTGTTCGAGTTCGCCAGTGTCTGGATCCCGGGCCTGTTCCACCCACGGGAAACGAACACGATCAATGACGACTCGCAGCGCTTCAGCCGTGTCGTCGGTCAAGTGGGGAGGCACGCCCTTGGTGAACTTCGATCCACCGACGAGAGTCCAGAGGTCCTCCTGACTTATCGGCGGACCGCACACATATCGCGCCGCCTGCCACGCGAAAGGATCATCAATGAATACTCGACCGGTCAATGCTCGAAGGTTGTCACTAGCTCTGAAGAGCCTCTCGACCTCAGGACGCAGCGCGTGATACATCCGCTCAAATGCGCGCGGGCCTTCCTCGCGGCGAAGCTCCGTGAACAACCGTTCTGCACGATCACGCCCACGCTTTAGTTCGACGTCAGTCCAAAGTGGTGGCGCTGTGAAAGACACGTCCCAAGCATTGCACAGCTAGTGGCTGATCAGGATGCCACCGCCTTAGATTGGTCAGACGCTGTCGTGCGGCGGCGAAGATGACCGTTCGTCTTGTGCTCGGCGATTGTGTAGCGAATGCGCTCCTCCAGATCGGCCGGGAGTACTGGGGCTAGCGTGCCCTCTGACACCTCCCCCTTACGAAGAGCGCCAAGCAGGCCGCGCCCAACTGCCTCCGCCACATCTACCTGAACGGCGTTTCCAATCTGGACAAACCGTTGTGAAGCTGTTCCAGCAAACTGCCACTGAGCGGGGAACCCCTGGAGCGCTGCGCATTCGCGCCAGGTTAGCCGCCGGATATCGGAATCACCCTCCATGCGTATCCAATCTGGGGTGGACGCCGCGCGGACTGTGCGGGAGGGGAGATCAAGGTCTGCTCGGAATGCATCCTGTCGATACCCCCATTGTCCTGAAGGCCGGTTCGCCATCACTCGCCCGTTGGTTTTGATACCTGTGCCGGGCTCAAGCTTCCGCAGCGCGTCGGCTCGCTTCCCCGTCGGACGTACCACGTCGTCGAGGTCAGGCTCCGGGAGGGACTCCAAGAGCGCTCGCAACGTCACCCACGGCGCAAGTCCGTGTTCCGGATGGCGCGAATGGGTCGGTGCGGGAAAGAGCGGAAGTACATGTTCCGCAGAAGCGATGAGGATGACTCGCACGCGACGCTGCGCCGCGCCATAATCTGCCGCGTTGAGCGTAGCCACCCGGCTGGAGTATCCCAAGTCGTAAAGATCATCCTGGATGCTGCGGAGCACCTCACCAGGAGTCCCTGTGGCGCCACGGGCTGTAGCGAGTCCACGGACATTCTCGAAGATGACAAATTTCGGCCGAAGCTCGCCGATCAGGCGCAGATAGTGAGCGATCAGCTGTCCCCGGGGATCACCCAGCCCCCTCTGCAATCCGGCCGATGACCATGGTTGGCACGGCGGTCCGCCGACAACAAGATCCGGGCGCCAGACTGAGTTCGAGCCCTTCGGTCGCAGGTCGCGAGCAGTGAGGTCTTGCACGTCAGCTTCGATCAAGCGCGTGCCGTCGAGGTGGGTTGCAGCACGTCCACGGACCGGCACTCCGACAGCTTGCGTGGCGCGAAGCGTAGCCATCGCAGGTGCCGCGAAGTCCGTTGCGACCGACACGTGCCAACCGGCCCGCTCAAGCCCGGCATCCAGTCCACCGGCCCCGCTGAACAGACTTACTACGTTCGGTTTTCTTGCGGACATCAACTGCCTTCCTGACATCTAAATCGCTACCAGGTGATTCAATCACGGAGGTGTGACACTGTCCCAAGACCGTGCCGCAGAAGTGGATCACTAGTGCGGGACGCAGCTGTCGCCGGCACAACCCACGACCGGGCGAGAACCCCGCCCGGCCTCAAACGCTCACGCCTCACTCCACCACGCGCGGCCCACGCCCCTTCAAGGCCGGTCGAACGTTAGCGCCCCATCCGCAGCACCAGCACCAGCCCCGCCACCGGCGGCCTCCGCCAGCCGTCGGACCAACAACCGTCACCGAAGCCCCGATATACCCGGGTACGTCGAACGACGACAGCGCGGCATCTGACGGCGGCACAGAACCGAATCACCCGCAGCGCAGAACGCACCCGCCAGATCAGCCCGCGGATACAGGAATTCGGAAGAACGAAGCGCGTGATCCACAAGCCGCGTTTCGCCGACGCATCCGAACCGGCCGTGGTCGGGCTCAGCGTTCCGGGTGGATGCCCCGACTACCCAGGGCATGAAGTCAGCCACCATCATGCCGCCGACGCCCGAGGCGTTGCCTAGCACCGGTACGCCGTCCAGGTACATGATGGCCGTGTCTGCACGAGAGTCGTTCAGGATCGTGACGTGGTGCCACGGCCGCTGCAAGATCTCGCCCGACACAGCGCGTGTGTACAAGTTGCACGGTTGCTCGCGGCACAGACCGAAGCCGTCTCCTATACGTTTGACCTCCTATGACCGAGAGCCCGCCGCAACCACACCTCCCCCGCACCTGGATCTTCGACGTCGACGGAACCCTCGCCCTCATCGGCGACCGCTCCCCGTATGACATGCGGAACGTCTCGATCGACACCCCGCATCACCCGGTGGTGATGGCGGCGCAGGCTCTCGCGGCGCACCCCGCTGTCGACGCTCTCCTCGTCGTCTCCGGACGCGACGAATCAGCACGGCGGGCGACCGAGGCGTGGCTGACATTCAACGGCATCCCGTTCGACCGGCTGCTGCTGCGACGCACCGGCGATCAGCGCGCCGACAACATCGTCAAGGCCGAGATCTACGACAACCACATCGCCCCGCACTACGACGTGATCGGCGTCGTCGATGACCGTCGCAGCGTGGTCGAGATGTGGCGATCGCGTGGACTGGTCTGCTTCCAGGTCGCCGAAGGCGACTTCTGAACCCCCTCGCGCCCTGCGCCCGGCATCCCTAAACTCGCCCCATGCTCAAGATCGTGTCGATCGTCATCCGCGTCACCGACCTCCCCGCACAGTCCCGGTTCTGGCAGGCGGCCCTCGACTACGTGGAACGCGATCCGGCGTCGGATGACTGGGGCGTTCTCAAGCCGCGCGACGCCGACGCCCCCTGCATCGCCCTCGACGTTCACCGGTCCGAGCGGGTGCTGCCGCCGCGCATCCACCTCGACGTCTATGCCGACGACCAGGCCGCCGAGGCCAGCCGACTGACCGAGCTCGGCGCCCGCGTGATCCCGTGGGATGACCGACCCGACGACGCCGACTACATCGTCATGGAAGACCCCGAAGGCAACCGGTTCTGCGTGGTCGACCGCCCCGACTGGCCGGGCTGGGACCCCTCGCAAAGCGCCTGACGCCCGGCAGAGAACGAGTCCCTCACCCCTTCATCCCGAAGGTCTCCCCGCTCGACACCTCCTGCGCGACCCGGCGCAGCGCGAGCAGCAGCGGCTCGACGAGCACCGACCCGAGCACCACGTACTCGACCGCCGCGTCGATCGAGTCTTGAGGAACGCCGGCGATCTCGGCATCCGCGATCTTCCGGATGCTGTCCAGATACACCGGCATCACCTCCGCCGGAACCGTGAAGCCGGCGCTCTCGAGGGTGTCGAGGGCGCGAGCGACGGCGCGCAGAACATCGGAGCTGCACATCCCGGGCTTCCACCCGAGACCCGTGACGAGCTCTTCGGCCGCCGCGAGGTCGAGCTCGTCGTCGCCGATCGGCGTGATGGCGGCGTGAGCGGTTCCGAGAAGTTCATGGGGATTCGCGGGCGGGTTGTCGAGAGCATCCACCACCCGGCGGGTCTCGGCGACGCTGACGCCGGTGTCGAGCAGGGCACGGATCACGCGCAGCCGTCGCGCGTGCGCTTCGCCGTATGTCGCCTGGGTCGGAGAAGTGCGCTCGCCCTCGGGCAGCAGACCCTCGCGCAGGTAGTACTTGATGGTCGGCACCGTGACACCGGTGCGAGCCGACAGTTCGGAAATTCTCATCGCCACCCCTTGACTTCGATAGTAGCGCTATCCAATATAGATAGCAGAACTATCCAGTTGAGGAGGCACCATGTCCAAGGTCATCGACGGCCGCATGACTCATCGCCACGAGGGCGAGCTCGTGGTTTTCCACATCGGCATGCAGATCAACCGCTGGTGGCGACCAGACCTGTGGATGCCGCTCATGGGCGACATGCCCCGCATGCTGCGCGAGCTCTCCGTCGACCCGGACTCGGGGCTGCTCGGCTTCGAGATCCTGCTCGGCTCGGGCGGACCGTACCTCGTGCAGTACTGGTCATCGATCGACAAGCTCTACGCCTACGCCTCCAACCCCGCCCAGGAGCACCGCCCCGCCTGGACCCGCTTCAACAAGCGCGCCCGCAAGGCGTCGGATGCCGTCGGCATCTGGCACGAGACCTTCCTCGTCGAGCGCGCCGAGACCATCTACGTCTCCACCAAGCCGATGGGTCTGCCGAAGGCGACCGAACTCGTCCCCGTCGGACGCCGCCACGACCGTGCACCGGAGCGCTTCGCCGACGGGCGCACGGTCGCGGGGTCAGGCGCCCTAGGTCAGGAGTAACTCTGACCGGTCGCGGGGCCGCTCAGCCGGGATGCGTGAACGACACCGGCTTACCGGCCGCCCGGGCATACTCGATCTCTCGCCTCGTGGACGTACCGACGTAACCGCCGGGATTGACCACGAGAACTCGATCAGCCAGGTCGATCTTCCGCAGATGGAGCGCGTCCAGCAGGATCTTCTGCTCCTCGGTCGGCTTCCGGTCTGCGTCGCTCGGCGCGACGACGATCGCTCCGGCGAACGTCAGATCACGATTCGCTGCGTGCATCTCGTCGATGAACCGCGCGGATCCGCAGATACAGACGATCTCAGGTCGCTCGAGCATGGCTCAGTCTTTCATCGAGTCGGCACCCGCACCCCACCGCCGCAAAACCTCAAGTGGGCCACCCCTCGTGAGGAAGCGGGCACCTCTCCCCACACGTGCGGCCCGCGTCGCCGATAGCGTGGACTCAACCGACCGGAGCCCTCATGCCCTCACCACACCGACGCCTCGCCGCCGCGATCGCTTTCGCCGCAGCATCCACCCTCGCTCTCACCGGCTGCGCCGCCAGCGCTGACGTCAACCCCAAGGGGGAAGACGCGGCGAGCATTGCCGTGGTCGAGGAGTTCTTCGCCCACCTCGAAGCGGGCGAGACGACCGAGGCCGCGGACATGACCGAGATCGACTTCCCCAAGACATCTCTCGATGAGGATTTCTACACGGCATCCGGGGTCACCCCGTCCGACGTGAAGGTCGTCGAGACTTCGGGAACCGACAGCTACGCCGTCACCGCCACCGTCGAATACGTGCTCGACGACCCTGACCACCCGGCGACCGCGGAGTTCACAGTCACCAACGACGACGGCAAGCGCACCATCGGCTGGGACTACGAGTCCTACGCGCTGATCATGGTCGGTTCGCCCGGACACATCGTGATCAATGACGAGCTCGAGTTCGGCATGAGCAACGACGCGCACATGCTCACGCTGCTGCCGGGTCTCTACGACTTCGAATACGTGGATCCGACCGGCACCACCCACCTCGACCCCGACGGGACGAACGAGTTCAGCCTCGCGCTCCCGGTCTCCGGCCCGGTGTCGGATCTTCCCGAAGAGGTGTATGCCAGCGGGGGGAGCATGACGATCACGAGCTTCGTGCCGCTGTCGACGCTCGACGCCGTCGACGCCGAGATCGACCGACTCACCGAAGCCTGCGTCGCCGAGTCGATGGCTGGCCCGTCGTGCCCGGCCGAGGTGCTGGAGAACGACGCGCCGCTCAGAGGCTCGACGTCGGTCGAGTGGTTCGGATCGGCCGACTACGGGATGAAGGTCACCGACGGCACCGTCGAGTACTCGAAGGGATTCACCGTCCGAACCGAAGACGGGGTCTTCCCCTTTGACGCCGTGTACGTCGGCGATGTCACGCAGGATGCCGACGGAACGGTCACTTACACGCGGAAGTAGACGCGGGGTGGGCCCTTCGACAGGCTCAGGGACCCAGGAGCTCACGGGCTCGGGGACCAGCTGGGGGCTCAATCCAGCAGCCACCCGGCCGCCGCCAGCACGTCGTTCGCGATGTCGGTCGGGGTTCTGCCGTCGGTGGCAACTCGGTGCGCAATGCTCTCCGCGTCGAGCCGACCCGCGGCGAGGATGCTGCGCTCGACATGCTCGTCGAGCGCCCCGCCGATCTCGCGTTGCGCGAGACGGTGCGCGGCGGTCGTGTCAGTCGCCGTCAGCAGCACACTGAACGCGTGCACCTCCCCGCCGAGAGCGGCGGCCAGCGTGGGGATCTGCAGAACACTTACGGTGTTGGTGTAGATCAGGCGGGAGTATCCAGACGCCCGATAGTTGCGCCACATCGCCGCGAGATTCTGCTCTGCCAGGTCGATGCCGTTGCGCCAGGGTTCGGGGTACGCCTGATCGAGGTTGTCCCCTTCGATGACCGCATGACGGATGCCGCGGAGCGCCAGGATGCGCGACGCCTCGGCAGCGACCGACGACTTGCCGACGCCCGAGCGACCGCCGATAAAGATGACGTCGGTGGAATCTTCGGCTTGCATCCGTCCATCTTGCTACGAGGCAGTCGGCGTCTGCGACGATGATGTCGTGCGCTATCTGACGATCGAGATTCCGGTGCGGTTGTGGCAACGCGTCGACGGGTGCGTCGACAACTCCATGGCCATCGACGTTGTCGACGCAATCATGGAGACCGTGATAACCGGCGCGTGCGTCCGTGAAGCGGGATGGCGAGCATCCGCCCTATACGGGGGCGACCGTGACGCCTACGGTCGGCCGCCCGGCGACCATCCCCTCCCCATCACCCTGCGGCTCGCCCATTGGGAATGGACGCTGTCGCAGCTAGCGCGCTGGGAACCGTACGTCACCGACGGCGTGGAGGACGACGCCGACGTTCGGGCGATCATCGCTGGCGCGCTCGCGCGGGAGTAGGGGCCCTTCGACAAGCTCAGGGACCGGGTCGCGTCGAGCCCCAGCGCCCGAGCGCATCGATCGGCTCGCGCAGCGCAAGACCCCGCTCGGTCAGCGCGTACGCGCGCGTGTTGTGCTTCAGCGGCAGACGCGTCAGAACGCCGGCGGTCTCGAGCTCGCGCAGACGCGTCGCGAGGATGTTCGTCGGCACCCCGAGGTCGCGCTGCAGATCGCCGTAGCGCTGCGGACCATCGAGCAACCGCTGCACGATGAGCAGCGCCCACCGTGCTCCGACGACGTCGAGGGCGGCCGCGAGATCACTCACGCGTTCGCGTCGGAGTCCGGCTTCATCCAGAACGGCGAGTAGTGGTAGCCGTCGGGGTCGTCGAACTGCCGCTGGTACATGAAGGAGTAGTCGTCGGTGTCTCCGATGCGCCCTCCGGCGGCTTCGGCGCGCGCGACCATCTCGTCGACCGCCTCGCGGCTGCCGAGATCGAACGAGACCGTGACCTTCGACGGGGCGTCGGGGCCGCCGATCAGATCTTCGACACCTCCGACGCTCGCGTACATCTCGCGACTGCCGAGCATGACGTACTGCTCGGGCGCGATCGAGAAGCACGACACATTGTGATCGGACATCTCAGCGTTGAGAGTCCAACCGAGGGCCGTATAGAAGGCAGTGGCTCGTTCGACGTCAGCCACGGGACAGATGATGAAGAGGCTCATGCGCTCATACTTGCAAAATGCAAGTGACTCGTCAAGACCCCTTCGACGGGCTCAGGGACCCAGCTCAGGAAGCGGGCGTAGCGATCCCCCGCAGCAGCACGCTCACCGTCGCCTCAACCCTTTCCTCTCCCAGCGGTCGCCCCAACAGCGCCGCGTAGCTCGCCATCGCGATCAGCTGATCCGCGATCGCTCCGGCGTCAGCATCCGCCCGAACTTGCCCGGCCGAGACGGCCAGCGCGATGCGCCCGAGCACCCACTCGCGAATCGGCGCCGCGAGCGTCTCGTTCAACGCGAGCCCGAGCGCCGGGTCGGATGCCGTGACCACGATCAGCGCCCGCGCGATCGCGACACCTTCGGAATCGCCCAGCGCGACACTCATCGCCGAGAACCACGCCCGCAGATCGGCGCCGAGGTCGACCGTGAACGGCACGGTCACATCACCACCCGGCAGCCCTCCGGAGAGCAACGCCTCGCCGAGGATCGCCGCCTTCGACGGCCACCAGCGGTAGATCGTCTGCTTCGAGACGCCGGCTTGCGAGGCGAGCCCCTCGATCGTCACGGCTTCGTATCCCCCCGCCGACAGCGCGGCTCGCATCACGTCGAGAACGGAGACACGGGCTTTTTCACTGCGCGGACGGGGCATCATCCGAGCGTACTCAGGAGTACACTGAATCATAAGTAGACGCACCGTTGCGAAACTCGAACAAGGAGAACAGAATGGCACTCACCGCCCACTCCACCATCGGCGAATGGTTCGAAGACCCGACCGGCGGCCCGCTCATCCGTGGACTGTTCGAGCAGACCGGCGCCGACCCCGCGCTGCTCACCCCCGTGCTGGGCCTGCCGCTGCAGCAGCTCGTCGCGATGAGCCAGGGCGCCATGCCGCAGTCGGTCGTCGACGACCTCGTGCGCGCAGCCAACGGCGGCGACCTCCCCGTCGAAGAGGCCGCCCCGGCCGTCGAGGCCAGCGCCCGCTTCGCCGGCAAGACCGTGATCGTCACGGGCGCAGCATCCGGAATCGGCAAGGCCACCGCCGAGCGCATCGCCCGCGAAGGCGGACGCGTGATCGCCAGCGACATCGCCGCCGACAAGCTCGACGCCCTCAAGGCCGAGAACCCGGATGCCGACATCGTCACCGTCGCCGGAGACCTCACGAAGCAGGAGGCGATCGACGCGGTCGTCGCCGCGGCGGGTGACCGCATCGACGGACTCGCGAACGTCGCCGGCATCAACGACGACTTCTCGCCCGCCAGCGAGACGACGGATGCCGTGTGGGACCGCGTCATCGCCATCAACCTCACCGCGCCCTTCAAGCTCATGCGCGCGGTTCTGCCCATCATGGAGGCCGCCGGCCGCGGCTCGATCCTCAACGTCTCGAGCGAAGCGGGCCTGCGCGGCAACTCGTCGGGCAACGCCTACACGGCCAGCAAGCACGGCATCATCGGCGTCACCAAGTCGGCCGCGTTCATGCACGGCCCGAGCGGCATCCGCGTGAACTCGGTCGCTCCCGGCGGGGTGGCCACCGGCATCCCGATGCCCCCGCACATGTCGGAGCGCGGCTCCGCCCGCCTCGCCCCCTTCCAGCAGGCCATCCCGACCGTCGCGACGGCCGAGCAGCTGGCCGCCTCGATCACGTTCCTGCTGTCGGACGACGGCGTGAACATCAACGGCGCGATCCTCGCGTCGGATGGCGGCTGGTCGGTTCAGTAAGTCGCCCCGCGTGAGGGGTCAGAACACGCCGCGACAGGATGCTCCGGCACGGCGTGTCTTGGCCCCTCACTGCCTGGCGGGGTCGCGGGTGCCGAGCTAGGCTTCCCGGATGACAGCCTCCGATCACGACCAGCCGCCGCGGCAGATCCAGCAGCGCCTGGCCCTGGAACGCCGGAAGAATCTCGCGATCTACCAGATCTGCTACACGACGCTCTTCGCCGTCGCGTGGACCGTCATCATGCTCGTCGATGGAGGCGAACCATTCCGGTGGATCATCGCCGCGGGCTTCGCGGTCCTCGCGATCGTGAGCGTCTTCTCAATCCGCAATGCGCTCCGAGCCCTCCGGGCCTTCGACGATCAGCGCGCGGCCGACATTCCGCCCAACTCCGGCAACTTCGACGCCGGCACCGAGAAGCCCCTCGGCTGACGCGGCGTCAGCGCGCAGCATCCGCCAGAACGCGGTCGATCCACGCCTCGTGCGGCAGCCCGGCGATCTCCTCACGCGTGAACCACCCGATCTCGACGATCTCGTCGCGATCCGGCACGGGCGCCTCGAGCAGCTCGCACGCGTACACCGTCGTCACGTACGCCACCCGGTCGCCGTTCGGGTACTCCACCACCAGCGACTCACCGCCATAGGCCCCGACGAGACCGGAGATGCGGATGCCGCAGCCGACCTCTTCGCGCACTTCTCGGGCCACGGCATCCACCGGTTCTTCGCCCGGCTCGACGCCTCCGCCGATCAGGCTCCAGGCATCCGCCCCCGCGCTGCGCGCGAGCAGGAATCGCTCACCGTCGCGGATCACCGCCGTCACGCCCGGGAGCAGGAGCAGCTCGTGCCCGATCCGGGCACGGATCGCCCGCACGTACTCCGACATCAGCGCGGGATGCCGCCGCCCCGCTCTTCGGCCTGGGCCTGGCGGTGCGAGGTGAGTGCCGCGCGCACGGCGGTGTAGATCACGAACCACAGCACGAGCGCCGCGATCAGGAAGACCACGACGTAGATCAGGAATCCGAAGATCAGCGCTTGAGAGAACATGGCCCCACCCTAGCGACCGGCATCCGACCAGTGAGAGGTCAGGACACGCCCCGAGCGGATGCCGAGGCGCGGCGTGTTGCGACCCCTCACCGCGAGCGGCGGGCGCTACTTCGTCGCGGCGGACCCGCCGACCCGATCGCGGGGGTGGAGGGCGTAGATGCTGGAGTCTTCCGACGGCCCCTCCTCCGTACGAACGGTGTGCTCGACCTGCCGGGCGACGGCGGCGCTGCGGCCGACCTTGATCGCTTCGTGCTCGGTCGAGAAGCTGCTGCCCAACGTGCGGGACTCGCCCTCGATGCGGTTGAACCAGATCCCGTTGCGGTGGAATGTCTCGATATCGCCTGCGGCCATGGTCTCTCCTTCGAAATCCCCTCTTTTCTACGAGAGTCCGGCGCCCGCGTGAACCCCCTTGCCGATGTGCGCGGTGACGGGTATTCGGGGGCGGGGCATCCGCCGACCCCTGGCGTAAAGGGGCCGTCTTAAATACAGGAATATTTCCTGCAACATGGGCGACACACCCACGATATGTTTCTGACATAGGACCCTCCTAGGTTGCGGATACCCCCTTCCGCGGCCATGGCCACAAGCCCACCCCTGCACCACGACGACGTGACCGGTCGCCTTCTTTCATGCCTACCCGAAAGTACTCATGACCCGACTGACTTCCCCCCGACGTCGGCGGCTGCTCGCGACCACCATGGTCACCGCGCTGTTCGCCGGCTCCATGCTCGCCACCGCAGTCCCGGCATCCGCCGCCGATGACCCCATCGACGGACCGCGCACCGCCGGCGACCCGATGTTCCCGAACGTCGGCAACGGCGGCTACGACGCCCTCGACTACGACATCGACATCGCCTGGAGCCCCACCGGCGTCGCCGGCACCGGCAACTCCGCCGTGATCACCGGCAACTTCGACTCCGCCTCGACGACGATGACCGCCCGCACCACCTCGACGCTGCGCAGCTTCTCGCTCGACTTCGAAGGCCTCACCGTCGACAGCGTGCTCGTCAACGGCCAGCCCGCCACCTGGACGCGCGACGTCGACGCGGAAGCCATCAAGTACAAGCTCATCGTCACCCCGGACACCCCGGTCAGCGGACAGTTCACCGTCACGGTGAACTACAGCGGCGTTCCCGTGTTCCACACCGACGCCGACGACAGCCAGGAAGGCTGGAGCGGCACGAACGACGGCGCGATGCTGCTGGGCCAGCCCATCGGCATGATGACCGGCTTCCCGCACAACAACACCCCCGGCGACAAGGCCACGTACACGATCTCGGTGGATGCTCCCACCACCCTCGCGAACACCGCGGGCGTCACCGCTCCGGGCGCGGTCGCGAGCAACGGCGAGCTCGTCTCGAAGACGCCCAATGCGGGCGGCGACCGCACCACCTGGACGTGGCGCCAGAACAAGCAGATGGCCTCGGAGCTCGTCGTCATCGGCATCGGCCGATACGAGGTCGTCGAAGGCAGCGTCACGCTGACCGACGGCCGCGTCATCCCGTCGTGGTCGTTCATCGACTTCGGCCTCAGCGACGCGAACAAGACGACGGTGCGCAACCGCATCACGCAGCTGCAGCCCATCACGCAGAACCTCGAGAAGATGTACGGCCCCTACCCGGGCAACAGCACCGGCGTGATCGTGAAGACGGTGCCGACCGCCATCAACTACGCACTCGAGACCCAGGACCGCTCGTTCTTCCCGAGCGTGAACTCGGTCAACGGCAACACGCTCATCCACGAGCTCACCCACCAGTGGTACGGCAACAACGTCGCCCCCTCGATCTGGACCGACATCTGGATGGGCGAGGGCATGGCCACGTGGGGCCCCTCGTACTACAACTCGTCTGAGGGCTTCGGCGCCGGCACCCTGTCGGAGCAGACGTACTTCAACTCCTGGAACAGCGCGGCATCGACCAGCGCGAACTGGAACATCGCACCGGGTCTGCAGACCGAATCCGCCGACCTCTACGGGTACCAGACGTACACGCGCGGCGCGCAGTTCTGGGCAGCCCTGCGGGTCGCGATCGGCGACAACGCCTTCTTCACGCTGATCAAGGACTGGCAGACCACCAACGGTGGCCAGAGCCGCACCGGAGCCGACCTCAAGGCCGCCGCCGAGCAGCTCGCGGGCATCGACCTCACCGCCTTCTGGGCCGACTGGATCCTCGAGCCCGGCAAGCCCGCCTGGCCCGACAAGCTCTCGGTCGCCCTCACCGGCGGCAGCGAGCAGGCGCTCTTCCCGGGCGACCCGGTCACGTACACGGTCACGGCGACGAACACCGGCCGCGTGCCGCTGGCGACCTCGGTCGTCTCGGTCGACCTGACCGAGCTGCTCGCGAACGCGACGCTCGACAGCCTGCCCGCCGGTGCGACGCTCGAGGGCACGACCCTCACCTGGGCCGTTCCGGCCGGCACCGCCGTCGCCACCGCTGCCACGCTGCAACTCAACGCGACGATCATCGACGCGGCCCCGGGCGGATCCTTCGCCACGTCGGCTCGCGTCACGAGCGTCGGCGGAACCTGCGCCGACTGCGGCGTCGAGACGGCGGTCGCCGAGGTGCTGCTGCCCGACACGGCACCCACCATCTCGGGTGAGGCGATCGTAGGCAAGACCCTGACCGCCTCGTCTGCGGGCTGGCCCGAAGACGCAGAGCTCAGCTACGTGTGGAACATCGACGGCGTGCCGGTCACGCCCGAGGCTCCCGCCGAAGAAGAGCCCGTCGGCCTGCTCGCCGCCCGCGCCGTCGACGCCGGCCCGGAGTTCGTGATCCCCGCGGATGCTCTCGGCAAGCGCATCACGGTGACCGTCAGCGGTTCGGCTGAGGGCTTCCGTGAAGGCTCGGTCACCAGCGACCCGACGGCGATTGTCGTCGCGGCCGCCGTGCCGGGCAACGGAGGCACCGGCGGAGGCACCGGTGGCGGAGGGGCTGCAACCCCCGGCGACCGCCTGAGCGACACCGGTGGAGAGCTGCCCACGGCAGCCGCACTGCTGGCATTCGTGCTGCTCGTCGGCGGAGGCATGTTCGCCGCCGCGCGTCGTCGCCGTCGCCTCGAGGTCTGAGGCACTGACGCGAGCGCCCGTCCCCGGTTGCGGGGGCGGGCGCTTTCGCGTGGGGTGGGGTTGTGGGTGCGGGTGCGGGTGCGGGTGCGGCCTCATTCGGGAGGAGATCGTCGTTCAGGAGGTCGTTTTCGCAGCATCCGTCCTCCCGAATGCCGATCTCCTCCCGGATGACGGATGCCGCGCCTATCGCGCCGCCGCGGCGGACGAGCGGATGCCCGACACCACCATCGCGAGCCCCGCCTCGAAGTCTCCACCGGTCACGGCGATCCGTGCGGGCGAGAGGTCGACCGACGGATCGGCTGCGCCGACGACCGCCGCGTGCAGCCGCTGCTGCTCGTGGAAGGTGAATCCGATCACATAGTGCACGAGGGTGTCGGCCGCGACCTCGGCCGCGGCATCCGACAGCCCTGCGGCGAGCGCCGCCTCGACCATCTGCGTGCGCGCCGGGAGTTCGAGCAACCCGAGGGCGAGCGAACTCGACACGACCTCGGCGCCGTCGCGGTGGGCGAGCAGCCTCTCGCGCAGTGCGGTGGCGCTCTCGGCGAGGTGCGAAGCATCCGCCCCTCCCGCCGCGATGCGACCGCTGACCGCCGCGAGCAGCGCCTGCTTGTTCGGGAAGTGCCAGTACAGCGCGCTGACCTGCACGTCGAGCACGTCGGCGATGCGCCGCATCGAGAGACCGGCGATGCCGTTCTCGGCGAGCACGCTCATGGCGGCGTCGACGACGTCGGTCTTGCTGCGCCTCGGGGCGGGCTGGTCTGCGGATGCCGCGTTCATGGTGCTACTGTACCGAACAGTGTTCAGGTGAACAGTGTTCAGGAGGAATCATGTCCGCATCCGTCGCCCCCTCGCGCCCCGCTCTGGTGCTCGCCGATCTCGTACCGGGAGCCCGCGTGCGCGATGTCGCGCTCACCCTCGCGGGAACGGCATTCATCACCGTCGCCGGGTACATCGCGATCCCGCTGCCCTTCACGCCCGTGCCCCTGTCGCTCGCGACCTTCGCCGTGCTGCTGACCGGCGCTGCGCTCGGCCCCGCCCGCGGCGCGACGAGCGCCCTCATCTACCTGGTACTCGGCGTCGGCGGCGTGCCGCTGTTCGCGAGCGGCAACGCCGGCTGGGCCTTCTCGTCGTTCGGGTACATCGTCGGATACGTCATCGCCGCGCTGCTCGTCGGATCGCTGGCCCGCCGCCGCGCCGACCGCACCGTGCTCTCGACGATCGGACTCGCCGGGCTCGGATCGCTCACGATCTACGCGTGCGGCGTGCCGTGGCTCGCGGGCTTCGTCGGGGTCGACCTCGCGACCGCGATCACGCTCGGCGTCGTGCCCTTCCTCATCGGCGATGCGATCAAGATCGTCGCCATGGCGGGACTGCTGCCGGGCACCTGGCGCCTGGTCGATCGCGCGCACCGCTGAGCCGCGCGTGAGCGGTGCGAAATGTCGGTTCTGAGCCCTCAGAACCGACATTTGGCACCGCTCAGCGGCCCGAGTGACGCACCTCACCGGCGCATAACTCCTCCTAGTCATGCGCGAGGGGCCCCGGATCGATCGATTTGGGGCCCTCGGCGTCGAATCTGAGGAGTTATGCACCGCGCGCTGCGCCGACCGCCCGTCCCTAACTCAGGACAAACCGCTCCGGTCGCCCCGAAAACCCCCGGATTCGGGCCGATTCGGCTCGTTCGTCCTGAGTTAGGGACACCCGCCGCCGGTCACCACCCGGGAACGAGACCCGATCAGGCCACGTCGAGCACCCAGGTCACGCCGAAACGATCGGTGAGCATACCGAACCCGGCCGACCAGGCCGAGGCCGCGAGCGGCTCGACGATCGTGGCCCCCTCGGCGAGAGCATCCCAGTATCCGGTGAGCTCGTCGAGCGACGACGCCTGCAGCGACTGGAAGAACGTGCGGTCGGTGAGGGTGGCCCCGTTCTCGCGGCGGGTGGTTCCGGCGGTGGCCGAAGCATCCGTCGCCCCCGGGATGTCGTAGGCCATCAGCGCGATCGCTCCACCCGAGACCCGCCCGAACACGATCTTGTCGGCGCCGGGCACGCCCGCGGGCATGCCGAAGTCGCCGTAGGTCGCGGCCGTGACGGACCCTCCGAAGACGGTCGCGTAGAAGTCGAGTGCGTCGCGCGCGGTGCCGGCGAAGTTGAGGTGCGTAGTGGTGGTGATGGCCATGAGGTCTCCTTCTGAGTGAGCCGAGCGGATGCCCGTAGGGACAGCTTCTCGACAGAAGAGGTCAGATTCGGTCCTCTTCTCGGAGCACAATGAGAGACATGACCGGAAGCTCGTCTCGGATGATCGCGCTGCTGTCGCTCTTGCAGACGCAGCGCGACTGGCCCGGCGCCGTGCTCGCCGAACGCCTCGAGGTGAGCCCGCGCACCGTGCGCCGCGACGTCGACCGCCTGCGCGAGCTCGGCTACCGCATCGGTGCGATCAAGGGACCAGACGGCGGATACCGTCTCGCCGCCGGCTCGGAACTGCCTCCCCTGCTCTTCGACGACGAGCAGGCCATCGCCGTGGCGGTCGCGCTGCAGAGCATCCCCTCGACCGGCATCGACATCGACGAAGGCGCCGAACGGGCCCTCGCAACGGTGCGTCAGGTGATGCCGTCTCGACTGCGGCACCGCATCGACGGCATCCGGTTCAGCGGAACCGCGAGCGCCGACCGCGCCGACCCCGCCACCCTCGAAGCCGTGAGCGCCGCCGTGCGTGACCGCCAGGTGCTGCGGTTCGATTACGGGCAGACGGATGCTCCGCGCCGCCGCGCCGAGCCCCACGACGTCGTCGCGCGCCAAGGCCGCTGGTACCTGATCGCCTGGGATCTCGACCGCGACGACTGGCGCTTCTTCCGCCTCGACCGGATGCATCCGCGCATCCCTGTCGGTCCGACGTTCACACCGCGCGCGCTCCCCGGCGGCGCCGATGCCCGCACGTTCCTCGCCGCCCGGTCGAAGGGATCGGATGCCGTCGACCTCTGGCCCTGCATCGGCACCGTGGTGCTCGACCTGCCCGCCCGCGACATCGTGCCGTACCTCGAAGACGCGACCCTCGAGGAGCTGGACTCCGGGCATTGCCGCCTCACGGTCGGCTCGTGGTCGTGGATCGGCATCCTCGCCTTCGTCGCCCGCTTCGACGCGCCGTTCACGATCGAGGGTCCGGCGGCCCTGGCCGAGGCATCCGCCACCCTGTCGGCCCGTCTCGCGGCCGCGTCGCCCTCCCGCTAGCCCCAGGCCCCCCTCCGCTCGCCCCCTCACCCCCTCTCCCTCGCTTGCGGGATCGATATGTCACGCCAAACGCCCCGGGAACGTGACATATCGATCCCGCAGCCCGTAGGAGGGGTCCCGCAGGAGGGGCCCGAGCGCCGATGGCGTCGGGTTCCGGCCCCACCCCGCCCCGGTAGACTAAGACCGCCCGCCGGCCCCTTTCTCTTGGAGTGTGCGTGACCACCGCCCCTGCACCTGCCCGCAAGCACGTCCCCGACTCCGTCTCGAACGCCGTCGCGACGCCCGAGAAGGAGCAGCCGTACGCGGCACTCGGACTCAAGCCAGACGAGTACGCGAAGATCCGCGAGATCCTCGGCCGCCGCCCCACCTCGGGCGAGCTGGCGATGTACTCGGTCATGTGGTCGGAGCACTGCTCGTACAAGAGCAGCAAGAACTACCTGCGCCGCTTCGGCCAGAAGGTCTCCGACGAGATGAAGGAACGCCTCATGGTGGGCATGGGCCAGAACGCGGGCGTCGTCGACGTCGGCGAGGGCTGGGCCGTCACCTTCAAGGCCGAGTCGCACAACCACCCCTCGTTCATCGAGCCCTTCCAGGGCGCGGCGACCGGCGTCGGCGGCATCGTGCGCGACATCATCTCGATGGGCGCACGCCCGGTCGCGGTGATGGATGCTCTGCGCTTCGGTGCCATCGACCACCCCGACACGGCGCGCGTCGTGCACGGCGTGACGAGCGGCATCAGCTTCTATGGCAACTGCCTCGGCCTGCCGAACATCGGCGGCGAGACGGTCTTCGACTCCGTCTACCAGGCCAACCCCCTCGTCAACGCCCTCGCGGTGGGCGTGCTGCGTCACGAAGACCTGAAGCTCGCCAACGCCACCGGCGTGGGCAACAAGGTCGTGCTGTTCGGTGCCCGCACGGGTGGCGACGGCATCGGCGGCGCGAGCATCCTGGCCTCCGACACGTTCGCCGACGGCGGCCCGACCAAGCGCCCCGCGGTGCAGGTCGGCGACCCGTTCGCCGAGAAGGTGCTCATCGAGTGCTGCCTCGAGCTGTACCGCGACGAGCTCGTCGAGGCGATCCAAGACCTGGGCGCCGCCGGCATCTCGTGCGCGACCAGCGAGCTCGCCGCCAACGGCAACAGCGGGATGAAGGTCTCGCTCGACAACGTGCTGCTGCGCGACCCGTCGCTCACCGCCGAAGAGATCCTCATGTCGGAGTCGCAGGAGCGCATGATGGCGATCGTCGCGCCCGAGAAGCTCGACGCGTTCCTCGCCGTGGTGAACAAGTGGGAGGTCGAGACCTCCGTGCTCGGCGAGGTCACCGGCGACGGACGCCTCATCATCGACTGGCAGGGCGAGCGCATCGTCGACGTCGACCCCTCGACCGTCGCGGTCGACGGCCCCGTCTACGACCGCCCGGTCGCGTACCCGACGTGGATCGACGCCCTGCAGGCCGATGCCGCCGAGCTGCTGCCCCGCGCCAACGACCCCGAGACCCTGCGCACGCAGTTCCTCGACCTGGTCGGCTCGCCGAACCTGGCCGACACCAGCTGGATCACCAACCAGTACGACTACTTCGTGCTCGGCAACACGGCCCTCAGCTTCCCCGACGACGCCGGCATGATCCGCGTCGACGAGGAGTCGGGCCTCGGCTTCTCGATCTCGACCGACGCCAACGGCCGCTACTGCCAGCTCGACCCGTACGCGGGTGCACAGCTGGCTCTGGCCGAGGCGTACCGCAACGTCGCCGTCACCGGCGCGGTGCCGACCGCGATCACCGACTGCCTCAACTTCGGCTCGCCCGAGAACCCCGAGGTCATGTGGCAGTTCGGCCAGACGGTCGACGGCCTCGCCGACGGATGCTTCGAACTGGGCACCCCGGTCACCGGCGGCAACGTCTCGTTCTACAACCAGACCGGCGACGTTCCGATCCACCCCACCCCGCTCGTGGGCGTGCTCGGCATCATCGACGACGTGTCGCGCCGCATCCCCTCCGGGTGGCAGGACATCGGCCAGAACATCTACCTGCTCGGCACCACCTCGACCGAACTCTCGGGTTCGGCGTGGGCCGATGTCGTGCACCAGCACCTCGGCGGACTCCCCCCGAAGGTCGACCTCGCGGGTGAGAAGCGCCTCGCCGGTCTGCTCTCGGCAGCCCGTGACGAGTGGCTGATCTCGTCGGCGCACGACCTCTCCGAGGGCGGCCTCGGCCAGGCCCTCGCCGAAGGCGTCATGCGCTTCGGCGTCGGAGCCCGCGTGTGGCTGAACGAGATCATCGATCGCGACGGTGTGGATGCGGCATCCGCCCTGTTCTCGGAGTCGACCGGTCGCGTCATCGTGACCGTTCCCCGCGAAGACGACGTGAAGTTCCGTGGCCTCTGCGAAGGGCGCGGCTACCCGGTCATGCGCATCGGCGTGACCGACAGCGAACCGCAGCTCGAGGTGCAGGGCGTGTTCACCGTCTCGGCCGCCGAACTGCGCGAGCGCTCGGCCGCGACGCTGCCGTCGTACTTCGGCCCGACCGTCAGCGAGCCGGTGGCCTGATGAGCGACCTCAGCCGCCGTCCCGAGCCGAACGAGCCGGCCCGCCGCGAGAGCGTGCGACCGGAGCCCAGCGAGGACTACGGCGATCTCGGCGAGCGCCGCAACAAGCGCATCCGCATCATCGCGTGGACGACGATCATCGCGCTGATCCTCGGCGGCGGCGGGGCGACGGTTCTCACACTCATCCTCGGCTGAGGCGGGCGCTTCGACACGCTCAGCGACCCAGACCCGCGAGCCCGGTCAGCGGAACAGGAAGCGCACGAGCGTGAGGATGCCGCTGGGGTCGTGCTCTTCGCGCCCGAGGGATTCGACGATGATCGCGCCGAGGATCGCGCGACCGATCTGCTGCACCGGTGCGTCGGCGGCCAGCTGACCGTCGCGGATGCCCCCGCGCAAGCGCTCGCCCAGATACCGCTCCACGCCCAGACTGGCACTGAGGTGGGCGCCGACTCCGGCGTCTTCGGTGGCGGCAGCGACCAGCGAGCGCAGCAGCGCGCCGCCCTCGGGGGCGTCGAGGATCGACAGCACGCTGCCGAGCCAGGCCTCGACATCGGCGGTCAGGTCACCGGTGTCGGGAACGACGAAGTCGACCGGCACGAGCCGGCCCTCGGCCAGGCACTCGCCGATCAAGGCTCCGCGCGACGGCCACCACCGGTAGATCGTCTGCTTGCCGACGCCGGCTTCCTTCGCGATGCCCTCGATCGTGAGCCGGTCGTAGCCCTGATTGTGGAAGAGCCGGGCCGTGGCGTCGAGGATCGCCTCGCGCGCAGCGGTGCTGCGTACGGGTCCGCTCCGATGCTCGTTCACCATGCATTCAGGATAGCCACAGAACCCTAGACGAGACGTACCGTATGCTCATGTGAGTCTGAAGGAGATCACATTGGCTTCGCTGCTTTTCCGCCTGGGTACGTTCGCCGCACGCAGAGCCTGGGCGGTGGTCATCTCCTGGGTGATCATCCTCGGACTCGGGGTCGGCGCGTTCCTCACCCTCGGCGGCACGCTGAGCAACAGCTTCGACATCCCCGGCACCGCCTCGGGCGAGGTGATCGACGAGCTCGCCGAGAAGCTGCCCGACACCGCCGGCGGAACCGGCACGGTGGTCTATCAGACCACTGACGGTGAGCCCTTCACCGGCGAGCAGAAGCAGGAGATCTCCGCCCTCGCGGCGAGCGCGGAAGACCTCGACGGCATCGCCTCGGTGGTCGATCCGTTCGACGCGCAACAGCAGCAGGCCGACCAGGCGCAGGAGCTCGCCGACGGCCAGACCAAGATCACCGATGGTCGCGCCCAGTTGGATGCCGGTCAGGCCCAGCTCGACGACGGTCGCGCCCAGATCGAATCCGGTCAGGCGCAGCTCGACACCGTGCGCGCGCAGGCCGAAGCCGCCGGCGCCTCCGCGCAGCAGCTCGCAGCCATCGATGCGCAGAAGCTCGCGCTCGAAGCGCAACTCGCCGACCTCGAGGTGCAGCAGCAGACCATCAACCAGAACCGCGACGAGCTCGATGCCAGCGCCGAGCAGGCCGACCTCGGTGCGACCCTCCTCGACCTGACGAACGGCATCGGCGTGGTGTCGGAAGACGGCTCGACCGCGATCGTCAACATCTCGTTCGTCGACCCGCGCCTCGAACTCTCCGAAGAGGTCAAGCAGGGCACGATCGATCACTTCGCGGATGCTCCGGTCGACGGAGTCGAGGTCGATTTCGGCACCGACATCGCTCAGGGTGTGCCCGAGATCTTCGGCATCGGCGAGGCCATCGGACTCGCGTTCGCCGCGGTCGTGCTGATCGTCATGCTCGGCTCGCTCATCGCCGCCGCCCTGCCCATCATCACCGCGATCGTGGGCGTGGGCGTCGGTGTCACGGCATCGCTCGCCTTCTCGGGCGTCGTCGACATGGCATCCGTCACCCCCGTTTTGGGTGTGATGCTGGGCCTCGCGGTCGGCATCGACTACTCGCTCTTCATCGTGAACCGGCACCGCAAGCAGCTGCTGGCCGGATCGCCCGTGCGCGAATCGATCGGTCTCGCCACCGGCACCTCGGGCACCGCGGTCGTGTTCGCCGGAGCGACCGTCATCGTCGCGCTGCTCGCCCTCAACGTCACCGGCGTGCCGTTCCTCGGGCTCATGGGCACCGTCGGCGCCGTGTGCGTCGCGGTCGCCGTGCTCGTCGCGATCACCCTCGCGCCCGCCATCCTGTCGCTCGTCGGCGACCGCCTGCTCAGCCGCAAGGCGCGCGCGACCGTCGGCAAGCCGCACGCCGCCGGCAAGCCCGTGAAGCAGATGTCGACGCTGCGCGCCATCGTCACCGTTCTCGTGAGCGTCATCGCTCTGCTGATCATCGCGATCCCCGCGATGTCGATGCGCCTCGGCCTGCCCGACGGAGCGAGCGAGCCCAGCGACTCCACCAGCTACCGCGCGTTCCACGCCGTCGACGACCAGTTCGGCGAGGGCGCGAACGGGCCGCTGCTCGTGACCGCCACCCTCGACGACGCGGTCAGCGACGACGATCTGCTCGCCACGCAGGTCGACATCGCGCAGAGGCTCGCAGACCAGGACGATGTGGTCGCCGTGGCGCCCATCGCGACCTCCGACGACAACACGCTGCTCGCCTTCCAGGTGCTGCCCGCCGAAGGCCCCAACAGCGCCTCGACGGAACAGCTCGTGCAGAGCATCCGCTCGCTCCCCGAGCTCGACGGGGGCATCACCCTCGGCGTCGCCGGTCAGGCCGCGATCAACATCGACATCTCCGAGGCGTTGGCCGGAGTGCTGCCGCTGTATCTCGTGGTCGTCGTCGGCCTATCGCTGCTGATCATGATCGTCGTGTTCCGTTCGCTGCTCGTGCCCATCATCGCCACCGGCGGTTTCGTGCTCTCGCTGTTCGCGACGTACGGCCTGATCGTGTCGGTGTTCCAGTTCGGCTGGGGCGCCGAGATCATCGGATTGCACAGCACCGGTCCGATCCTCAGCTTCCTGCCGGTGATCCTCGTCGGCATCCTGTTCGGGCTCGCGATGGACTACCAACTGTTCCTCGCCTCCGGCATGCGCGAGGCGTACGTGCACGGAGCATCGGCACGGGATGCCGTCGCCCAGGGCTTCCGCGCCGGACGCTCGGTGGTCATCGCCGCGGCGCTCATCATGGTGTCGGTGTTCGGCGGGTTCATCTTCTCGGAGTCGACGATCATCCGGTCGATCGGATTCGGTCTCGCCTTCGGCGTGCTGCTCGACGCGTTCGTCGTGCGCATGCTGCTCATGCCCGCGCTCATGCACCTGCTCGGCCGCTCGGCCTGGTGGCTGCCGCGCTGGCTCGACCGCATGCTGCCGAACGTCGACATGGAGGGCGCCGCACTCGAACGCGACCACCCCTCGGTGCACACCGACAGCGTGCCGACCATCGAGACGCCCGAGCCGAAGACCCGCGCCGAGCTGCGGCGGCAGCAGCAGGGCTGAGGCCCTTCGTCTCGCTTCGCTCGCTCAGGAACCGGTTCCGACTACCGGTCCCTGAGCGAGGAGCGAAACGACGAGACGAAGGGCCCCGAGTAGGGTGGCGGCATGGAGGAGGACGACCTCAGGCTGCGCGCGCTGCTGACGGCGATGCGCACCCAGGCGGATGCCCGGGTGCGGGCGACCGCGGCCGTGCTGAACCAGCTCACCCACGACCGCGAGGGCTCGAACGACGACGACGAGCACGACCCCGAGGGTGTCACGCTGTCGTCGGAGTGGTCGCGGTTGACGGGGCTCGCCGAGGCCGCGGCATCCGAACTGCAGCAGGTCGACGACGCGATCGCCCGCATGGATGCCGGCACCTACGGCATCTGCCTGAACTGCGGCGAGCCGATCCCCGCCACCCGCCTCGAGGTGCGGCCCTTCGCCGAGTACTGCGTGCGGTGCGCGGAACAGCTCGGGCGTTGAGCGGGCCGCTTTCCGCCCGCGTTCCGCCCGCGTTCCGCCCGCGTTCCGGCCGCTTTCTGTAGCTTGCGGGATCGATATGTCACGTTCCCGGGCGTTATGACGTGACATATTGATCCCGCAGCGGGGTGGAGGGGTGGAGCCGGGGGTGGAGGAGCCGGGGGCGGGCGCCCGGGACGCGTCAGTCGCGGAACGACGCCAGGCGGATGCCGTCCCACATGCGCGAGAGCCGCTCGACCATCTCGACGCGGGGGTCGAGCAGCCACTGCACCTGCAGACCGTCGGCGCTGGCGAGAACCAGATCGACCGCGATCGCCGGGTCGACCGAAGGCCCGAATTCGCCCGCCGCCTGGGCGCGGGCGATCACTCCGGTCAGCACGCTGCGCGCCCAGGCGTAGCGTTCGACGAAGTACGCGTTCGCGGGATGCCCGGGGATCGTGGCTTCGGCCGAGAACTCCACGTAGAGCCGCACGAGTCCGGGAACGGTCGTGTTGTGGGCGATGATGCCGAGGAAACCGGCGAAGGTCTGATCCGGTTCGAAGAACTCCACCAGGTCGCGCTGATCCCGCGCGCGCAGCACCTCGATGTACAGCTCTTCCCGCGAGGCGAAGTAGTGCATGAGCCCGGGCTGCGTGAGCCCGACCCGATCCGCGATCTCGCGGTTGGATGCCTTGCGGTACCCGAACTCCGCCACGACGTCGAGCGCGACCTGCAGGATCTCCTCCCGCTTCGCGACGCCCTTGGCGTATCTCCCCCGACCGACCATGTCGGCCATTCTAGGGTTCCGGATGCCGGGGGGACGCGATCGCTCGTCTGGGACGGGCGACGGGGCGGCCCCGAGAGGAGACCGCCCCGTCTTTTCCTCGCCCCCGAGGTCATGGCATCGCAGGGCCTCCCGGTCCTGCTCCGGGCACCGGGTAGTACACCGGTGGCGCGTCGTCCCACGCCGACGGCAGAATGAGCAGGTCGTCGTAGTGGTGCATCGCGATGCCTCCGAATGACGCGTCGTTCTGGAACGCCGCGTAGGTCTTGTCGAGCTCGCCCTCGAGGTGGGTGCGTCCTTCTTCCCAGAAGGTCACGGTCTCGGGGTCGCCGGTGCCCGACAGGTCTTTCGTCTCGATGCCGATGATGACCGAGTCCGGCTTGCCGATCTGGTTGGCGTAGTCGATCTCATGCTGCGCCTGGGCGATGATGCCCGCGCTGCCGTCGGCGGTGTCGCGGTAGTCCATGATCGAGATGTAGTCGGTCATGTCCTGGATGTGGTCGCTGAGCGGCTTCGTCTGGCCGTTCCAGGTGATCGACGTGCAGCAGTCCGACGAGTCGAGCCACCGGGGGATCGCCGGGCCCACGATCACCGGCAGCCCGGAGGCATCGCGGCGTTCGATGAGGGTGTCGAGGATCTCGAGCCAGCGGTAGGGGAGGTCGTTGCCCGGCACCTTCCAGTCGCTGAGGATGTAGGGCTCGATGTCGACGTTGATGCCGTCGAACCGGGCCTCTTCGGGCACGGCCAGGTTGTAGTCGAGCACCTTCTCGAACTCGTCGACCGCGAAGTGCTCGAAGGGTTCCAGCGCGCCGAGGTACGGCGGGCGGGTGCCTCCGGCGACGGTGGCCTGCACGTGGTAACCGCGGTCACGGGCCCACTCGACGAACGCGGCGACCTCGTCGCGGGAGTCGCGCAGCATGTCGATGTCGCCGTAGCGGTCGACGCCCAGGTAGATGGTGCGGATCGCGTCGGAGCCGAACGTCGTCGTGTCGTCCATGACGGCACCGAGTCGGTCACGGGCATCCTCGTCGAACACCGCCTCGTACGAGGCGCGCTCCCAGATCCACATCGAGCGGTCCTGGTCGTAGACGACCGGCGTCTCGGGCAGTGCGCCGCCGAGTGCGACGTAGGTCGTCGACGATTCGCCGCGGTGACCGCTGCAGTCTTCTGCGCGGGCTTCGATGCTGGCGTGCTCGGCCGCCGAGACGGGGAAGGATGCTCCGAACAGGTTGCCGCCCTGGGCCACCGCGCTCTGCCAGGCTCCCCCGTTCACGCGCACCTCGACGGCGTCGAGCGCGCGGGCGGTCTCGACCTCGACGACGACGTCGAGTGTCGACCCGGCGTACGCGCCCTCGGCCGGCGAGACGATCGTGACGACCGGGCGCGATGCGGCGGGGTTGTCGACGTCGACCGCGAGGAACTCCGACCAGGTCGTGTAGAGCGTGGTGAGGTCGCGTCCGCGCACGGCGAGGTCGAGGCGTCCGTCGGTGTCGGAGATGTCGAGGTCGAGCGTCCAGGTGCCGGAGGTGCCGGTCACGGGGATCGGGATCAGCTCCTGCGCTCCGACGACCAGCACCAGCTCGGAGACGTTCGCGAACGTGCCCTCGACGGTGAGCGTGTCGCCGCTGACGGTGTTGCCGTCGACGGGCGAGGTGATCGCGAGTTCGGTGGTGACGGCCTGCGCCGAGGGGGCGGCGCCGGTGGCGACCACCCCTCCCGCGAGGAGGCCTGCGACGGCCATGGCCGATAGCCAGCGTGTGCGTATCATCGGTGTCTCCTTCTGCCCCGCCCGGTGCGGAGTCGTCGTGAGAGCCACCGTGACGTGGGCGGTGATCGGGGGTCAACGAACGGGCCGAACGGGGAATGAATGAGGGAATGAATCGATCGGCGACGTCGACGTTCGAGGACACCCCGATGCGGGAAGGCCTTGCGTGGCGACCTACGAAATGAATACGGTTGCATGACGCCGACCGTCGCACGAGGAGTCGATGTGGGAGCCTTTCCGCAGACGCAGACGCTCTACCTGAGCCTCGCCCAGCAGCTGCGCGCCCGGGTCGACGCCGGGGAGTGGGCTCACGGCGATCGCCTCCCCACCGAGCGCGCGCTCGCGTCGTCGTACGCGGTGGGGATCAACACGGTTCGTCGCGCCGTCGGCCGGCTGGTCGACGAGGGGGCGCTGGTTCGCCGACAAGGATCCGGCACCTACGTCGCGCACCGGCCGACCCCCCGACCACGGGGAACGATCGGCGTGATCGTTCCGTCGCTGAGCTACTACTTCCCGGCGGTGATCGAGGGCATCGCCGAGATCGCGGATGCCGCGGGCACGACGCTGCACGTCGTCTCGAGCGAGTACGACGACGCGCTGGAGATGCGGCGCATCCGCCATCTGGTCTCGTCCGGCAGCGCCGGCCTGCTCATCGCCCCCACGCTGCACATGACCGACCCCACGCCGCGCCTCGACCTGCTGCGCGCCCTGCCGATCCCGGTCGTGCTGATGGAGCGGCGCCCGCCGTACGCGGCCCCGGACGACACGCTGTCGTACATCTGCACCGACGTGATCGCCGGGGGCTACGCCGCGGTGCGCCACCTGGTGAACCGCGGACGGCGACGCATCGGATTCCTCGGGCGCTGCGACACCGCCACCTCGGACGCGGCATGGGAAGGGTACGAGCGCGCGGTCGCCGACCTCACCCTCGACCGCGCGCCGGGCGCGGTGGTGCGGCGTCGGATCTGGGACCGCGAAGCCCTCGCCGCCTACGCGCAGCACGCCCGCGCGGAGCAGCTGGACGGTGTCGTCTGCCTGGGCGACCGCGAAGCCGCCGCCCTGCTGCCGCACCTGCGCGACGTCGGCCTGGCGGTGCCGGGAGACCTCGCGCTCGTGGCGTACGACGACGAGGAGGCCGCCGGGGCCGACCTGCCGCTGACCGCCGTCTCGCCCCCGAAGCGTGAGATCGGGCGCCTGGCGGCGGCGACCCTGCTGCGCCAGCTCGGGCGGTCGGGCGGCGGGACGGTGCGCACGATGCTGCAGCCGGTGGTGCGGATGCGCGCCTCCAGTGCGCCGTCGATCGCCCCGCGCGATCACGCGCTTATGCAATCGCTTGCATGACCGGTGAACGCATCATAGGTTGAAGAGGCGGGGCCGGCCCCAGGCCCCCTCGACTTCTCCGGAGCACCCGTGAACAACACCCTCGACCGGCTGACGCCGCGCGCCCCGGTACGCATCGTGCACCTCGGACTCGGAGCGTTCCATCGGGCGCACCAGGCCTGGTACACCGCTCGCGCCGACCCCGTTCACGAGTGGGGGATCGCCGCCTTCACCGGCCGCTCCCCCGATGCCGCCGAGCTACTCGCGCACCAGGACTGCGTGTACTCGCTCATCACCCGCAGCAGCGACGGCGACCGCATCGAGACCGTCTCGAGCATCGTCGCGGCCCACGACGGGGCGGATGTCGCCGCGCTGCGCGACTACCTCGCGCGGCCCGCCGTGACGATCGTCACGTTGACCGTGACCGAGAAGGGATACCGCCTCGACGGCCACGGACGCCTCGATCGCACCGACCCCGAGGTCGCCGCCGACATCGACTTGCTCTCCGGACTGCTCGGCGACGACCCCGCCGCGGTATCCGCGCCTGCGGCATCTGCCGAGGCGCCCGAAGTGGCGCCTTCCGCACACGCCCGCGCCCTGCAGACCATGCCCGGGCGCCTGCTGTGGGCCCTCGACGCGCGGCGGCGTGCGCTGCCCGACGCGACCCTCACGCTCATCCCGTGCGACAACCTCAGCAACAACCGGGCGGCGCTCCTCGCCGCCCTCGACGATCTCGCCGCACTGGCGTCACCGCACCTACGCTCGTGGATCAGCGCCCAGGTCGACATCGTCGGCACCTCGGTCGACCGGATCACCCCGCGCACCACCGATGCCGACATCGACGCGCTCGCGGCGCGCGCCGGCCGGAGAGACCCCGCGCTCGTCGTCACGGAACCGTTCCACAGTTGGATCCTCAGCGGCAGCATCCGTTCCGCACGCCCCGCCTGGGAGGCGGCCGGCGCGACCTTCGTCGGCGACATCGCCCCCTTCGAGCAGCGCAAGCTCTGGATGCTCAACGGCGCGCACTCGCTTCTCGCGTACGACGGCATCCGCCGCGGTCATTCGACCATCGCCGAAGCGATCGGCGACCCGCAGTGCGCCGCGGCCGTCGACGATCTGTGGGATCTCGCGGAACGCCACCTCACCGCCGCAGCCGAGGCCGCGGCCGCGGGCGTCGACCTCGACCTCGCCGCGTACCGCCGGGATCTGCGGGCCCGGTTCGAGAACCCGGCGATCGCCCATCACCTGCGACAGATCGCGATCGACGGCAGCGTGAAGCTGCGGTCGCGAGTGGTGGAGCCGGTGCGACTCGACCGCGCCGCCGGAGCCACGGGCGAAGCCGGGATCACGGCGATCGCCGCCTGGATCCGCTTCGCGCGGGCCGAGGTGCGCGCGGGTCGCCCGATCGACGATGTCGCCGCCTCGGACATCGCCGATCGGGCCGCCGCCGCCGATCCCCACCGGGCCCTGCTCGATCTCATCGCGCCCGACCTGGCCGCCGACGATGCGGTCGTGCGGCTCGTCACGGCATCCGCCGACTGACGGCCGCACACGCAGAGCCGCACACGCAGAAGAGAGCGCCGGATCCGTGAAGACCCGGCGCTCTCTCGCGTCGATCGATCAGCCCTTGACGGCACCGGCCATCATGCCGGCGCCGAGACGGCCCTGCACGAAGAGGAACAGGATGACGACGGGCACCGAGATGAGCGTCGCCCCCGCCATGATGCCCGCCCAGTCGGTCGCCGACAGCTCACTGCTGAACGTCTGCAGCCACAGCGGGAGCGTGGCGTTTCCGGGTTTCGTCATGACGACGAGGGCGAGCGTGTACTCGTTCCACGCCTGCAGGAACGAGAAGACGGATGCCGTGACGATACCGGGGCCGAGCAACGGCAGGGTCACCCGCATGAACGCCCCGAAGCGGCTGCAGCCGTCGACCATGGCCGCCTCTTCGAGTTCGGCCGGGATGCCGTGGATGAAGCCGCGCAGCAGCCACACCGTGAACGGCACGACCGCGCCGATGTAGAGCAGCGACAGACCGCCCACCGAGTTGAGCAGGTTCCATCCGTCGAGCATGCGGAACTGCGAGATGAACAGCGCCTCGGTCGGAATCATCTGCACGATGAGCACGAGCAGGATGATGAACCCGCCGCCCTTGAAGCGGAAGCGACTGACCGCGATGGCGGCGAAGAATCCGAACAGCACGGCCACGACGACCACGACCGCCGTGACACCCGCGCTCATGCCGAGCGCCGACCAGAAGCCGCCGTCGGCGAGGATGCTCCCGAAGCTGTCGAAACTCAGCGGGAACGGGAAGAACCGCGGCGTGCGCGAGAACAGCTCCTCGTTGTCGGAGAGCGCGGTGTTGACCATCCAGTAGATGGGGAAGACGAGGAAGAACGCGGCCACGACCGCGACGCCGTTCCAGGTGCGCCGGCGGGCATCGTTGCGGTTGCCCAGAGTGCGGCGCGAGCGCGGGGGAACGACCGCCGCGATGTCGGTGGTCTGGGGGAACGTCGTCGAACTCATTCCGAGACCTCTTTCTGCTGAGCGAACATCTTGGCGATGTACTTCCAGGTGAGGAGCAGGGTGAGGATGAGCACGATGGTGGCGAGGGCCGAAGCGTCGCCGTACTCTCCCTGACCGATGCCGATGCGGTAGATGTACGTGCCGAGGAGGTTGGTCTCCTCGATCGACACCCCGGCCTGCTGCAGCACGTAGATCTGGGTGAAGACGCGCAGGTCCCACACGATCTGCAGTAGACCGACGATCATCACCGCGGGGGTGATGAGGGGCAGCGTCACATGACGGAAGCGCGTCCACGGACCCGCGCCGTCGAGCTGAGCCGCCTCGAGCACTTCGTTCGGCACCTGCGTGAGCGCCGAGTAGATCATGAACACGATCAGGGGAAGGCTGCCCCAGATCACCGTGATCGCCGCGATCGTGAAGACGCCCATGGGCGCGGAGGTCCACGGGAAGCCCGCCATGTCGGGGAAGCCGATGCGGGCGAGGATCCAGTTGACGAGGCCGTAGCGAGCGTCGAACAGCCACTGCCAGATGACCATGGTCACGAGTGCGGGCGTCGCCCATACCAGCAGCAGCGTCACCTGCAGCGCGATGCGCGCCCAGGTGCTCACCTTGGTCAACAGCAGGGCGAGCAGCATGCCGATGACCATCGACAGCGAGGCGCACACCGCGCAGAACAGCACGGAACGGATGAACACGACCCACATGGCGGGATCCGTGAGGATCTTCGCGTAGTTGGCGAGTCCGACCCATTCGGGCTCGGCGCCGAACTGCTGCGCGAGTCCGAACTTCTGCAGCGACATCAGGAACTGCTGCAGCAGTGGCCACCCCAGGGCGATCATGACCGCCACGAGCAGTGGCGTGATCAGGAAGTAGGGGAGCAGCGCCCCCCGCACGCGCCGGGGGCGCGTGCGGGGAGCGGGCTGTTGCGGGGTCGCCTGGGGGGCGACCTCGACGTCGATCACGGGGGTGGCCATCATCACTTCGCGTTGAGGGTCTCTTCGATCTTCGCGCCGATGCGCTTGACCACCTCGTCGATGTCCTCACCGCGGGCGAGAGCCGAGTAGAGATCGACGGGGATGTTGTTGCCCTCGACGATCGCCCAGTTGGGAGCCGCCGGTGTGAGCTCGCTCGTCTCGGCGATCTGCTGCTGCAGCTCCGCGTCGACGATGCCGTCGGGGATGGCCGAGGCGTAGGCGGTGTTGCCGGGCACCCATCCCGAGTCGGCCGCGAGCTGGCTCATGAAGTCTTCGCTGAGGATGAGCTTCATCGCCTTCTTCGCGAGCTCCTGCTTCGAGGAGTTCGCCGCGATCGCGACGTTCGAGCCGCCGAGGAACTGGTGGCTCTCGCCACCGGCTTCGACGGGCGGGAGCGCCATGACGCCTGTGACGTCGGCGAGCTCGGGCGAGATGCTGTCCTGCGCGAAAACGCGATACGAGAACATCGCGACCTCGCCGTTGTTGTACGGCACCCAGGGGTTGCCGGCCGTCTCCTTGGCGTCGAGTGCGCCGAGCGCCGAGGTATCCCAGATGGTCTGCATCTGCTCGAACGCGGCTTTGGCCTCGGGGGTGTCGAGACCGCTGACCCACTCGCCGTCCTTCTCGTGCGCGTAGTTCGCGCCGTGGGAGAAGAGCCAGCCCTCGAGGCCGTGCACGTCGACCACGGGGAAGTAGATGCCCTTGAAGCCTTCGACCGCTTCGGGGTTCGCGGCCTGCACCGCGGCGGATGCGGCGACGAGGTCGTCGAGCGTCTCGGGCTCGGGGATGCCGGCCTTCTCGAGCAGGTCCGTGCGGTAGAACACGACGCTGGTGCCCGCGTAGAGCGGGTAGGCGTAGGTCTTGCCGTCGAGGGTCGCGGCGTCGACGAAGCTCGGGATGAGGTCGTCACCGCCGACCTCGTCGTACAGGCCGCTGAGGTCGGCGAGAGCGCCGACGTTCGCGAACGTCGCGGTCTTCGTGTTGCCGATCTCGACGATGTCGGGCGTCTCGGACTTGCTGGCGAGCGAGGTCTGCAGTCGCGAGACGATGTCGTCCCAGGGCTGCATCTCGACGGTCAGTGTGGAGCCGGGGTTCTGGGCGGCGAACTCTTCTTCGAGCCACGCGACCGCGTCATCCGACACCGAGTCCTGCATGAGCCATACGCGGAGATCTCCGCTGTCGGCATCGCCTTCTCCACCGGTGTCTGCGCCTCCGGCGCAGCCGGTGATCGCAAGCACGGCAGCCAGTGATGCGGCCGCCGCGATCCAGGTGCGTTTTGCCATTCTCGTTCCTCCATGGTCTTCTTCGACGGGGCCCGAGGGCACCCGATGAACGGTGGGGGTTCAACCGATTCTTCACGCTAACGTGCAAACGGTTGCATTACAATAGCTTCTTCATTGAAGAGGGTGTAACAGTCTTGTTTCTATCTGATTACCAGGGAAAAATCGGGTAGCCCTGGCGAGATCGCACCGCAACCATCGCGGTGAAATCTTGGCCTTATGACTCGGGTTGCGGTGGCTGGGATTGCGGTGACTCAGGCGCCGACCGGCGCCCCCGCCTTCGCCACCGCTTCGAGCACGGTGATGGGCGCGAGCAGCTGTGCCGCCGCGATGGGGGCGACACCGGTGGCGAGCATCCGCGCGAAGGCGTCCACTCCCGGCTGCACGTAGTCAGCCCCGAGAACGATGTCGCGGCTGACGACACCGTGGCTGCCCACGGCGGCGGCGCGGAACGGCACCTGGCCCGACGCGTCAGGACGCACGAACTCGAGCGTCACCAGCACGCCGTCGACCCGGTAGCGCGCGACGACACCGCCCGGGAGGGCCTGCACATCGATGTCTTCGGGGGTTCCGGGCACGAGACGCTGCGCGACATCGGCGATGTGGATGCCGTAGAAGAAGATGCCGCTGTACGGGCTGCCGGCATCCGCCGGTCCCGTCACCGTGACCGCCTGCAGCTCGCCGATCGTGGCGAGGCCTTCGGCGACGGCATCCGTATCGGTCACCCAGCGCAGCGCCGACGACGACGTGAGAACCGTGCCACCCCGCTCGGCGGCGGCGACGATCTGCTCGGCATCGGCGACGGTCGCCGCGAGCGGCTTGTCGACCCACACCGGCGTGCCCGCCTCGAGGAACGGCACGGCGTGCGCGCGGTGCAGGGCACCATCGCGCGAGGTGACGATGAGGGCATCGATCTCACCCAGCAGGTCGGCGGACTCGGCGACGATGGTCTCGATCCCGCCGAGTTCGGCGAGCTCGGCCGTGCGGTCCGCCTCCCCCGCCACGAGGGCGACGACGCGCACCGGCACGCTCGCCGGACGCTCGACGTTGAGATAGCGGATGATCTCCTCGGCATGACTGTTCTCGATGCCGACGATCGCGACGCGCGTGGTTTCCATGTCTCTCATCCTCTTTCACTCCCGAAGGTCGATCGGACGCCCGGTGCGGGCGGATTCGTAGACGGCGAGCACGACCTGCAGAGCACGTCGACCGTCGTCGGTGGTGATCGCCGGACGACGACCCGAGCGGATCGCATCCGCCACGTCGAGGTACTGGCGGTGGTGGGCGACATCCACGTCGCTCCAGCCGTCGGGCACATCGCTCTCGACGAGCTCGTGCGCCTCGGGTTGGGCGGCGGTCGCCGAGGCGAAGAACGACAGCCCGTCGTTCTCCATCACCGCGGTGCCGCCGGAACCGTGCACGGCCAGGCGCACGGGCAGGCCGGGATACGCCGCGGTGCTCGCGAGCAGCAGACCGATGGCCCCGCTCTCGAACTCGATGATCGCGCCGGCGACATCTTCCACCTCGATGCCCTCGTGCGCGAGGCGCCCGGTCTTCGCGCTCACCGACACCGGGGTGCCGAGCATCCACAGCAGCAGGTCGAGGGCGTGGATGCCCTGATTCATGAGCGCTCCTCCCCCGTCGATCGCCGCGGTGCCCCGCCAGTCGCCCGACTCGTAGTACTCCTGCGGACGGAAGAACGCCGACTCCACGACGCCCGAGGTGATGCGGCCGAGCGCGCCCTCGTCGATGGACCGGTGGAGGAACGACGCGACCGGCTGAAAGCGCCGCTGGCTGATCACCGAGACCGTGCGGCCCGATTCGCGCTCGGCCGCACGGATGCGGTCGGCCGCGTCGAGGGTGACGTCGATCGGCTTCTCGACGATCACGTCGACGCCCGCCCGCAACGCCTCGACGACAGCATCCGCGTGGTACGCACTGGGAAGGCAGACCGACGCCAGGTCGATGCGCTCGGCCCGGTACGCCTCAGCGGCCGACGTGTGGAAAGGCACGCCGTACTGCTCGGCGAGAGCGCGCCCTCGCGCCTCATCGAGATCGACGACCGCGGCCAGCGATCCGGCGTTGCCGAGCGCAGCGACGAGCCGTGCGTGCACGGCGCCGATCACCCCCGCACCGACGATGGCGATACGCAGCGGTTCGGTCATGATGTCTCCTGTCGTGGGCGCTGTCGCACCCGCATGGCTGGGGGGTCGGAGTGGTCGGTCAGAGTGCCCGTCGCGTCCAGGTCAGCACGGCGCCGTCCTGGTCTGCGGACTGCTGGGTGAGCAGGGCGAGACGGGTGGCGGCGAGCGATTCGCTCGTGCCGACCTCGGGTGTGTGCCCGGCAGCGAAGGCGTCGAGCGCCTCCTGCGCCGGCCGGAGCCCCTCGGGAAGATCGAGCACGCGCGTCGGCGCCTCGTCGGTCGTGAGCTCGACGCGGCCCCGCGCCCAGAAGATCTCGGCCGTGCCGCGAGTGCCGACCAGGCGCAGGCGGTAGTCGCCGTGCACATCGGATGCCTGTGGCGTGAGCCAGCTCACCTCGGCGGCGGCGACAGTGGTCGTCGTGGTGAAGGTCGCCGATCCGTAGCGCGAGAAGTCCGGCGCGTCGGGAAGGGGAGCCGACACCGCTCCGCGGATGGTGCCCGCGTCGGCCGGCGCGAAGAGCAGTGCGGCGTCGAGATCGTGCACGACGAGGTCGGCGAGGATGCCGCCGTACCGGCTGCGATCGAAGAACCAGTCGGGCCGTTGCGCGCGGTTGAGCTTGTGCGGACCGGAGGAGGTGATACCGACGATGTCGCCGAGCTCGCCCGCACGCACGACGGCGAGCGCGGCGAGCGTCGCGGGGTATCCGCGCTTCTCGAGGAGCAGGTTCACGGTGCGACCGGCCTCGAGCGCCGCGCTCTCGATCGCGTCGAGTTCGGCGAGCGAGGTGCACAGCGGCTTGTCGGCGAGCACGTGGGCGCCGGCCCGGAGCGCCGCCACCACGTCGTCGCCGCGAGCACCGTAGATGCCAGCGATCATCGCGATGTCGACGCCCTCGGCGAGGAGATCGTCGGCGCTGTCGAAGACGGGGGCGCCGAATCGTGCGGCGTGACGCTCGGCCACGGCGCGGTCGGCGTCGTACACGCCGACGAGGGTGAACTCGTTGCGATCGGCGCGCGTCAGCTCGTCGAGCACGTAGTCGACGTGCGGGTGGGCGGCACCGATGATCGCGATCCGAGGCATGGGCGACAGTAAATCATGCGACCGGTTGCATGGTCAACTGCCGACGTGTCGCGCCGTCTCGGTCGTTGCCCGCACCACCAGGTGCGTGGCGATCGTCACCCGGGCGTCGGAACGCTGCCCGTCGGCCAGAACGCCCAGCAGCAGTTCGGCCGCCGCATCGCCCGCCGCGGCAGAGGCCGCGGAGATCGTGGTGAGCGCCGGATGCGTGCCGGAGGCGAGTGTGTCATCGCAGCCGATCACGCTGATGTCGCGGGGCACATCGACCCCGCGCAGCGCGAGTCCGGCCATGACGCCCTGCGCCACCACGTCGTCGAACGCGATCACCGCGGTGGCCTCGGAGACGAGGATTCCCCCCACGGCATCGCGACCGCCGGCGGAGCTGGGGCGCCCGAGCTCCTGCACGATCACCTCGAGTCCGACGCGCTGTGCCGCACGGGCGAGCGCGGATCGACGCTGCTGGTCCGACCACGATTCGCGCGGCCCCGACAGGTAGACGACACGACGGTGACCGAGGCGGTGCAGGTGGGCGACGGCCTCGTCGAGTCCGCCGCTCGGGTCGATGAGCACCCGGGCGAGGCCCTCGATGTCGCGGTTGACGAGCACGACGGGGCGGGAGGCGTCGAGTTCGCGGATGCGCGCCTCGTCGAGACGGGGAGAGGCGAGCACGAAGCCCTCGACCTGAGCGCTGAGGCGCGAAGTCAGGTTGGCCTCGCGGTCGGCGATCTCGTCGGAGTCGCCCAGGAACACGGCGTAGCCGGCGGCATCGGCGAGCGTCTGCACGCGACGCACGAGCGGCGGGAAGAACGGGTTGGCGATGTCGGGAACGACCACGGCGACGTTGCCGAAGCGCCCGGTGGAGAGCGCCCTGGCGGCGTGGTTGACGACGTAGCCGAGCTGATCGGCCGCCGCCTTGACCCGGCGCACGGTCTCGGGATTCAGCAGCTCCGGCCGACTGAACGCGCGCGACACCGTCGACCGCGACACCCCCGCGACCTGTGCGATATCGCCGATCGTCACCGACGTCGACGCCGTCTTCCTCTTCGCAGTCACGTGAGACACACTATGCCCGCCCGCGCCGACGGCGCGCGTCTTCCCCGGCCTCGACGCACCACGCGGGATGCGCGGATGCCCCGTCGGGGTTCGCGGTCGATCGACGGGGGGACTTGACTTTGCAAGCGGTTGCATTAATGTGTCGAATCATGAGCACGACGACGTTCGCCCTGCACGCCCACCCCGACCGCACGACGATGGGGGCCGCGGCCGCCCGTTCTGCCGCCCGCACGCTGCGCGATGCCGTGGCGGCCCGCGGGAGCGCCCGGATGATCGCCGCCGCCGCCCCCAGCCAGCTCGACGTGTACCGAGCGCTGGCCGCCGAGCCCGACGTGCCGTGGGATCGCATCACGATCCTGCACATGGACGAATACCTCGGCCTCGACACCGCCGCGCCGCAGCGCTTCGGCAACTGGCTGCGCACGCACCTGGTCGACGTCGTGCGCCCCGCCGCCTTCCACCCGATGCGCACCGAGCTCGGCCCCGAGGCGGCGACCGCCGACTACGTCGCGCTCCTCGCCGAGGCTCCCATCGACCTCGTCTGCCTCGGCATCGGCGTGAACGGGCACATCGCCTTCAACGAACCGCCCGAGACCGACCTCGGCGACCCGTGCCCCGTGCGGGTCGTGCAGCTCGACATGGCGAGTCGCATCCAGCAGGTCGACGACGAGTGCTTCGATACGCTCGACGCCGTGCCCACCCACGCACTCACCCTCACCATCCCCGCACTGATGAGCGGGGCCCACCTCGTCTGCGCGGTGCCCGACGCCCGCAAGGCGGATGCCGTGCGCGCCCTGGTCGAAGAGCCGATCAGCGCCCGCTGGCCCTGCACCGTGCTGCGCCGCCACTCGCGCTGCGAGGTGCACGTCGACCGCGATGCGGCCTCGCTGCTGCACCCGGCTCCCCCGGCGCTGGCCGAGAGCGCCCGATGACGGAGCGCACCCTGCATGGGCGCAACGCCCTCGGACGCGGCGGGCTCGAGATCGTCATCGCCCACGGTCGGATCGCCTCGCTCACTCGGATCGATGATCCCGCTGGCGACGCCCCGTGGATCGGCCCGGGGCTCGTCGACCTGCAGGTCAACGGTCACCTCGATGGCGACGCGAACGCCGCCACCCCCTCGCCCGAGCACATCACCGCGATGGCGCAGTCACTCGCGGCGAGCGGCGTGACCCGGTTCCTTCCGACGGTCATCACCGCCTCAGCCGACGATATGCGCGCGCGCATCCGCGCCATCGCCGACGCCGTGCGCACCTCGCCGTCTGCGGCGCGTTCGGTCGCCGGCATCCACGTCGAAGGTCCGAGCCTGTCGGAGCAGGACGGCCCGCGCGGCGTGCATCCTCTCGACCACATCCGTCCGCCGGCGATCGCCGAGCTGCAGTCGTGGCTCGACGCGGCACCCGGGCTGCTGCGCGTGGTGACGCTGTCGCCGCATCACCCCGGCTCGGTCGACGCCACCCGCTTCCTCGTGGCGCACGGCGTGCGGGTGTCGATCGGTCACACGCATGCGACGGATGCCGAGATCGCCGCCGCCGTCGATGCCGGGGCCACCCTCTCGACGCACCTCGGCAACGGCGCCCACGCGGTGCTGCCGCGGCATCCGAATTACCTGTGGACGCAGCTCGCCGAACCCCGGCTCACCGCGGGCGTCATCGCCGATGGGCACCACCTGCCCGACAGCACTCTCGCCACGATGATCGCCGCGAAGCGCGACCACGGCATCTTCCTGGTGAGCGACGCCGTGGCGACGCCCGCCGCCCTGCGCGAGGGAGGCGTCTCGACCGTGGGCGGCGGCGTGCACCTCGCCGACGACGGCGCACTGCGCCACTCCTCCACCGGGTTCCTCGCGGGTTCGGTGCAGACGCTCGACGTCGGCGTCGCGACCGTCGCCCGCCTGACCGGCTCGCTCGCCACCGCTCTGCGGCTCGCGAGTTCCGCCCCGGCATCCGTGCTCGGCGACGGTACGCACTGGACCGTCGGGGCGCGCGCCGACGTCGTGCTCTTCGACTGGGCGCCCGGCGACAGCCGCATCGTTCCGCGATCGGTGTTCGTCGCCGGGGAACCACTGACCGACACCACGACCGGCGTGCTCGCCGCAGGAGGCATCCGATGACCATCGACCGTGCAGACGTGATCGTCACCAGCCCCGACCGCAACTTCGTCACGCTGAAGATCACGACCTCCGACGGGGTCACCGGACTCGGCGACGCCACCCTCAACGGCCGCGAACTGGCCGTCGTCGCCTACCTCACCGAGCACGTCGTGCCGCTGCTGATCGGGCGCGACGAATCGCAGATCGAAGACACCTGGCAGTTCTTGTACCGCAGCGCCTACTGGCGCCGCGGACCGGTGACGATGGCCGCGATCGCCGCCGTCGACATGGCGCTGTGGGACATCAAGGGCAAGGTCGCCGGGCTGCCGGTCTAC
Source organism: Microbacterium sp. NPDC087665 (assembly GCF_044743285.1). Lineage (NCBI taxonomy): Bacteria > Bacillati > Actinomycetota > Actinomycetes > Micrococcales > Microbacteriaceae > Microbacterium > Microbacterium sp. NPDC087665. Next base: position 679,587 of record NZ_JBIUWD010000001.1, on the reverse strand, counting down.
CAGCTGCTCGGCGGTGCCTCGCGCACCGGTCTGCTCGCCTACGGCCATGCCTCGGGCAAGGAACTGCCCGAGCTGTTCGACTCGATCCGCGCGCACCAGGAGCAGGGCTATCGCGCGATCCGCGTGCAGACCGGCGTGCCGGGGCTGAAGGCGATCTACGGCATCGCCTCGCAGTCGGCGGCTGCCGGGGGCGGCGAAGCGCGCTACGACCACGAGCCCGCCCGGCGCGGCGCGCGACCGACCGAGGAGGACTGGGACACCCGGTCGTACCTGCGTCACCTGCCCGGCGTCTTCGAGGCGGTGCGTCACGAATTCGGCGCCGACATCCCCCTGCTGCACGACGGGCACCATCGCATGACGCCCATCCAGGCCGCCCGGCTCGGCAAGGACCTCGAGCCGTACGACCTGTTCTGGCTCGAGGACTGCACGCCCGCCGAGAACCAGGAGGCCCTGCGCCTCGTGCGCCAGCACACCACCACCCCGCTCGCGATCGGCGAGATCTTCAACACCGTGTGGGACTGCAAGGACATCATCCGCGATCAGCTCATCGACTACGTGCGCGGGGCCGTCACCCACATGGGCGGCATCAGCGCGCTCCGGAAGACCCTCGACTACGCCGCGATGTACCAGATCAAGTCGGGCATGCACGGGCCCACCGACATCTCTCCCGTCGGCATGGCCGCCGCGATGCACCTCGGTCTCGCGATCCACAACTTCGGCATCCAGGAGTACATGCCGCACGGCGCGCGCACGAACCAGGTGTTCCAGCAGTCGTTCACCTGGGAGAACGGGATGCTGCACCCCGGCGACCAGCCGGGGCTCGGTGTCGCGCTCGACCTCGACGAGGCCGGCCGGTATCCGTACGAGCAGGCCTACCTCCCCTACAACCGGCTGGCGGACGGCACCGTCCACGACTGGTGATCCGGCGGGCTCCCGCCCCTCAGCGGGTGCCCCTGCCGCAGTAGGCTGAGCACATCATGGACGAGTTCTTGCGGTGGGCGGGCAGCTACTGGTGGCTCATCTTCCCCATCATGGGCATGGCCGGCGGTGCCGCCAAGGCCATGGAACGCAACGCCCGGCGACGCCATGAACGCCGTCTCGAGACGCTCAAGATCAAGGCCCAGCTCAAGACGGCCGAGATCGAGGCGCGCGCGCTGAACGGGCAGGGCAAGCGGCGCGGTGCGCCGTTTGTGCAGGCCCCGGCATCCGATGTCCCGAACGAACTGCTCGAACGCCTGTTCGCCGAGCACGAGGAGATCACCGCACGCTGGCTCGACTACGAGCTCGACGTCGCCAAGCTGATCGCGTTCCCGGCGATGAGCGACGGCCGCCAACCGCTCACGGCCACGTTCCTGCGGGCCAAGCGCACGGCCGATGCCCTGCGCCCCGCCGCCGATGCGAAGCCCACCGAGAAGCAGGTGTCGGAGTACCTCGACGCGGTCGGCGCCTACGCCGTGGCGTTCGAGATCGCCGAACGCGATGCCCGGCGCCTGCGCGACTCGACCTTCACCGAGGTCGAACGCAAGCGCCTCGACCGCGCGCAGCAGTTGCTGAAGGTCGCGGTCGACGAGTCCGCCACCCAGGCCGAACGCAACATCGCCTACAAGCGCGTGCGCGAAGAGCTCGACGGGCTGATTCTGCTGTCCGACGACGCCGTCACCGTGCTCGAGAAGCAGGTGGCCCGCGAGCTGCCGCAGGGCGCGGCATCCGCCGTTCCGGATGCTCCGCCCGCAGCCCCGGCCGCCTCGGTGCCGCCGGCCGCCCCGGCGCCTGCGCCCGCCGCCTCGGCGCCTGCGCCCGCTGCCGAGCCAGCCCCGGCCGCCTCGGCGCCTGCGCCGGCTGCCGAGCCCGAGCGGATGCCGCTGCGCAACGCCGACGAGAAGCCGTGACGCCCGAGAACATCACCGGCCCGCTCTGCGTGCACGCCGAGGGCCCGGTCTGGTCTCCGGCGTGGGGCGGCATCCGCTGGGTCGACGGCGATGCCGGAGACCTGCTGACCCTGCGCGACGACGGTGTGCACCGCCTGCACCTCGACGACGAGTATGCGGCGTTCGTGCGCCCCCGAGCATCCGGCGGTTTCGTCGCCTTCGGCGGTCGCCACCTGTACCTCTCCGACACGGCCGATGGGCCGGTGCGGATCGCGGCGACCTTCGACCTGGGCGAGGCCCGCTTCAACGACGGCACCGTCGACCCGCGCGGCAGGCTGCTCGCGGGTTCGATGGCGCTCGACGGTTCGAGCGCGGTCGGGCGGGTCATCCGCATCGACGCCGACCTGACCTCGGCCGACGTGATCTCGCGCGTCACCGTCTCGAACGGCATCGCCTTCGCACCCGGCTCGACGCGCGCCTACTACGTCGACTCCGACACCGGCCGCATCGACCTCTTCGACGTCGCCGAGGGTGAGCTGCGCGGGCGCCGCACGTTCGTGGCGATCCCCTCCGAGCAGGGCACACCCGACGGACTCACGGTCGCGGCCGACGGTTCGGTCTGGGTCGCGCTCTGGGGCGGATCGGCGGTGCACGGGTATGCCGCCGACGGCTCGCTGCTCGCGCGCATCGAGCTGCCCGTGCCCCAGGTGAGCGCGTGCACGTTCGGCGGCGACGATCTGCGCACGCTGTTCATCACGACCTCGGCGCAGGGCCTGCCGGTCGATCACGGCACGGCAGCCGGCTCGCTGTTCGCGGTGGAACCCGGCGTGCGCGGGATGCCCGTGGTCCCGTTCGCCGGCTGACCCGGGTCGCGGGGGGCGCCCTCACTCGGGGTCGCCCGCCGTCACGCGGGAGGAGATCCTCACACCCCGGCCGCGCCGCCACTCGGGAGGAGATCCGCATTCGGGAGGATGCTTCGGTCGAGTTCGCCCTCCCTGCCGCAGATCTCCTCCCGAATGACGGGCGCCTCGACAAGCCCATGAGGCCCGGGACGCGAGAAGTCAGGAAAGAGCCGGATGCGCCGGACGAGGGGTCTCCTGAACCCTCGCGCGCCGTCATTCGGGAGGAGATCCGCATTCGGGAGGGTGTTTCGGGCGAATCCGCCCTCCCCTCCGCGGATCTCCTCCCGAGTGACGGGCGCGGCCGGGTCGACGCCCTCTACCCGAAGCACGGTTGCACTCAGCAAAATGGAAACCGTGCCCCGGGCACAGGGCGCCGAACGGGGTCCCTGAACCCGTCGAAGGGCCCGCCGGGAGCCGGGGCCTCAGCCCAGCCGCACCCGCTCGACGCGCTGCGTCTGCACCCCGAGCCCCTCGATCTCGATGCGCATCTCGTCACCGTCGGCGAGGTAGGGGAAACGGCCCGAGAGCGCCACGCCCTGCGGGGTGCCGGTGTTCACGACGTCGCCCGGTTCGAGCACCATGTACTGGCTCAGGTGGTGCACGAGCTCGAGTACCGGGAAGACCATGTCGGCCGTCGACGAGTCCTGCCGGGCCTCGCCGTTCACGAACGACCGCAGTCGCAGCGCCTGCGGGTCGACCTCGTCGGCGGGTACGAGCGCCGGGCCGAGCGGGTTGAAGGTCTCGGCGCACTTGCCCTTCGACCACTGCCCTCCCGACACCTCGATCTGGAAGGCGCGCTCCGACACGTCGTTCGAGACGGCGTATCCGGCGATCACGTCGCGCGCGGCTTCGGGCGACGGCAGGTACCTCGCCGTTTTGCCGATCACGACGGCGAGCTCGACCTCCCAGTCGACCTTCTCGGCGTGGGGCGGCAGCAGCACGACATCGTCGGGGCCGACGATCGTGTTCGGATGCTTGAAGAAGACGACCGGATGCTCCGGCGGCAGCGCCCCGGACTCGGCCGCGTGCGCGGCGTAGTTCATCCCGATGCAGATGACGGCGGTCGGACGCGCGATGGGGGCGCCGATGCGCAGCCCCGCGGCATCCGTCTCGGGCAACGTTCCCGCGGCAAGCGCGGCCCGCACCCGGGCGATGCCGTCGGCCGCGAGGAAGGCGCCGTCGATGTCGGAGGTCAGCGACGAGAGGTCGCGCACCACGCCGTCGTCGTCGCGGACGAACGGATGCTCGTCGCCGAGGGGGCCGAGTCGCAGGAGTTCCATGGGTGTCCTTCCGAGGGTTTCAGCGGGCGTCGGCGTAGGCCGGGTTGACGATCGGGACCGACTCTCCGGCGAGGAACCGGATGATGTTGTCGGCCGCGTGCACGGGCAGGTCGGCGAGCGCCTCGGGTGAGAACCAGGCCGCGTGCGGGGTGAGCAGCACCTGATCGAGGTCGCTGAGGGGGGAGTCCGCGGCGAGGGGTTCCCCGTCGAAGACGTCGAGCGCGGCGGCGCCGAGGTGTCCGTCACGCAGCGAGGCGGCGAGCGCGTCTTCGTCGATGAGCGGTCCGCGGCACGTGTTCACGACCACGGCCCCCGGTTTCATGGTCGCGAGGGAGGCGGCGTCGATCAGGTGGCGGGTCGCCTCGGTGAGCGGCACGTGCAGGGTGAGAATGTCGGCGCGGGCCACGGCATCCGGAATCTCGACGGGCTCGCATCCGGCGTCGCGCACGGCGTCGGCGGGGGCATAGGGGTCGGCGACGAGCACGCGGAAGCCCAGCGCGCGGCATCCGCGGGCCACGATCGAGCCGATGCGGCCGAAGCCGAGCACCGACACCGTGGTCGTCGAGGGGCGCACGGCGAGGGGGCGGGCGTCCACCGCCTTCCACGTACCGGCGCGCACCGCACGGTCATAGGCCGGCAGTCCGCGCGCCTGCGTCATGATCATCGCGATCGTGTGGGCGGCGACCTCTTCGATGCAGTAGCTGGGGGTGTTGGCGACGGCGATGCCGCGGGCCGTGGCCGCCTCGACGTCGACCATGTCGTAGCCGATTCCGACGCGGCTGATGATGCGCAGGTTCGGCAGGCGGTCCATGACCTCTCCGGTGATCTGCGCCCACTGCACCACGAGACCTTCGGCATCGGCACCCAGGGCGGCGATGTCGTCGACGGCGGGCGAGGCGGCGCGGTCGGCACGCAGGCCCGCGTCGCGGAGGGTGTCTTCGATGACGGCGCCGGGAAGGTCGCAGTCGCTGACGAGGATGAACGGCACTGTCATGAGAGCGATGCTATAGCATCTAGCGGATTTGTGTGCGCGAGTCTTGTGGTGGGCCCTTCGACAAGCTCAGGGACCCAGCTACTCGCGGCGGCCCGACGGGCTCAGGGCTCGTAGAGCCTCGCGACGTGATCGGCGGCGAACTCCGTCAGTTGCTCCGCCACCCGGCGGATGTCTTCGCGGGCGTAGTGCGTGCGCTCCCAGCTCGCGTAGAGCGCGCACTGCATCGGGAGTCCCCGGTGGTGCAACGGACGCGAGAGCAGCCCGAACCGCGGCGGTTCCACCACGACGCAGGGCCCGTGGCCGGCGGCGGAGCGGGCCTGGATGATGGGGGCATCCGCTCCGAAGCTCGCCATCTCGACCGACCACGCCTCGCTCTCGGCCGCGCGCTGGATCTGCGTCCAGGCGGCCGATCCCGCGCCCGAGGTGAGGAAGGGGCCAGCGAGCAGGTCTTTCAGTTCGAGACGCTCACCCGCGGCGAGCGGATGCGATGCGGGCAGCTGACAGTAGAGGGGAAGGGTGAGGATGCGGATGCTGCTGAGCCGCGAATCCGGAGGACTCGTCGTCACCGCCAGATCGGCACCGGTGCGCAGCCGGTCGTAGGTCTCGGCGGGCGTCGCGACCACGACGTCGGAGATCGGGCCCCCACCCGCGATGAACGGCGCCAGCACCAGCACGCTCGTCATCTCGGGGGCGGCGGCGACGAACGAGCGCTCCTTCTGCACGATGCCCGTCATCACCTCGCGCGCGCGTCGCCCGCGCCGCACGAGATCGCGGGCCATGGGCTCGAGGCGGTCGCCGGCGTAGGTGGCCACCATGCCCTGCGGCATCCGTCGGAACAGGGATGCCCCGACCTGGCGTTCGAGCGAGGCGATCTGCCGCGATACCGTCGGTTGGGTCCTGATCAGGCGTTCTGCCGCGAGACTCACCGACCCGCAGTCGAGCACCGCGACGAACGCTTCGAGTTCCCGTTCCCCATACATACGTAAAGCGTATGCGATCACCCGATTTCTTCATTGGACGAGCATGGGTCGCGGCGATGAGGATGGCAGAACCCGAACATTCCCCCGATCAAGAGAGCCTCCCCCGATGGCCACTTCGCGCACTGACATCAGTACTGCCCGGCAACGTCGTTCGATGGTGGGTGCCTTCGTCGGCACCGCGATCGAGTGGTACGACTTCTACATCTTCGGCACGGCGGCCGCCCTCGTCTTCGGACGCGTCTTCTACCCCGACGTCGCTCCCGGCGCGGCACTGCTCGCCTCGTTCGCCACCTTCTGGGTCGGATTCCTGATGCGCCCCGTCGGCGGTCTCGTGTTCGGCCACTTCGGCGACAAGTTCGGCCGCAAGAACGTGCTCGTGCTCACGCTCATCCTGATGGGCACCGCCACCACGCTCATCGGCCTCCTGCCCACCTACGCCCAGATCGGCATCTTCGCGCCGATCCTGCTCGTGGTGCTTCGCGGTCTGCAGGGCTTCGCCGTCGGCGGCGAGTGGGGCGGCGCCGTGCTGCTCTCGACCGAGAACGCCACCGCCAAGAAGAAGGGCCTCGCCGGCGCCTGGGTGCAGCAGGGCTCGCCCGCGGGCTCGATCCTCGCGACGGTCATGTTCCTGCTCGTGGGCCTTCTTCCCGACGAGCAGTTCATCACCTGGGGATGGCGCATCCCGTTCCTCGTGTCGGCCGTGCTCGTGATCGTGGGGCTCATCATCCGCGTGAAGGTCGAGGAGTCGCCCGACTTCGTCGCCGCGAAGAAGTCCGACGAAGTCGTGAGCGCCCCGGTGCTCGTCGCGCTGCGCACCGCTCCGATGCTCATCGGCCTGGGCGTGCTCGCCTCGGTGATGGGCATCTCGAACGCCTACTTCTCGAACACCTTCCTGCTCGCCTGGACGACGGGATCGCTCGGCATCGACCGTCAGCTCATGCTCAACATCCTGCTGGGCATGGCGATCCTGCAGTTCATCTGGCAGCCCATCGCCGCGAAGATCGCCGAGCGCTTCGGCATCGCCCGCGTGATGCTCGCGGGACTCATCCTCAGCGTCGTGCTCACGGTGCCGTACTTCCTCGCCATCCAGGCGGCATCGCCGCTGTGGATCACCGTGACGCTCTACGCCACGATCATCGGCAGCACCGCGTACTACGCGCTGCTCGCGACCCTGCTCGCCTCGGCGTTCCCCGCGCGCATCCGCTACTCCGGCGTCTCGCTCGCCTACCAGCTGTGCGCGACGGTGTTCGGCGGCTCGACCCCGCTGGTCGCACAGTGGATCCTCAACTCCACCGGCGGCAGCGTGTGGGGAGTGGCCGTGTTCTACGCGGCGATGATCCTGCTCACGATCTTCGGCGTGTGGGCGCTCCAGCGCCGCATCACCCATTCGGTCACGGCCGCCGAGCCCGCGACCGCGACCGTCGCCTGACCGCCGCGCCGCCCGCCCCATCCCGCAGACCGGAGAGAGACCATGCGCGTCGACGCGATCTTCACCAACGCCCGCATCCGCACCCTCGACGCTGAGCGACCCACCGCGCACAGCATCGGCACGTTGAACGGTCGCATCGTCGGGTTCGACGAGCAGTTGCACGGCATCGACGCGGATCGCATCGTCGACCTCGGCGGACAGCCGGTGCTGCCGGGGTTCCACGACGCGCACCACCACCTCTCGCTCACGGGTTTCCGGCTCGCCTCGCTGAACCTGCGGCCCGGTGTCGTGAACTCCCTCGACGGGGTCTACGAGGCGGTGCGCCGGCACGCCGAGGGGCTGGCGCCGGATGCCTGGGTGCGAGGCTCTGGATACGACCAGAACTTCCTCGAGGGGCATCCGACCGCCGAAGGGCTGGACCGGGTGTCGGGCGGTCGACCGGTCATCCTGGAGCACGTCTCCGGGCACATGATGGTCGCGAACACCCGGGCCTTCGAGCTGGCCGGCTACTCGGGACGCGAGGGGTTCCCCGAGATCGCCGGCGGGGGCATCCCCCGCGACGCCGACGGCCGGCCGCAGGGCTTGCTGCAGGAGTCGGCGATGGGCCCGCTGCTCGCCCTCGTGCGCCCCGTCGCGCTCGACGAGGTGCAGCGCAACCTCGGACTCGCGAGCGAGCAGGCGCTCGGCTACGGCCTCACCTCGGTGACCGAGCCCGGGATCGGCGAGATCAGGATGGTCGGCAACAGCCCGCTCGACTATCACGCGTACCAGTCGGCGGTCGAGCGGGGCATCCTGCGCGTGCGCACGACCCTGATGCCGTACATCACCGTGCTGCACCCGTTCGCCGATCTGCCCGATAAGGACGTGCTCGGCCTCGATCTCGGCATCCGCACCGGACTCGGCGACGACATGCTGCGCGTCGGACCGGTGAAGATCGTCGCCGACGGATCGTTCATCGGGCGCTCGGCCGCCATGCACGCGTGCTTCCACGGCGAGGCCGACAACTTCGGCGTGCTGCTGCACGAGCCCGAAGCACTGCGCGACTACATCGTGGGCGCGCACCGGGCCGGGTGGACGGTCGCGACCCACGCGATCGGCGACCGCGCCATCACGCACGTGCTCGACGCGATCGAGCACGCCCAGAGCATCGCCCCGCGCCCCGACGTGCGGCACCGCATCGAGCACTTCGCCCTGGCGAGCGATGCCGACATCGCCCGCGCCGCACGGCTCGGCGTCATCCCGGTGCCGCAGGGCGTGTTCGTCTCGGACTTCGGCGACGGCATGGCGGCGGCGGTCGCCGACGAACGTCGCGACGACATCTACCGGGTGAAGTCGCTGGCGGATGCCGGGATCGTACTGAACGGCTCGACCGACTCGCCCATCTCCGATGCGAACCCCCTCGTCTCGCTGCGCGACATGGTGCTGCGCCGCACGGCGAGCGGCGAGGTACTGGGCGAGCGCGAGCGCGTCTCGGTCGACGAGGCCGTGCGGGCCTACACCTACGGTTCGGCCTATGCGGTCGGCCAGGAGCAGCAGAAGGGCACGCTGCGGGCCGGGATGCGGGCGGACTTCATCGCGCTCAGCGACGACCTGTACTCGATCCCGGCGGAGGCCATCGCCGACCAGGAGGTCACCACGACGGTCGTCGGCGGAGAGGTCGTGTTCAGCGAGTAGCCCCTGCTGGTCATTTGCTATAGCGTTTAGTCATGACCATTCGCCGCGCACTCATCACGGGCGCCAGCTCCGGCATCGGAACGGCCGCCGCCCTCGAACTCGCCCGCGAAGGACTCGCCGTCTGGCTCACCTACACGGGGCGAGAAGCCGAGGCAGCGCGAGTCGCCGAGGAGTGCCGCGCCGCCGGGTCGCCCGACGTGCGCGTCTCGCGCCTCGACCTGCGCGAACAGGCATCGATCGACGCGCTCATCGCCGAGATCACGGATGCCTGGGGCGAACTGCACGTGCTCATCAACAACGGCGGCGTCTGCCCCTACACCCCCTACGACGAGATCGACATCGAGGAGTGGGACTTCGTCCTCGAGACGAATGCACGCGGCACCTTCTTCCTCACCCGCGGCGCGCTCTCCCTGCTGCGCGCCGCCGAGGGCGACCGCTCGGTCGTCAACCTCTCGTCGATCGCCGGCCAGGTCGGCGCCCTGCAGACGGGGCTGCACTACGCCGCCAGCAAGGGCGCGATCCTCGCCCTCACCCGCAGCTTCGCCCGGCACCTCGCCCCCGAAGGCATCCGCGTGAACGCCGTGAGCCCCGGGCCCGTCGCCAGCGCGATCACCGACCAACTGCAGGGCGCCGGGCGCGAGAAGCTCGAGTCGTCGATCCCGCTGGGAGCCTTCGGGCAACCCGCCGACGTCGCCTGGATCATCGCGTCGCTCGCCTCCCCCCGCGCGGGATTCATCACCGGCGCCACCTACGACGTCAACGGAGGAGTACGCATTGACTGACAGCATCCGCTCTGCCGCGCAGACCGTGCAGGACCAGCTCGACGCGTTCAACGCACACGACCTCGACGCGTTCGTCGCCACCTACGCGGCGGATGCCGTCATCACCGGCGTCGCCCCCGAACCGGTCGTCGGCGCCGAGGCCATTCGCGCGTTCTACGAGCCGCGCCTGCAGAACCCCGAGCTGTCGTGCGTGATCGAGCAGACCGTTCTCTTCGGCGATCGCTGGGTCGTCGCACAGGAGCAGGTCATCAACGCGGGCGTCTCGACCGAGACCATCGCGACCTTCGACGTGGTCGACGGTCTGATCTCCCGGGCCTCGATGCTCAAGGCCTGAGGCTTGGCGGGTACACGTCACGGAGTGCCATGGTCCTTGCGGATGCTCTCCCTCAGCTCCTGAGTGTCGTAATGCCACTCTCGAACGCGTGGGCGAATCGTACGATCTCCGATCCTCGAACACCATTCGCTTGTGCGGCGTCTCGCCACCCGTCGAGGACTCCGGCGATCCGCTCGCGTTCCTCCCTGGCCGCGGGGGCGCTCAGGCGACACGCGCGTGCGAGTTCCTCCAGCCCGTCGCTCTCATCGCCGAGGGTGCTCGCGCCGGCGATCGCGGTCTGGCGCGCTTTCGGGTCCGGCTCGGGGTTGATGTCGAAGGCGGGGCTGAGAGCCCAACCGCTCTCGTCGTGTACGAAGCCATGATTGCGGAGGTGGTCGTCAGTGTTGTGCAGTCCGACACTCACCACAGCGCGCCGAAAGAGCTCGGCAAGGTCGTCTTTGACCCGACCACCCTTCTCCTCGATCGCCTCGGCGATCTCGATGTAGTCGCCCCCGGCACCGTCAACCCGCTCCAACACAGTCATGGCACTCATATATCCGATCCGCTCGCCGCCAGAGGTCCGATCGAACCGATTGAGCAGCAGCACGTTGCGGCCGTCAAGAGGAGCCAGCCGGTACGTGGGCACGGCCACACCCGCGGCTTTCGCGAGATCAAGCGCGGTAGCCTCCCACGCCATGACATCCCAGGCGTCTTCGGGGTGGGAGAACTTCGCGATGAGCAGTTCACCGTCGTCGCCCCGCACCGCTGCCTTGGGGCGCGCGCCTCCGAGAGAGCCGGTTCCCGCATCGAGGAGCAGTTTCACCGCCGCGAGACCCTGATCCCCATCATCGCGAGCAGCGGCCTCGGACGCGCGCATGAGTTCTGCGAGACGGAACATCTTCGGTACATCGTGATCCGGATCCAGGAACGGGGACTGTTCATCCCGGCGGAATCGAAGAGCACCCTGGCGCGTGGCGTCGCTGACCCCGACGAGGTAGTCGACGTCATCCAGCGAGCGCTGCGCGCGCTTCTCCTGAAGTGCAAGTGCTCGCTCCCGCTTCAGGACGAGGTTGCGGCCCCAACGGTCCGGCGCGCAGTCGGAGAAAGCCCCAGGAAGCCCCGGCGCCTGCTGCGATCCGCTGTACAGCTCGAACCTCGGATCCACCTCATAGGCGAGCGCGTGCGCGAAATAGTCAGGTTCGTATTGGAACATCGTCGACGAGAGCTCGCCGCGCCTGCGGTTGAACTGCGCTCGACCGGCGAGGACGGTCTCGCCTCCGATGTCTACATGCAGCTCCACAGCGTCGAAGCGCGTCATCGCACACGCTTCCTGTTGATGAGATCAGCTCTGGCGCGGCCGAGATCCGTACTCAGAGGATCAAGCGCTTCCGTGAGCTTCTCGAGTACGCCGAGCCCCCGGGCCACCCGGAGTACGACGTGGAAGCCGACGGATGGGTCGCCGTGTTCGAGTCGACGCAGTGTCCCCCGCGAGATGCCTGCACGCTCAGCGACCTGTTCAGCTGTCAACCCGAGGATCTTGCGCCACGCCGCAAAGTCCTCACCGATCTCGACGCTCGCGCGCCGCACCTTCGCGGGAAGGCGTGGTGCGATAGATCCATTTACTGCGGTCGTCATGCGCACCATTATCGCTCTTAAAGGACGATGCGTAAACCATACGTTAGCGCCCGAAGCGCTCGCGCAGCGCCGGGTCGACCGCGATCTCTCCGAACGAGGCCGTCCACGCGCCGTCGACCGCGATCGACTGCCCCGAGAGGTACGGCGCCTGATCCGACAGCAGGAACGCCACCACAGCAGCGACCTCTCCGGCCTGGGCGATGCGCCCCATCGGCGGTCCCTCGGCGAGGGCGCGCTCGGCGGCGACGGGGTCGGCGGATGCCGCGATCTGGGCGTCGAGATGCGGTGTGCGCACTCCGCCGGGCGCGACCGTGTTCGCGCGTATGCCGAGACCGCCATATGTCACAGCCACGCTGCGGCTGAGGGCGTCGATGCCGCCCTTCGTGAACTCGTACGCGGCGTGATCGATGAACGCCGACCGCCCGTGGATCGAACCGATGTTGACGATCGCGCCGGCGACGCCCTGGTCGATGAAGGCCGAGACGGCGGTGGAGCATCCCCAGATGTAGCCGAATCCGTTGATGTCGACGATCTCGCGCACCACCGCCTCATCGAGATCGTGCAGCGGGGTGCGACGCGTGATGCCCGCGTTGTTGACCCAGCCGGCCAGCGGCGCGAGCCCCTGGGCGACGGATGCTGCGCGCTGATGCACCGCGCGATCCGACGCGTCACCGAGCACGACGTCGGCGACGATCCCCGCCTCGATCGTGCCCGAACCGGGCGAGCGTTCGAGACCCACGACGATCCAGCCGTCGGCGGTCAGTCGTTCGGCGACCGCGCGACCGATGCCCTTGCCGCTGCCGGTCACCACGACGCTGCGTGCACTCCGGGTCATGTCAGTTCCTCTCGGACGCGAAGGGGAAGACGCCCGGGTCGAGCGTGAAGCCGAGCCCCGGGGCATCCGCCGGTCGCACCGATCCCTCGAAGGCGGGCCCACCGACGATGAACGACGGCGCCGGGTCATAGGGGTTCGCGCCGCGCGCGAAGGTCTCGACGCCGATGCCGAGATGCGCCGTGACCTCGGGATACACGTGTCCCGACACCGGAACACCCCGATCGGATGCCCAGGCGATCAGTTCGCGCGCGGGCGTCACCCCGCCGATCGCCACGACGTCGAGGCGCAGCACGTCGACGGCCTCGTGTTCGACGAGAGCCTTCAGCACGGCCGGGTCGGCGACCTCGTCTCCGACCGACACCCGCAGCCCGCTCTCGCGACGGATGCGCGCACAGCCCGCCGTGTCTTCGGGAAGCAGCGGGTCTTCGAGCCAGGCCAGCTGCGGATCACCCCACTGCGCGATCTCGGCCAGAGCCTCGTCGGCGTCGCGCCAACCGAAGCCCACATCGACCACGAGACCCGTCTCCGCGGGCAGCTCGGCACCGAGCAGCGCGAGCAGTTCGCGCATGTATGCCGCATCGGGCATGCGCGAGATCTTCACCTGCGACCAGCCGGTCGCCTGGGCTAGCACCTCGTCGGCCACCTCGCGCGGAGTGCGCGTCGCCGAGGGGTACGCGGCCACGAGCATCGCGTCGCGCGGGGCGTCGCCGGTGCCGAGCATCTGCCACAGGGGCACGCCGGCCCGGCGGGCCGCGATGTCCCACAGCGCGATGTCGACCAGGCCGATCGCCCGGCGCACCAGACCGACCCGGCCGACGATGGCGCTGCCGCGCAACATCCGATCCCAGGTGGCGGCGGGGTCGTCGGCACCCGCCCCGATCGCGTGGCCGGCGATCAGGCGATCGACGATCTCGGCCATCGGCGCCTCGCGCGACAGGCAGTACGCGACGCCCGAGACGCCGTCGGCGTCGGATGCCCGCACCGCGCTGTACTCCCGCCGCGTCACCGTCATCGCCCCCAGGTGCAGGGGCGCCGGCAGCGGGAGCACGGCCGTCGCCGACTCGATCCGCGTGATCTCGGTCATTCGGGCTTCTTCGCCAGGGGCACGCCGTAGTCGACCATGAAGCCGCCGTCGACGTAGAGCGTCTGCCCGTTCATGTAGCGCGACTGATCGGACACCAAGAAGCTCACCGCCGCGGCGATCTCGCTCGCCTCGGCCAGCCGCTTCGCCGGAATGCGCGACAGGATCGTGTCGAGGCTGAGGGTGCCCGCGTCGACACCCTGGCGGAACACCCCGGTGTCGACGTAGCCGGGGGCGACCGCGTTGACCCGCACCCCGCGCGATGCCCACTCGGCGCCCGCGGTCGAGGTGAGGCCGATCACCGCCGCCTTGGTCGTGGCGTAGGGCGCCCGCCCCGCAGACCCGCGCGACGAGATCGACGAGATGTTCACGATGCGGCCGTCGCCGCGTTCGAGCATCCGTTTGCCCGCCGCCTGCAGCGCCGAGAAGACGCCGTGCAGGTTGACGTCGACGACGGCCGCCCACTCGCTCCAGCTGAGGTCTTCGATGCCGCGGTGCCGCTGGATGCCCGCGTTGTTCACGAGCACCTCGATGGGGCCGTGCTCGGCCTCGATCTCACCGAACACCCGGTCGACGCCGTCGTGGTCGGTGACGTCGAGCTCGCGCCAGACGATGCCGGCGGGGTTCTCGGCGGTGGTGAGACCGGGCACGCGGTCGGCGGCGACGACGAGGTAGCCGTCGGCGGCGAGACGCTGGCCGATCTCCCAGCCGATTCCGGCTGATCCTCCGGTGACGATGGCGACGGGGCGGGTCATATCTCTCCTTGGGTGGTGGGCGATGCGGGCCGAGTCAGCACGGCCTCGACGAGACGGGCGGCGTGCTGCTCCAGAAGCTCCAGCGCCCCCGGGGCGAGGGGCGTCTGCCAGGCCTGGTACGCGCCTCGGTCGTAGGCCTCGCGGGTGGGCAGGTACACGAAGCCGGGGCCGTTCGTGAGGTTCATGACGACGATCGGCGTGTCGAGGAACCGGGCCCGCAGGCTCGTCTGCAACCGCGAGTACGCCTCGCCCGGGTGCCCGACGATCACGGCATCGCCGAGCCGCCACACCCACACCGGGTGCGTGACCGTGGGGCCGTCGATGTACCCGTCGCGCAGGTTGCGGGCACGTCCGACGCGCTCCTCGCGGGAGCGCACGTCGATGTCGGCCCACTCCTCGGCGAGCTCGTCGAGCGTGGGCAGATCGCGCAGGGGGAGTTCGACGGAGGCGACGAGGCCTGTGGTGGACCCTTCATCTCGCTCCGCTCGCTCAGGGACCGCATCTCGCCGCCGGTCCCTGAGCGAGGAGCGCAGCGACGAGACGAAGGGCCTCCCCGCCCAGATCGCCAGCGGCGCCCCGGACTCGACGACGCCGTCGAGCGTCAGCTCGTCGCCCGGCACGGGCAGCGCATCGAGTGCCGCGAGCACGGCGTGACCGAGCGAGCGCCCGTGCCGATCCGCCACCGTCACGTCGCCCGTGTACTGCTCGCGCGGGGCGAGCTCACCCGACGCCCCCTGCACGAACAGGCAGGGAGCATCCGTCGCCCCCTCGACGATCTCGCGCATCGCACCGACGTAGTCCGGCGACACCTCACGGCTCTGCCAGGCGAGCGTCGTCGGATGGCAGGCGTAGTTCACGAGCGTGGCGTGCACCGCGCCGTCGACGCTGATGCGCCCGATCGTGACCGTGTCGTCGGCGGTCGCGGCCGGGTTGTAGCCGACGAGCGCCCGGCCGTCGAGGTCGAGTTCGCGGTCGGCGGCGAGGGTGCAGCGCCCGGAGGTCCATTCGATCAGCCCCGGTTCGGCGCCCGCGAGCGCTTCGCGCCCCGCGGCGACACCGGCCTCGGCCAGCGCCTCGAGGTACCCGGGGATCAACTCTCCGCCCGGCAGATGCGCATCGGCGGCGCAGAGCACAGCGCCCGCGTGGGTGTGCGAGAGCGACAGCATGAGCTGGTCGGCCTCGAGCCCGAGACCGTCGAGGATCGCCCCGCGCACGCCCTGCTCATCGGCGACGCGGCGCCACCAGGTGCCGTCGACGGCGAGCAGCACGCGGGGCCGCAGGTCGTCGCCGATCAGGGCGAGCGCGGTGAGCTCGAAGGGTCGGTGCGCGCCCTCGGATCGCTCCCAGTCGGCCGGGCCCCAGTTCTTGGCGCGGATGCCGGTGGGCGGCGTGATGTCGCGGCGGGCGACCCCGACCCGCAAGGCGCTGCGCGGCACACGGATGCTGTCGCCGATCTGCGTCGGTGTCATCGTCGGTGTCGTCATGCCTTCTCCTGTATCTCGGGGGCAGCCGTGAAGTCGGTGCGGCGACTGAGCACGAAGGCGATCGTCGCCCCGAGCAGGGTGAGGGCGGCGATGAGCAGCAGACCCCAGATCGCGGACCCGGTCGTCTGGCTGATCCAGCCGATCGCGTACGGGCCGGCGAATCCGGCGAGGTTGCCGATCGAGTTGATGAAGGCGAGCCCGGCGGCGGCCGCCGTGCCGGTGAGCACCATCGGCGGGAGGCTCCAGAACAGCGGCGTCGTCGAGAAGAGCGCCGACATGCCCACGCACAGGGCGATGAGCGCGACCACCGGCGTCCCCTGCGCGGCGACGGCGGCGATCAGCGAGAGCGCGGTGATCGTGAGCGTGATACCGATCTGCAGCGGGATGTTGCCCTGCTTGCGGGCCGCCCGCTCCCACGGGAGCATCACGAGAGCCGCGCAGAGGTTGGGCAGCGCCACGAGCCAACCGGTGGTCGAGTTCGAGAAGTCGCCCATGCTCTTCACGATCGTCGGCAGCCACATGCCCAGGCCGTAGGCGCCGAAGACGACACCGAAGAAGAGCACGATCAGCGTCCAGAGCCGGCCGTTGCTGAACACCTCGCGCAGACGCAGCCGTCCGTGCCGCTTCTCGATCGCCTGGGTCTCGGCGGCGAGGGTGTCGGTGATCCACTTCTGCTCGGTGCGGTCGAGCCAGCGCGCATCCTGCGGACGATCGGGCAGCCAGAAGAAGACGACGAAGGCGAGCAGCACGGCGGGCAGACCCTGCAGCAGGAAGACCAGCTGCCAGCCGTCGAGGCCCCAGAGCCCGTGCAGTTCGAGCATCCATCCCGAGAGCGGCGCGGCGACCGCGTTGGCGATGGGGTTCGACAGCACGAACACGACCATCACCTGGGTGCGGTACTGCCGGGGGAACCACAGCGTCAGGTAGAGGAGCACACCGGGGAAGAAGCCGGCCTCGGCCACACCGAGGATGAATCGGGCGATCGCGAACTGGGTCTCGTCCTGCACGAAGGCGGTCAGTGAGGCGACGATGCCCCACGAGATCATGATGCGGGCGATCCATTTGCGGGCGCCGAACCTCTCGAGCAGCAGGTTGCTGGGCACCTCGAAGAGCAGGTAGCCGATGAAGAAGATGCCGGCGGCGAATCCGAAGGCGGCCTCGGTGATCTGCAGGGCCGTGGTCATCTCCAGCTTCGCGAAGCCGGCGTTGTTGCGGTCCATGTAGGCGACGAGGTACAGCAACCCCAGGAAAGGCCCGAGGCGCCAGATCGCCTTCTTCATGGCGGATGCCCCGACCTGTTCGGGCGTCCGCGTCTCACTGCTGGTTCGCACACTGCTCACGACAACTCCTTCGTCATCCATCACGTTTGCTATAGCATCTAGCAACGGTGAGCGTTTGTCCAGTCCGCCTTCGAATGCCATAGCATCGAGCGAATGGTGGATGCGCGACCAGCGGCCGACGGCCCCGCGCAGCGAGGAGGGGCAGCCGAATGCGCATCGTGACAGACCACAACATCGCCGAGCAGGTCACCGACGAGTTGCGTGCCGCGATCCACTCGGGTGAACTCGCCCCCGGCGAACGCCTCGTCGAACGCAAGCTGGCCGACCGGCTCGGCGTCAGCCACATCCCCGTGCGCGAAGCCCTCACCCGCCTCGCCGAAGAACGACTGATCGTGCGCGAACCGCGCCGCGGCGCCCGGGTCGCACAGCTCACGGCATCCGACCTCGAAGAGATCTCGAGCCTGCGCATCGTGCTCGAGCAGTTCATGGCCATCCGCGTGCAGGAACGCTGGAATGCGGATGCCGCGGCGCGACTCGGCGCGATCGTCGACGCGATGGCCCAGGCCGCCCCCGGAGACATCGACGAGGTGCTGCGCCAGGACCGGCTGTTCCACGAGACGCTCGCCGACCTCGCCGAGCACCGGTTTCTCGACGAGATCAGCGCGCAGCTGCGCGGGCGCATCGCGGGATTCATCCGCGCCGCGAACGACGCGCTCGACGTCGACGAGCAGGAGCAGCACGTGCGCAGCCACCAGGAGATCGTCGATGCGATCGGCAGCGGCGACCCCGAGAAGGCGCGCGCGGTCATCGCCGAGCACGTCACCCGTGCCGTGGAACGCATCACCCCGACCGACGCGAGCACCGACGCGCTCACCGACGAAAGTACCGACGCCTCATGAGCACGATCGTCCTCACCGGAGCATCCGACGGCATCGGCGCAGCCGCCGCCCGACAGCTCGCGCCGACCGACCACCGGCTGATCCTGGTGGGACGCTCGCCCGAGAAGACGAAGGCCGTCGCCGCCGACACCGGTGCGGAGTACTTCACCGCCGACTTCGCCCGCCTCGACGACGTGCGAGAACTCGCCGCGAAGCTGACGGATGCCGTCGGCGACGACGGCATCGACGTGCTGGCCAACAACGCCGGCGGCATCTTCGGCGACCAGACCCCGACGGTCGACGGCTTCGAGAAGACCATCCAGGTCAATCACCTCGCGCCGTTCCTGCTCACGAACCTGCTGCTGCCGACCCTGCTCGCGTCGAACGCCGCGGTGATCAACACGTCGAGCGTCGGGCATCGCCTCTTCGGCCACATCGACGTCGACGACCTCGACAACCGAAAGAAGTACAGCGCGAACAAGGCCTACGGCGACGCGAAGCTCGCCAACGTGCTCTTCACGAAGAGCCTGCACACGAAGTTCCACCCCGACGGGCTGAGCGCCGTCGCCTTCCACCCCGGCACCGTGCAGACCAACTTCGCGTCGGACTCGTCGAGCATCATGCGCGTGCTGTACCGGAGCTTCCTCGGCAAACTGCTGCTCACGAGCACCGATGAGGGCGGCGCGATCCTGCGCTGGTTCATCGAAGGCACGCCCGATGAGACCTGGTTCTCGGGCGCCTACTACGACGAGCGCACCCTGAGCTCGAAGACCAACCCCCAGGTCGACGACGCCGCCCTCGCCGAGGCCCTGTGGCAGAAGAGCGCCGAGCTCGTCGGACTGTAGGAGTCGCGCGGGGCGGGGCCCTTCGACAAGCTCAGGGACCCACTCGCGCCCCAGGGTCCAGTCGCGCCGCCCGCCGGGGCAACCGCGCGAGACAGGCGGAGAACTCCGCGTTGGGCGGAAGTATCCGCCCCATCTTTCCTCCCCACGCCGAGAACTCCTCCCGACACCGTGCCCACCCGCACGCGGCGAAGGAGAACACACGGAGCTGAGGAGCGGATGCCGCATCCGATCCTCAGTAACGCGAGGTCTCCTCCGCACCGTGCGACGCCCCTCAGACCGCGAGGTTCGCGGTGTCGACGACGCGGTCGCCCTCGGCGGGGAAGGCCGTGCGCGTAACGCCCGACTCGACGTTCGCGGTGTGCACCAGCGTCGACGAGGTGCCGAACGCACCGTCGGCGAGCTCCAGCGATCCGCCCTCGAACCGGTTGCCGACCGCGCGGTAGTGGGTGGCGCCGGTCTTGATCGACACGTGCGTCGCCGACCCCTCGCCCCGGAACGTGCTGTCCGACAGCGTGACGTGCAGCTCGCCCGCGCCGGTGCGGGCGATGCCCGTGCCGCCGACCGTCGTGACGTCGGACCCGGCGAACTCCACCGTCTGCTTCTCACCGCGCGCGGCCGCGATGCGGGCATTGCGCAGTGTCGATCCCTCGAACCGCAGCCGCGAAGACGACGACACCATCGGCGCGGCGTCATCGGCCGCGGTCAGCGTCGATCCGCGGAACGTGACTGGCCCCGGCCCGGTGATCTTCAGCCCGCCAACGCCGCTCAGCACCGTGTCGACGACCGTGACCGGGGTGGTCACCGTGGCGCTCGTGAGCTCGCCGCCCGCTGCCACGAAGGTGAAGTGCGACCCCTCGATGAGGTTCGGGCGCGACGAGGCATCCGACTGCTGGGTGATGATGAGCGTGTCGGATGCCGTGCACCCGCGCAGCTGCGCACCGTCGGCGTTGATCCACAGCATGCCGGAGCCGGCGAGCGAGGGCTTGCCGATGACCTGCACGTCTTCGAGGGTGAGGTCGGTGATGCGCACGCGGGCGACGAACCACGAGCACACGTGCTTGCGCACCGTGATGCGCTTGGCCGCCGACCCCCAGGCCGCACCGGAGTTCGCGAACGTCATGAGTCCCGAGTTGCCGGTGTAGGTGAGGTCGTGCTCGTACTGCCCGTGGGTGACGAACGGCCCCTGGTCGTCTCCGTCGCCGTGGCAGTTCTCGACGAGGCAGTACGCGCTCGCGGTGAAGTCGTTGAGGTGGCGCGCGTTGGCCGTGTGGCAGTTGGCGACGTACCCGTAGAGGCAGTAGATCTGCTGCGTGAGGTACCCGGCGCCGCCCCAGGTGACCGATGTCGGGTTCTTGAGGGTGCAGCTGACGGTCGAGTAGTAGGTGTTCCACCGGCGCTGGATGAGCGGCCAGAACGTGCCGGTGCCGTCGATGTGGTCGACGTCGCAGCGCACCGCGTACTCGAAGGCCAGCGGGTGCGAGCCGGTGTACTCGTCGGTGCCGGTGCCGAGGAACTTCAGGTTCGAGACCGTCACGTCCTGCACCGGAACCACCCGGCGCCACGTCATCGTGCGGTCGGCCGCGAGCGGCCAGCCGTTCTTGTAGTTGACACGGATGTGCGTGCCGTCGACGATCTGCGTCACCTGCACGAGCCGCTGCAGTTCGCGCTCCCAGCGACCGGTGAGCGCGTTGACCTCGGCGGCGTACCAGTCGCCCACCGCGAAGAACGACGAGTCGGCCACGGGGAAGATGTCGCCGAGGTCGGGCACGGCTTCGTTCAGGCGCGCCTCGTGCACGGCATCCGTCACTTCACCGCGGAAGAACATGACCGCCGCGAAGGGGTCGTCCTTGCCGGCGTTCTCGATGCCGACGGTCGTCATGAGGTGTCCGCCGAAGTCGAACGCGATGGTCGAGCGCGAGAAGATGTGGCGGCGCACGAAGTTGAGGTCGCTGTGCGCTTCGATGCGGTGGATGCTCGCATCGTTCACCATCGCGTCGAGCGCGTCATCGGCGTTGACCGTCGCGTCCATGATTCCGAACTTCCGGAAGTCGACGACGCCGTCGTGCACCAGTCCCCAGACGCCCTCTTTGCGGGCGGCGATGACGGTGCCGCCGTTGACGGCCGGCGCGTTCTTCTTCACGAACCGGTAGAGGCCGTGGCCCCCGTCACCCGGCGTCGCGTACCCGGTGGTGCGCACCAGGTCGCCCGCCTTGCCCTTGAGCGAGGGCAGGTCGGTTGCGAGGCCGGCGTTGCCGACGTTCTTCGAGCTCGACGAGCTCATCGGAACGGCGGGGCCCGCGGCTTGCGCGGGCGTCTGCACCGCCACTGCGGCCACGCCGCCGAGCGCCGCGGCGCCGAATCCGGCGAGCAGCATGCGCCTGCTGCGCAGCCCGGCCGTCGTGTTGTCTTCGTCGTGCGTGATGGTCATGTCGTGCCTCCTTGCGGCAGCTGTGCCGCGGTCAGGCGTGCGGCCCGATGGCCGGCACGCAGCATCCGGAAATCCCCAGATCCCCCAGAGGTCTTCGTGTCAGGCCATCGACGCCAGGTGTGCGCGATCGATGGCATGTGCGAGCGGTCGGCCCGCGGCGAAGTCGTCGATCTCGTCGGCCACGATGCGCCCCTGTCGCAGGCGGCCTTCGGTGGTGCCGGCCGCGCGATGCGGAGTGAGCAGCACACCGGGCAGTGATCGCAGCGGATGCTCTGCCCCGAACGGCTCTTCATCGAACACGTCGATCGCGGCGCTGAGCCGGCCAGTGCGCACCTCGTCGATCAGGGCGTTCTCGTCGACGAGCCACGAGCGGGCGGTGTTCACCAGCCCCGCACCGTCGGGCATCAGGGCGAGTTCGCGTCGGCCGATCAGATGGTGCGTCTCGGGCAGGGTCGGTGCGTGCACCGCGACGATGCGCGCCCGGGTGAGCGCGTCGTCGAGGGTGACGAGTTCGGCACCCAGGGCGGATGCCGCGGCCCGATCGAGCGTCGGATCGACGAGCAGTGCCCGCGCACCCAGCGCCTGCACGAGTTCGAGGTAGGCCCGTCCGGTGCGGGAGGCGCCGATGACCGCGATCGGCGCGTCGAGGATCTCGTGCTGCGCCCCGACGCCGGCGTCGTACCAGCCTCCGGCGCGCAGCCCGTTGTGCATCTCGGGCACGCGGTGCAGCAGGGCGAGGGTGAACGTCAGCGACACCTCGGCGACGGAGCGGGCCATGCCGGCGCCCGCCTGGGTGACGAGAACGCCGCAGTCGAAGAGCTCCTCGGTGGCGAACGCCTTGACCGAGGCGCCGGTGTGCGCGACCAGGGCGAGCTTCGGCAGACGAGCGAGCACCGCCGCGTCGAAGGGGCCGATGCCCCAGCTCGTGATGACGACGCGCACCTCGTCGGGCGCAGCATCCGCCAGAGCATCCACCCGCACGAACGACCCGCCCAACCGGGCGGCAGCGTCGGCGAGACGAGCCGCGTCGTCGGCCGAGAAGAACTCGGCGAACAGCGCCTCGGGCACCACGGCGACGACGACGGGCAGGGCGCTCATCGCAACCACGACTCCCGGTGCTCGGCGATGAACGCATCATCGTTGAGGTCGGGATACGCGTGCCGCACCCGCTCGATCTCGTCGGCCTGCCCGGGCGAGAGGCCCTCGGCAGGGTCGAGGCACCAGGTGCCCTCGAGCAGACCCTGCTGGCGCAGCATCTCGTGCACGCCCGCGATCACGCCGTGGAAGTCGTTGCCCGGGTCGAACACGGCCTGATTCACGTCGACCATGTCCGAGGCGACGAGACCCAGTTCGCGGTAGGCCGCAGCATCGCCGGCCATCGCCCGCTGCGCGCGGTCGAGCATCGCGACGGCCGCGCGCGTGCCGACCGCCCACTGCCCGAGCAGCCCGCCGACGAACCGCAGCGTGCGGGGGCCCGCGGGCGAATCGACGTGGAACTCCGAGAGCAGGTCGGCGACGATCGCATCGTCGTTGCCGGTGTAGAGCGCGATCTCGTCGGCGCGACCGGATGCCGCAACTCCGCGCACCAGTTCGAGGGTGCGATAGCGGTCGAAGGGGGCGGCCTTGATGGCCACGACGGCCGGGATCGCCGCGAACTCGCGCCAGAAGTCGCGGTCGAGCACGGGCCCGCCGATCGCCGTCTGCAGGTAGAACCCCACCACGGGGAGCACCTCTCCGACGGCGCGGGCGCGGTCGAGCAGCGCCCTCTCATCGGCCCCGGCCACGAGCGGGCTCACGAGCACGGCGTCGTAGCCGAGCGATCGGGCGAGTTCGGCCTCGGCGACCGCCTGCGCGGTGCCACCGGCGACACCCGCGATGCGCACGAGACTCGCATCGCCCCGAGCATCAATCTCCTCCGCGGCGAGCGCGAGCACGGGCTCGAACAGCGCGTGCTCGGGGTCGCGGATCTCGAACTGGGTCGTGTGCACGCCCACGGCGACACCGCCGGCCCCGGCGTCGAGGTAGTAGCGGGTGAGCGCGCGCTGACGACGCTCGTCGAGCGTGCGGTCGGCGGTGAGGGCGAGCGGATGCGCGGGGATCACGGCACCGCGGGCGAGGGTCGCCGCGGCTTCCGGGCGCAGGGTGGGTACCGGCATCAGAACTTCCCGTCCCGCACGGCCCACTTGGTCGGCTTCGCGATCATGGGCAGTCCGGCGGCGATCCAGTCGGCCTGCATGCCGATGAGCGTCTCGGCCGAGACCGAGGGGTAGCCGAACAGGGCCATGCAGCGGCGGGCGTCGCTGAGCAGCGCGGTGGGCTGCGGCTCGTCGACGAGCGTGACCTCGCGGTCGAACAGGGTGCCGAAGCGGCGGGCGATCGACTCGACGCTCAGCAGTTCGGGGCCGGTGAGGTTGATCGAGAACGGTGTCGTCGACGCGTGCGACAGGCTGCGCAGCACGACCTCGTTGGCGTAGCCCTGCCAGATGACGTTGACGTTGGCCGTGGCGACCGACACGGGCTCGCCGGCGTTGACGGCGCTGCCGATGTCGGCGAGCACGCCGTACCGCAGGTCGACCGCGTAGTTGAGGCGGATGATCGCGACCTTCGTGCCGCGCTCCTGCGCACCGAACTCGAACACGCGCTCGCGCCCGAGGCACGACTGCGCGTACTCGCCGATCGGAGCGGGGGCCAGTTCTTCGGATGCTCCGCCCGACGACGCCGGCACGAACGGGTACACGTTGCCGGTGGAGAGCACCGAGATGGCGCTGTCGCGGTAGCGGCGGGCGACGCGGTCGGGGAGCGCCGCGTTGACCTCCCACGCCCACGAGGCGTTGGTCGCGGCACCGAACTTCGCGCCCACCATGAACACGACGTTCGGGGCATCCGGAAGCGACGAGAAGTCGTCGTTCTCGATCAGGTCGAACGAGACGACCTTCACGCCCGCGCTCTCGAGGCGTGCGCGGATCGCGGCGTCGCCGAAGCGCGAGACGGCATAGACCGCGTCGCTCTGCCGGCCGGCGGCGTCCATGCCGCGGCGGGCGAGCATCGCCATCGTCGGGCCCATCTTGCCGCCGGCGCCGAGGATCACGAGGTCGCCGGAACCGCCGGCGAGGTCGTCGATCAGGGCGGCACTGGGCGTCGCCAGTGCCTCCTCGAGTTCTGCTTCGGAGGCGAATGCGTGCTGAGTCATGTGGTGCTTTCCCTTCTTCTCAGCCCTTGATACCCGTGCCGGTGACGCCCTCTTGCACGTAGCGCTGAGCGATCAGGTACGCGAGGAAGATCGGCAGGAGTGCGACGACGGATCCGGCGAGCATGGTGCTCAGCGGAACGTTCTGCTGCTGCAGCGACGAGATGCCGACGGTGAGTGTGAACATCGAGTTCGATTTGGCGATGATGAGCGGCCAGAGGAAGTCGTTCCAGTGCCACAGGAAGACGAAGATGCCGAGGGTGGCGAGGATCGGCTTGCACAGCGGCAGCACGATGCGCAGGAAGATGCGGAACTCGCCCGCACCGTCGATGCGCGCGGCCTCGAACAGCTCGTCGGGCAGACCCTGGATGAACTGGCGCATGAGGAACACGGCCTGCGCGTTCGCGAGCGTCGGCAGGATCAGACCCCAGTAGGTGTCGATGCCGCCGAGGTTCGCCATCAGGATGAACGTGGGGATGAGGGTGACGTGGAACGGCACCATGACCATCGCCAGGAACGACCAGAACATCACCTCCTTGCCACGGAAACGCTTCTTCGCGAAGGCGTATCCGGCGAGCGCCGAGAGGAACAGCACCGCCACGACCGATACGAGCGAGTAGATGAGCGTGTTGCCGAGCCATCCGAGGATGTTCTGGCCGCCGAGCACCTGCTCGTACGCCTCGAACGAGATGTCCTTCCACGGCAGCAGCGAGCCGGGCAGCTCGACCACCAGGCCGGGCTTCAGGCTCAGCACGACCATCGCGTAGAACGGGAAGAAGCTCAGGATGCCGGCGAGACTCAGCCAGATCCAGCGGATGACGATTCCCCCGCGGGTCGGCTCCAGCGCCCGGAACGAGCGGTTTCTCTTCGACGAGCGCTTCTTCGGCGCAGCCGACACCGGAGTCTGCGTGGGCGGCTGGATCAGGGCGGTCATTTCTGCTTTCCGATCACGACGCGCTGGATGAGGGCGACCACGAGGGTCATGATGAACAGGGCCACACCGACCGCGGCCGCGTAGCCGTAGTCGAAGTAGCGGAAGCCCTGGTCGTACAGCAGGTAGACGAGCGAGTAGCTGGCATTCGCCGGCCCGCCCTGTGTCATCACGTAGATGACGTCGAAGACCTGGAAGGCGGCGGTCGTCTCGATCACCGCGAGGAAGAAGAACGTGGGGCGCAGGTACGGCAGGATGATCCACCGGAAGCGCTGCCAGCCGTTCGCCCCATCGACGAGGGCGGCCTCTTCGAGTTCGCGCGGCACATCCTGCAGAGCGGCGATGATGATCATCATCCCGTAGCCGAAGCGCGACCAGACACCGACGACGACGATCGCGGGGATGACCAGGATCGTGCTGCCGAGCCACGAGCCGCCGAGTCCGAGCGGCGCCATCAGCGTCGACCACGGGCCGTTGCTGGAGAAGATCCATACGAAGATCGAGCCGGCGAGCACCAGCGAGGTGATGACCGGGAGGAAGAAGATCGAGCGGAAGAACCGTGCCCCGCGGAACGCGCGACGCACGCCGAGGGCCATGACCGTCGAGAGCACGAGCGAGATCGGCACCGCGAAGAGCGTGTAGATGAGCGTCGTGCCCATCGCCCGCCAGAACAGCGGATCGGCGATCAGACGCTGGAAGTGGTCGAGGCCCCGCCATGCGATCTCACCCGAGATGTCGTAGTCGAAGAAGCTCAGCGCGACGCCGGCGATGCTGGGGCCGAAGCGGAAGGCGATGAAGAGGAGGAAGGCGGGGAGCACGAAGAAGAACGCCACCCGGGCTTCGCGTCGTGCGAGCACGCGCGTCACCCGACCTGCGGGCCGCTTCGCCGTGGTTGCCGTGGTCATCAGTCGAAACCTCACGTGGGGGAGATGGAGGGTGGGGCGCGCGGAGGGTGGCCGCGCGCCCCGGGGTCACTACTTGATCAGGGGTGCGGCAGCGGTCGCCGCATCCTTGAGCGCGTCGGCCGGAGACTTCTGGGCCAGCAGCGCCGCCTGGATCTCGGGCGCGAGCACGCCCATGAGCGCACGCGAGCTCGCGCTCAGCTCACCCACGGTCGTGTCGGGCACGTACTTCTCGACCTCGCCGAGCAGCGGGTCGTCGGCGTACAGCGGCTCGGTGGTGCTGAGCGCCGAGAAGTAGCCGGCGGCCGTCAGGTACGGCTCGACGATGTCGGCGCTCGTGGCGAACTCGGCGAACTTCGCCGCGGCATCCTTCGCCTTCGATCCCTTGAGCACCGAGAGCGAACCGACGGTGCCGTAGGCGACCGACTCCTTATCGGTGAGCGGGGCGAGCACCTTGACGTTCTCCTCGCCCCAGAACGGTGCGACCTCGGTCACGCCGTTGTTCCAGGTGCAGGCGACCTTGCCCTGGGCGATCGCGGTCTGCTCGAGCGGCACGTTGGTGGTGAGCGCCTCGGGGTCGAGGGCACCGGACTCGGCCAGGTCGGTGATGAAGGTCAGTGCCTCTTCGCCGGCCTTGCTGTCGAAGCCGACCTCGCCCTTGTCGTTGTAGACCTCGCCGCCCGCCTGCCACAGCAACGGGTAGAAGGTGAGGTTGAGGGTGTTCTCGGCGGATGCCGGGTAGTTGAGCACGTACATGTCGGCCGCGGTGAACTTCGGCGCGATGTCGACGATGTCTTCCCACGTCTCGGGGTACTCGGTGACGCCGGCGGCCTCGAACGCCGCGGCGTTGCAGATGAGGGGCTGGGCGCTGGTGAGGATGGGGGCACCCAGGATGTCGCCGCCGATCGTGACCGACGTCTTGACGTTCGGGAGCAGGTCGCTCTGGCGCTGCTCGCTGAGCAGGTCGTTGAGCGGTGCGATCGACGACTGGTACGCCGCGAGCTGGTCGGGGATCAGGTAGACGACATCGGGGCCCTTGCCGGCGGCGATCGCCGTCTGCAGGGACTCGTCGCGGTTCGCCCACGGGAAGATCTCGTATTTGACGTTGATCCCCTCGTTCTCCTTCTCGAACTCGGCGATCGTCGAGTCCCAGAAGTCCTTGTGCACCGCCTCGTCGGCGATGACGGGGTAGAGCCAGACGGTGATGTCCTGCTCTCCCTCTGCGGTGTTTTCTCCGCCGGCCGAACATCCGGCCAACAGAGCGATGGCCGCGACGCCCGCGGCGACGCCGGTGAACTTGCTGACGCGCATGGTGCTCCTTTGCTTATACCGTGCTGAGTACGGTTTCATTATGACACTCCTGTGGGATAATTCGTCAAGCACAACTTCCCAGGTGGTTGTTACAACCGTGTTTCTCGCACGAGAACAGCAGATCTTGATTTGAAAATACGGTGTGCTATTTTGATCGCACCCCGCGACGTCGAAGAAGGAAGGACCGCACATGGTCGTGCCAAGCCCGCTGTCGATCGTCGCGCGATCGGCGCTGCACCTGCGAGACGCGGGACCTGCCACCGTGAACGAACTCTCCCGTTCGCTCGAGATCTCCCGCACCTCGGTCGAGAACGCGGTCACCGTGTTGAGCGACTCGGCCCTGATCATCGACGCCCCCGTGCAGAGCGGCAGCGGGGCCGGCCGACCGGCCCGCCAGTACTCCTTCCACGCCGCGGCGGGAACGGTCGTCGGCGTCGACATCGGTGTCGCGAGCGTGCGCGTGATCCTCGCCGACCTCGCCGGGCGCGTCATCGTGCAGCGCAGCTTCCCCGGGGTCGAAGCGCACGCCGACGGCGCCGCCAAACTCTCGGCCGTGATCGATGACGTACGTCAGACGCTCGCCGGAGCATCCCTCCCCTCTTCCAAGGTGCGCGCGATCGGCGTCTCGCTTCCCGGCATCGTCGACGACTCCGGGCGGGTGACACTGTCGGTCGTGATTCCCGAGTGGTCGGGCATCGACATCGGATCGCAGTTGCGCCAGGCGTTCGGATGCCCGGTGGCGGTCGACAACGGCGTGCGGCTGGCCGCGGTCGCCGAGCACCACCTCGGGGTCGCGCAACTCGTCGACGACGTGATCTACCTCTCGGTCGGCAACCGCATCGCGATGGGCCTCATCCTCGGCGGACGGCCGCGTCGCGGCATCCACAACGCCGCCGGCGACATCGGCCGCCTCGCCTTCCGCGGGCTCAACACCGAGACGGGCCAGATCTCGTGGCGCACCGCCGGCACCGCCGCCGAGGTGTTCGCCGCGGCCCGGGCCGGCGACAGCGACGCGCAAGACGAGTTGGATGCCTTCATCGACGAGCTCGCCCACGGCATCGCGACCCTGACGATGACCGTCGACCCGGCCATGATCGTGATCGGCGGCGGCCTCTCGGCGGCGCACGAGCAGCTGCTCGACCCGCTGCGCGCGGCCCTGCCCCGCCACCTCGGACTCCCCTTCCAGGTGCCGCTCGCCGAGGCGCGGCTCGGCGCCGAAGCCGCCGCGCACGGTGCGGTCGTGCACGCGTTCCAACGGCACGCCGCCGACGTCTACGGCATCGAAGACATGCCGGCACCGCCCATCACCCCGCTGCCGCATGAGCCGGCATCCCCCACCCCCGAGGAGAAGCAGTGAGCACGTTGAAGGTCGGACTCATCGGAGCCGGCGGAATCTCCCGCGTGCACGCCGACGCCTGGCGCGCCCTCGGCGCGACCGGGTACGTCACCTCTCTGGCGGGCGCCGAGGAGATCGCCGACGACTACGGCTTCGAGCTCGTCGCCGACGTCGACACCCTCATCGGTCTCGTCGACATCGTCGACATCGTCACGCCCAGCAGCACCCACGCCGACTTCGCGCTGCGCGCCATCGCGGCCGGTCGCGATGTCATCTGCGAGAAGCCGCTGGCGGCGACGTCGGATGCCGCAGCCCAGGTGGCCGAGGCCGCCGCGGCGGCGGGCGTGCGACTCTTCCCCGCGCACGTCGTGCGCTACATGGGCGAGTACCAGAACATCAAGACGGGCATCGACGCCGGACGCATCGGCACCCTCGCGGTGCAGCGCTTCAGCAGGGCCGGCGCCGCCCCGCAGACCCCGTGGTTCTTCTCGGAGAGCACCGGTGGCGGGCTGATCCGCGACCTGATGATCCACGACATCGACCAGGCGATCTGGTTCGCTGGCGCCGTCACCTCGGTGTTCGCGGTGCAGAACCCGCCCACGGTCGACGACCGCGTGCCCGCCCCGGTCACCTCGCACATCGTGCTCACCCACGCGAACGGCGTGATCAGCCACATCCACGGCAGCTGGGTCGCACCGGGCATGCCCTTCCGCACCAGCGTCGAGGTGGCCGGCTCCGAAGGACGCCTGCGCTACGACAGCGCCGAAGACCACACGCTGCGCACGGATGCCGTCGCCGACAGCGCCGGCACCGACTACCTGCCGCCCATGTCGCCGCAGGAGAGCCCCTACTACGCCGAGATCGCCGACTTCGTGGCCGCCCTGCGCGACGGGCGCGACGCGCGGGTCACCCCGGCCGACGGCATCCGCGCTGTCGCCGTCGCCGAGGCGGCGTACGCGTCGATCGCCGCCGGTGCCCCGGTCGCCCTGGATTCCGCACTCGCCGAGGAGGCCACCCGATGACCACCCCGCTCGCCGCCGCCACCCCGCTGCGCATCGCCGTTCTCTCGTTCGCCCACACGCACGCCCTCAGCTACGTGCACGCGCTGTCGGCGATGCCCGGCGTCGAACTGATCGCCACCGACCCCGACGGGGCGTCCGCCCCCGACGACGCGCCTCGCGGTGCAGAACTGGCCGCCGAACTCGGCGTCGCCTACGTCGACACCTACGACGAGGCGTTCGCCTGGAAGCCCGACGCCGTCGTGGTCGCCGCCGAGAACTCGCGCCACCGCGCCCTCGTCGAGCGCGCCGCCGCCGCGGGGGTGCACGTGCTGTGCGAGAAGCCGCTGGCGACGACCGTGGCAGATGCCGAGGCGATGCGCGCGGCCTGCGACGACGCCGGTGTCATCCTGATGGTCGCCTACCCGGTGCGCTTCGCCCCGGCCGTGCGCGACGCGATCGCCGAACTGCGCAGCGGACGCCTCGGCCGGGTGCTGGGCGTCACCGGCATCAACAACGGCAAGCTGCCCCAGGACCGCGCCTGGTTCACCGACCCCGACCTCGCCGGCGGCGGGGCGCTCGTCGACCATGTGGTGCACTGCGCCGACCTGCTCGACGAGCTGCTCGGCGAACGCGCCGTGTCGGTGCGCGCCGTGTCGAACGGCATCCTGCACGCGCAGCGCGAACTCGCCGTCGAGACCGGCGGACTCGTCACCATCCAGTACCCGAGCGGCGTCATCGCCACGATCGACTGCTCGTGGAGCTGGCCGATGAGCTCGGCGACCTGGGGCGGCCTCACCCTGCAGGTCGTCGCCGAACGCGGCACCGTCACCGTCAGCCCCTTCGCGAAGGGCGTCGCCGGACACGATGCGCACGGCGAGA
This sequence comes from Microbacterium sp. NPDC087665, assembly GCF_044743285.1. NCBI lineage: Bacteria > Bacillati > Actinomycetota > Actinomycetes > Micrococcales > Microbacteriaceae > Microbacterium > Microbacterium sp. NPDC087665. Next base: position 648,597 of record NZ_JBIUWD010000001.1, on the reverse strand, counting down.
CGTGGGACCCGATCGGCGCCGACCTCGACACACTGCTGCTCGAGGAATTCGTGGCCGCCCTGCGCGAAGGGCGCCAGCCTCAACCCGACGCCGGTGTCGGCATCCGCACCGTCGAGATCGCCAAAGCTGCCCAGGCCTCTGCGGCGCGCGGTGGCGAGGTCGTCGCGCTGTAACCCGCGGGGTCCCTGAGTTCGTCGAAGGGCCGCAGTCTTGATGCTGTGCCCGTCATTCGGGAGGAGATCCGCACTGCGGAGGAGGAATCCCCCGAATCCCCCTCCCGAGCGCCGATCTCCTCCCGAATGATGACGGACACTCCCGCCACGCGAAGCGGGTCGAAGCCGCTCAGCTCCGAGGAGTAAGCTGTCCCTTTGGGTCGATCGGCCCGGCACGTGCACGAGAGTCCCGAAAGGCGGTGATGGCGATGTCCGACGATAGTAGCGGCGCCGCCTCGACTGCGTCGCGACTCCCTGCGCTCGCGCGTTGAGCATCCGCTCCGCGTTCGCACGTCCTTCTCCGCAGCCTCAGGCGGCGTCATCCGCACCCTGACGATTCTGCGCACCCGACCCCGGTCGGCGTGCGCCTGCGAGAACGAAGCCCCACCATGGCCCTCATCGACAACGGCGTGTACGTCGAAGGACGACGCGTCGAGACCCCCCAGAACCTCGACGAAACCTACCGCGCGCTGGATACCCACGGCGGCATCGCGTGGATCGGCCTGTACCGGCCGAGTCCGCAGGAGGTGACGTCGGTCGCGCGCGAGTTCGACCTGCATCCGCTCGCCGTCGAAGACGCGCTCTCGGGCCACCAGCGGTCGAAGGTCGAGCGCTACGGCGACACCCTGTTCGCCGTGCTGCGACCGGCTCGGTACCGCGACGAGCAGGAGTCAGTCGAGTTCGGCGAACTGCACCTGTTCATCGGCCCCGACTTCGTCGTGACGATCCGGCATGCCGAGTCGCCCAACCTCGCGGCCGTGCGGCTGCGCATGGAGGCGCACCCCGAGCTGCTCGCGATGGGGCCGGAGGCGGTGCTCTACGCGATCCTCGACGAGGTGGTCGACGAGTACGAGCCGATCGTGGCCGGGCTCGAGAACGACATCGACGAGATCGAGGACCAGCTGTTCGGCGACAGCGACGACGACGCCCTCTCGCGGCGCATCTACGAGCTTTCGCGCGAGGTCATCAACTTCCAGCGGGCGGTGCATCCGCTCACCGGGATGCTGCAGTGGCTGCGCCGTGGATCCGACAAGTACCGCATCGACGAAGAGCTGCAGCGGTCGCTGCGTGACGTGCTCGACCACACGATCCGGGTGAACGAGCGGGTCGATTCGTTCCGGGCGATCCTCGAGAACGCGCTGACCGTGCACTCGGCCCTCGTCGCCCGACGGCAGACCGACACGAGCATCGCGCAGAACGACGAGATCAAGAAGATCTCGTCGTGGGCGGCGATCATCTTCGCCCCGACGCTGGTCGGCACGGTCTACGGCATGAACTTCGATGTGATGCCCGAGCTGCACTGGGCGTTCGGCTACCCGATCGCGCTCGGGGCGATGGCCGCGTTCGCGGTGGGCCTGTTCGGGGTGTTCAAGTACAAGCGGTGGCTCTGAGCGTCGGTCAGCTCACGAGCTTCTCGGCGACGAGAAGCTCGTGGATCGCCCGGCGCACCAGTTGCGCCTCGCGGAGGCCGCTCGACTGCATGAGGCTTCGAAGGGCCTCGTACTCGACCACGGGGATGGCGCCGCGCACGACCGGCGATGCTCCACTCTTGGCCGAGCCGACGGTCGGGCGGCCCCGGCGCATCGCGTCTTCCAACGCACTCTCGGAGCCGTACTCCCGCAGAAGGAGTTCGCGTCCGCGCGCTGCGGCCTCATCTCCCACGAGCGCTTGCGCCGGCTCGGCCGACGGCGCAACGGCGTCGGTCAATCGGGCAGCCAACGCCTCGTAGTCCACGTCTTTCTCAGACATCGGAGTGCTCCTCTCGGTAAGTGCGGAACTTCGGTCCCAACGGCATCGCGTGGAAGATCACGGCTTCGCGGCCAGTGGTGGGATGCTCGTGCACGAGCACTTCGACCTCTCGCTCCGTCTGCGCATGCGGTGGGCCGATGAACAGCATGATCCGTCCGGATTCAGGCCGTTCCTCGAGTTCCGCGGCGTAGGCGGCATGAAGGATCGCATAGATGATGTCACCTCTCGGCACGCCGTGCTTCGCAGCGGATCCCTCCCAACGTGGTGCCATCGAACAAACATAGATAAATTCGGCTTTATTTTCAAGGCCTTTTTGACGGCCTGCTTTTCCACACGGAAATCGGCTGCCCGGCGATAGGGTCGAATCCGTGCCGAACACCGAATCCCCCGCATCCGCCGCTTCCGATCTCCGTCGCCTGGCCGGCGCCCTCGTGGCCGATGAGCCCCTGAACTGGGTCATCACGGGCGACTCGATCACCCACGGTCTGGTCTTCACGCAGGGCGGCCGCAGCTACGCCGAGCATCTGCACGAGATGATCCGCGGCGAGCTCGAGCGCACGCGCGACATCGTCATCAACTCCGCGATCAGCGGGCACCGGCTCGTCGACATCCTCGACGACTGGGAGCGCCGCGTCTCGTCGTGGACCCCCGACGTCGTGACCCTGATGATCGGCACGAACGACATGTCGACGGGTGGGCCGCGCGAGGTGATCTCCCCCGAAGACCACGCCGCCTCGCTGCGCGAGTTCGTGGCGCGGGTGCGCGCACTCGGCGCCGTGCCGGTGCTGCAGACGACGCCGCCGATCGACTCCGTCAATGCCCCCGAGCGGGCACGCGTGGCGGAATTCGCGGATGCCGTGCGCGCGGTCGCCGCGAGCGAAGACGTGATCCTCGTCGATCAGCTGGCCCGCTTCACCGAGCTCGGCGCCGGCGGCATCCCCTGGGGTCTCATGGGCGATCCCTTCCACCCCAATGCCGCCGGCCATGCCGCGCTGGCCGCCAAGCTCGCCGGAGTCCTCGGCATCCGCCCGGCACCCGAGCGTTCGCGCACCCTGCCGTTGCTCGACGCGCAGGTCGCGGCCGCCCGCATCTACAGCTAGCGGGTGGGCGTCAGCGGTTGAGCAGGGCGACGATTCCCCAGACGATGCCGCCCACGATCGCGACGGCCGGAACGGCCCCCACGGCGCCCCAGAGGCCGATGAGGGCGTGCGTGCCCATCCCGGGCTTGAGCCCGAGGTCGATGCCGATCTGCTTGATGCGCGCCCGCTCGCGCTCGGGCGAGTACTCCACGAATCCGCCGTCGGGTCCCGTCCCGGTGATGAGCACGTTGCGGTAGATCACGCGGCCGGATTGGATGCTGGCGCCGAATGACGCCGTGAGGCCTCCGTTCGCAAGCCCGGAACGCCAACGGATGCGCTTCAGGGTGTCGTTGATGCGGAAGCGTCGGCGCTGCTCGTCGACGGTCACCGTGTACCGCATGGTCGCCGAGATGTTGTGGTGCTGCAGGAACAGCCACCACCGGTCGTCGTGCAGATTGAACTCGACGACGAATCCTCGCTCGATGGGCGTCACGACGAAGGGCGTCTGAACGATGGCGGCGCGTACCTGCGCCGCGAACTGCTCGGTGATCGTCACCGTCGGAGCATACCCGCGTTCCCGGCGTGCGCCGGCTCGCTCAGTCGTCGTCGGTGCTGCGGAAGTCGCCACCGGTGATGTCGTCGAGCAGGTCGTCGAGCGAGTCGAACTCGGCAGCCTCGGCGCCGTCCTTGGCGACGACCTCGACGCCGGAGATCTCGAAGTCCTCGTCGAGCTGCACGAGGATGCGCGAGTCGGGGAACTGCCGCGGCGCGACCAGGGCCACCAGCGTGGCATCGGCGAAGACGACGAGCGAGGTGGCTTCGAGGTCGTCGCGCAGGTCGATGCGTTCTCTGACCTCGGACTCGCCGACGGCCTCTTCGATGTCGGTGGCGGTCTCGTCGACGATGGCGCGCCAGCGCGTCTCGTTCACCGAGAGGATCCGCTGCACCCCCTCGATCAGCGGATCGATGTCGAAGTCGGGTTCGTCGTCGTCTTGGATCTCGGGGTCGACGTTCACCATCACGTCGACGCCGGCGGATTCGAGGTGCGCGCGGCCGAACACGATCCCGTCGGCCGCGGCCGGTTCGTCGAGCAGACCACTGGCGGAGATGCGGTCACGGAGCTCTTCGAGTGCAGACGTCATGCGTCTATCCTCGCGGAGAAGGCGTGCCGTGGGCTTCGAATCGCTCACTTTGCTGCATTCCGGGCAGAAATGCAGCCAGGTGAGCGATTCGAAAGTGGGGGGCCGTCGACATTTGCGATCGGCACCGGACATGCCATGATTAATTCATGTCGTCAAGTAACCCCGTTCCGAACACCGTCGTTCAGGAATCCCCGACGCACCTCCGCAACGGCGGGGTCAGCGTCGTCTTCGCCCTCGATGCGTTCGGCGCACCGACGATCGCCCACTGGGGCGCCGCCCTCTCCGACGCCGACATCGCCGGTCTACTCGCCACCGCCACCCCGGCCGTGATGCACAGCTCGCTCGACACCCCCCGCTCCTTCTCGATCGCGGCCGGCCTGGCGCACGGCTGGTCGGGAACCCCGGCGATCGAAGCCACGCTCGCGGATGCCGTCATCGACGGTTTCACTCTCGTCCGGGTGGAACAGACGGGCGAGCAGACGGGCACGCCGGTGCATTTCGTGCTGCAGGATGCTCGCGCCACCGCCGAGGCGACCTTCACGTATCGCCTCGACGAGGCCGGCGTGCTGCACTCCGCCGTCGCGCTCGAGAACATCGCGGCGGAGCATCCGATCGACGTGGCCGCCGTGCGCTCGCTGCTGCCGCTCCCCGCGCGCGCCACCGAGGTCGTCGACTTCACCGGTCGCTGGACGAACGAGAAGGTGCTGCAGCGCGCCGAGATCCACGACGGCACCTGGCTGCGGTCGTCGCGCCGCGGGCGCCCCGGTCACGACTCGTCGTTCGACACCCTCACCGGCACGGCCGGGTTCCGGTTCCGCTCCGGTGAGATCTGGGCCGCGCACCTCGCCTGGTCGGGCGACCAGGAGATGCGGGTCGAGCACCTGCCCGAGGGCGCAGGCGTGCACCGCTCGGTGCTGGGCGGCGGCGAGCTGGTCGGCGTCGGCGAGATCCGCCTGCAGCCGGGCGACACCTACCGCTCACCCGAGCTGGTCTCCACCTGGAGCGACGAGGGCATCGACGGCATCACCGCCCGGTTCCACGCGTCGATCCGCTCCCGCCCTGGCCACCCGCAGACCCCGCGGCCACTGCTGCTCAACACGTGGGAGGCGGTGTACTTCGACCACGACCTCGACACGCTCACGACCCTCGCGACGATCGCCGCCGAGCTGGGCGTCGAGCGCTTCGTGCTCGACGACGGCTGGTTCCGCGGGCGTCGCGACGACCATGCCGGTCTCGGCGACTGGTTCGTCGACGACACCGTGTGGCCCGACGGCCTCGAGCCGCTGTCGCAGCGTGTGCACGACCTCGGACTCGAGTTCGGCCTGTGGTTCGAGCCCGAGATGGTGAACCCCGACTCCGACCTGGCGCGACAGCATCCGGACTGGGTGCTCGGCGAGAACCCGCTGCTCGCCTCGCGGCACCAGTTCGTGCTCGACTTCGCGCGCGACGAGGCCGTCGACTACATCACCGACCGCCTCGACGAGGTGATCGCCCGCGCCCGCGTCGACTTCGTCAAGTGGGACCACAACCGCGACCTGCACGCCTCGCTCGACGCGCAGGGTCGACGTCGCGTGCACGCCCACACGCTCGGCGTCTATCGGGTGCTCGACGAGATCCGCCGACGGCATCCGCGTCTCGAGATCGAATCGTGCGCCTCGGGCGGCGGGCGCACCGACCTCGGCATCCTCGCGCGCACCGACCGCGTCTGGACCTCGGACTGCAACGACCCCATCGAGCGGCAGAGCATTCAGCGCGGCACGCAGACCCTGCTGCCGCCCGAGTTGCTGGGCGCGCACGTCGGACCGACGGTGTCGCACACGACCGGCCGGAACGCGTCGTTCTCGTTCCGGGCCGCCACGGCTCTGTTCGGCCACGCGGGGCTCGAGTGGGACCTGACGAAGGCCTCCACAGACGACCTCGCCAAGATCGCCGCATGGACCGCGCTCTACCGTGAGCTGCGCGGGCTGCTGCACTCCGGCGTGACCGTGCGGGCCGACGAGGTCGACGAGGGCGCGCTGCTGCACGGCATCGTGAGCCACGATCGCCGCGAGGGCGTATTCGCGTGGGTGCGCATCGACACCAGTGCGACCGCCCAGTCGGCACGCGTGCCGATCCCGGGACTCGACCCCGCCGCCACGTACCGCGTGCGGGTGCGCGACGAGATCGGCGCCGCGCACCGACACCAGGTCGCCGACCCGGCCTGGCTCGGGGTCGGCGACCTCGCCGTCACCGGCGCCGTTCTCGCTCAGGGCCTGCCATTGCCGGTACTGAACCCCGGCAACGCGCTGCTCCTGCAGTTCACGGCCGTCTGAGCCGAGGCATCCGCCGCGCCGCACTCTGCCCACCTGCGCACGCACGCTCGGCGCGTCGCACGCTCGGCGCGTCCGGCAACCGCACGACTTCGGAGATCGAACGCCGACACCCCGAATCGGATGCTGCCGCCGCGGGGTGTCGCGTCGAATCTCCGGAGTCGTGCTTCGTCGTGCCTCTTGTTGACAAGTTAATTGAGTGCACTCATAATTGAGTGAACTCGAAAGATGGTGTTGCCGTCGCGTCGGGTTCGACGACCCGCCGAGGAGACGACCATGCGCGCATTCGCGTTCGACAAGTACAAGAAGCCGCTGCACGAAGTGACCGCGTCCGAGCCCGTCCTGGGAGAACGCGACGTGCTCGTGCGCGTCGAAGCGGCCGGCGTCAACCAGTTGGACGAGAAGATCCGCGTGGGCGAGTTCACGGCGATCCTGCCGTACAAGACGCCCCTCGTGCTCGGCCACGACGTCGCCGGCACCGTGCTCCGCATCGGATCGAAGGTCACGGGCTTCGCAGTCGGCGATCCGGTGTTCGCCCGGCCCCGCGACCACCGGATCGGGACCTTCGCCGAACGCATCGCGATCGATCACGCCGACCTCGCCCTCGCGCCCACCACGATCAGCACGGTCGAGGCCGCATCGCTGCCCCTGGTAGCACTGACCGCCTGGCAGGCCCTCGTCGAGAGGGGAAACGTGCAGGCCGGTCAGAAGGTGCTCATCCACGCCGGCGCCGGCGGGGTGGGCACGATCGCGATCCAACTCGCAAAGCATCTCGGCGCGCACGTCGCCACCACAGCGTCCGGAAAGAACGCGGACTTCGTGCGCGAACTCGGGGCAGACGTGGTGATCGACTACCGCACCCAGGACTTCGAGGAAGAGCTCTCAGGCTACGACCTCGTGCTCGACAGCCTCGGCGGCGAGAACCTCGAGAAGTCACTGCGCATTCTGCGGCCCGGCGGAAAAGCGATCGGCTTTTCAGGCCCGCCCGACCCCGCGTTCGCCCGCAGCAAGGGGCTCAACCCCCTTCTTCGCCTCGCGATCACCGCACTCAGCCGAAAGATCCGCGCTCGGGCCGAGAAGCTCGGCGTCAGCTACGAGTTCTTGTTCATGACGGCAAACGGTTCGCAGCTTCGACAGATCGCAGAACTCGTCGACAGCGGAAGCATCCGCCCCGTCGTGGGCGCGACGTTCCCCTTCGACCAGACACCGGAAGCCCTGGCGGCGCTCGCCCGGGGCGGCGTGCGCGGCAAAGTCGTCATCACTGGCGCCTGACCCGAGGTCTAAGTTCGCCCCGGTGGCCGCGAGGTTCCTCGCGAACTGACCGACTCCGTGACACAGAGGGGGCGCCACCGGGTCGGTGGCGCCCCCTCTCAGCAGAATGCTCAGGCCTCGACGGCGAGCTGCGGGTACACGACCTCGAGCGGCGCCGACAGACCGGCCTTGGCCTGCACCGAGGTCTGGTCGGCGAGAACCTCGTAGCCCCCGGCCTCGAGCGTGTCGAAGATCTGCCTGACGAGATCGGCGGGGTCGAGCTTGGGGCTGGTGGCCTGGGCCGCCATCGCCGTGTCGACGTAGCCGACGTGCACGCCGACGACCTGCACGCCGGCGGGCTGCAGTTCGAGGCGCAGCGAGTTGGTCGCCGACCACAGGGCGGCCTTCGTGGCGGAGTAGATGCCGGCCACGGCGTACCACGACAGGGCGGAATGGATGTCGATGATCGCGGTCCCACCCTCGTGAGCGGCGAGCACGGGCGCGAATGCCCGGGCGAGGAAGAGCGGCCCGAGGAAGTTGGTCTCGACGTTGTGGCGGATCTCGTCGTCGGTGTGGGTGAGGATGCCGGGTGTCGGCGTCGATGCGCCGGCGTTGTTGATGAGCACGGTGGTGTCGGATGCTGCCGCGACGACGGCCGCGATGGAGGCGGGATCCGTGACGTCGAGCACCAGGGGCACGACGCGCTCGTCGGACCAGTCGCGCGGCTGGCGGGCCGTGGCGTAGACCTTGGCGGCTCCGCGCGCGAGCGCCTCGTTGACGAGGTGCGTGCCGATGCCTCCGTTCGCTCCGGTGACGAGGACGACGGCGTGGGTGAGCGAGGTCATGGGGTCTTCTTTCGGTCGTGGAACAATGAGTTCTGGCGATCGCGCAGCGCGTGATAGCAACTACACTCATAACTGAGTCCAGTCACTAACTATTCCGAGAGGGAGCGAATGCCTGACGCCCGACCCCTCGGAAGACGCGAGCGCAACAAGCAGGAGAAGCTCGACCGCATCGTCGCGGCCGCGAGCGAACTGTTCGCCGAGCACGGCGTCGACGAGGTCACCACGCAGCAGATCGCAGACGCGGCCGACATCGGCACCGGCACCCTGTTCCTCTACGCCAAGACCAAGGGTGAGCTGCTGCTGCTGGTGCAGAACGCGCACTACGCCGACGCGCTCGTCGAGGGCCGCGCTGCCGCCGAAGCCGCACACAGCACCCTCGATGCCGTGATGGGTCTGACGACCCCCGTCATCGAGTGCAACCGTCGCCAGGTCGAGAACGGTCGTGTGTACCTGCGAGAGATGGCCTTCGGAGACCCGACCGAGCCGCACCACGCAGAAGCCCTGACGATCGTCGGGCAGACCGAGCAGGCACTCGCCGATACCCTCACGCGTCTCGCCCCGATCGACGAGGCCGAAGCATCCGTCCTGGCGCACGTCGTCTCGGCGATCCTCTTCGTGACCATGGCCTCCAGCGGCCCCGGGGTCAGCATCGCCGACATCGTCGCGAGCGTGCGCACCCAGGCCGCCGCGATCCTGCCGCGCTGACCGCGCGCCGACCCGCCGCAGCCGAAGCACCCGCCACTCCCGATCTCGCGTCGGGAGTGGCGGGTGCTTCGGTATTCGGTGTTGCTAAGTACCGGTACCTAGTGTTACTTTGTACCGGTACCCAGCATCACTGAGTACCGAGCAACGACAGGAAGGAGCATCCATGGGCAAGCAGATGACCGAGATGCTCAAAGGCACTCTGGAGGGCATCGTTCTCGCCCTCCTCGCCGAGCAGCCGGCCTACGGATACGACATCACCGCACGCCTGCGCGAGCACGGCTTCACCGACACCGCCGAGGGCACGGTCTACGCCCTGCTGGTGCGCATCGAGCAGCGCGGACTCGTCGATGTCGAGAAGGTGCCGAGCGAGAAGGGGCCGCCCCGCAAGGTCTACACCCTCAACGCGCAGGGCACGCAGGAGCTGGCGGAGTTCTGGAAGACCTGGAACACCCTCGCCCAGCGCATCGAACAGCTGAACACGAACAACACGAACAACACGAACGAGGAGAACTGACATGACCGCGAAATGGATCGAAGCGCTCACCGGATCGCTCGAGCAGAAGAAGCAGTACAAGCAGGCGAAGGCCCGGCTCGACGCCCTGCCCGAGCCCTACCGCGCGACGGCCGAGGCCTTCCACCGGTACTTCATGTACTACGGCGGCATCACCGAGGGAGACACCCTCGTGCAGATGATCGCCGACTACGCCGACCTGTGGGAGCGCGCCGCGATCGACGGCACCCCGATCAGCGCGATCGTCGGCGACGACCCTGTGGAGTTCGCCGAGAACTTCGCCCGGTCGTACAGCGGAAAGCAGTGGATCGACAAGGAGCGGGCGCGCCTGGTGAAGGCCGTCGACGAAGCACTCGACAAGGAGAAGGAGTCATGACCGCAGCCATCAGCGTCACCGGCATCGAGAAGTCCTACAAGGACCTCGCCGTGCTGAAGGGCGTCGACTTCGAGGTCGAAGCGGGCAGCATCTTCGCCCTGCTCGGCTCGAACGGCGCCGGCAAGACCACCATGATCCGCATCCTCTCGACACTGCTGACGGCGGATGCCGGGGCGGCGACCGTGCACGGATTCGACGTCGCGAGCGAACCGCTGCACGTGCGCGAGGCGATCAGCCTCACCGGCCAGTTCGCGGCCGTCGACGAGATCCTCACCGGACGCGAGAACCTCGTGCTGGTCGCGAAACTGCGGCACCTCCCCGACACCGGGCGGATCGCCGACGATCTGCTGGCACGATTCCGACTGACGGATGCCGGTGCCCGCAAGGTCGGCACATACTCCGGCGGCATGCGCCGCCGACTCGACATCGCGATGAGTCTGGTCGGACACCCCTCGGTGATCTACCTCGACGAGCCGACAACGGGCCTCGACCCGGAGGGCCGCATCGAGGTGTGGCAGGTCGTGAAGCAGCTCGCGAACACCGGCACCACCGTGCTGCTCACCACCCAGTACCTCGACGAGGCCGAACAGCTCGCCGACCGCATCGCGATCCTGCATGAGGGACGCATCATCGCCAATGGCACCATGACCGAGCTGAAGGCACTGCTGCCCCCGGCGAAGGTCGAGTACGTCGAGAAGCAGCCGACGCTGGAGGAGATCTTCCTCACGCTCGTCGGCCCTTCTTCGAACGCGCCGAAGGGAGACGCAGCATGAGCACGCACTTCGTCGCCGACACGGCGACCCTCACCGGCCGCTCGATGCGCCACATCTTCCGCAGCGCCGACACGATCATCACCACCGCGATCACTCCGATCGCCCTGATGCTCATGTTCGTCTACGTCTTCGGCGGAGCCCTGCAGCAGAGCACCGGACAGGAGAACTACGTCAACTACCTGCTCCCCGGCATCCTGCTCATCGCGATCGCCTCGGGCATCGCCTACACGGCCTTCCGACTGTTCACCGACCTGCAGAGCGGCATCTTCGAGCGCTTCCACTCCATGCCGATCGCCCGATCGAGCGTGCTGTGGGCGCATGTGCTCACCTCGCTCGTCGCGAACGGCATCACGCTGGCGATCATCTTCGGCGTCGGGTTCCTGATGGGGTTCCGCACCGGAGCGACCGTCGGTGCGTGGCTCGCCGTGATCGGCATCCTGCTGCTGTTCACCCTGGCCCTCACCTGGCTGGCGATCATCGCCGGACTCAGCGCCAAGACGGTCGACGGGGCGAGTGCGTTCTCGTATCCGCTGATCTTCCTGCCGTTCATCAGCTCGGCCTTCGTGCCCACCGACACGATGCCGGGGCCCGTGCGCTGGTTCGCCGAGAACCAGCCGGTCACGTCGATCGTCGACACGATCCAGGCGCTGTTCGCCGGTACGCCGGTGGGCTCGCAGATCTGGGTCGCCCTCGCCTGGTGCGTCGGCATCCTGGTGGCGGCCTACGTCTTCGCGATGCTCGCCTACCGCAAGAAGGTGCGCTGAGCCTGGGCCGGCAGTCGTACCCAACTCAGGAACAATCGATCGAAACCGCCCCGGAACGGCCGTCCGGGGCGGTTTCGTGTGCGGTCTTCCTGAATTGGGTACGCGTCACCGCCGAGACCGGGGCATAACTCCTCAGATACCCACCGCATCCGGCCCGATTCGGCCCGCTCGCCCCGTCGTCTCGTTGCCGACCGGTTCCTGAGCGAGCGCAGCGAGACGAAGGGCCCGGCGCACGCAGTAGCTGTGAAGTCCTCACGAACGTGCGGCTCGCACTCGCCCTAGGCGGAGAAAACACCGATGGGCGGAGGATTCGAGAAGAATCCTCCGCCCATCGGCGAGAAGTCCGCCCCACACGGAGGCGAACAAACGGGTCAGATCAGCTGACGACCCAGTCGAACTGGTCGCCGTACTCTTCGAGCCAGGCGTCGACCGCGTCGGCTTCCTTGCCCTCGCCGTACTCGTTGACCACGAGGTCTTCGAGCGAACCGTACTGCTCGTCGTCGAGCTTGATCTTCTCGATCAGCTCAGCGGCCTCGGGGAACTCCTCGGCGAAGCCCTTCGTGCCCAGGAAGTGCAGGGCCTCGGCCTCGCCCATCGCGCCCATCGGGTCTTCGAGGTCCTTCAGCGGGAAGGCGTCGTTCGCCCAGAACGGACGCCACAGCGTCACGATGATGTCCTCGTTGGCGTCGGTCGCCGACTTCAGCTCGGTGAGCATCGCGGCGGTCGACGAGGTGACGAGCTGGTACTCGCCGTCGATGCCGTACTCGGGCATCATCTTCTGCGTCTGGGCGGTGAGGCCCGCGCCCGGCTCGATGCCGTAGATCTTGCCGTCGTACTGCGCGCCCTTGCCGGCGAGGTCTGCGATCGAGTTCAGTTCGGAGTACTCCGGCACTGCGATCGTGAGCTTGGCGTTCTCGTAGTAGGCGCCGAGGTCTTCGATGTCGTCGCCGTACTCGTCCATGTAGGACTTGTGGGTGAGCTCGGGCCACGCCGAGGGGTAGATGTCGACGTCGCCCTGAGCGAGGCCGGTGTAGAGCGGGCCCGCCTCGGTGAGGGTCTTCATCTCGACCGTGTAGCCGATCTTCTCGAGCTGGTCCTGCAGCAGGTAGGCGGTGCTCAGGCCGTCGGTCCACGAGGGCAGGAAGCCCAGCGTGATCGTGCCCTTGTCGCCCGATCCGGCGTCGCCGCCGTCGGAGCCGCTTCCGGTGCCGCCCATGCCGTCGCCGCTGCAACCGGCGAGCGCGAGGGATGCTGCGGCGCCGATCGCCGCGATGGTCAACAACTTCTTCTTCATGTGTATCTCTCTCGTTCCGTATATGTGCTGTGTGGATGGGTGATGCTGCGGTATCGATCTGCCGTCTTCCCGAGCCTGGGAAGGTGACCTTCGATCCCGCGGAGGGAAAGTCATGCGGTGGTGATGGGTGCGCGGCGCGGCGAGGCCTCATCCGCAGCATCCGGCGCTTCCATGGCCGATGCCGACGCGGATGCCGACGCCGACGCCGATGCCGACGCGGATGCCGACGCCGAACGGCTGCTGTTGCGGCGACGGGCGAGCATGCCCAGTAGCGACGACCGGTTCTGGCCGAGCGTTCCGAGCGCGGCGGTGACGCGGTCGAGGAAGACCGCGATGAGCACGACGCCCAGGCCTGCCTCGACACCCTTGGCGATGTTGATGGTCGAGATCGCTTCGACGACGAGCTTTCCGAGTCCGTCGGCTCCCGCCATTCCGGCGATGACGGCCATCGACAGCGCGAGCATGATGACCTGGTTGATGCCGGCGAGGATGGTCGGCATCGCGAGGGGCAGCTGGATGCCGCGCAGGATCTGGCCCGGCTTCGCGCCGAACGCCTGTCCGGCTTCGACGGTCTCGGAGTCGACCCCGCGGATGCCGAGCTCGGTCAGTCGCACGCCCGGGGGCAGCGCGAAGATGACCGTCGCGACGAGTCCGGGAACCACGCCGATGCTGAAGAACACGATCGCGGGGATCAGGTAGACGAAGGCGGGCATCGTCTGCATGAAGTCGAGCACCGGCTTGAGCACGGCGCGAACCGTGTTGTTGCGGGCCGACCAGATGCCGAGGGGCACCGCGATGAGCACGGCGATCACGGCGGCGACGAGCACGAGCGCGAGGGTTTGCATCGCGGGAACCCAGAGGTTCATGGCGACGATCAGGCCGAACGAGATGATCGTGCCGATCGCGAGCTGCCACGAGCGCACCAGCCAGGCGATGAGTGCGGCGATCACGATGATCACGGCGAAGTGGGGGGTGAGCAGGATGCTGGTCAACCCGTCGACCAGGAAGCTGACGACGAACGAGATGCCGTCGAGCAGGCCGTCGAGGTTCTGCTTGATCCAGTCGACGCCCGACGCGACCCACGTGCCGAGGGGAATGCGGAAACCATCCATCAGCGCACCTCCTCATTCGTTGCGGCCCCTGAGCCCGTCGAAGGGCCCGTCGTGGGCTCGGCCGTCCATCCGTCGTCGAGCACGGCGTCGATCTCGGCCTGCGGCATCGGCAGCAGCGGGAGGGTGAGTTCTCCGGTGGCGCCGGGTCCGGGGCCGAGGGCGGCGAGCAGGGTCACACGGGGGATGACACCGGTGAGGCGACCCGTGGCATCGACGACCGCGAGCGGCACCGGTGACTCGACCGAGGGCACGAACAGGTTCATCAGCACCTCGTCTTCGCTCACGCTCTGCGGCACGGGCTTGATGATCGAGGCGAGGGTCGAGACGCCCTGGCGCACGAGCTTGACGGCATCCCGGTCGGTGACGATGCCGACCAGCTGGCGGTCGCGTCCGACGACGTAGGTCGCCGACATGTACGCGTCGCGCATCTGGCGCAGGGCCGTGCGCGGTCCGGCCGACTCGGCCACCACGGGGCGCGGGCGCTCCATGACGTTCGCGGCGGTGAGCACGCGGGCACGGTCGACGTCTTGCACGAACTGCTCGACGTAGTCGTTGGCAGGGTCGGTGAGGATGTCTTCGGGGGTGCCGATCTGCACGATGCGTCCGTCGCGCATGACCGCGATGCGGTCGCCGAGGAACATTGCCTCGTTGAGGTCGTGCGTGATGAACACGATGGTCTTGTGCAGCTTCTGCTGCAGCTCGAGAAGCTGCTCCTGCATCTCACGACGGATGAGCGGGTCGAGGGCGCTGAACGCCTCGTCCATGAGCAGGATGTCGCTGTCGGCGGCGAGGGCGCGGGCGATGCCGACGCGCTGCTGCATTCCACCCGAGAGTTCGGACGGCATCTTGTCGCCCTGGCCCTCGAGGCCGACCAGCGACAGGATCTCGGTGGCCTTCGCAATGCGCTCGGCCTTGTCGACGCCCTTGAGTTCGAGCGGGTAGGCGACGTTCGCGGCGACCGTGCGGTGGGGCAGCAGGGCGAAGTGCTGGAAGACCATCGACACGCGATCGCGGCGAATCTCGCGCAGACGCGACGCCGGGATGCCGGTGATCGGGTCACCGTTCACCGTGACCGATCCGTCGGTGGCACCGTGCAGGCCGTTGAGCATGCGGATGATGGTGGACTTGCCCGATCCGGACAGCCCCATGATGACGAAGATCTCGCCACGGTTCACCGAGAAACTGGCGTCGATGACGGCGGCGGTTCCGGCATCGGAGACGTCGGTGCGGCTCTCGCCGGCCTTCAGACGACGGACGGCCTGGTTCGGATTCTTCCCGAACACTTTGAATAGATTGCGCGCTTCTAGAACGGTTTCGGACACGTTTCCCCTGCGGCTCGCCTTCGGGTGGCTGAGCCTGCTTCGGTTACGCCCGGGTGATGATCTCAAGGCCGTTCGACATGTCTGCTGTGGCGGCACGGACGGCGGATTTCGGATCCGCCGCGATAGAGCATCGACCGTACGTCCACGCCTCTTCGCAGCACAGCTCAATCGAAAGAAGGACGCGGTCGCGGACTGGTCTTCGGGCCGTCAGGCCCACAGACCAACGTAACGAAATGGCTGATCAGGGGCAAGTCCACATCTGGGCATACCGGTTCGAATGCCCCGCTGACCGGGGATTGCTTGGGCATGAGCCCGGGCGCGTGAGGGGTCAGAACACGCCGTGTCGAGGCATCCGGAAGCGGCGTTTCGTGACCCCTCAGCCCCGGCGGGATCAGCGGCGGATGCTGCGCGTCACCGTGAACTTCGGCGTGCGGTGCAGCTGCTCGGTGTCGCCCACGATTCGGGTGAGTTCAGCACGGTATCCGAGCGACGAGTTGAAGACGGTGAAGAGCTCTCCGCCGGGGCGCAGGAGGCGTGCAGCGGCCTCGAACAGACGGGTCGCCGCACCGGAGTGGATGCTCGTACCGAGGTGGAACGGCGGGTTCAGCATCACGACGTCGGCCCACCCGTCGGGCAGCTCCGACCCCGCATCGTCGTGCGTCACCGTGACGCGTTCATCGACGCCGTTGGCTGCGGCGGTGGCGCGGGCGGAGGCGACCGCGGCGGCCGACCGGTCGGTCGCGATCACCTCGGCCTCGGGGTGAGCGAGAGCGTAGGAGACGGCGAGCGCACCGGTGCCGCAGCCGAGGTCGATGACGCGCCACGGGGTCTGAGACGCCCCGCCACGCGAACCCCCGAGCACGTCGAGCAGCACGCGCGTGCCGATGTCGAGGCGGGCTCCGGCGAATGCTCCGCCGTGGGCGACGAGCGTCAGCCCCTCATGCTGCGCGGTCACCGGGAAAGGCAGTGCGACCGGGACTTCTCGCGGTTCCGATGCGACGATCAGCCGCGACTTCCGTTCGGCGCGCTGCGCCTGCACCACACCGAAACTGCGCCCGAGCGCCTCATTCTGCGCGAGGGTCATGTGCTTGACGCGCCCGCCGGCAACGAGCACCGGGTCGGGCGCGGCCCAGCGGGCCACGGCATCCGCGATCTCCTCCAACTCGGCGAGCGCTTTCGGCAGCTGCAGCAGCACGACTCGCGCGCCGTCGAGCAGCGCCGCATCGAGCTCGTGCGCGGCGAACCCGTCGATTCCCAGCTCGGTGGCGTTGCGAGTGAGCGCCCGGCGTCCGGTCGCCAGATCCTGATGCACGCGGATGCCTCGCATCCCGGCATCCGTCAACGCCAGCGTGATCGCGCCGTACTCGTCTCCGATGACGGCGATCTGCGACCCGTCGATGCCGCGTTCCGCGGCGAGCGCGAGCGCCCGGTCGACGAGCAGCAGGTCGGTCGCGTCGTACGCCTGCAGGTTGTCGGCTTCGACATCGGGCCACCGACGCAGGCGGCTGTAGGGGAACTCCGGCACCTGTTCACTGTACGCGGGGCGGGGTTCGGGCGCTTCGACAGACTCAGCGACCCACAGGCGCGGTCCGTGAGCGAGCGCAGTGAGACAAAGTGTCGGCCTCAGAAGAACGTGCGCACCAGCTCCACGATCCGGTCGGACCCGTCGCCCTCGACCACGGGCAGGAAGTGCCACTTGTCGAACGCGGTGCACGGGTGCGAGAGCCCCAGCACGACGACGTCACCGATCGTGACGTCGGCGTCGCGCAGGAAGGTGTGCTGGTCGTTCATCGACGGAATGGATGCTCCGCCTTGCCGGGCGGACTTCTCACTGTTGGGCGGAGAAATCTCAGCCGATTCTCCGCCCAACGCGGAGTTTTCCGCCCGTCTCGACGAAGCGCGCGCCCCGCCGAGGTCCTCGGCGACGCCGAGCACGACCGGCAGCCCCTCATCGAACGGGAAGTCGCGCTTGCCTCCGTCGAGCAGCGCGAGCGCGGGTTCGGGGTGCGAGACGACTCGGGCGTATCCGCGCATGGCCGAGCGGAGCATCCCCTCGCCCGGCACGGCACCGGCATAGGTCTCGTCGAGCGGGGAGATGCCGCGGTAGAAGCCGTCGTCGTGCACGATGTACGCGCCCGAGCGCAAGGTGAAGCGCGTGCGGGAGTCTCGGGCGATCGCGGGCGCGTAGACCTCGGCGACCAGGTCGAAGTAGGCGCTGCCGCCCGCGGTGACGAACACGTCGCCCTCGTCGTACAGGTCGCCGAGGGCGTCGTGCACGACGAGCTGGTCGGCGAGGTAGGCGCGCACTGCGGCGAGCGCGGCATCCGACCGGTCGTGTCCGAGGGCGCCCTCGTAGCCGGCGACGCCGGCGAGACGCAGCACGTCGGATGCCGCGATCCGGCGTCCGATCTCGATCGCCGCGTCGATGCTGCGCGCGCCGGTGCGGCCGCCCGCGGCACCGAGTTCGACGCACACGTCGACCCGACGCGGCACGCCGACCTCACGGAGGGCGCGCTCCATGGCGTCGACGGTCTCGAGGGAGTCGGCCCAGCTCACGAAGCGGAAGTCGCGGTCGGCGAGCTCGCCCGCGAGCCAGCGCAGCGAGCGCGGATCGACGACGGCGTTCGCGAGCATGACGCTGTCGAGGCCGAAGGTGCGGGCCGTGCGCACCTGGCCCATGGTCGCGAGCGTGATGCCGGGGCATCCGACATCCAACTGCCGCTGCCAGAGCGCGGGGGCCATCGTCGTCTTGCCGTGGGGCATGAGCTCGAGTCCGCGGGCGGTGGTCCAGGCGGCCATGACGGCGAGGTTGTTGCGCATCGCGGCGTCGTCGAGGGCGATGATCGGCGTCCAGAACTCCGACAGTCGCGGCCCGGTCGCGAGGAACTCGTCGACCGTGTGGCCGATCGCACGCTGCGGGATGCCTTTGTCGCGTGCCGTGAGACGCTCGGCGCCCCACCCGTCGTGCAGAAGCCGAGCCATGGGGTGTCCTTCGCGTGCGATTCGTCGGGGTCCTTACGAATCTACGGGATGTCAGATGGTGTCGTCGGCGGCGATCAGGTCGATCTGCCAGTGTCGACCCGCGGGGTCATCGTCGTCATGCTTCTCGTGCGCCTCGTCGAGCACATCGTTCACCCGCACCATGGCGGCTTCGAACTCGGCCTCGGTCAGCCGGATCGTGCGCTGGCTGAAGCTACCGTGCACCTCGGCCGTGCGGCCGGACACATACTCGGGAGTCCAGGCGACCACCCGCCGGAGCAGATCGCGGTGGTCTTCGACGATGGCGGCCATCACGGTCGTGCCGAGGGCCTCGTCGGGGACCGGATGCTCGGGTCCACCCACGTTGAGGGCCCCCTTCTTGGCCGCCCAGACCCGGTCGCGGCGATCGCGCGCGCGCTCAGGGGCTTCATCGATGAGCCCGGCATCCGCCAGCGCCCGCAGGTGGAAACTCACGCTGTTCGCCGGCACGTCGAGTTCGGCGGCGATGTCGGCGGCCCGCAGGTGATCGCGCCGGGCGAAGAGGCGCAGCATCTGACGTCGCAGGGGATGCGCGTACGCCTTGAGCATCGCGGAAGTCATCCACTCCGCATCCACACTGCTGCGCTCGTCGGCCATCCCTCGAGTGTATCCGCACCCGAAGTTGCGCAATAAGACTTGCGCAACTCTTCTTGCGCATCTACCATCGAGCCATGACCACCGTGACCGCTCCGCACCGATTGTGGCGCAACACCCGCTACCTCACCTGGCTCGTCAGCGACACGAGCAAGGGGCTCGCGGCCGCCCTGTTCGCCTTCGCCATCCCCCTGCTCGCCCTCATCATCACGAACGACCCCGCTCAGGCCGGCATCATCGCCGGCGCGGGACTGGTTGCTCGCCTGCTCACGACGCTCGTCGGCGGCATCCTCGCCGACCGGCACCGCCGCGTCGTGCTCATGCTCATCGGTTCACTGTTCGGCATCGTGCTCGCCGCCGCGTTCACGGTGCTGGCGGGCGTCGACGCCCTCACCTTCGGCACGCTGCTCGTGATCGACGTGCTGCTCGCCGCGCGCAGCGGCCTGTTCGACGTCGCCGGTGAGAGCGCGATCAAAGAGATCGTGCCCGACGATGCGATGGGGCGCGCGCAGGCGGCGAACCAGGGGAGGGATGCCGCGCTGCAACTCGCCGGCGGCCCCCTGGGCGGACTCCTGCTGGGCGTCGGCGGGTGGCTGGTCGGCGTCGTCATGACGCTGTGCCATCTGCTCGCGGCGGTCACCGCCTGGATGCTGGCCCGCACGATGCGCCGCGACGGCGTCGTCGACACGGGGGCGGATGCGGATGCTCCGCTCGCTCAGGAACCGGAGCGCAGCGACGAGACGAAGGGCCGCACCGCACCGCGCCCGAACGCCTGGGCCGAACTGCGCGAGGGATTCCGGTGGCTGTTCTCGCGCCCCGACCTCGGCGGCGTGCTGGCGATCGTCACGATCATCAACCTCGGCTTCAACGCCGCGATCACCACCACCATCTACGCGCTGCAGCAGGCCGGATACTCCGCACTGCTCATCGGCACCCTCAGCGCCATCATCGGCGGGTTCATGCTCGCGGGGGCCATCGTCGCGCCGTTCCTGGTGCCGCGCATCGGCGCCGGCATCCTGACGATCTGCTCACTCTCGGTCGTCGCCATCGGCGCCGTCGTGCTCTCGACCGTCACCGAGCCGTGGGCGATCGTGGTCGTGCTGGGCGTCGCCGTGCTGCTGATCCCCGCACTCAACGCCGGGATGATGGGGTACTTCATGGTCGCCACCCCGACGCGCCTGCTCGGTCGGGCCAACAGCGCGGCCGGGGTGCTCGGCATGGGGGCGATGCCCCTCGGCCCCCTGATCGCCGGATTCGGACTCACCTGGATCGGGCGCCAGAACACCATCCTCGTGTGCGCGGCGCTGTGCGTCGTCGCCGTCGCGCTGGCGCTGGGCAATCGCGCGCTGCGGGGACTGCCCGTCGAGTCGCGCTGGGCCGAGCACGCGAAGCAGTACGAGGTGCGCTGAGCAGCCGCCGCTTAGGCGGAAGCGGGGGACGCCTACAGGGCGCCGGTGAGCGCGGCGATGCCGACCAGCACCGAGACCAGCGCGAGCACGAGGGCGATCGAGATCAGCACCACGTGCACCTTCAGGAACGTCGTGGCCTTGCCGTTCGCGTCTTTCGCCCGCGGGTCGCGCGAGACCCGCTTGTAGAACTGCGGCCAGACGATCACGTTGAAGGCGGCGTTGAGGAAGAGCACGATGGCGAGAGGGATCACCTCTCCACCGTATCGGGGTCGGCCGGGGCATCCGCTCGGCCGCGGCCTGTCCCTAACTCAGGAAAAACGCGGCGGTTCGGGCCTAAATTGTCCCGTTCAGGACGCCGGGTGCGGTTTTTCCTGAGTTGGGTACAGCCGGCGCGTGTGACTTGCCAGTGGATCCCTGAGTTCGTCGAAGGGTCCCGTGCGGCGTGCTTCGACAAGCTCAGCAACCCAAGGGGACCGGCTCTCCGACCGGACTTCGCCCGCAGGCGGCACTTCTTGGACGCCGACCAACGGCGTCATGTATCAAGTACCCCTTGCCGTGCTCCTGGTAGGTGTGATCACAATGTCTTTCATGATCGACGGTGCACCCGGCACCGCGCTCGATCCTGCTTCGGACGACGGCCCCGCACGTTGGCAACACGCAGCGGACCTCTTCGACGCATGGCGCGAGGGCGACGGTCGCGCGATGGACGGGCTCGTCCGACTGATGACGCCCGTGCTCTGGCATGTCGTGCGGGCGTATGGGCTGGAGCGCACGCTCGCCGAAGACGTCGTGCAGACGACGTGGCTGCGCCTCGTGCGGGGTCACGTGCAGATCGCGGATGCCCGGGCGGTCTCGGCCTGGCTCACCACCACAGCCCGGCGCGAAGCGTGGAAGGTCGGCAAGGCGCACGGACGCATCGACACGACGGATGCCGATGACCTCGACGCCCTTCTTCCGGAGCAGGCCTCCGCCGAAGAGCATGCCGCGATCGCCGACGAGCGCCACCGGCTCTGGCTGGCCGTGCAGCGTCTCGCGGAGCGCTGCCAGCGACTGCTGCGCGTGATCGCCTTCGAGGACCGCCCCGACTATGCGCGACTCGCCGATGACCTGGCCATGCCGGTGGGGAGCATCGGCCCGACGCGGCAACGGTGCCTCGCGAAGCTGCGTGCGCTTCTCGACGTGTCTCCGAGTGCGGAGGCATCGACATGAACGCGCACGATGACGCCGCGGTCTTCGCGCAGCTACGGGCGATGTGGGGCGACACCGACCCGATGCCGGCGGGCCTGGTCGACCGCATCATCGCCGCGGTCGCGGCCGACGGGCTGACGCAGGAGTATGCCCTCCTGACCCTGATCGACGACAGACTCGGTGCCGTGCGCTCCGACTCCGATGCGCTGACCCTGCAGTTCAGCGACGGCACTACGAGCATCCTGCTGCATGTGACGAAGACCGAGAGCGGTCGCCGCCGCGTCGACGGGTGGGTCGACACGGCTGCTGCCGAGGTCGTGCTCACGCAGGGAGAGAAAACGAGGACGACCGCGCCGGCCGAGACCGGACGCTTCGTCTTCGACGAGGTGCCACCGGGACTCACCACGGTGCGCCTGACGACGACGGTCGGCGGCGAAGCCCGCACCCTGTCGACGCCGCGGTTCGAGCTGTGACGCAGTTCCAGCAATTCCAGCAGTGACGCAGTGATGTGCAGTGACGGTGCCCGGCGATCCGGCCGACGCCGTGGACGGGGAGCGGGCTCGACCCGCACGGAGAGGATGACGCATGGAGCAGCCGAGAGGGTGGAGCTGGCAGGACCGCGCTGAGGGGTCGATCCGCCGAGGGGCGGCGTTGGATCCGAGTGTGGAGCCGGTCGACGGCATCCGCGCCTATCCCACCGCCTACCTGCCGGAGCGTCTGCTGATCACGCAGGATCTGGCGAACGAAGAGGAGTACGACCGCGAGGTGCGCACGCTGCGCGACGCGGCCGACACGTTCGGGTGGATCCTCGAGATCGAGGTGCCCGACCGCGAGAACGGGCGCGAGCTGCTGCCCGGCGTGCCCGGTTTTCTGCGCGCGCATCTGACGACGCCCGACGAGCCGGGGCGGGGGGAGTCGCCGGTGGCTCCGGATGCCTGGCGCGTGCTGCAGCGCGCCCGCCGCATGTCGCGCTCCACGATGCCGCGCACGAGCCTCGAGCACGTGCTGTCGATCGACCCGGTGGGCCTCAATCCGTTCAGCCGTACGAATCCCTTCAGCCGCACCAACCCGTTCAGCCGCACCAACCCGGTGCGCGGAGAAGGTGCCGGAGGCAGCGACGACTATCTCGAGCCCGGACGCGGAGCGCGGCAACCGGTGAGCTGGCTGGGCCCCGCCCCGGTGCGCGGCCCGAAGCCGAAGAAGGGGCGCCGCGCGGTCGTCGCCATCCTCGACACCGGCTGCGGCGTGCACGACTGGCTGCCCGACGACATCGTCACCCGTCGTATCGAACTCGACGGTGTGCCGGTGGGCCTCACCGATGACGCCGATCCCGAGCGCTACCCCGACCTGTACGGGCAGCTCGACGGCGAGATCGATGCGGTCGCCGGGCACGGCACGTTCATCGCGGGCATCATCCGGCAGACGGCTCCGGATGCCGACATCCTCTCGGTGCGCGTCGCGGGCGCGCTCGGCGTGGTCGACGAGAGCAGCCTGCTGACGTCGCTCGGGCAGGTGGTGGAGCTGCTGCGCCGCTACCGCGAGAACCCGAAGACGGGGCATCCGATCGACGTGCTCAACCTGTCGCTGGGGTATTACCACGAGACCCCCACCGACGGTCTCTTCAGCCGCACACTCTACGCGCTGCTCGCGAAGGCGCGCGAACTGGGCTGCGTGGTGGTGTGCTCGGCGGGCAACGACGCGATCGACCGTCCGTCGTTCCCCGCGTCGCTGTGGCCGTGGCCGGGGGCCGACAACGGCATCCTGCCCGATCCCGGTGCCCCGCACGTGTCGGTCGGGGCGTTGAATCCCTCGGCGCGGTCGGTCGCCCTGTTCTCGAACGTGGGGCCGTGGGTGCAGCTGTATGCGCCGGGGGCGGCCGTGGTGAGCGCCTCGCCGGGGTTCGTCGGCGGGCAGCAGGCCATGACCCGGGCGGACTTCGACGGGCTGCGCCGCGAGACCATCGACCCCGACGACTACCGCGGGGGCTTCGCGGTGTGGAGCGGCACCTCGTTCGCCGCCCCGTACGTCGCGGGGCGGATCGCCGCGCACCTCGGCCCTGTTCCGGTGGCGGGGGCGGCGACGGATGCTCTCGCGACAGCGGTCGAATCGGTGACGCAGGGTCTGCCTGCGCCGGAGTAGACCGCCGCGGCGGGGGGGTGAGTCCCTGAGGCTGGGCGGGTCCCTGAGCCCGTCGAAGGGCCCCGCCCGCACCCCGTGGGGCGGAGATCTCGGCGTGGGGCGGAGAAATCTCCGTGCTATCTCCGCCGTACGCGGAGTTCTCCGCCCCACGCAGAGTCCCCGACCCGACGCAGACCTCCCGCCCAGCGCGGAGTTCTCCGCTCGACGCCTCGACGGCCCGCCGCCCCGCCCTCTTCCCCCAACCCCCGGTATACGGGCATTCTGGGGGGCATGCCCTTGTCCGCCAGCGAGCTGCACCGGCGCGGGGTCGAAGCAGCCAACGCCCGACGATTCGCGGCGGCGAGGCGGGCTCTCGACGCCGCCTCCGCGCGCACCGATGACCCCGATCTGCGCGCGCGCATCGACGGCACCGCCGCCTACGTGCTCGCCCAGACCGGGCAACCCTCCGCCGCCGAGCAGCTGTGCCGCGAGGCCCTCGAACGACCCGGCCTGAGCGACGGCACCGTGGCCGTGCTGAGCGGACAGCTGGGCACACTACTCATGCACGCGGGCACCCTCGGCGACGCGGAGTCGATGCTGACCCGCGCGATCGACGCGATCAGCATCAGCACCGGCGGCGCGCAGACCACCGAGCTCGCGAACTGCCTGATGAACCGGTCGATGGTGCGCATGCAGCGCCACGAACTCGAGGCCTGCACCGACGACCTGCACCGGGCCATCGCCATCTACGAGGCGACCGGCGACGACGAACCGCTCGCCGAAGCGCGGCACAACCTCGGATACGCCGCGCTGCTCGGCGGCGACCTGGTGACGGCGCTCGCTCTGATGACCCAGTCGCGCCCGGCGCTCGCGGCGACCAGCGATCTGGCGGCGGCGATCAGCGATCTCGATCGTGCCGAGGTGCTGCGCGACGCCGGGCTCACGACCGAGGCCGAAGAACTCCTCGGGCGCGTGGCGACCCAGTTCGGCGCCCAGCGGATGCTGCAGGCCCGGGGCGAAGCCGAGTTCCACCTGTCGCGATCGCTGCTGCGCCACGATGCCGCCGCCGCCG
Organism: Microbacterium sp. NPDC087665; assembly: GCF_044743285.1. Classification (NCBI taxonomy): domain Bacteria; kingdom Bacillati; phylum Actinomycetota; class Actinomycetes; order Micrococcales; family Microbacteriaceae; genus Microbacterium; species Microbacterium sp. NPDC087665. The sequence continues at coordinate 623,754 of NZ_JBIUWD010000001.1, read as the reverse complement.
AGCGCATGGCCCACGCAGCGGCACGGCGCTTCGCGACCCTGGGCAGCGACGGCTGGGCCGCGCGCGCCGAGGCCGTGCGCCTCGAAGCGGGCATGCGCGCGCACCCCGGCCGAGCGCTGGACACGGCGGAGTTCGAGCGCACAGCGACGGCTCTGGCACGGGGAGGGTTTCGCACCGAAGCATCCGCTGTGCGACTGACCGCGCGGCGCGACGGATCGGGACGGATGCCCCGGCTCGACGACTCGGCCCCCACTCCGCTGCGGCTGCGCGCCTACGAAGTGCGGGCCGCCCGGGCAGCCGCGGCGGGGCGCACGGGCGCGGCGCTGCGCGCGGCGGCCGACGGACTCGACCTTCTCACCACGTGGCAGCAGTCGTTCGGAGCCCTCGACCTGCAGGCCTCGGTGGCGATGCACGGCACCGACCTGATGTTCGCGGGGCTGCGGGCAGCGGCTCGTTCCGCCGACCCGGACGTGCTGTTCGCCTGGGCCGAGCGCGCCCGGCACCTCAGTCACCAGGTCGCTCCGGTGCGTCCGCCGCGCGACGACGCCCAGGCATCCGATCTCGCAGAACTGCGGATGCTGCGCGCCGAACTGGCCGGGCACGACTGGACGACCGACCGCCGTGTGCGTCTGCTGCGCGACCGCGTGCGTGAGCGCCAGTGGTCGGGCACCGGCGCAGGATCAAGGCGCGACCGGATCGACCTCGCCGCCACACGCGAACTTCTCGATGCCGAAACGGTGGCGCTGTCGTACGTCTTCACGGGCGACGATCTGCTCTGCGTGGTGGCGACGGCATCCCGTTCCGAGGTCGTCACGCTGTCGTGGCCGCGCGTGCGCGCCGCGATGGACGGCCTGCGCGCCGACCTCGACGTGGCCGCGATGACCCGCGGCGGGCCGATGGCGGCGGTGATCGAGAAGTCTCTCACCGCACGCCTGCAGCGCCTGGATGACGAGCTGCTCGCACCGATGCGCACGGGCGCCGCACGCGCGGTGATCACGATTCCCGGAGTGCTCGCCGGTGTGCCCTGGGCGATGCTGCCCGGCATGCACGGCGTTCCGTTCACCGTGGCGACCTCGGTGTCGCGGTGGGCGGAGGTGCGAGAATCCGCGGTGGCGTCGGCTCCTCACCGGGTGGGATTCGCGGCCGGCCCCCGGGTGCCGCGCGGTGCCGAAGAGGTGCGTCGGGCGAGCGAGGCGTGGGCCTATCTCGACACCGCGCGGACCGTCCTGCTCGGAGCCGCGGCGGGCGTCGCCGATGTGACGGCGTTGGCCGGGGCATCCGATCTGCTGCATATCGCCGCGCACGGCCGGCACTCGGCCGACAATCCGCTGTTCTCCGGTTTCGAACTCGCCGACGGCACGCTGTTCGGATACGACGTCGACCTCATTCCCACCTCTCCCGAGACCGTGATCCTCTCGGCGTGCGAATTGGGCCGGTCGTCGGTGCGGTGGGGCGAAGAGGCGCTCGGCATGACGCGCGTCTGGCTGCACGCGGGCACCCGCTGCGTCATCGCCGCTCCCGTCGCCGTGCCCGACGACGTCGCGTGCGAACTGCTCAGCGCCGTGCACGTGAATCTCGCCGAGGGGTCGACCCCGGCATCCGCCCTCGCCGCCGCGTCGGTGTCGACCGGCCACCGGGCCCCCTTCCAGTGCCACGGCGCGGGTTTCTGAGAAATCTTCCGCTCGATGTATCACCAGGGGGCCGAGGCGCTCCTGTTCTTCGGAAGGTGTCGACGCGAAAGGCTCCGAGGGCAACGGGGTGGGAGGCGCGGTCGGCTGGGGAAGTCCGTTCACTGGGGAGTGCGGATGCGACAGGACACCGACTGCTCAGAGGACGCTGCGGACTATCCACGGCATCCTCGCGAGGGTCCGGCGGATGGGGACGCCGGGCCCTCGCACCACGTGGGGATGAAAGACTCGTGAGATGAAGACTGTGGTCATCGGAGCAACGGGCAACATCGGACGAGTCGTCGCCGACGCACTCGAATCACGCGGGCACGAGGTGATCCGCGCGTCGCGCAACGGCGAGGTGGCGGTCGACGTGACGGATGCCGCGTCGGTCGCGGCGCTTTTCGACACGGTGACCGACATCGATGCGGTCGTCGTGGCCGCGGGGTCCGTGCCGTTCAAGCACCTCACCGAACTCTCCCGCGACGACTATCTCTCAGCGTTCACGTCGAAGACGCTCTCGCAGATCGAGGTCGTGCGCCAGGCGATCGCGAAGCTCCGCGATGGCGGCTCGATCACACTGACCAGCGGGGTGCTATCGCGCGACCCGATCGCCACGGGCGCTGCCGCGGCAATGGCCAACGGGGCACTCGAATCGTTCGTGGTGACGGCCGCTGCCGAGGCGCCCCGCGGCATCCGCATCAACGCGGTCTCGCCCGACGTGCTCGAGAACTCCCCCGGCTATCACCAGCTGTTCGCCGGGCATCGCCCCGTCTCCGACGCGGAGATCAGCCGGGCGTACACGCTCGCCGTCGAGGGCCTCGTCACAGGGCAGACGATCACGGTCTGACGCGCGTCAACGCGCTTCGGCAGCCTCGGTGTGGTGGCGGATGACCTCGGCCACCACGAAGTTGAACCACTTCGCGGCGAACTCCGGGTCGAGGTGCGCCTCTTCTGCGAGCGCGCGCAGGCGGGCGACCTGCTGCTCTTCGCGGCCGGGATCGGATGCCGGCATCTCATGCTCCGCCTTGAGATGACCGACCTGCTGCGTCGCGCGGAATCGCTCGGCCAGCATGAAGATCAGCGCGGCGTCGATGTTGTCGATGCTGGCGCGGAGGCGCAGCAGCTCGGCCTGCGGGTCCTGGGGGGCGGTCATTCCCCCACTCTACGACGCGCGTCGCCGCCGATGCACGGCCTCATCGCACCGCTATCGTGAGCAGATGAGCACCGAACAGCCGCCGGCATCCGCGCCCTCCGACGACGTCGCGCCCGGCGACGGGTCGCCGAATCCCGGGTCGACGGATGCCCCGGCATCCGCCTCGACCACCACGATCGGCCCGCCGTCGAAAGTCGTGGAGCCGATGACTCCGAGCCGCTCGTTCTGGACCCGCATCGACCGGCCGTTCGTGTTCGGCTTCCTGGTGACGCTCGGCGGGCTCGGCGCGATCGTGATCGGCCTCGCGCTGACGAGCCTTTCGACCGTACTCATCTACATCGCACTCGCGATGTTCGCCGCCCTCGGCCTCGACCCGGCCGTGCGCTTCCTCGAGCGGCGCGGACTCTCGCGGGCGATGTCGGTGCTCGTGGTGATCCTCAGCCTGATCGTCGTCGTGGCGCTGATCCTGTGGATGATCCTGCCGATCGTGATCGAGCAGATCGCCAGCTTCGTGAGCTCGGTACCGGGCATGATCGCCGACTTCCAGCGCAGCGACATCTACGCGACGTTGAACGCTCAGTTCGGCGATCAGTTCCAGGGTCTCGTCGCCGATCTGCAGAAGTTCCTCACCGACCCCGGCAACATCGCGAGCATCGGCGGCGGGGCACTGAAGGTCGGCGCCTCCATCGCAACCGGCATCTCGGGCGCGATCGTGGTGCTGGTGCTGACGCTGTACTTCGTCGCCTCGCTCACGGGCATCAAGCAGAGCCTGCTGCGCCTCGTGCCGGCCCGCGACCGCACCCGCGCCGGCGACATCACCGACCAGATCACCGACTCGGTCGGCGGCTACGTCATGGGGATGGTCGTTCTCGCGTTCTTCAACGCGATCCTCGCGCTGCTGCTGTACACGTTCCTCGGGTTGCCGTTCCCGCCGCTCATGGCGACGGTCGCCTTCTGCATCACGTTGATCCCGCTCGTCGGCTCGGTGATGTTCTGGATCATCGGCACCGGTCTCGCGCTCTTCACCGACCCGGTCGGCGCCCTGATCTTCGGAATCGTCTACCTGATCTACATGCAGGTCGAGGCGTACGTCATCACCCCGCGCGTGATGAACAAGGCGATCTCGATCCCGGGATCGCTCGTGGTCATCGGTGCCCTCGCCGGTGGCACGCTGCTCGGTCTGCTCGGGGCTCTCGTGGCGGTGCCGGTCGCGGCATCCATCCTCATCATCATCAAGCAGGTCTGGGTGCCGAGGCAGGACGCGCGCGTGTAGTCGCGGGTGGGCTCGCCGCGCCCACCCCAGACGCAGAGGTGCCCGGACCCACCGGGCCCGGGCACCTCATGAACCGCTGATCGGTGAGATCAGATCAGGTCGTTGTCTTCGAGCCACTTCTTGGCGATGTCCTTCGACGACTGCTCGTCGACCGTGCTCAGCACGTTCAGCGAGACGAGCTCTTCGGCGGTGAGCTTGGCGCTGACCGCGTTGAGCACCTCGGAGATCTCGTCGGCGATGTCGCTCGACACGATCGGCACGACGTTCGACGAGATGATCAGGTTCTCGGGGTCTTCGAGGGCCACGATCTCTTCGGTCTCGAACGCCGGGTCGGCGGTGTAGATGTCAGCGACCTGGATCTCGCCGGCGAGCAGCGACTCGAGGGTGCTGGGGCCGGTGGCCGAGAAGCCGAGGTCGACACCGTAGACCTCCTTGGCGGCGGCCGGGTTGTACGGACGCTGCTCGAACTCGGGGGCGGCGCCGATCGTGACGGGCTCGGTGACCTTCGAGAGGTCGCCGATCGTGACGAGGTCGTTCTCCTCGGCGAAGCTCTTGAGCACCGTGTACGTGTCCTGATCGGATGCCTCGGCGAAGTCGAGTGCCGTCAGGCCCTCGGGAAGGACGTCTTGCAGGGCTGCGTAGACGTCGTCGGGGCTGGTCACATCGATCTCGTCGTCGGACAGGTACTCCAGCAGGCTGCCGGTGTACTCGGGGAAGACGTTGATCTCGCCGGACTCGACCTCGGGCATGTACGCGTCGCGCTGACCGATGTTGAGCTGCGTCTTGACGTCGTAGCCGGCGTTCGTGAGCGCCTGGGCGTAGATCTCGGCGATGATCTCGTTGGAGTAGTACGCCTGCGAACCGACGACGATGGTCTCGCTGTCGCCCGAGCCTGCGCTCGAGTCGGACGGCTCGTCGAGCGGGTTGCCACCGCAGGCGGTGAGTGCGAGTGCGGCCGCGGCGACCAGGCCGACGGCGAAGACGGAGCGCTTGCCTCGTGCTGTGAACATGGGACTTCCTCTTTTCTGGAACTGCTGTGGGGACGTGAGGTGCTGTGGACGGAGAGGTCGGGGTCAGGCCGCGGCGGATGCGGCGACCGGTGCGGCCACGCGGTCACCGCGACGACGGCGGGCGCGCGTGGCGTTGCGCAGGCCGGCGGGGACGGCTGCCCGCTGCGCAGTGGCGAGGAGCAGGTCGACGAGAAGGGCCAGCGCGGCGACGATGATCGCCCCGCCGAGCACCTGGTCGAAACGACGCAGGGGGATGCCCTGGATGATCGGCCAGCCGAGTCCGCCGAGGTTCACGTAGGCGGCGATCGTGACGGTCGCGATGACCTGCAGCAGCGCCGAGCGGATGCCGCCGACGAGCAGCGGCAGGCCGAGGCGAACCTCGACCTTCCAGAACACCTGCCACCCGGTCATGCCCATGGCCTTGGCGGCGTCGATCACGCGGCGATCGATCGCCTCGAGACCCGTGTAGGCGCCGGCCAGCAGCGAGGGGATCGCGAGCAGCACGAAGGTGATGACGGCGGCCTCGGGAATGCGGAGCACACCGAGCAGCAGCACGAGCAGCACCATCAGACCGAACGAGGGGATGGCACGGGCGGCGCCCGACACGGCGACAGCGAGCTCGCGGCCCTTGCCGGTGTGGCCGATGAGCCAGCCGAGCGGGAGCGCGATGGCCGCTGCGATCAGCACCGAGATGGCGGTGAGGGCCAGGTGCTCGGCGAGGAGCTTGGGGAGCGCGTAGTTGCCGGTCCACTGCGCGGGAGCGAACATCCAGGCGAAGGCTTCGGCGAAGAGGTTCATGCGGCGGCCCTCACGGGAACGGCCCGGCTCGCCGAGAGGCGAGAGGTGGCGGTGGTCCACGGCATGAGCGCGCGGCCGACGAGCAGCAGGATCAGGTCGATCACCAGCGCGATGATCACGACGGCGATGACGCCCGCGAAGACCTCGGCGATGATGCGGCGTTCGAGGCCGTTCGTGAACAGGTAGCCCAGGTTGGTGACGCCGATCAGGATGCCGACGGTGGCGAGCGAGATCGTGCTGACCGCCGTGACCCGGAGGCCCGCGAGGATCACCGGACCCGCGAGCGGGAAGTCGACCGCCCAGAACCGACGGAACGGCGCGAACCCGGTGGCCGTCGCCGCCTGGCGCACGTCGTCATCGACCGAGTCGAGACCGTCGGCGACCGCGCGCACGAGGATCGCGACCGCATAGATCGTCAGGGCGATCACGAGGTTGGTGGGACTGATCGCCGAGTAGCCGAGCGTCGCCGGCAGCAGGATCAGCAGCGCCAGCGACGGGATCGTGTAGAGCAGCCCGGTGAGGATGATGATCGGTCCGCGCACGAGCCGATACCGCCACGCCACCCATCCGAGCGGCAGCGACAGCACGAACCCCAGCACGATCGGCACGATGCTCTGCTGCAGATGCAGCGCGGTGAGCTCGAGGATCATCCCGAAGTTGTTGACGACCCAGTTCACGTGAGTCCGCCCTGCGCTGAGCCGCCGGCGACGGCATCCGCTTCTTCCGGAGCGTCGACGATCGACCCCTGCGTGCGACCCTCGGAATCGACGACGACGGTGCCGTGCGGCGTCTGCTTGAGGTGCAGCGCACGGCGGCCGCGGTCGGCCCCGATGAACGCCGAGACGAAGTCGTCGGCCGGGTTCTCGATGATCTCACTGGGCGTGCCCACCTGAACGATGCGCGCACCCTTGTCGAGGATGACGACCTGGTCGCCCAAGAGGAAGGCCTCGTCGATGTCGTGCGTCACGAAGACCACCGTCTTGTCGAGCTCGTGCTGCAGGCGGATCGTCTCCTGCTGCAGGTCGGCGCGCACGATCGGGTCGACCGCGCCGAAGGGCTCGTCCATCAGCAGGATGTTCGGGTCGGCAGCGAGCCCGCGGGCCACGCCCACGCGCTGCTGCTGGCCACCCGAGAGCTGACTCGGATACCGCTCGGCGAGCGCCTGGTCGAGCCCGACCGTGTCGAGCAGCGTGCGCGCGCGTTCATGCGCCGCAGCCTTCTTGACACCCGTGAGCCGCAGCACCGTCGCGACGTTGTCGATCACGGTGAAGTGCGGCATGAGTCCGGAGTTCTGCATGACGTAGCCGATGCGCCGGCGCAGCTGCACCGGGTCTCCGCCGAGCACGCTCTCGCCATCGATCTCGACCTCGCCCGACGTGGGTTCGACCATCCGGTTGATCATGCGCAGCAACGTGGTCTTGCCGCAGCCCGACGAACCGACGAACACCGTCGTCTTGCGCGACGGCAGCACCAGGCTGAAGTCTTGGACGGCGAGCGTTCCGTCGGGGAACTGCTTCGTGACGTTGCGGAACTCGATCATGGCTGGTCTCCAGTCGGGGGATCGATGAGAGCAGGTGCGGATGCCGTCGGCCGGTCAGGCCGAGACGTCCACCCCCGGGGCGAAAGCGACATAGCCCGAGTAGTCGCCGCCCACGCGCTCGAAGCCGGCGGGATAAGGCGTCGGGTACGACCACGCGAGGTCTTTGTGCAACTCATCGCCCGCCTGCACCGAGAAGTACTGCGCGGCGCCCTTCCACGGACAGGTGTAGGGCGTGGGGCTCTCGACGAGCGCCCCGGGCGTGATCGAAGCTGGCGGGAAGTACCAGTTGCCTTCGATGCGGAAAAGATCGCTTTCGTCGGCCTCGGCGATCACGGTTCCTGCGAGTACAGCCTTCATGGTCCTGCCTCCTGGGATGTGGGTTAGAGCGTATAAGAGGTCTGCGACATTGGGTTCGGGGTTGCGCTCCCGACCGTCAATGTGGGAAACAATCCGATTTCCGTGCGCACGGAATCGCAGTGCCTCCGTGATCTGTTCGGAGCGGATGCCGATTCGGATCGGATGCCGTTCACGCCGAAGCCCGCCCGTAGCCCTCCAGCAGGCGCAGCCAGATCTCGCTGACCGTGGGGTACGACGGCACGGCGTGCCAGAGGCGCTTGATCGGCACCTCTCCCACGATCGCGATCGTCGCCGCCTGCACGAGCTCGGCCACCTCGGGTCCGACGAAGGTCGCCCCGATCACGACATCGCGGGCGGTGTCGATGACGAGACGGGCCTGTCCGTCGAACCCGTCCTCGTAGAGGCTCGCGCCGGCGATCGATCCGAGTTCGTAGTCGACGACCGCCACCTCGTGGCCGGCCTCGTGGGCGTCCTTCTCCGTCAGCCCCACCGACCCCACCTCGGGAATCGAGAACGTCACCTGCGGCACGGCGGCGTGATCGGCCGTGGCCGCATGCTTGCCCCAGGCGCCGTCATCCACCGTCTCGCCGAGCGCCCGCGCGGCGATCACATCGCCCGCCGCCCGCGCCTGGTACTTGCCCTGGTGGGTCAGCAGCACGCGGCCGTTGACATCGCCCACCGCGTACAGCCAGTCCGATCCGGGCACGCGCAGCGTGTCATCCGTCGTGATCCACCCGCCCGGCTCCAGACCCGCGGTCTCGAGTCCGATGTCGCCGCTGCGCGGAGAGCGACCGGTCGCGACCAGAACCTCCGCCGCCGTCACCTCGCTGTCGTCGTCGAGCGTGATCGTCACGCCGGCCTCATCACGGCGCACGGCCGTCGTTCCGGTGTTCAGACGCACGTCGACACCCAGCTCGCGCAGACCCGCGGCAACGCGCTCGCCCGCGAACGGCTCCATCGTGGTCAGTAGTCCGCTGCGCGCGATGAGCGTGACCGTCGAACCGAGCGCGGCATACGCCGTCGCCATCTCGACCGCCACGACCCCGCCGCCGATCACGGCGAGGGAGTCGGGCAGTTCCTCGGCGCTCGTGGCCTCGCGGCTCGTCCACGGAGACACATCACGCAGACCGGGGATCGGGGGGATGACGGCATCCGACCCCGTACTGATCGCGACCGCGTGGCGGGCGTGCAGCACACGCGTGCCACCGTCGGAATCGGTCACCGTGACCTCGCGCTCACCCGAGAGGCGGCCGTGGCCGCGGGCCAGGTCGATGCCCGCGGAATCCAGCCACTTGACCTGGCCGTCATCCGACCAGTTGCTCGTGAAGGAATCACGGCGGTCGAACACCGCGCGCACGTCGAGGGTGCCGGTCACGGCCTCTTTCGCACCGGCCACGTGCTGGGCCGCGCGGAGCGCCTGCGCTGACCGCAGCAGGGCCTTCGAGGGCATGCACGCCCAGTACGAGCACTCGCCGCCGACGAGCTCGCTCTCGACGATAATGGCCGTGAGACCGCCCTGCACGGCGCGGTCCGCGACGTTCTCGCCGACCGGACCTCCGCCCAGCACGATCAGATCGTATTCGTTCGTCTTCTCTGCAGTCATGGTCGTGCCTCTCCGCCCAACAGTCTCGCTCAACAGCAACGCAGTGTCACGGGGTGGTTGTTCCCGGGCCTGCCGCGCGGCGTGTCGCGGCGGGCCGGGTCGAGTGGGTCGGCGGCTGTCCTCAACTCAGGACAGACGGCGGGGGATCCGCGGGCGAGGCGCCGCCGACCGCGTCGTTCCGGGCTCGCCGCGGCAAGGGGCAGCGGCGGGCGAGGCGACTGTCCTGAGTTAGGGCCGGAGTCTCACCGAACCGTGGCCGATGCGGGCCCGTTTCAGTTCATAACTCCTCAAAGATCAGCCGGTTCGGGCAAGAAACTGCCGATTCGGCCGCAGGAGCGGTCGTTCTTGCGGAGTTATGAAGACGCCCGCTCACGCACACGCCCGGCGGAGGCTGCTGCTGCGACCTCAGCGGCGCGGCAGGATGTGCGTCGGCGTGGGAGCCGGCGCCCGGTGACGGATGCCGAGGGGCGCACCCGTGCGATCGTCGAGGTCGATCAGGCTGATCGTGTCGGACCGCTGCCCCGCGACGACGAGCTTGCCCTCGAACACGAGGTGGTGTCGCGGCCAGTCGACGCCGGAGTCGGCGAGCGCGATCGACTCGAGCTGCTCGCCGCCGGCGCGCACTCGGAGCGCTGCGATCGTGTTGCTGCCGCGCAGCGCCGTGTAGAGGAATGCTCCGTCGCGGGTGCGGGCGAGCTCGGCGGGAAAGTCGAATCCGACCTCGGCGATCGGACTCGACAGAATCGATGAGACCACGCCCCAGGTGCCATCGGGTGCGGCGGCCAGGGTGAACACCTCGCAGGAGTACTCGGTCACCACATGCAGGTGCCCGCTGGGGTGGGCGACCATGTGGCGGGGACCGACGCCGAGGGGTAGCACGACCTCGTGGTCGAGGGTGAGCCCGGTCGCCGACGGGCGCCAGATGCGCACGAGGTCGAATCCGAGGTCGGTGGTGGCGATGCGTCCGTCGGCCAGGAACACCGCCGAGTGCGCGTGCGACGCCCGGTCGGGCAGGGAGTACGGGTCGGATGCTGCGACCCCGACGCCCGGCTTCGGAGCATCCGAAACACCGTCGCCAGCACCGTCGCCCGTCTCTTCGTCATACGACTCGTCGCCGAACAGGGCTGCGCGCAGCGCCGCCGCGGCATCCGCCTTCGCCCGCACGATGCGACCGTCGGCATCGATCCCGAACCGCACTACCCGCCCGTCGCCGTAACAGCTGGCGACGAGCGACGAGCCGTTCGGGGCGACCGCGATATGGCATACGGCCTCGCCCACGGGGATCGCTTCGCCCAGTGGCTTCAGCTTCTCTTCGCCCGTGCGCACGAACGCCTGCACGGCCCCGGAATGCTCGAGCGCCGCGTAGACCACATCGAGTGACGGATGCTGCGCCAGCCACGACGGCGAAGAGGCCCGTGCGGCGACCCCGCGGTAGCCGAGCGTGGTCGCCTCGCGGCCCTCGTCGCCCGCGAGCAGGCCGATGCCGTCGGCGGCACCGTCCATCTCGGGGCCGTACCCGCCGAGCCAGAATCGCGTCATGTCGAGGGCGTCAGTCGACCAGGTCGTGACGGACGATGACCTGGTCGCGCTCGGGGCCGACGCCGATCACCGAGATGCGCGTGTTGCTCATCTTCTCGAGGGCGAGCACGTAGTCCTGGGCGTTCTTCGGCAGGTCGTCGAAGGTGCGCGCCGTCGAGATGTCTTCGCTCCACCCGGGGAAGTACTCGAGCACCGGGGTCGCGTGGTGGAAGTCGGTCTGGTTGACCGGCACCTCGTCGAACCGCTGGCCGTCGACGTCGTAGGCGACGCACACGGGGATCTGCTCGAGTCCGGTGAGGATGTCGAGCTTGGTGAGCACCAGGTCGGTGATGCCGTTGACGCGCGTGGCGTAGCGCGTGATCGGGCCGTCGTACCAGCCGACGCGGCGCGGACGCCCGGTGGTGGTGCCGAACTCGAAGCCGCGCGAGCGCAGCCACTCGCCCTGCTCGTCGAACAGCTCGGTCGGGAAGGGACCGGAGCCGACGCGCGTCGTGTACGCCTTGACGATGCCGACGATGCGGTCGAGCGAGCCGGGGCCGACGCCCGATCCGGTGGCCGCGCCACCCGCCGTCGCCGACGACGAGGTGACGAACGGGTAGGTGCCGTGGTCGACGTCGAGCATGGTCGCCTGACCGCCCTCGAACACGACGACCTCGCCGCGGCCGAGAGCCTCGGCGAGCAGGTAGCCGGTGTCGGCGACCATGGGGCGTAGGCGCTCGGCGTACGAGAGCAGGTCTTCGACGACCTCATCGGCCGTGATCGCGCGACGGTTGAAGATCTTCACCAGCAGGTGGTTCTTCTGGTCGAGGGCTCCCTCGACCTTCTGGCGCAGGATGTTCTCGTCGAACAGGTCTTGCACGCGAATGCCGACGCGGTTGATCTTGTCGGCGTAGGCCGGTCCGATGCCGCGACCGGTCGTGCCGATCATGCGCTTGCCGAGGAAGCGCTCGGTGACCTTGTCGAGCGTGCGGTGGTACTGCGTGATGATGTGCGCGTTGGCGCTGACCTTGAGGCGGGAGACGTCGATGCCGCGGGCGCCGAGGGCTTCGAGCTCGTGGAACAGCACCTCGAGGTCGACGACGACGCCGTTGCCGATCACGGGGGTCACGCCGGGCGAGAGGATGCCGGAGGGCAGAAGGTGCAGGGCGTACTTCTCGTTGCCGACGACCACGGTGTGCCCGGCGTTGTTGCCGCCGTTGAACTTCACCACCCAGTCGGTGCGGTCACCGAGCAGATCGGTGGCCTTGCCCTTTCCTTCGTCGCCCCACTGCACGCCGACGATAACGATTCCTGGCATGGGTGTCCCCCTTGCTTTCGCCGGGTTTGCACCGGCTGATGAGCTGGCCCTTGTCGGGCTCCCCCATCCTATCGAAGGTGCCGACATCGCCCCCGGTGCGGGTCATGGCGGGATATCGACGGATGCTGTCGCTCCTGCGCATCGACGAATGTCGGAGGCCGATGACACCATCGGAGGATGTCGAAGACCGTTCCCGCCCGAGGCGGCACCCTCCCGAGCGCGCCGCCCAGGCAAGGCCCGCTCGTGCTCGTCGCCGCGCTGGTGACGGTGGTGCTCTGGGCGTCGGCGTTCATCGGCATCCGGGGCGCGGGCCCGCACTTCGACCCGGGCGCGCTCGCCCTGCTGCGCATGGCGGTCGGCAGCGTCGTGCTCGCGATCATCGCGGTGCGCCACGGCATCCGTCTTCCCGCCCGCAAGCACTGGTGGCTCATCGTCGTCTGGGGAGTCGGCTGGTTCTGCGTCTACAACCTGGCGCTCAACGCCGCCGAACGCACGCTCGACGCCGGCACCGCGGCGATGGTCGTGAACCTCGCGCCGCTCATGGTCGTCGTGTTCAGCGGGCTGTTCCTGCGCGAGGGGTTCCCGAAGCCGCTCGTCATCGGGGCGCCCATCGCCTTCCTCGGCGTGGTGCTCATCGGCATGAACTCGTCGACCAGCGAGGGCCCCGACATCACCGGTCTACTGCTCGCCCTGCTCGCGGCCGTGATGTACGCCGGGTGCACCCTCGTGCAGAAGCGTCTGCTGATCGCGGGCACCGACGCGACCTCTCTGACGTTCTTCGGTGCGGTCGCGGGAACCGTCGCGCTCCTGCCCTGGACGGGCAGCCTGATCACGGCGCTGCAGACCGCGCCGGTCGAATCCACGCTCTGGATCGTCTACCTCGGCATCTTCCCCACGGCGATCGCCTTCACCACCTGGGCGTACGTGCTGCAGCGCAGCACCGCCGGCCAGACCTCCGCGACGACCTACGTGGTTCCGGCGATCGCGATCCTCATGTCGTGGGCGATCCTCGGCGAGGTGCCGACGCCGCTCATGTTCCTCGGTGGCGCGCTGTGCCTGCTCGGCGTGCTCGTCACCCGGCTGCGGTGGGGGCGGAAGGGCTGAGGGCGGAAGGGCTGACGAGGCCGGCTCACGTCGGGGCATCTCCGCCTCGAAGGGGGTGTCTCCGCCGCGAAAAGAACCCTCATCCTGCGGTCCGAAACACCCCCTCATCAGGCGTATCGGTATACCGATCGCCACAGCGAATCCGCCCGCATCACTCCTCGAACTTCGCGATATTCCGAGAACCCCGTCCGAATGATGGCGAACCGCCCGGAGATGCCGCGCATCGTCCTCATCGCGGCTACGTTGTCCGACGGTTCGACCACCGGAATGTCGAACACGGAACGTCGGAGGAACGATGAGAACTGTGTGGCCCTACGTGCGGATCGCCGCAGCCCTGCTCGCACTCGCCGCCCTCGCGCGGCAGCTCACGCGCGAGATCGCGACCGCGCAGGCGGCGACGACCGAGTGGGGACGCGACATCCCGACGGCGGTGTCGAACTTCTTCAGCTTCTTCACCACGCTCTCCGGCCTCATCGCGGCCGTCGCCCTACTGATCGGCGCCGCGTGGATGCTGCGCACCCGCCGAAGCGACGGCACCGAGCCCCGCTGGCTCGCCGTGCTGCTCGCCTACAGCAGCACCTACATGATCACGACCGGGATCGTCTACAACCTGCTGCTGCGCAACATCCCCTCCCACTCCGCGAGCGAGGTGTGGACGAGCGAGACACTGCACGTCGTGCTCCCGATCGTGATGCTGCTCGACGTGCTGTTCGCGCCTCGCCGCCGCGCACTCGGCTGGGGCACAGCACTCCTCGCGGTCGTCTTCCCCCTGGCCTGGGGGGCTTACACGCTGCTGCGTGGCCCGTTCATCACCGACCCGTTCACCGCCACACCCTTCTGGTACCCGTACCCGTTCCTCAACCCGAACACGTCGAGCTGGACCTCGGTGGGCCTCTACATCGCGGCCATCGCGGCCGCGATCATCGTCATCGCGCTCGTCGTGGTCGGGATCGGGCGCCTTCGCGGCGCGCGGCGCCGTCCCTAACTCAGGACGAACGCGCCGAATCGGGCTCGATCCACCTCACATCGGGGCAGAACCGCGCAGATGTCCTGAGTTAGTGCCAGTCGGGCGCCCCGACCGCGCACTGAGCGGTGCCAGCCCGACGCCCCGGCAAGCGCTGAGCGACCCAGAACGAGCCTCATCCCCGCGAGATCGAGCCTCGCCCGATCGACCCCCGCGCGAGGTCGAGCGACGCGAGCCGATCAGCCGCGAGTGTGCGCTTGAGCTCGAGCGATTCCCCGATCTCGGCCGCGAGGCGCGGGCGAGCACGGATCAACTCGTCGACCGTGTCGAGCGGAAGCACGACGACGGTGAGGATCTCGCCGGCAACGGTGACCGCCTGCGTGCGTTCGCGGGTGAGCGCCGTCTGGCCGATGATGTCGCCCTTCTCGGCACTGGCGAACTCGACCCGGCCCCCGTCGACCTCGAGCGCCAGCGTCGCACGACCCGAGACGACGACCCGCACCTCATCGGGCACCACGCCGCTCGGCAGCACGACCTCGCCGACGCCGTAGCGTTCGAGGACGGCCGAGTCGAGCAGCGCCTCACGGTCGTCGTCACGCAGGTGCAGCGTCGCGGAGACGGCATCGAGGGCTTCGGCGAGCCGACCGGGCTCGGCGATCGGATCGGTCGCGTCGCCGTCGAGGGCGAATCCGTGGCGGCGGGCGGCGTACCAGAGCCACGACAGATAGGTCGAGAGGGTGCGCGAAGCATCCGCCGGCCCGGCCACCGGAATCGAGACGCCGTACGCGCCCGCCCCCGAATAGCTGACGGATGCCCGTTCTCGGGGCACTCGCATCGGCAGAGCATCCGCCACCTCGATCAGCAGCGCCATCACCTCGTGCGGCGGGTCGTCGGTGGAGAAGGTGACCGACGTCGCGGCGGAGTACGGCCCGTCGGGCTCGCTGAGGTTCGTGAATGAGGCGCCCGAGAGTGTGGAGTTCGGGACGATCTGGATGCCCGACCCGGTGTCGATGTGCACGGCCCGCCAGTTGACCTCGACCACGCGACCCTTTGCACCGCCGGTGTCGAGGAAGTCGCCGATCTTGAACGGCTGCTCGAACAGCAGCAGCAGACCCGAGATCACACCGCCGACGGCGTTCTGCAGGGCGAGGCCGATGACGATCGAGCCGACTCCGAGAGCCGTGATGAGCCCGCCGACATCGGCATCCCACACCCACGAGAACAGCAGGGCGAGCCCGAGCGCGACGAGGATCAGCCGCGCGATCTCGACGAAGATCGTCGGGATGCGCTTGCGCCACGAGTCATCGGCCGCGTGCGTGAACAGCGCCACGTTGAACGACGACAGCACCAGCAGGATCACGAGGAAACCGAACACGGTCGCGACGACGCGCGTCCACACCTGCTCCGAGGGCGACTGGATCGCGAACGCGAGCAGCGCGAACAGCGCACCGACCGGGATCACGCCGTTGCGCAGCAGGCGCAGCGGTCCGGCGAGCGCGCTGCCGCGACGACGCAGCCCGTTGATCAGCTCGGTGAGCACCACCAGCAGCACCGGCACACCGAGCGCGAGGGTGACGACCCACCAGCCCCACCCGTCGCGGAAGGCCTCGTCGAGCATGTCACGCCACCTTCCAGACGGTCTCGGTCGCCCCGTGCGTCTCGACGGTGCCCGCTTCGACGAAGGTGAAGATCTCGCGCGTGCGGTCGTAGACGGTCTGGCTGACATACACACCGGGGTCGCCGCTCACCGAACGCACCCGGTAGGCGAGGTTCACCGCATCGCCCCACAGGTCGTACGCCAGGCTGGTGCGCCCGACGAGGCCGCTCGTGACCGTGCCGGTGTCGACGCCGGCACGGATGGCGATCGACGAGCCGTTCTGCGCGTTGAAGCGTGCGACGACACCGAGCAGGTGGCGGGCGAAGTCGACGCTGCGGCGCACGTTGTCGACGCGCGGCACGACGAGTCCCGACGACGCGAGGTAGCCGCCACGCAGCGTGCGGACCTTCTCGACACCGGCCTTCTCGGCGGCCTCGTCGAACCCCCGCATGAGGGTGTTGAGGTGGCCGATCTCCTGTTCGGGGCTGAGACCGCGCGTGTAGTCATCGAACCCGATGAGCTCGGCGAACACCACCGACACGTTCTCGTGCGCCTCGGAGATCGACTCGTCGCCCTTCTTGTACTTCGCGGCGACGCTCTCGGGCATGAGGGTGAGCAGCAGCTTCTCGTTCTCGGCTTGTTGCTCTTCGATGAGTTCCTGCTTGATGCGCAGGCTCGACGCCATGTCGTTGAACGCCGAACCGAGGTCACCGAACTCATCGCGCGAACCCTTCGGCACCTGCACGTCGAGGTCGCCCTCGGCGACCCGGTGCACCGCCCCGACCAGACGGTGGATCGGTCGGGTGAAGACCTGGGCCAGCAGCAGCGAGAGCAGCGAGACGCCGAGCAGGATGCCGAGGAGCGACAGCAGCACGGTGCGGGTGAAGTCGCTCACCGGAGCGAAGGCCTCGGCGCTGTCGATCCGGGCGATGATCACCCAGTCCAATCCCTCGACCTCGAGCGGGGCATACGCGGTCACGCTCTCGCCCCCGAGATAGTCGCGGCCGATGATGGTGCCGGAGCGCCCGGCCTGGGCATCCGTGACCGCCTGCGTGTTGACCTGCTGCAGCAGCACCGTGCCGTTCACCTCGACCGCCCGCTCGGCCACGCTCGGCGGCACACCGCCATTGACCGCGATCTCGGCGTAGGTCTCCGGATTCTCGATGAGTCGACGCGAGTTGCTGCGCATCAGATCATCGCGTCCGACGAGATACACCTCGCCGGTGTCTCCGAGGCCCTGTTCCTTCCACTGCTCGGAGCCGGTGGTGAGGTCGTTGATCGTGTCGATCGACACCTGGAAGGCGAGCGCCCCGGTGATGCGGCTGTCGTTGCCCACGGGAGAGATGACCCACATCGTCGGCACACCGAGCGACGGCACCCAGCGCTCGAAGTCGGTGAGTATCACCGTGCTGACCGAGTTGGTCGCGATCGCTTCGGCGTACGCGGACGCGAGTACGGTGTCGCGATAGGGGCCGGTGAGCAGGTTGCTGCCGAGCTCGGCGCCCTTGTAGGCCGAGAAGACGATGTCGCCGTCGAGGTTCATCAACAGGGCATCCTCGTAGCCCGCTTCGTTCACGAGCCGGGCCAGGTAGTCGCCGTATCGCTCGGCCACTGCGGCATAGGCAGAGCCGTCGCCCGGATCGTTGTCGGCCAGCAGAGTGTCGTAGTCGGCATCGAAGTCCTGGTTCTGCGTCGTGAAGAGCGACTGCAGGTGCTGGCCCGCGGCGGACTCGGGGATGAACGCTTCGTCTCCGTACGAGTCGCCGGTGCGCGCCTCCAGTTCGGGGATGAACACGTCGGCGTAGTAGGTCTCGAGCGCTTCCCGTTCAGCCGGATCCGGCTGCTGCTCCTGCAGTTCGGCGTATCCCGCGTTGATCTCGGTCGAGAGGGTCTGGGCGCTGAGGTTGCGGGAGTGCAGCGACGCGTCGCGCTTGACGGTCTCGAGCGCATCGGTGATCTCGGCACCGCGCATCGAGCGGATGGTGATGAGCTGATCGACCGCGGCATCATTCAGCGATTGGCGTCCGTTGACGAAGCCGATCGCACCGACGACGATCGACGAGATCAGACTCACCGCCAGCAGCATGATGAGGAGTTTGGATTGGATGCTCAATCCCGGGCGCGCGCGCCGCGGTCGGCCTTCTGCTTTTTCCCCGACCGTGCCGTGCTCGCTCATCCGCATCCTCCGTGGTGATCCGTAAGCGCGTCCCCAGGGGGAGAGTATCGGTATACCGGCGTGTGAGAAAGAAGTTTTCGCGTGATGTCATCGGGGGATGCCACTGTCTCGAGCGGGCGTTCACCCGCGTGCGAATCAGAGTCCGTCGTAGACGTCGCGCCGATGCGCGATTCGGAACACCGTGACGATGACGCGCGAGTCGACGACCTCGTACAGCACGCGGTAGTCACCGATGCGAATGCGCCACGCATCGCCGAAGCCCGCGAGCTTTCGCACACCAGGTGGACGGGGGTCACGTTCCAGTGCGGAGATCCCGTAGAGAATCCGGCGACGGATGCTCGGATCGAGCTTGCGGATCTCTTTGGCGGCTGCGCTCGTGAGCTCGACGGAATAGTGCGTCACGACAGTTCGGCGCGGAGGTCGTCGAGCGTGATGCGCTCGCCGTCGTCAGCGGCCTTCGCAGCACGGAACTCAGCACTGTCTCGCGCAGCCTCCAGTTCTTCGAGGAGCTCGAGGTCTTCGACGCTGATCACGACGGCGGTGAGCTTACCGTGACGCGTAACGCCCACCCGCTCGGCTCCATAAGCGACACCACCGAGCACATCGGCGAGGCTGTCGCGCAGATCTTTCGAGGGGACACTGCGGCTGATCGTGATCATCACCCCAGTATAGAGGCATTAGTGACAATAGCGTCGTGATGTACATAAAGTACGGAAACCCGAGCGGCACGACAGGGTGGGCAGCGCTCCCCATGCCCGCGTGACCGTGGTGTCGGAGGATGCCATTACCCTGGGGACGGGGGAAGGACGCGATGTTTCCCCGCGTGAAAGAGGAGACTGCAGATGAACGAGCCCTACGCGCCGGACCCGTCGACGAACTCGGCCCCTCCGCCCCCGCCCGCGCCCGGCCTGCGCAGTGAGCAGCGCTCGGCGCCGCCCGCACCGGCTGCGCCTCCAGCCCCGGCGGCACCTCCCGCCCCGGCATCCGCACCGGCACCGGCATCCGCACCGGCCCCGAAGGCGGATGCTGCCGACAAGGGAGCCCCGACGGATGCCGAGATGAACCGTGCCGGGTCGATCCTGAAGGTCGTCTCCGACGCATACTCGGCGAAGATGGTCGGCCAGGAACGCCTGCGCATGAGCCTGCTGATCTCGCTGATCGCGGGCGGCCACATCCTTCTCGAGAGCGTGCCCGGCCTCGCCAAGACCACCGCGGCGAGCACCCTCGCCGACACTGTGCAGGCGCAGTTCAAGCGCATCCAGTGCACGCCCGACCTGCTGCCCAGCGACATCACGGGCAACCAGATCTACGACGCCGCGACCGGCTCGTTCCGCACCGTGCTCGGCCCGGTGCACGCGAACTTCGTGCTGCTCGACGAGATCAACCGTTCCAGCGCCAAGACCCAGAGCGCGATGCTCGAGGCCATGCAGGAGCACCAGACCACGATCGGCGGCGAGGTGCATCACCTGCCCAAGCCGTTCCTCGTGATCGCGACGCAGAACCCGATCGAGCAGGAGGGCACCTACGAGCTGCCCGAGGCCCAGATGGACCGCTTCCTGCTGAAGGAGATCGTCGAGTACCCGAGCCCGGCCGAGGAGTTCGAGATCCTCGGACGCATCGACTCCGGTGTGCTCGACCCCGACCGCCACGTGTCGAGCGCCATCACGCTCGACGACGTGCACCTGCTGCAAGACGTCGCGAGCCGCATCTACGTCGACCCCGCGATCCGCAACTACATCGTCTCGATCGCGTACGTGACCCGCAATCCCGCGCCGTACATCGGCGAAGACCGGGCGCGCTTCATCAAGTACGGGGCGAGCCCGCGTGCGAGCATCGCGTTCCTGCAGGCGTCTCGCGCGCTCGCGCTGCTGAAGGGCCGCTCGCACGTTCTGCCCGAAGACATCCGGGAACTGCGTCACCTCATCCTCCGTCACCGCGTTCTGCTGACGTTCGAGGCCGACGCCGAGGGCATCCGCAGCGAAGAGATCATCGACGAGATCTTCGCCGCCGTCCCCACTCCCTGACCTTCGACACCTCGACACTTCAGGGACCCACGAAGACACCCATGGCCAGTCTGATCACGCAGGTGAAGAGCAAGCTCTTCATCCACTCGTCGCGAAAGTCGATGCACGCGCTCGACGGCGCGCACGCGTCGCTGCTGCGTGGCCGGAGCCTCGACTTCGAAGACCTGCGCAAGTACGAGTACGGCGATCAGGTGCGCGACATCGACTGGCGCGCCACGGCCCGCCAGGGCACACCGCTGGTCAAGCGTTCCCGCGCGATGCGCATGCACACCGTGCTGTTCGTGGTCGACACGGGCCGTTCGATGACGGCCCTCGCGGCCGACGAGCAGCCGAAGAAAGACCTCGCGATCATGGCGACCGGAGCGCTCGGGGTGCTCACGCTGCGCCACGGCGACGATTTCACGGCCGTGTACGGCGACGCCTCACGAGCGCGTCGGCTGCCGCCCGCCCGCAGCGAGGGTGCTCTCGAGCACGCGCTGCAGACGATCAGCACGGCGACCGATCGGAGCACCGCGCCCAACGACCGCGACGGCCTGCTGTCGTACGTCACTCGCACGGTCTCCCGGCGCATGATCGTCGTCGTCGTCACCGACGAGGCGCCCATCACGAGCGAGACCGAGCGGATGCTGCGCCGACTGCGCGTGCAGCACGACGTGCTGTGGCTCACCCTCCGCGACGCGGAGCCCGTGCTCGATCACGCCACCGGCCGCATCCGCAGCGACGTCGACAGCAGCTGGGACGTGCCCGACTTCGTGCAGGGCGATCGCGACATCGTGCAGCAGCTGACCGCGCAGACGCAGGCCGAGGCCGCGCATCTGGCCGAGACCCTCAAGCGGCTCGAGATCAGCCACGCGGTGCTCGAGAGCCAGGAGCACGCGGTGCCGCAACTGCTCCGCCTGCTGCACGGCGCGCTGAACAGGTCGAGCGGGAGGTCTCATGCCCGCTCCTGATGAGTTCTACCCGCCGGCGCAGTACAGCTGGGGATGGATGCTGCTGGCATTCGGCATCCTCGCCCTGCTCGTCGCCGCCGTGTGGATCGTGATCGCTCTCACCCGGCCGCGCAAGATCGCCGCCGGCGATGAGCAACTGCCGAACTTCTTCCCCGCCGACGTGCTCAGCCAGCTGCGCACGGAGTACCTCGAACGCGTGCAGCAGATCGAGACCGACTATCGCGAGAAGCGGCTCTCACCGCGCAACGCGAACCTCGAGCTGAGCCGCGTCGTGCGCACCTTCGTCAACGAGTACAGCGGTCTCGAAGCGCCGGTGCTGTCGCTCGACGACCTCGTCGCGCGCGGCGTGCACCCCGCGCTGATCGACGCGATGCGCCGCCACTACTACCCGAGCATCTTCCGCCAGGGTCCGCCGATCGATCCGTTGGCCGGCGCCGAAGCAGCACGAGCGGTGGTGCGTTCATGGCACTAGCGAACTTCTGGCTGATCATCGTCGCCGCCGGCGTGGTGCTCGTCGCCCTCGGCATCGGTCTGGCTCTCGGCCTACGGCGACGCGGTGACGCGACCAGCGGTGACCGCGCACGCATCGCCCGCGCCGAACGGCTGCGCTCCCTGCCCGCGTTCCGCGAGGCGCTCTCGCGACGCATGCTCGCGCTCTCCGGCATCCTGCTGCTCGGCGCGCTCACCGTCGTGACCGCCGGTGTCGTGGCGGCACGACCCATGTCGTCGCAGACCATCCAGCCGGTGAACACGAGCCGCGACATCATGCTCTGCCTCGACGTGTCGGGCTCGATGTCCGAGGTCGACGTCGAGGTGCTGTCGGTGTTCGAAGAGCTGCTCGACGGGTTCGAGGGCGAGCGCATCGGACTGACCATCTTCAACAGCTCGCCCGTGCAGATCTTCCCCCTCACCGACGACTACGACTTCATCCGCACGCACCTCGAGAGCATCCGCGAGAGCTTCGATTACGTCGATCAGATTCCCGAGCACTGGGTCGGCACGCTCAACGGCAACGGCGCCTCGCTGATCGGCGACGGCCTCGCCGCCTGCGCGATGGGCTTCGACCACCCCGACGACGAGCGGTCGCGCTCGGTGATCTTCGCCACCGACAACGAGGTCAACGGCGCCTCGATCGTGACCCTCGAAGAGGCCGCCGCCTACGCCGCCTCGCAGGGCGTGCGGGTCTTCGCGCTCAACCCGGTGCTGGGCAAAGACGCCGATGTCAGCGCCGAGCTCTCCGCCGCGGCCGAGTCGACTGGGGGTGCGGCCTACGGCCTGCGCGAGACCACCACGGTGAGCGACATCGTCGAGCAGGTGCGCGAGCAGGACGCCACCGAACTGCGCGGCGAGGCTCAGGTCGTTTGGACAGACACCCCGAACCTCTGGATCGTCGTGATGTCGATCGCGCTGCTCTCGTTCGTGATCCTGCTGTGGAGGGTGCGACTGTGATCTTCCAACCCGCCCTCAACGTCTTCCTCCTCATCCTGCTGTTCGCGCCCGTCGCGGCGCTGATCGTCTGGATCCTGGTGCGCGGGCCGCGCGCCGCCGCGATCGGCCCGTCGGCAGGTGACGCCGGCACCCGGGTGCGCAACCACCGCACCCTCTGGGCGCTGCGTCTCGTGATGGTGCTCGCATGTTTCGTCATGCTGCTGCGCCCCGGCATCCCCGGGGGCGCCACCCAGACGCTGGCGACCGACACCGACATCGTGCTGGTCGTCGACACGACCGCCAGCATCGTCGCCGAGGACTGGGCCGACGGCGAGCCGCGCCTCGACGGCGTGCGCGCCGACGTGAAGGCGCTCATCGAGGAGTACCCCGGCGCACGCTTCGCCCTCATCACGTTCGACGCGGCCGCCGAATTGCGGATGCCGTTGACCACCGACACCACGGCACTGGTCGGCTCGCTCGACGTGCTGCGCCCCGAGGTCACGGCGCAGTCGCGCGGCAGCTCGATCGGCATCGCCGCCCCTCTGCTGTCGGAGACGCTCGCCTCGGCCGCCGAAGCCTCTCCCGATCGGTCGCGCATGGTGTTCTACTTCGGCGACGGCGAGCAGACGGTCTCGTCCGAGCCCGAGTCGTTCGCCTCCAGCGCGAAGTACACCGACGCGGGAGCGGTCTTCGGGTACGGCACCGCCGAGGGCGGCCGGATGCTCATCACGAGCGGCGGCTTCCAGGGCGACGACGAGTACATCGAATACCAGGGATCCGAAGCGATGTCGGTGATCGACGAGGCGAACCTCGAGACGCTGGCGGGCCAGCTGGATGTGCCGTTCGAGCTGCGCACGGCCGACACCGAACCCGAACTGCCCGAGGCACCCAGCACCACCACCAGTTATGCCGAAGCGGGTGAGGTCGGCAACGTGACCGAGCTGTACTGGATCGCCGCGCTGCTCATCATCGCCCTCCTGGGCATCGAGCTCACCCGCGCGACCATGCTGATCGTGCGACTGCGGGGCCTCAGCACGCCCCGGTCGGCACCCTCCGCGCCGCCCGTCGCCCCCACCACCCCCGTCGAAGCAGCCCCCACGAAGGGCGGTGATGCCTCGTGACCGACGTGAAGACCGACGTGAAGACCGACGCCCAGGCCGACGCCCAGGCATCAGCCGCCGCCCTGATCGCCTCGAACCGCCGCCGCCGGAGCATCCGCCGCTGGATCGCGATCGGCACGCTGCCGCTCACCCTCGCCTCGCTGTTCTTCGTGGGCAAGCTGCTGAGCATGTACGCCATCGCGCACCAGTCGATCAGCGCCTACGTCGTCGACGACTACGCGGGCTCGGAGTCGGCCGCGCGCGGTCTGGAATTCCTCAACTGGTTCGAGCCGTACAAGGCGCCGTTCAACATCGGCACGGCGCTGGCCGGCGCCGAGGAGCTGCCCGACGCACGGGCCAAGCTCGAAGAAGCCCTCGAACTCGCGAACGGACTCGAGGTGTGCGGCGTGCGCATCAACCTCGCACTCGTGATCGAGCGCATGGGCGATGCTGCGCGCGAGGGCGGCGATGGCGCGGGTGCCGCGCAGCTCTACGGCGAGGCACTCACGGTGGTCGTCGAGACCCCCGAGGAGTGCAACAGCGACGAGGCGCAGAAGCAGTCGTCCGACCCGAACCGCGACATGGAAGACACCCTCGACAACTCCGAGGACCGCCTCAAGAAGAAGCAGCAACAGCAGGAACAGCAGCAGGAGCAGCAGCCCGAAGACGGCGAGCCCGAAGAAGAGCCGCAGCAGCCGCAGCCCGACGAGCAGAAGCTGCAGGAGCTGCAGGACAAGCTCGAGCAGGGCACGCAGGAGCGCGACCAGCAGCAGGGCGACGACGCCCCCGGCGGGGGAACGGACAAGCCATGGTGATGGATCACGAACGCCAGCGGGCGCGCTACGTCGCCGGCACCGAGGGCGCCCCTCCCGTCCCGCCGCCCGGCGGTTACCGCGGGGCGCGCCGACCGCAGGGTCCGGTTCAGGCACCGCCGTTCGCCCCTCCCGTGGCGACACCGGCCGCGAGCGATGAGCCGAAGAAGCCCGCGAACGCGATCGGTTGGATCGCCCTGCTCGGCAGCATCCTGTTCGCCCTGATCCTGCTCGGCACGCTTCTCGCCGGCGGCACCGACATCGTCTACAGCGTCACGATGCTCGCCCTGCAGCTGATCGTCGTCGCCGTGATCGTCGCCTCGCTGTTCACCCCGCGCGGACGGATGTTCGGCGCGATCGCCCTCGTCATCGCGATCCTCTTCAACGTGGCCACCGTCGGCGGACTGAGCGCATTGAACTCCTCGGCCACCGGCAACTACGACGGTGTGAAGACCGAAGAGCAGAAGCACGCCGAGGCCTATCCCGGCATCAAGGGCACCGACTCGCAGTCCGTGCTCAACCAGCAGTCGCTCGAAGAGGTGCGGGCCGAAGCCGACAGCCTGTTCACCGCCATCCGCGACCGCCTGACCGCACGCTTCGGGTACACCTGGGTGAAGGTCGACGACGAAGATCTGCGCCCCGAGCGCAACGGCTACGGCGGCGAATCGATGCTCTACGAGTACACGTCGGTGGGGTGGGCCACGGTCGAACCGATCGAAGGGTACGACCGCAAGCTCGCGGTCATGGACATCGTCGACCAGGTCGTGCAGGAGCACGGTCTCTACGGGCTCTACGCCTTCAACGACCCGACGAACTCGGGCATCGATCCGACGATGATCACCAAGCTCTACGGCAGCGACGACCCCCGCACGCAGCACACGTGGGAGTCGTACACCGAGAACTACCCCGACCCCCTGCGGTTCTACGCCAACATCTACGACCTGTCGAACGACTCCTCGGGCAACTTCCTCGCCGAACGCGAGGCGCAGAACGCCCGCACCGGCGAGCCGCTCGAAGGGCTGCAGCTGTTCGTGCTCGGCAGCGCCGTGCTCAGCGAGGACGACCGCGAAGAGTTCGAGCAGAAGCTCACGGAGTACCCCGGGTACTGAGCACCGCTCAGTCGCCGAGCCGCAGCAGCATGCGCGCAGCGACGAAACGTGCCTGGCCGAGCGGCGTCCGAGGGTCGTACCCGAGCATCTCGACGAGCACCGCGAGCTGCTCCTGCACGCTCGAGTGATGGCGGCCGAGGCGCATCGCCGCCGCTCGCACGCTCTGCGCATCGACAACGGCATCGAGCAGCTCACGGCGGCGATCATCGAGGTTCGCGAGGGCCACGGCATCCGGATGCCGAGCGCCACCCGCCCCCTGCGCGACGAGCAGCAGCGCGCCGAGGTCGTCAGCCTGCTGCACCGGCTCCGACGCCGTCGTGAGGCGCGCCGCCACGAGCGCCGCCTCCCAGGATTCCGCGAGGCTCTCGACGGATGCTGCCGTTCCGATGCCGAGACGCAGGTCGGGCTCGATCCAGGCATCGGCACCGTCGGCCTCGGCGCCGATGATGGTCGCCCGCGTCAGTCCGTGCCGGGTGGCGACGACGGCAGACGGATGCTGCGGCCGAGGTTCCGGATCGGGCGGGGAGGCGATCACTCGCAGCGGTCCCGTCGGCAGGCGCAACCGCGATGCTGCCGACGCCCGCTCACCCGCGCTCGCGAAGCCGCTGATGACCAGCTCGACCGCGCTCTCCGCGTCTCCGGCACGGCGTGCACGGATGATGCCGAGCGCCAGTGTGAGGCGCTCGAGGATCATCGCGTCGTTCGCGTGAGGGGTGCCGTGCCGTTCGATCCAGGCGACGGCATCAGCACCGCTGTCACGGACGGCCCATTCGCCGGTCGGCTCTGCGGCTTCGATACGCACGCCGTCGGCGCGCACCCGGATGATCTGCCGGGCGTCGCGGTGCCCGACGGTCGCTCCGCTCAGCACGGCAGCTCCCCGCAGCATGCTTTCGATGCCCACCGAGCGGGCCACGAGCGCGTCGAAATAGGACACGACCTTGAGGGTCTCGCTCGCATCCGGGTCGAGGGCGGTGAGCCGCCCCAGCAGATCTTGCATGTCGGGCTCCATCGCGCGGGAATTCCACCCTAGGGGGTCATCACCCGAGCAGGCGGTTCACCCAGTTGTCGCGAGCGGCGAGCATCGCCTGCGAGACCGCAGCATGCGGAGCGAACATGTCGAACCCGTGGAACCCGCCCGCCCAGACGTGCAGTTCGGCCTGCACACCCGCTGCCCACAGCTCGGTGGCGTAGGCGACGTCTTCATCGCGGAACACCTCGGCGCTCCCGCAGTCGATGAACGCCGGGGGAAGATCGGAGAGGTCGGTGGCGCGGGCGGGCGCGGCGTAGATCGACACGTCGTCGGTGCCGACGCGGTCACCGAGCAGCGCCGTCCAGCCGGTGATGTTGGAGCCGCGGTCCCAGATGCCGACACCGTCGATCTGCTGCGTCGACACCGACTCGTCGCGGTCGTCGAGCATCGGGTAGATGAGCAGCTGGCCGATGAGCGCAGGCCCCTTCCGATCGCGGGCGAGCAGGGTCGTGCCCGCCGCGAGGCCACCTCCGGCGCTGGCCCCGCCAATCAGCAGACGCGTGAGGTCGATACCCAGTTCGGCTGCGTTCTCGGCGGTCCACACCAGCGCGGCGTAGCAATCCTCGACGGGCGTCGGGTCGGGGAACTCGGGTGCCAGTCGGTATTCGACGGTGACGATGACACCGTTGAAGCGCTCGGCCCAGTCGAGGAAGCCGACCACCCCGAGCCACCGGTTGCCGATGATCATGCCGCCGCCGTGGGTGTGGAAGAACCCCGGGCCGGTGCCCGTGCGCCCCTCCTTCTCGATGACGGTGACGACGATCTCGCCGCCCTCGTGACCGGCGATCGTGATGTCGCGCCAGCCGAAGCCGCGCTCGGCGAGCACCTCGAAGATCTCCTCACCCCCGCCGACCGGCGACTGCCGCATCAGGGGAATCATCTCCGGCGTGAGGGTCGACGGCATCTGGTCGCCGACGAGTGCGAGCGCGGCCTCCAGCTCCGGGTCGAACGGCGGGCGGCGCAGGGTTGTCTCAGTCATCGGAACTCCTTCGTTCTCGGTCGCCTCGAGTTGGCGTGTCGCCAGCATCCTGCAGCGCTCGTTCGAGGGTAACCCGCCAGTCGCAGCCGATCGCGGGGCGGGCGTCCGCCGGGTGGCGGGTAGCGCGTCGCTGAGCCCACCCCACTGGGTCGCTGAGCCTGTCCAAGCGCCCCCACGAAGACTCCGCGAATCAGGACGCGAGCGCGAGGCCCGCGGCGAGCGCGAAGCCGAGCACGGTGGCGAGCCCGGTCGACTCCTTGGCCTTGGACTGCGCCTCGGGAACCATCGAGTCGACGAGCATGACGAGCAGCGCACCGGCGGCGAATCCGCTCGCTGCGGCGCGGAACTCATCGCCGGTGACGCTCGCGAGCCCGAAACCGGCGACGGTTGCGACGGCGCAGATCACGGCGACGCCCGCCCACAGCCACAGCACGCGCGACTTCGCCATGCCGCCTTCGAGCAGGTCGGCGGCCGAGCCGATCGACTCGGGGAGGTTCGAGACGAGGATGGCGACGACGAGCGCGATGCTCACCGGTTCGCCGGATGCGAGGCCGATGCCGAGGACGAGCTGTTCGGGGATGCCGTCGAGCAGGGCTCCGACGGCGAGCTGACCGCCACCCGCCTGCTCCTTCTTCTTCGCAGCGCGCGCGTCGAGGATGCGGTCGGCGATGTAGTAGCTGAGGGCGCCGAGGGCGACACCGACGACGAGCGGGATGGGGCCGGCGAGGTCGAGCCCTTCCTCCCACAGTTCGAAGGCGATCGAGGCCATCAGGGCGCCGGCGCCGAAGCCGAGCACGATACCGAGCCAGCGCGGCGGCCATTTTCGCAGCAGCGCGAGCACGGCACCGATGAACAGCGGCGCCGCCGCGACCACGCCCCACAGCACTGCTCCGCCCATGCGCCTACTCTCCCACTTCCCCCGTCGTGCGCACTGCTCCCGCACGGAACGGCGCGCCCCGGCATCCATCCCCATCCCGGACGGATGCCGTCACGCATTCGAGAGCGACACGCCGCCCGCCGTAGACTGGAGAGCATGTCCAAGGTCCTCCAGTCCCTGCCCGTCGGCGAGCGCGTCGGCATCGCTTTCTCCGGAGGACTCGACACCTCCGTGGCCGTCGCGTGGATGCGCGAGAAGGGCGCCGTGCCGTACACGTACACCGGCGACCTCGGGCAGTACGACGAAGACGACATCGAGTCGATCCCGGGCCGCGCGCTCGAGTACGGCGCCGCCGAATCGCGCCTCGTCGACTGCAAGACCGCCCTGGTCGAAGAGGGCTTCGTCGCCCTCGCCTGCGGCGCGTTCCACATCCGTTCCGGTGGCAAGACGTACTTCAACACCACGCCCCTCGGCCGCGCCGTCACCGGCACGCTGCTGGTGCGCGCCATGAAGGAAGACGGCGTCGACATCTGGGGCGACGGCTCGACCTACAAGGGCAACGACATCGAGCGGTTCTACCGCTACGGCCTGCTCGCCAACCCGCGCCTGCGCATCTACAAGCCGTGGCTCGACGCCGACTTCGTCACCGAGCTCGGCGGCCGCAAAGAGATGAGCGACTGGCTCGTCGCCCGCGACTTCCCCTACCGCGACTCCGCCGAGAAGGCGTACTCGACCGACGCCAACATCTGGGGCGCCACCCACGAGGCCAAGACCCTCGAGCACCTGAACGTCTCGCTCGAGACCGTCGACCCCATCATGGGCGTCAAGTTCTGGGACCCGTCGGTCGCCATCGAGACCGAAGACGTCACCGTCACGTTCGAAGCCGGCCGCCCGGTCGCCATCAACGGCGTCGAGTACTCCGACCCGGTGGCGCTAGTGCAGGAGGCGAACACCATCGGCGGTCGCCACGGCCTCGGCATGAGCGACCAGATCGAGAACCGCATCATCGAGGCGAAGTCGCGCGGCATCTACGAGGCCCCGGCGATGTCGCTGCTGTTCATCGCCTACGAGCGCCTCATCAACGGCATCCTGAACGAAGACACCCTCGCGACGTACCACGAGCAGGGTCGCCGCCTGGGTCGCCTCATGTACGAAGGACGCTGGCTCGACCCGCAGTCGCTCATGCTGCGCGAGTCGATCCAGCGCTGGGTGGGCCTCACCATCTCGGGCTCGGTCACGATCCGCCTGCGTCGCGGCGATGACTGGACCATCCTCGACACCGTCTCGTCGAACCTCTCCTACGGCCCCGAGAAGCTCTCGATGGAGCGCGTCGGCGACGCGGCCTTCGGCCCGGTCGACCGCATCGGACAGCTGACTATGCGCAACCTCGACATCGCCGACTCGCGTGCCCGCCTCGAGCAGTACGCGGGCCTCGGCCTCGTCGGCGGCGCGACGGGCGAGCTCGTCGGCCGGGTGACGGCGGGCGAGTCCGGCGAGATCACGGGTTCGGTCGAGAACGTCGACGAGACCCTGGCCGACGCCGTCGACGTCGCGTCCGAGGGCGCGGCCTTCGACTCCGGCACCGACTGACCCCTCGCGGGTTTCGATCAGGGGGCGGATGCTGCGGCATCCGCCCCTTTTTCGTGCCGTCTCGCGGGGCGCGTGGCACCCGTCGTGCATAACTCCTCAGATTCTCCGGATTCCGGGCACCCTCGCGAGGTTTGCGGCCCTCCGCGAAGCGATTCTGCGGAGTTATGCAGACGTCCGAGCGGATGCTGTGAGTCCGTCGAGTTATCTTGCACACCTCTGTGCACATTAAGTACACTTGAACGATGACCACCCGCGCACCCCGCCGCGATGCCGTCGAGAACCGCGCCGGCATCCTCGATGCCGCCCGCGCCACCCTGTCGGCCGACCCCTACGCCTCGGTCGACGTGATCGCGCGCAGCGCCGGCCTCTCTCGACGCACCCTCTACGGCCACTTCGACGACCGCGACGCGCTCATCCGCGAACTCATCTCGAGCGGAGCGCAGCGCTTCAACGCGATCGCCGCCGCGGTCGCCGATGCCGATGCCCGCCTCGCCCTCGCCCGCCTCGCCGCACGCCTGTGGCACGAGGCCGCGCACGTGCAGGTGGCCGCCGCCCTCGCCCTCGACGAGGCGCACGTCGAGCACACCGCCGACGCCCTCGCCCCCCTGCGCCGCACCGTGGCCGCCCTCGTGCGCCGGGGGCAGGAAGACGGCAGCTTCCGCACCGACCTCGCCGCCCCGACCCTCGCCCGCCTGATCGAGGAGATGGCCCGCACGGTCATCTCCCGAACGGATGCCGCGAGCTCGGGAGCCGCGAATCTCGCCGTGCGCACCGTCCTCAGCATCGCCGGCCTGTCCTGGCGCGAAGCCGACGACCTGCTGACGGCCCACCCCGACATCGTCGCCGACACGACGGAGGCCGTCGCATGAGAATCACCCTGCACGACGTGAGCAAGGGCAAGAACGGCCAGGCCCTGCCATCCACGAGCCTCGAGTTCCACACCGGCGAGGTGCGTTTCGCCCTCGCCGAGACCGAGCAGCGCCCGACCGTCTTGGGCCTGATCGCGAGCGGACGCATGCGCCCCGAGACCGGACGCGTGACCCTCGACGGATCCGAGAACCCGAAGGCGCTGCGCCGGCGCATCGCGCTCGTCGACGCGCCGGATGTCAGCGACCCGCACGCCGACATCTCGCTCGCCGGCGTCGTCGGTGAAGAGCTGATGTTCGCCGGACTCGGTGCGACGCCCCTGCATGCTCGGCGTTGGCTCTCGCAGCTCGGGTACTCCGAGTTGGCCTCGACACCGATCGGCAACATCGACCCCGCCGCGCGCGTGCGCATCCTGTGCGAGCTCGCGGTGCTGCGCGACGGCACCGAGGGCGTCGTGCTCGTCTCGCCCGATCGGCACGGCGGTACACCGGACGGCTGGTGGCGCATCGCCCGCGAGTTCGCCGAGCGCGGCTTCGCGATGCTCGTGATCGTCGGCGGGTCCGCGGCCGTGGCCCTCGAACGCATGGAAGAACTCGGCGCGATCAACGCGTCCGGCCCGGTCGACGTCGACACCGAGGCCCTTCGACAGGCTCAGGGACCCAGCGACGAGGACGACGACGGGGTAGTTGAGCCCGCCGAGGACGACCCCGAAAACTGGGTCGCTGAGCCTGTCGAAGCGCCCGCCACAAGCAACGAAGACCCCGAGAACGGAGCCGCCTCATGAAGGTTCCCGCGATGATCGCCGCCGAACTGCGGCGGCTGACGGCGAGCAAGATGGGCATCATCGCGCTCGTCGCGCTCGTGTGCGTGCCGATCCTCTACGGCGGCCTGTACCTCTGGGCGAACCAGGATCCGTACGCGAAGTTCCCCGATGTTCCGGTGGCTCTGGTCGTCGATGACGACGGAGCTCCGTCGACGGCATCCGATGCCGCCGAGGGCGAGACCGTGAACTACGGCGAAGACGTCGCCGAGAACCTCATCGAGGGCAACGCGTTCGACTGGCAGCGCATGACGGCCGATGAGGCAGCGGATGCTCTGCGCCACGGCACCGTCGATTTCACCGTGACGATCCCCTCCGACTTCTCGACGGCGCTGACCTCGGCGGCCGGCGATGATCCGCATCAGGCGCGCATCGAACTCGAGACGAACGATGCGAACAACTACCTGGCCTCGTCGATGGGCACGCAGGCGGTCGAGAAGATCCGCAGCTCGGTGGCCGAGATGGTCGGCAGCGAGGCGGCGGAGCGACTGCTCACGGGTCTCAGCGACATCCGCGACAGCCTGGTCACGGCGACCGACGGTGCGACGCAGCTGACCGACGGCGCGAACACCGCAGCATCCGGCAGCGCCACCCTCGCCGACGGCACCGCCCAGCTCGCCGACGGCACGGCCCAGCTCGCCTCCGGGGCGCAGACTCTCGCGAGCGGCGCGCAGCAGGTGAGCGACGGCAATCGCCAGCTCGCCGACATCGCCGACCGTGCGGGCACGGTCGTGCAGCAGGCGACGGATGCTCTGCCCCAGGTGCGCTCCGACATCACCACGCTGTTGACCGATCAGGGGCTCACGCAGGACGAGATCGACCAGGTTCTCGCGAAGATGGATCCGCTCGCCACCCGCCTGCAGGACGGCAACACGACCGTGCAGACGGCGGTCTCGAAGGTCGATCAGCTGGCGGATGGCGCGGCCCAGGTCGCGTCCGGAGCATCCACTCTCGCCTCCGGTGCGGGAACCGTCGCGCAGGGTGCGGCCGCCGCGAACGACGGCGCCGCCCAGCTGCGTGACGGACTCGGCACGCTCGCGAGCGGCGCGGCCGAGCTGCGCGACGGCTTGGCCTCGGGTGTCGATCAGATCCCGGCATCCACCCCCGATCTGCGTTCCCAGCAGGCCGACACGATCGCCGACCCGGTGAAGGTGTCGAGCGACAAGGTCGCCTCTGCCGAGGACTACGGCGCAGGCCTCGCCCCGTTCTTCGCGGCGCTGTCGGCCTGGATCGGCATCTACGCCCTGTTCCTCATCGTGAAGCCGATCTCGCGGCGCGCGATCACGGCCCTGCACTCGCCGGTGCGCATCACGCTCGCCGGCTGGCTCACGCCCGCCGCACTCGGCGCGGTGCAGATGGTCGGGCTGATGGGCATCCTCGCGCTCACGCTCGGGTTCACGTTCAACCATCCGCTGGGCACGCTCGGGGTGATGGTGTTCGCCTCGGCGACGTTCGCGGCGATCATCCTCGCCCTGAACGTGTGGCTCGGATCGGTCGGTCAGTTCCTGGGTCTCGTGCTCATGGTGCTTCAGCTCGTCACCGCGGGCGGCACGTTCCCCTGGCAGACGCTGCCCGCACCGTTGGCGGCACTGCATCACGTGCTTCCGCTGGGCTACGTGGTCGATGCGATGCGGCAGCTGATGTACGGCGGCGATCTCGCTCGGGCGGGAAGCGACCTGCTCGTGCTGGGCATCTGGCTCGTCGGCGCCCTGCTGCTCGCCATGATCGGGGTGACCCGCATGACCCATCGGCGCACGCTGCGCGATCTGCAGCCGAGCCTGATCGGCTGAGTTATCCACACGCGGGAGATCACCCCCTCCCGCGTGCGCAGATGCGTGGGTAAGCTGCGAGGGCGCGTGTCGCTTCCGCGAGACGCGCTCTGGGGCTTGGTGGTACTGAGTTCCTTCCGGCGACCCGAAAGAAGCCCGGTGCGATGACTGATTCGACGGCGAATGTCACACCCTCCCGACCTCCGCTGCGGGTGCGGATCGGACGCATCGCGTTCCTCTTCGTCGCCGCCCTCGTGGTCGTCGCGGTGGCCGCCGCCTTCTTCGTCACCTGGACCATCCAGCGCTCGTTCCCGCAGACCGACGGCGAGATCGCGGTCGAAGGACTCACGAGCACCGTCACCGTGCAGCGCGACGATCGCGGCATCCCGACCATCACCGCCGACTCGACCGACGACCTGTTCTACGCCGAGGGCTTCGTGCACGCGCAGGACCGGTTCTTCGAGATGGACTTCCGTCGGCACGTCACCTCCGGCCGCGTCGCCGAGTTGTTCGGCGAATCGCAGGCGGCGACGGATGCCTTCCTCCGCACCCTCGGCTGGCGCACCGTCGCCGAAGCCGAGGTCGCGGCGATGGACGAGAAGACCCTCGGCTACTACGAGGCCTACGCCGACGGGGTCAACGCGTACCTCGCCTCGCGCTCCGGCGCCGAACTCTCGCTCGAGTACGCGGTTCTCGGGCTGCAGAACCCCGACTACGAGCCCGAGCCGTGGGAACCCGCCGACTCCGTCGCGTGGTTGAAGGCGATGGCGTGGGACCTGCGCGGCAACATCGGAGACGAGGTCGACCGTGCGCTGCTCGCGTCGGAGATCGATCCGGAATCGGATGCTCCGGCCGACACCACCGCGCTGCTCGAGAAGCTCTACCCCGCCTACCCCTTCGACGAGAACCCGGTGATCGTGCCGAAGATCTCGACCGTGCCACCGGTGGGGACGGGCGCCGAGGCGGTGTCGGCACCGAGCGGCAGCGACGACGACGTGCAGCAGGCGTCCACCCGCGTCGAGTGGCACGAGGCCACCGATGTCATCGAGGCCGCGAGCATCCTGGTCGGCGATGTCGGCGAGGGCATCGGCTCGAACTCCTGGGTCGTATCCGGCAACCTCACCGAGTCCGGGCTCCCCCTGCTCGCCAACGATCCTCACCTCGGCGCCGCACTCCCCTCGGTCTGGTACCAGGTGCAGCTGAAGTGCTCGACGGTCGACGAGTCCTGCCCGTTCGACATGGGCGGCTTCTCGTTCTCCGGGCTGCCGGGCATCGTGATCGGCCACAACCAGACGATCGCCTGGGGATTCACCAACCTCACCACCGACGTCACCGATCTCTACATCGAGAAGATCGAGGGCGACCAGTACTGGCGCGACGGCGCCCTGGTGCCCCTCGAGGAGAAGACCGAGACGATCTCCGTCGCGGGCGGCGACGACATCGAGCTCTCGATCCGCTCGACCGTGCACGGACCCATCATCTCGGGACTCAGCGACGACTTCACCGAGATCGCCGCCGACCCCGGTCCCGGCCTCGGCGCCGGCGGATCGACGTCGTCGGCACCCGCGACCGAGGGCTCCGAGGGCGAGTACGCCGTCAGCCTGCGGTGGACGGCCCTCGACCCCGGCACGGCGGCGAGCGCCGTCTTCGATCTCTCGACCGCGCAGAACTTCGACGAGTTCCGCGTCGCGGCATCCGGTTTCGACGTGCCGGCGCAGAACCTGATCTACGCCGACACCGACGGCAACATCGGCTATCAGGCGCCCGGCCGGCTGCCGATCCGCGGCGCGGGCGACGGTTGGATGCCGCAACCGGGGTGGGACAGCAGCTACGACTGGACGGGGTACATCCCGTTCGACGAGCTGCCCGTCTCGTACAACCCGGCATCGGGGTACATCGTCACCGCCAACAATGCGATCGTCACCGACGACTACGACTACTTCCTCTCGCGCGACTGGGACTACGGCTACCGGGCCGGTCGCATCGCCGAGCTCATCGACCGCCGATCCTCGGTCGCCGCGCTGACGGCAGACGACATGCGGGCGATCCAGATGGATGCCGAGATGCCCATCGGAGCCCAGCTCGCCACTGCGCTCGACGACGTCGAGGTGTCGGGAGCGGGAACGAAGGATGCCGTCGAGCTGCTGCGCACGTGGGACACGCAGAACTCCGCCTCGTCGGCTGCCGCCGCCTACGCCAACGTGCTCTGGTCGAACCTGGTGCGGAACATCTTCGCCGAGCGCGAGCAGCCTCTGCCGGTCACGAACCAGGGGCGGCTGTTCACCGTCGTCTCGGCCCTGCTCGACGATCCCTCCGACCCGCTCTGGACCAACGAGAGCATCGACGTCGACGGGATCGACGAGATGCTCGCGCTGTCGGCCGAAGAGGCCTACGACGAGCTGTCGGCTCTGCAGGGCACCGACCAGCGCCACTGGAACTGGGGCGACCTGCACGCGATCACGCTGACGAGCGACACGTTCGGCTCCTCCGGTATCGCACCGATCGAGATGCTGTTCAACCGCGGACCGTTCCCGGTGAGCGGCGGCAGCTCGGTGGTGAACGCCACCGGCTGGAGCATCGGCGACGGCTACGCCACCACCACCGTTCCGTCGATGCGGATGGTCATCGACCTGGCCGACTTCGATGCTTCGACGTGGAATCACCTCACCGGAGCATCCGGACACGCATTCCATGAGCACTACATCGATCAGACGAACGATTGGGCCGCCGGCATCCAGAAGCCCTGGGCCTTCTCGACGAAGGCCGTCGCCGCCGCCGCGGTCTCGACACTGGTGCTCACGCCGAAGGGCTGAGGGCTGAGGGCTCATCCAGCGCGGTCGGCTACCGTTGACAGGTGCCCACCAGTTACCTCGCCCCGAAGGGCACCCCCGTCACCCTGCTGGAGTTCGAGCACGCAGGATCCACCCTCATCGCCGAGACCTTCGGTGAGGGAGACCACACCTTCCTGCTGCTGCACGGCATCGGCATGGGACGCAGCGTGTACCTCGACGTCGTGCAGCGCCTGCGCGGACGCGTGATCGCCCTCGACCTTCCCGGTTTCGGTGAGGCGCCCGAGCCGACCCGCACCCTCACGATGGAGCGCCACGCCGACCTCGTCGCGGCCTACCTGCGCCACACCGGATCCGACCCCGTCGTCGTTATCGGGCACTCGATGGGCAGCCAGATCGCGGCGGAACTCGCGGCGCGGCATCCGCTGCTCGTCGAAGGCGTCATCCTCGCCGGCCCCACCGTCAACAAGGCGGCGCGCAACATCGGCGCGCAGGCGACCTACCTGCTGAGCGACCTCATCGGGGAGCGCCCGCTGGTCATCTGGCGCGGTGCGCGCGAGTACCTCCGAGGCGGCCCGCACCTGTTCCGCAAGATGCGCGCGACCATCGCGCACCAGCCCGAGAAGGCGTTCGCCCGTATCGATGCGCCCGTGCTGGTGCTGCGCGGCGAAGACGACCCGCTCGCCCCGATGAGCTGGTGCCAGGAGATCGTCGATGAGATCCCCGGCGCGCAGCTCGAAGTCATCCCCGACCACGGCCACGGCACGCTGATCACCGACTCCGCGCCCGCCGCGCGCCTGATCCAGGGCTTCGCCGACGCGCTGTGAGGCGTGCCCCGCTCGGCCTGGTCGTCCATAACTCAGGACAAACCGTCGCTGAACCCCGCAGTCGGCTCTCATACTGCCAACGGAGGCTCGGCTGTCCTGAGTTAGAGACGCCGGGTGCCGCGAATCGCTGCGGCAGATCGCGCCGCGGCGCGGACCGTAACTCAGGACGGATGGAGGCGAGGAGCCATCTGGCCGCTGCTTCCAGTGTGGGATAGGCGATTTGTCCTGAGTTATGGACGACCAGGTCGCACGAAACGCGGACCCAGCGCGTCGACCACGCGCAGAATGCTCTGCTGCACTGCCATCGAGTCGTAGAGAATCTCTGACGCGAGCGGTCGGATCGTCACATATCCGAGGCAAGCTGCCGCGAGGTCGCGTCGGCGATCTTCCTTCTGCTTGTCCCAGCCCTCGTGGAATTCCTTGCTGTCGCACTCGATGATCAGCCACCCTTCGACGACGAAATCGACTCGTCCGACCCCGCCGATCCAGACCTGGGTCTCGAAGGACAGGCCGAGCGCGCGCAACATCAGGCGCACGAAAGTCTCCGGTCCAGACTCCGCCGTCGAGTCGACCAGGCGCAGGAGCGCCCGGAATCGCCTCGGGAGATCAGCGAAGATTCGCCGCAGCTGGTCCTTCGTGAGCAGGGCATGGTGAGCGAGGCTGTCGAGCGTCGCCAGTGCGGCTCGCGGCTCCTGACACCTCATCGCATGCCGAACTGCCTCCTCGAGGGTGGCCACGTGCAGGAGTTCGCGCGTGGCTGTCCGATCCCAGTGCAGCCGGAAGTCTGCGCCGACGGGTCGCTCGAACCGCGAACTGCTTCTCGGTACCTGTACGTGAACGACCGCATCGGCCGACAACACGAATATGTCGAGCATCCGCAGCACCGTGAGACAAGTGACACGACCGCCCATCCGCGCGGCCGTGGCGATCGCGTCGTGCTCCTCCGCGCGTGCGTACCGATCGCGTCGCACACGGACGAGCCGACCACTCCGCAGTTCTTCTTCGATGCGGCGGCGTGAGAAGCCATGGTCGCGCAGGTCCTGCCGTGTGAAGAGCGCGGGCGCGAAGAGTGCGGCGGCCAGCTGAACGGGTGAGGCGTGCATCCCCACAGGATGTGGGGTGAGTCGGTTCGCTGGAGCTGATCTCAGGCTGATGTGCACAGCTCGCCGCAGAGTTTCGCCTGGGGAGGAAGAGTGGCAGCCGGAGCCGCTGTCCCTAACTCAGGACAATCGTCCCGATCAACGGCCATATTGCCCCAAACCGGCCCACACGCGCAGATTTGTCCTGAGTTAGGGCCAGCGCCGCCGACCCGAACCGAGCGACCCGCAGAACCTACCCCGCGCCGGGCGGGGTCTGCTTGGCGTCGGAGAGGTCGTCGACGACGAGGTTGCGCTGATCGGCCGAGCCGTTGCGGTACGCCTGGCGGCCCACGATGTGCGCCGAGAGCGGGGCGGTCGCGAACTGCATGAGGACGATCGGGGCGACCAGCAGCAGACCGACGAGGATGCCGCCGACACTGCGCTGCGACAGCGCGACCGCGAGGCAGATGAACAGCAGCCCGAGCACCTGCGGCTTGGTGGCCGCGTGCAGCCGCGAGGGCACATCGCGGAAGTGCAGCAGACCGACGGCGGCCGACAGGCAGAGCAGTGCGCCGAGCAGGATGAGCACGAGCACCGCCACGTCGATGACGGTGTCGGGGATGAGAAGGCCGAACACGTTCATGGTGTGGTGTTGTCCCTTCTCGCGACGAATCGGGCCACGGCGATGGATCCGAAGACGCCGATCGCCGCGATGATCAGCATGACCGGGATGCTGCGGGTGTGGCCGTTGATCGCCATCTCGGCACCGAGCACGCACATCACCTCGGTGAGCAGCACGTCGGAGGCGACGGCGCGGTCGAGGATCGAGGGACCGCGGAAGATCCGCACGACGGTGAGGATCGCGGCGATGCCGAACACGACCATGATGACGGTGAGCAGGATGTTCATCGGGTCCCGCCCTTCGTCGCGGCTCCGGTCGGGAGGCTGCCCTTGCGCGCTCGTTCGTCGGCCTTGAGCTCGCGGTACTGGGCGGGATCGCCGAGCGCCCGCACCACCCGCTGCTCCCACCGCAGCACGCCCTGGCGCTGCTTCTCGACGTCGGCGGCGTTGCGCACGCCGATCACGTGCAGGTACAGCACCCGACGGTCACGGTCGGCTTCGACGACCAGCGAGCCGGGCACCAACGACGACACCACGGCGACGTGGGTCATGACGAGGTCGTCGGCGTAGCGCAGCGGCACCGCCATGATCGCGGCTCCCGGCTGGCGGCGGAAGTCGAACACCTGCACCGTCACCGAGAGCGCACCGCGCAGCACCGCCCACAGGAACTGCACGACGAACACCGCCGCGTACCAGACGTTCACGCGCCCCGACAGCTCGACGGTCGGCAGACGGAACACGCGAGTGACGAAGACCGCGACGATGAGCCCGGTGAGGAAGGCCAGCAGGGTGAACTGCGCCCACAGCAGCATCCAGAGCACGACGAGCCACACCAGGAACGGGATCTGCGCGCGGATGTCGCGCCAGACGTGCCGCTTGGTCGTGGGGGTCATCCGCCGACCTCCTCTTCGAGCTGCACGAGGTTCACGGGCTGCAGGAGAACCTCGCCGATGCGATCGCAGAGGGCGTAGAGCGGGCCGGCGAAGACGGTGAGCGCCAGCGTCACGCCGACCATTCCCGCCGTCGACACGGTCATGATCTTCGGGATGCGGCGACGCTCCTGCTGCTCATCGGCGGCGGGTGCGTTGCCGAGGTACGAGATGCGTCCCTCGGTCTCGGTGGAGTCCTCGGTCTCGCGCCAGAACGCGAGGTTCCAGGCGCGCATGAGGGCGTAGAGGGTGAGCAGCGAGGTGATGATGCCGCCGCCGATCAGCACGAGCATGAGCGGGGTGCCGATGGATGCCGCGGCTTCGAACAGCGCGAACTTGCCGATGAACCCCGAGAACGGTGGCAGTCCGCCGAGGTTGATGGCGGGGATGAAGTAGAGCACGGCGATCACTGGTGCGATCTTGAGCAGCCCCTTGACCCGCAGGATCGAGGTGCTGCCGGCTCTTCGTTCGACCAGCCCCACGGCGAGGAACAGGGTGGTCTGCACGACGATGTGGTGGACGATGTAGTACACCGTCGCGCCGATCGCCGCCGGCGTCGCGATCGCGAGGCCGAAGATCATGTATCCGACGTGGCTGACGAGCGTGAACGACAGGATTCGTTTGAGTTCGGCCTGCGCCACGGCGCCGAGCACGCCGACGATCATCGTGGCCAGGGCGATGATCAGCAGCACCGTGTCGATGCTGTTCGAGGCGAACAACTGCGTCTCGGTGCGGATGAGCGCGTAGACGCCGACCTTGGTCAGCAATCCCGCGAAGACCGCCGTGACCGGCGCCGGAGCGGTCGGGTACGAGTCGGGCAGCCAGAACGACACAGGGAAGATGGCGGCCTTGATGCCGAAGGCGACGACCAGCATGAGATGCAGCACCAGCTGCGTCTCTTGCGGCAGCTCCGACATCCGCTCGGCGATCTGCGCCATGTTCACGGTGCCGACGGCGCCGTAGATCATCGCGATCGCGGCGAGGAACAGGATCGACGAGACCAGCGACACGACGATGTAGACGGCGCCGGTGCGGATGCGCGACTCGGTGCTGCCGAGGGTGATCAGCACGTACGACGCGACGAGCAGGATCTCGAAGCCGACGTAGAGGTTGAAGAGGTCGCCCGCGATGAACGCGTTGAAGATGCCCGCGGCGAGGATCAGGTACGACGGGTTGAAGATCGAGATCGGGGTCTCGTCGGTGCCGTCGGCCGCTCCCTGACCGATCGAGAACAGGAGCACGGCGAGCAGCACGATGCTCGAGATGAGCACGAGCAGTGCGGCGAGGCGGTCGACGTACAGCACGATGCCGAACGGCACCGGCCATCCACCGACCGAGACGGCGATCGGCGCCCCGGCATCCACCGCCACCAGCAGCACGGCGGCGATGACCGAGACGGCGGCGAGGGTGATGACGGTGACGGCGACCTGCAGGCGCGGGTTGCGTCCGAAGACCAGGGTGACGGCCGCCCCGAACAGCGGCAGGGCGACGAGCAGGGGGACGAGGGCGCTCATGGGCGGTCCTCCTCGTCGGTGTGCCCGGGGGCGGTGTCGTCGGATGCCGTGTCGGCGGCGGTGTCACGGGCGGCGTCCGCCGCGTCGGTCTCGTGCGCCTCGGATGGGTGCGTGTCGGCGTCGGCGCGGAAGCCGGAAGACTCGGCCGAGGCGTCGTCCTCCGCCTCGTCATCGGGCGGGGCCGATTCATCGGTCAGGACGGATGCCGCATCCGATGCCGCGTCGGACTCGGCATCGGTCTGCGGATCATCGACCGGATACGAGCCGTACTCGCGATCCACCGGGGCATCGTCGTGGATCGACGGGTGGTCGCGCATGTGCAGCACCGTGATGGGCGCGGTCTGCACGCCCACGAAGTCGGTGGTCGCCTCGTCGTCGTCGGTCTCGGACTCGTCGTCCATGAGGTCTTCGTCGGCGTCGGTGCGCTCGCGGAGCGCGATGTCGGCCTCGTCGTCTTCGACGGTGTCGGCCTGACCCAGCTGCCAGGAACGATAGATGAGCGCCAGGAGGAACGCCGAGACCGCGAAGGTGATGACGATCGCGGTGAGGGTCAGTGCTTGCGGGAGCGGGTCGCTGATGTCGCCGTCGACGCCGAAGAACGGGGCGTTGCCCGGAACGCCCATGACGATGAGCAGCAGGAGGTTGGTCGCATTGCCGAGCAGCAGGAAGCCGATGAGCACGCGGGTGAGGCTGCGCTCGAGCATCGCGTAGACGCCGCAAGCGAACAGCACCGCCATGATGACGATGAGAGTGAGCGAGACGTCCATCAGCTGCCCACCCGCCTCTCGCGCATCGGGGCGCGCGGGTCGCGCAGCGCCTGGGTCTGACGGTCGACCTCGGCACCGAGGCTGCGGAGCACGTCGAGCACCAGGCCGATGACGACGAGGTAGACGCCGATGTCGAAGATCGTCGAGGTGACGAACTCCATGTGGCCGAGGCCGGGGATCTCCCACTCCCAGAACGAGCTGGTGAGGGGCGAGAGTCCGAAGAACATCGGGATCACGGCGGTACCGACGGCGAGGATGAGACCGAACCCGAGCAGGCGTCCGGCGTCGGTGGGCGCGGCGGCCCCCAGCTCCCAGCGGCCGCCGGCGATGTAGCGCATGACGAGTGCCATGCCCGCCACGAGACCGCCGGCGAAGCCGCCTCCCGGAAGGTTGTGACCCGAGAAGAGCAGGAAGATCGACACGACGATGATGGTGTGGAAGAGCACGCGCACGATCACTTCGAGCAGGATCGACCGGTTCTCGGGGTTCATCTTCTGACCACCGACGAGCCATGCGCGCGGGCTGTTCTCGTTCTCGGACGTCTGGAAGCGGATGCCGTCGGTCGTCTCGACCAGCGGTCGGCTCTGCGTGCGGCGGCGCTTCGAGCGCGGCAGCGTCTTGGTCGCAGCGAGCAGGTCGGCACGGTGCGTGACGAACACGAGCGAGGCGACGCCGGTGGCGGCGAGCACGAGCACCGAGAGCTCGCCCATCGTGTCCCACCCGCGCAGGTCGACGAGCGCGACGTTGACGACGTTCTTGCCGTGCCCGATCTCGTAGGCGAGTTGCGCGAAAGACGTCGAGATCGGCTCGTGGATGCGGGACTGCGTCGCGACCACGGCGACGAGGGCCATCGTGAGACCCACGCCGACGGCGAGCAGGGCGCGGGGGATGCGACCGACGGATGCGTTGTGCTCGCCCATCTTCGAGGGGAGCCGCCGCAGCACCAGGGCGAACGTGACCATGGTGACGGTCTCGACGAGGATCTGCGTGAGGGCGAGGTCGGGTGCGCCGCTGGTCGCGAACAGCACGACCATGCCGAGACCGGTCACCGACACGAGCACCACGCCCGTGTACCGCTTCTGCGCACGCACGGCGAAGACGCCGGCCGCGGCCATGATCGGCGCGACGACGATCTGCGCGGGCGTGTGCCAGGCCGACAGCTGGAACCGGTCGATGTCGGTCGCGACCAGGGCGGTGACCTCGGCGGCGACGAAGACGACGAAGATCGTGCCGACGTAGACGGGCAGCGAACCGCGCTGGGTGAGCGTGGTGCTGAGCACCGAGAGCCGGTCGATGCCGCGCATGACGAGGTAGTAGACGTCGGCGGCGGTGAACCGCAGCATGCGGGCCTTGCGGTCCCAGCCCGTGCGGCGCGTGAGCACGAAGAGGCCGAACCCGAGCAGGATCGAGAGGATCGAGATGACGAGCGCGGGCTCGAGGCCGTGCCAGAGCGCGAGGTGACCGGGGCCTTCGACGGCGACGCCTTCGGC
Source organism: Microbacterium sp. NPDC087665 (assembly GCF_044743285.1). Lineage (NCBI taxonomy): Bacteria > Bacillati > Actinomycetota > Actinomycetes > Micrococcales > Microbacteriaceae > Microbacterium > Microbacterium sp. NPDC087665. The sequence goes on along the minus strand of NZ_JBIUWD010000001.1, from coordinate 580,302 downwards.
ATCGAGCCCCGGTGTCGCGGTGACGGCGTAGCCCTGCAGCGCGACGTCAAGCGCCGGGGCGCCGATTCCGGCGGCCAGCGTGACCCCGGCGAGGATGATCGGTGCCGAGAGGAAGCCGACGGGCGGGTCGGGCCAGAGCGTGTCGGGCATGCGTGCGCCCTGCTCGTCGCGCTTCGTCCAGAAGGCTCCCCAGAGGAACCGCACACCATATGCCGCGGTGAGCATGGATCCGAGGATCACGCCGATGAGCGCGACGAGACCCCAGGCGGAGCCCCCGATCGCGTCGTCGAGGAGTGCCGTGAGCGTGGACTCCTTGGCGACGAATCCGAGGGTCGGAGCGATGCCGGCCATCGACGCGACCGAGATGAATGCCGCAGTCGCCATGACCGGCGCCTGGCGTCCGACGCCGGAGAGCTCGTTGATGTCACGGGTGGAGAGTTGACGGTCGATCACACCGACGATCAGGAACAGCGCCGACTTGAACAGGGCGTGACCGATGACCAGGGCGAGTCCCGCGAGGGCTGCGGCCTGCGTGCCGTAGCCCACGACGACGGCGAAGAAACCGAGCTGACTGACCGTGCCGAACGCGAGGATGCGCTTGAGGTCGGTCTCGCGCAGCGCCTGGATTCCCCCGATCAGCATGGTCAGGATGCCGAGGCTGATGACGATCGGACGCCAGGGTGCGCTCATCGCGAAGATGGGCGCGAAGCGCGCGATGAGGTAGATGCCGGCCTTCACCATGGCGGCCGCGTGCAGGTAGGCGCTCACCGGGGTCGGCGCCGCCATCGCTCCGGGCAGCCAGAAGTGGAAGGGGAAGATCGCGGACTTGCTGATCGCGCCGATCAGGAGCATGACGATCGCGGCATCCACCATCGGTCCGGTCGGAACGATCGCGAGGATCTCGCGAATGCTGCTGGTACCGGCATCCACCACCAGGAGAACCACGCCGACGAACATGACGAGCCCGCCGAGCGTGGTGACCAGCAGCGCCTGCAGGGCCGCACGACGGCTGGCCGCACGACGGCGATAGTGGCCGATGAGGAGGTACGAGAGGATGCTCGTCACCTCCCAGAACATGACGAGCATGACCAGGTCGTCGGTGAGCACGAGACCGTACATCGCACCGGCGAAGCCGAGCAGCACGCCCGCGAACTGCCCGATGCCGGCGGTGTCGTCGAGGAAGTACCAGCGGCAGTACAGCAGCACCAGCGAGCCGACGCCGGTGACGATGAGGGTGAGCACCCAGCCGAGCACATCCATGTTCATCGACAGGTTCAGACCGAGCTGCGGGATCCACTCGACGGTCTCGAAGGGCGAGTCGCCGGCGATCACCTGCGGCGTCATGACGAGCGCCTGGATGAATGCCGCGGCGGGAATGAGTGCGGCGAAGACGAATGCCAGCGACCCCAGCCAGCGCACCAGAACGGGCATCAGGAGAGACCCGAGGAGGAACACGGCGAGGAGCGTCAGCATATACGCGGCTCCTCGGGGCTCGTCGGCCGGGGGAAAACGGCACAGGCGGGCGGGTGTCTGCTCCTATTCTACCTGGCGTTAGGGAACCGTTAGGCCGCGGCCCTTCGTCAGGGCCGCCCCGGGCTACTCCGACGCGTCGTCGGCCCGCGCGGCGAGCACCGGACCGAGGCGCGCGTACGAGTTCTCGATGTGCGCGAGCATCGCCGCGGCCGCACCCTCGGGGTCGCGCGCGCGCAGCGCGGCGAGGATCCGCTCGTGCTCGCTGACGGTGTCGTCTTCGAAGTCGTGGCGGAAGTTCAGGCGGTACAGGTGCATGTGCGAGCGCAGGCGCACGATCGCCTCCGACAGCAGCGGGCTGTGCGCGTGGTCGGCGATGAGGTGGTGGAAGTGCAGGTCTTCGTCGATGAAGTGCCGGTAGTTGCGGAAGCGTTCGTCTTCATCGGGGGCGGATGCCGTGCGCATCTGCACGACCGACTCGGCGAGTTCGGCCTCGGTCGCCGCATCGAGGTGGGTGGAGGCGCGGCGGGCGGCCTCGGGCTCGAGGAGTTCGCGCATGTCGTAGAGGTCGCGCAGGCCGGCGGCGTCGAGCAGCGGAGCTGCGACATAGCCCTTCAGCGCACGCTTCGCGACGAGCCCCTCGGACTCGAGTCGGGTGAGCGCCTCGCGCACAGGCGTCGGCGAGACGTCGAGGTCGCGGGCGACGGCATCGATGTTCACGCGGGCACCGGGTTCGATCACCCGGTCCATGAGCAGACCGAGCACGGCGTCGTACACGTCGTCGACGAGGGCGCGACGCGCGGGGAGCGCCCGGGGGCCTCGGGCCTCGTCGTCGCTGAACATGAGTCTCATCGTACGGGTTGCCCTTCGCGTGCTGGAGCGTGCCGCGCGGGAACGGCTGAACGGCTGATCAGCCCGTGTTCCCGCAGTTCGACCCACACCTCATCGGCGACCGTGCGATCGGTGAGCGCGCTGTTGCGAGCGACCTGCGCCGCGCTGGCTCCCCCCCTCACGACGGCTGCCACGGCGGGGTGGGTAAGCGGATACTGCACGGCGAGTTCGGGGAGCGTGCTGCCATGGCGGTGGGCGATCTCGCGGATCGCCTGCGCCCGATCGATGACCGCCCGGTCGGCGGGCCCGTAGTCGAACGTGTCTCCCCGGCGCGGAGCATCCGTCGCGAGGATCCCCGAGTTGAAGACCGCGGCGGCGATCACCGACACGTCGCGTGCGAGGGCGGCGGGCAGCAGATCGTCGGCGGCCGACTGGTCGAGCAGCGTCCACCGGCCGGCGACCATCATGACGTCGGCGTCGGTCTCGGTGACGAACCGGGTGAGCATCGCGCTCTGGTTCATCCCGGCGCCGAACGAGCGGATCACGCCCTGGTCGCGCAGCTCGCTCAGTGCGGGGAACGCGCCGTCGAGGGCCTCGCGCTCGTACTCGTCGGGGTCGTGCACGAGAACCAGGTCGATCCGGTCGAGGCCGAGCCGGTTCAGCGAGTCCTCGATGGAGCGCAGCACACCGTCGCGCGAGTAGTCGCGCACGCGCCGATGATCAGCGGGCACGGCGAACAGGTTGTCGATGTCGGTGCGGCCCGCGGCATCCTGTGGCACGAGCAGTCGCCCGACCTTGGTCGAGACGATGTACTCGTCACGCGGCAGCGCCCGCAGGCTCTCGCCCAGACGCCGCTCGGCGAGGCCGAGACCGTAGTGCGGGGCGACGTCGAAGTAGCGGATGCCCCCGCCCCACGCCGCGGGAACCACCTCGGGCCACTCGTCGTCGGCGAGCGCCCGGTAGAGGTTGCCGAGCGAGGCCGCGCCGTAGCCGACGGGCGGTGCGGTCAGTCCGCCGCGCCCGATCCGCACGGGGTCGTTCGCGGTCATTCGACGATCAGCCGATCGAGCGCGTCGTCGTTCCAGGCGATCCCGAGTCCGGGCGCGATCGGCGCCCATCCGCGCCCGCCCTCGATGCGCAGCTCGCCCGTGGTCACGGCGCGCAGCTGCGGGATGTGCTCGAGGTACAGCGCGTTCGGCACGGCGCAGACGAGCGACACGTGCAGCTCCATCAGGAAGTGCGGGGCGACCGGGGCGTTGAACGACTCGGCCAGGTGCGCGATCTTGAGCCACGGCGTGATGCCGCCGACGCGCGCCACATCGGGCTGCACGATCGACGCCCCGCCGCGCTGCAGGTGCTCGCGGAAGTGCCCGAGCGAGTACATGCTCTCGCCCACCGCGATCGGCACCGACGTCGACCGGGCGAGCAACCGGTGCCCCTCGATGTCTTCCGCGGGCAACGGCTCCTCGAACCAGAACACGTCGACCTGCTCGAACAGCCGCGCGCGACGCACGGCCTCCGAGACGGTGAAGGACTGGTTCGCGTCGACCATGATGTCCATGCCGGGCCCGACGGCTTCGCGCACGGCGCGCAGACGATCGAGGTCTTGGTGACCCCGCGGCATCCCGACCTTGATCTTGACCCCGCCCATGCCGCGATCCTTCGCCGCGACCGCATGGGCGACCAGTTCGTCGGCGCTGAAGTGCAGCCATCCGCCTTCGGTGTCGTACATCGGGACCGAGGCGGATGCGCCACCCGCCGCCACCCACAGCGGCAGGCCCGCCCGTCGGGTCTTCGCATCCCAGACGGCCGTGTCGACGGCGGCGAGCGCGAGCGCGGTGATCGGGCCGACGGTCGTCGCGCGGGTGATGCCGAACAGCGCACGCCAGACCGACTCGGGGCGCTCGGCTTCGAGACCGATCAGCGCCGGCAGCAGCGTTTCGCGCAACAGGCTGAGCACGGCACCCCCGCCGGTGCCGATCGTGTAGCTGTAGCCCACACCCTCGGTGCCGTCGGCCGTGCGCAGCCGCACGAAGATCGTCTCCTGCTTGACGAACGTCTGCAGCGCGTCGGTGCGTTCGGTCTCGACGGGCAGGTCGACGAGTTGCGCCTCGGCGTGCACGATGCGGCTGCCGGCGGTGACGTCGGCGGTCGCCTCGAGGATGCCCGAGCTGGTGTTCTGCGATGCGTTCATCATCGTCCTCCGAGTCCGCCCAGGGTGACGCCCTTGATGAGCTGCCGTTGCAGCAGCAGCACGAGGATCAACGAGGGGATGACGGCGAGCGTCGACGCCGCCATGAGCAGAGACCACTGCGTACCGAACTGGCCGGTGAACATCCCGAGCCCGAGCGGCACGGTGGCCATTTCTTGTGTGTTGATGATGATCAGCGGCCACAGGTACGAGTTCCAGTAGCCGATGAACGAGAAGACGGCGAGCACGCTGAGCGGGGCGGTGAGCTGCGGCAGCAGCACCGACCAGAGGGTGCGCAGTCGTGAAGCGCCGTCGATGAGCGCGGCCTCTTCGTACTCGATGGGGATGGTGAGGAAGAACTGCCGCATGAGGAAGGTGCCGAAGGCGGTGAAGGCGAACGGGATGATGAGCGCGCCGTAGCTGTCGTTCCACCCCCAGCTGTTGATCATGATGAACAGCGGCACGACCAGCACCTCTTGCGGGAGCACGAGCGTGAGCACGAACAGCAGGAAGAGCTTGTCGCGGAACTTGAAGCGCAGCCTCGAGAAGGCGTAGGCCGACAGAACGGCGACGACGACCGAGAGCGCGGCACCGGCGATCGCCACGAAGAGGCCGTTGAGGATGAAGCGCCCGAAGGGCACGACCGTCCACGCCTCGACGAAGTTCGCCCAGCGGATCTCGGATCCGAAGATCTGCGGCGTCGCCGTGAACACCTCGTTCTCGGGCTTGAGCGCCGTGAGGAACATCCAGATGAACGGGAACGCGAAGATCAGCGCGACGAAGGCGATGGCGGCGGTGTTCAGCCACTCCTTGACGGATGCCCGGCGCCGGTGCCGACGACGCGGAAGGATCAGCAGCGCGGTCGCTGAAAGATTGCGGTCACTCATAGTTCACCCACCTGCGCTGGCCGACGAACTGCAGGGCCGTGATCAGCATGACCACGAGGAACAGGATCCACGCGAGGGCGGATGCATAGCCGAGCCGGTCGAAGACGAATCCGTTGCGGTACAGGTAGAGCACGAAGGTGTTGGTGCTCTCACCCGGCCCGCCCTGTGTGAGGAACAACGGTTGGACGAAGACCTGGAAGGCCCCGATCATCGTCATGGTCGAGCAGAAGAACAGCGACGGCGAGAGCAGCGGCAGGATGATGTACCGCAGTCGCTGCCAGGCCGACGTGCCGTCGATGCGCGATGCCTCGAGCAGCTCCTTCGGGATCGCGCTGAGCCCAGCCGACAGCACGATGACGTTGTAGCCGAACGACTGCCAGACCGACATCGCGATCACCGAGGGCAGCGCCCACGCCGAGTCGGAGAGCCAGTTGGGCCCGTCGATGCCGACGGTCGCGAGCATCGAGTTCACGAGTCCGTCCTGCGAGAGCAGCAGGCGCCAGACGAGCGCGTTGGCGACCATCGGGGTGATGACCGGCAGGAAGAAGATGACGCGCCAGGCTCCGGCCGCCTTCATCTTCGTGTTCAGCCACAGCGAGATCACGAGCGCGACCAGCAGGTTCAGCGCCGTGTAGACGATGGCGAAGATGAGCGTGTTGCCCAGCACCGTGTAGAACGTCGGGTCGCGGAACAGCTTGACGTAGTTCTCGATGCCGATGAACTCGGGGGTGCCGAACAGCTTCCAGTCGAAGAGGCTGATGAACGCCGACCCGAACAGCGGCGTGAGGATGAAGAGGACGAAGCCGATCATCCCCGGCGCGAGGAACGCCACCGCCACCCACGCCTGGCCTCGTCCCCGCGGCAAGCGCGGAGCCCGCGGGGCGGGGGCGCCGATCGGCACCCCCGCCACGCCGGGCATCGCAGAGGAGGCCGTGGCCTCGCTCCGTTCGCTCATGATCGCCATCCGCTCAGCCCGCGACCGAGTTCTGGATCGTTTCCATGATCTCCTCGGCCGTCAGCTCACCTCGGTAGCCCTGCACGCCGTACTGCGTCATGAGGGTCTCGACCTGGTTCCAGGTCGGGGTGGTGCGCTGCGGGGTCGCGTTCGAGAGCAGGGCCTCGACGACCTCGGATGCCCCTTCGGTCTTACCCTCGGCCCAGGCCGGGAGCGCTTCGATGCGCGCGGGCACGATGCCGCGCGCCTCGGCCTGCTTCTCCTGCACGGAGAGCGAGGTGAGGGCGGTGATCGCGGCGAACGCCTCGTCGGGTCGCTCGCAGTTCGCGGCGATGCCGAAGCCGGAGCCGGCCGTCATGGCGGATGCCTCGCCACTGGTCGACGGGACGATGGTGACGCCGAGGGTGAAGTCGGCGGTCTCGGCGAAGCTGCCGTACATCCACGGCCCCTCGATGAGCATCGGGGTCGCGCCGCTCGTAAACGCCTGCTGCGACACCTCCGAGCCGTCGGCGGCCTCCGGGGCCTTCGCGACCTCTTCGACCGCGACCAGATCGAAGAAGCTCTGGATCTGCTCGACGAACTCGGGGTTCGTCAGCTCCAGCTCGCCGTCTTCGGTGACGGCGGGAACGCCATCGGCCAGCGACCAGGCGTTCGGGATGAAGATGCCGGGCGCGAGGGCGAGGCCCTTCTTGTCACCGTCGGTCAGCGCCTTGGCATCGGAGATGAACTGGTCGCGCGTGTACTCGGCACCGGGCAGCTCGAGGCCGGCGGCCTGGAAAGCCTCGACGTTGTAGAAGAGCACGATCGGCTCGGCGTCGTAGGGGATGGCGCGGATCGTGCCGTCGACGGTCATACCGCTGAGCATCGACGAGTCGATGTTGTCGACATCGAAGCCGCTCTTCTCGATCAGGTCGTCGAGCGGCATGAGCAGATCGCCCAGTTCCTGGGCGCGGGCGGCCTGGGTGGTGAGCAGGCAGGGCGGGTTGGCGCCCGAGAGGCGCGTCTTCACCTTGGTCCAGTAGTCCGAGAAGCTCGGGCCCTCGACGGTGATGTCGAGGTCGGGGTCTTCGGCCTGCGCACCTTCGATGAAATCGGCCCACTGCTGCTGATCGCCCTCGCTCGCGGCCCACGTGTAGAGCACGAGTGAGCCGCCGGCGTCGTCGCCGCCTCCCGCCGAGCCGCCGGCGCAACCGGCGAGGGTGAGGGCCGTGACACCGGCGACGCCGGTGAGGACGAGGCGCTTCACGCGCCGGTTAGAGACTGCATTCATACTGACTGCCTCCTTCATTGGATGCTGCAACTGATGCGATGGGTGGGTAGTACTGCGTGTACTGCTCGGGTTACTCGGAGAAGTCGATGGCGATCACGTCGATGAGCGCGCCGCTGGGGGCGGGGGCGACGATGCGCAGCTCGCCGGAGTCGTCACCGGCGGTGGATGCCTCGTGCACCTCGAAGCTGGCATCGTGCTGCAGCTCGAGCCCATCGGCGAGACGGTGCACACGGGTGATGCGGCGCACCGGCAGGCCGCGCACGATGATCTCGTCGACCGGGAGTGCGGTCAGGTGCAGGTAGAGGCGTCCGTCGCGCGCGGTCGTCGGACCGTGGAAGTCGATGCCCTGGGTGGGCTCGACGCCGATCACGGCTTCGGCATGAGCATCCATCCAGTCGGCGAATTCCTGCAGACGCTCGTTCTCGATCTCGGGAAGCGTGCCGGTCGGGCCCGGCCCGACGTTGAGCAGCAGGTTGCCGCCGCGGGCGACGACGTCGATGAGCGTGACGAGCAGCGAGCGCGCCGACTTCTCGTTGTCGGGGCCTTTGCGCCAGGCCCAGTGGTCGCCGATCGTGAGGCACAGCTCCCACGGACCGGTCGGCACCGTGAGGGGGAAGCCCTGCTCGGGCGTGCGATAGTCACCCTGGCCCGGGAGGCGGTCGTTGATCACCACGTTCGGCTGCAGCTCTTTGATGAGGCGTCGCAGCCCCGGCGAGGTCCACTCGACCGCCGAACGCTCCCAGTCGCCGTCGAACCAGAGCAGGTCGATCGTGCCGTAGTTCGTGAGCAGTTCGGTGAGCTGCGCGCGCACGTACTCGAGGTAGCGCGACCACTCTTCGGGGCTCGACCGGCGGTGACGGTCGGTGGCGTCGGGGGTGTCGGCGAACTCGGCGAGCCCGGCGGCCGGCCAGTGCTCGAGCTTGTAGGGCAGGTCGTCGTCGCGGAACGCCGGATAGTCGGGGTGGTTCCAGTCGGGGAGGCTGTAGTAGATGCCGACCTTGAGACCCTCTGCGCGTACGGCGTCGACGAACTCCCGGGTGATGTCGCGGCCGAAGGGACCGTGCTCGACGCCGAAGTCGGATTGCTGGGAGAAGTACATGTTGTATCCGGCATGGTGGCGCGCGGTGAAGACGACGTAGGTGGCTCCGGCTGCCTTCACCCGGCGGGCGAGGTCTGCGGCATCCCACTCGGTCGGGTTGAACGTCGGGGCGGTGGCCTGGTACTGCGCGACGGTCACGGCGTCGTCGACGGCGTCGACCCCCGGAATGATCGAGCGCCCGACCAGCGGCCAGGAGATCTCGATCCCCTGCTGCGATGCCTGGTCCCAGTGCACGAAGATGCCGAAGCCTGCGCCACTGAACCACTCACCGCCAGGAATGCGATCGGTGGTGCGGCGGAACCCTGCGTCTGTCATTGAAGCTCTCCCTTGAGATCAAGATTTCCTATAGGATACGTGATAGACGATGACCTTCACAAGGGTGTGATGAAAGGGGCCGACGATGGCCATGTTCCAGACCGACGCCGTTCGACCGGCGGCGTACCGCGCCTTCGAACGGCCACTGCCCGAATGGTTCCGCGGAGCCGCGCTCGGCATCTTCGTGCACTGGGGGCCCTACTCGGTGCCCGCCTGGGCCGAGCCCACCGGCGAGCTCGGGGCCGTGCCGCGCGACGAGTGGTACGCCCACAATCCCTACGCCGAGTGGTACGCCAACACGATCCGCATCGAAGGATCGCCCGCGCAGCAGCACCAGCGCGACGCCCACGGCGGCGCTCCCTACGATGACTTCCTCGACGACTGGAAGGCTGAACAGTTCGACGCCGACGAGGTGCTCGCCCTGGTCGCCGCCACTGGAGCCGGATACTTCATCCCCACGACCAAGCACCACGACGGCGTCACCCTGTGGGACGCCCCCGGCACCGACGGGCGAAACACCGTGGCCCGCGGTCCGCAGCAGGATCTCGTCGCCGCCTTCGCCAATGCGACCCGCGCGGCAGGCCTGCACTTCGGCGTCTACTACTCCGGCGGCCTCGACTGGCACTTCTCCGACCTGCCGCCCATCGAGCACGACGGAGACCCCGCCCCCGACGACCTCGCCTACGCCGAGTACGCGCACGACCACCTGATCGACCTCATCGATCGGTACCGCCCCGACATTCTCTGGGGCGACATCCGCTGGCCGCAGGCCGGGATCGAACCCGGGCCGAAGAGTGTCGCGCACGCCTTCCACACCTTCTACGAGGCCGTGCCCGACGGCGTCGTCAACGACCGCTGGGGCGAATCGCACTGGAATTTCCGCACCAGCGAGTACGTGCACGGCACCGCCGTCGAGGTCGGCGAGGCCTGGGAGAACTGCCGGGGAATCGGGCTCTCGTTCGGCCACAACCGCAACGAGGGGCCCGAGCACCTGCTCTCGGCCGATGAGGCCGTGCGCCTGCTCGTCGACGTCGTGTCGCGCGGCGGCAACCTGCTGCTCAACATCGGACTCGAAGCATCCGGTCGCGTGCCCGACGCCCAGCGGCAGACCCTCGAGGGCCTGGGGTCGTGGAACGAGCGGTACGGCCACGCGGTCTTCGGCGCGCGCCCCGAACCTCGTCTGCAGCCGTCGGATGAACCGTGGCTGCGCTGGACCCGCACCGACGACGCCGTGCACGCCGTGCTCGATCAGCGCGGAAGCGTCCGTCTGCCCGACCCCGATGGGCTGCTCGACGAGACGACGGCCCGCATCGGCGACCGGCCGGTCGCCGCGTCGCGCACGCACGGTGCGATCCTGGTCGATGTGGCGGATGCCGCGGCCCCCGTCGCGATCTCGTTCCGCCCGCGCGACTGAGAGGCCTCCCCATGCGCATCGCCCTGCACTCCGAGATCCGCGACGGCGCGGTCGACGACTACCGCGCGCACCACGCGCGGATTCCGGATGCCCTCGCCGCGACGTTCGCGCGCATCGGCATCCACGACTGGACGATCTGGCGCTCCGGGCACCGGCTCCTCCACCTCGTCGACTGCGACGACTGGGATGCCGCGGTCGCCGCTCTCGACGAGGACCCGGCGAACGCGGAGTGGCAGCACGATATCGGCCGCTTCGTCGAGCTCTTCCGCGGCCCGGACGGCGGCGAGGGGTTCACCCCGATCGAAGAGGTGTGGGACCTGCGGGCTCAGGTCGGCTAGTTCTGCGGGGTGGGCCGCTGGGTCGCTGAGCCCGTCGAAGCGTCCCCCGCAAGACCCGACATGGCAGAGTAGGCCCGTGCGGCGAACGTGGGTGCGAGAGCTCGTGGGGTGGATGCTCGCCGCCGCCGTCGCGGTGATCGTCGCAGCATCCGTCGCTTCGTCGGCACGTGCCGATCTGCTCTTCCGCGATGGCGATTCGCTGATTGTGGCGATGGTCTCCCGCTCGCTGCTCGCCGGCGGCCCACTCGACTGGGCGATGTCGAGCGTGCTGTTCCTGCCCGAGACTGCGGTCTTCACCGCACTCGATGCGATTCTGCCGCTCGACGTGAACGGACTGCTCGCCGTGAGCGCCGTCGTGAACCTGCTCGCCCTCTACGGGGCGATCCGCCTGGTCGCCGGGCGCTCCCGCGCCGCACGCTCTCCTGTCGCCTGGTCAGTTGTCGCACTCGCCGTGTTCGGCGCCCTCGCGATGACCGAGACCTCGACCTCGCGCGATGCGCTCGAACTCGCCTCGCTCTCCCTCACCACGACCTATTACTCGGCGACCGTGATCGGGGTGGTGCTGACGATCGGAATCGTGCGACGGATGCTCGACCGCGAGGCGCGCAGCATCACACTGCCGATCGTGCTCGGCGTGGTCGCGGCGGTCTCGACCCTCACCAACCCCCTGTTCGCCGCATGGGCGACCGTGCCGCTCGTCATTCTGTTGGCCATCGGGGCGGTGCGTTCCGCTCGGCGCGGTCGGCTGTTGACGTCAGTAGTGGCGCTCGTCGTGGGCACGGCCATCGGCTTCCTCCTGCGTATTCCGTTTGCGGCATGGATCGCGAACACGGGTGCCGGGTACGCCCAACCCGAACTCTGGATGCAGTCGATCGCGAACTACGGCGGCCTTCTCGGCGACCGGCTCTCGACGCCCCTGGGAGCCCTCGCTGCCGTCGCGATCGTCGCACTCCTCACTCTCGCGGTGTGGCGAACGGTGCGCGCGCACGACCCCGGTTCACGCCTCGTCGCCGCGGCCGCGTGGAGCATCCCGCTGATGGTCGTGATCGGCGCCGTCGTGCTGGGCACGCACGCCGCGCGGTATCTGCAACCTGCTGCCTTCGCGCCCGTGCTGGCGCTCGTCGCTCTTCCTCGCACCGTGTCGATCCCCGCCCGGCTGCGTCGGCAGGCGTCGGTCGTGGGCGCCGTTCTGCTCCTGATCGTCGGGGGTCTCAGCATCCCCCGCCTGGCCTCCGCGTCGCAGGAGCCCGATGCCGATCTCACCTGCGTGACTGACTGGGTCGACGCATCCGATCGCACCGGTGCCGGCCAGTTCTGGACCATGCGGCTGCCCAAACTCCACCTCGACGACCCCGCACGACTCGTGCAGGTCGACCACCAGCTCAACGGCTACGCGTGGTTGGTCAATCGCACCGACTTCGCGGCGGGCGACGTGTCTTTCCTGCTCGAAGACAGCCAGACCGTCGAGTGGGACCTGCCGATCCAGGCGATCCCCGACGAGATCGTCGACTGCGGCCGCTATCGGATCCTCGACTTCGGCGAGACGGAACTGCCGCTGGGTCCGCAGCGCAGCTGAGCGCAGGTGGGCGGGATGCTTCGACAAGCTCAGCAACCCAGTTCTTCGGGTCACGAACGGAAGCTGGGTCCCTGAGCCTGTCGAAGGGCCCGCCCGAAGAAACCCTCAGCGCGCGGGCGGCCCGGTGGTGGTGCCAGGGCGGAAGACGCAGGTGAGGTTCTGCGTCTCACCGGACTCACCGCCGAGCATGCGGGCGATCTGTTCTCCGGCCGCGCGGCCCTTCTCGACGGCGGGCTGCACGGTCGTCGTGAGCGATTGGCCGCTGAGGCCGTCGATCGCGATGCCGTCGAACCCGGCGACCGAGACGTCTTCGGGCACGCGCAGGCCCAGCTCCTCCGCGGCACGGATCACGCCGACGGCGAGCAGGTCGCTCTGCGCGAGGATCGCGGTGGGGCGCGTCGCGGCGTCGGCGAGAAGCATCCGTCCGACCACCATTCCCTCGTCGATCAAGCTGCCGGCCGCCGAGATCGCGGGCGCATCGGGAAAGACCCGCCGCATGCCCTCGAGCCGGTCGATCGTGACGCCGACGGTGGCGGCGGCGAGTCGTTCGGGAGTCACCGGTCCCCGCTCGCGATCGCGACCGAGAGTGAGGGTGATGAGCGCGACGTCGCGGTGGCCGAGGTCGTAGACGTGCTGGGCGACGGCCGCCGAGGCGGCGGCGTTGTCGAGGGCGATGCGCGGGATGGTCGCATCCCCCGGGTCTCCCTCGATCACGACGACGGGCAGGCCACGACCGCGCACGACCTCGACCGATTCACGCGTGCGGCCCGACCAACCGATCAGTACGTAGGCATCGACGGGAGCGCTGGCGAGTGCGGGCCCATCTTCGCCGACCTCGTCGCGCATGAGCAGGATGCCGGCACTGAGCTCGGCGAGCCCGTCGGCGAGGCCGTCCATCATCGCGGTGGTCACCGGGTCGAGGAACGCGTTGCGCAGGTGCCCCTCGAAGACGACGGCGACGATTCCGCTGCGTCCGCGTCTCAGCGAGGCCGCGCGCGGGTCGGGTCCGGCGTAGCCGAGGTCGGCGGCGGCGGCGAGCACGCGCTCGCGGGTGGCGTCGGCGACCTTCGCCTTTCCGCTGAAGACGACGGATGCTGTCGACGTGGCGACTCCGGCCTCACGGGCGACGTCGGCGATGGTCGCGCGCCTGGTCGGCTCCTGACTGCTCATGCTTCGACAATAGCTCCCCCGGCTTTCCGAGCGTCGAATCGTTTCGATAGGATGACGCCCATGGAAGCCGCCCTCACTCGCTCGCAGTTCGTCCGTTGGCGCGCGGCGATCTTCGCGATCTTCATGGCCAGCGGCCTGTCGATCGCCACCTGGGCGTCGCGCGTGCCCAGCATCAAGGCCGATCTGCGGCTCGACAACGCCCAGGTCGGGCTCATCCTGCTGGGCATGGGCATCGCGTCGATCATCGGCATCTCGATCAGTCCCGCCGTGATGGCCCGCACCGGCGCACGCCGCGGAATGCTGATGATGATGCTCATGTTCTCGGTCGGCATCGCGCTCGTCGGCGTCGGCGCGACCGTCTTCGCGTCGGTTCCCGTCGTGCTCGCGGGGATGGTGCTGTTCGGCTTCGGGAACGGATGCCTCGACGTCATGATGAACGTCGAAGCCACCGCGATCGAGCAGCAGATGGGCAAGACCGTGCTGCCGGTGTTCCACGCGTTCTTCAGCTTCGGCACGGTGATCGGCGCGGGCATCGGAGCCCTCGCCGCCTGGCTCAGCCTCACCGTCGCCGTGCACGCCGGCATCATGGGCGTGCTGCTCGCCGTGGTCGCCGTCGTCTGCTTCTTCCAGGCGCCGTCGCGCGAGGCCGCGCTCGACCCGCAGCCCGCCGAGAAGCCGGCCTGGCGCGAGCGCCTGCACACCTCGCTCGAGGCCTGGCGCGAACCCCGCACGTACCTTCTCGGCGTCGTCATGCTCGGCATGGCCTTCGCCGAGGGCGGAGCCAACGACTGGATCGCACTCGGCACCGAGCAGGGCCACGGCTTCACGACCGGCACCGGCGCCATCGCCCTCGCCGTGTTCTCGGTCGGAATGACGGTGGTGCGGCTGTTCGGCGGCCCCCTCGTCGACCGTTTCGGTCGCGTGGCGGTGCTGCGCGTGCTCGCTGTATCGGCCGCCGGCGGAGTGCTCCTCTTCATCCTCGCGCCGACCTTCCCGCTGGTGCTCGTCGGCGCGGCTCTCTGGGGCATCGGCGCCTCGCTCGGATTCCCGATCGGCATGTCGGCCGCGGCCGACGACCCGGCCAAGGCCGCCGCCCGCGTCAGCGCCGCAGCGACGATCGGCTACGTCGCGTTCCTCGGCGGTCCTCCGGTGCTGGGGTTCATCAGCGAGCACATCGGTCTGCTCAACACGCTGTTCATCCTGGTCGTGCTGATCGTGGCATCCGGCCTGTTCTCCGGGGCGGCACGCCCCCTCCGCGACGACGAAAAGATCGCTGCCGACACTCGGGCATGATGTTCGGATGAGCTACACACTCGCGTTCTGGGCCGGCGGCGACGACCTCGACCCGGATGAGACGTACCTGGCGTTCGCCGATGACCTCATCGCCGGGGTCGGAGTGATCGATGCGGCCGAGGTGGATCGAGCTCTCGACGGGCTCGTGGGATGGACGCGTGATGCGAACTTCCTCCACCCGCCAGGCAGTGGCCACGACGGCCCTGCTTTCGACGTCAGCATCGGCATCCAGCTCGCCCAGTTCACCGCCTACGGCATCCAGGACGGCAACCATCTCAACGCGGTCATCGACGCGATGCATCCGCTCGGGTTCCGCCTCTACGACCCGCAGACCCGCGAGCGCTTCGCCTGAGCGGAGCGCACCCGCACTGACCGCAGACACCTCCGCGACGAAGTAGGCTCGACGGGTGCGTCTCGTCATCGCCCGCTGCTCGGTCGACTACACCGGTCGGCTCAATGCCCATCTTCCGCTTGCCACGCGTCTGCTCGTGCACAAGGGAGACGGGAGTCTGCTCGTGCACTCCGACGGCGGCAGCTACAAGCCGTTGAACTGGATGAGCCCGCCGTGCACGCTCACCTCCGAAGAACCCGGCGAAGAAGAGGCGACCGCCGGTGTCGTCGAAGTGTGGCGCGTCACCCACAAGAAGACCGGCGATGCGCTGCGCGTGCAGATCTACGAGGTCATCCACGACACCTCGCACGAGCTGGGCATCGACCCCGGCCTGCAGAAAGACGGTGTCGAGGCCGACCTGCAGCGTCTGCTCGCCGAGCAGGTCGAGCGCATCTCCGAGGGCGCGACCCTCGTGCGTCGCGAGTACCCGACGGCGATCGGCCCGGTCGATCTGCTGGTGCGTGATGCCGACGGCGCCGCCATCGCGGTCGAGATCAAGCGCCGCGGCGACATCGACGGCGTCGAGCAGCTGACCCGCTACCTCGAACTGCTGGGCCGTGACCCGCACCTCTCCCCCGTGCAGGGCGTCTTCGCCGCGCAGGAGATCAAGCCGCAGGCCCGTGTGCTCGCCGAAGACCGCGGCATCCGTTGCCTCGTGCTCGACTACGACGACATGAAGGGCATCGAGTCGGGCATCCCCCGCCTGTTCTGAACACCGCATCCGCTGCACGGATGTTCACCGTTTTCCGCCCGGCTGCACCCTGCCCATAGGCTGGCAGGCATGGCCTCTTCCCCGTATTCGTGCGTGCTCTGGGATGTCGACGGCACGATCGTCGATGCATCCATCGGCATCCTCCGTCGCCTCGACATCGCCCTCACCCACTTCGGGCACCCGGCGCCGACGCGCGACCAGCTGGTGCACTGGATCGGGCCGCCCATGTTCCAGTCGTTCCAGGACCAGGCCGGCATGACGCCGGAGCAGTCCGCCGAGGCCGTCGCCTTCTACCGCACGCTCGGCAAGGCCGACGGGTACACGACCGACGTCAGGACCTACCCCGGCGTGACGGAACTCATCAACGACGTGCACGCCGCGGGCATCCCGCAGGCGACGGCCAGCTCGAAGCCCGAGAACCAGGTCGACGCCCTGATCGATCACTTCGCGCTGCGGCCGGCGTTCCTCACGACCGTGGGCGCCACCCCCGACGAGTCGACCCTCGCATCGAAGACCGACATCGTGGCCGAGGCCCTGCGCCGGCTGACCGATCTGGGCGCCGACGTTTCGCGCCCCGTACTGATCGGCGACCGCCACCACGACGTCGAGGGCGGCAACGCCAACGGCGTGCCGGTGATCTTCGTCGAGTGGGGCTTCAGCGATTCTCACGAGGGTGACGAGGCGGCGTTCCGCGCGGCATCCGTCGACGAGCTCCGCGCCCTGCTGCTCACCTGACGATCTCCCGGCCCAGGCATCCGACGAGAGGCGCCTGACCCCCGAAAGCACAGAACTCCCCACCGGATGCCGCGAAGAGCGACGTTCCGGTGAGGAGTTCTGACGTACGCCGCCTCAGAGGGGGCGGATGTTCTCAGCCTGCAGGCCCTTGGGGCCCTGCGCGACGTCGAACTCGACTCGCTGGTTCTCTTCGAGAGAGCGGTAGCCGGATGATTCGATTGCGGAGTAGTGCGCGAAGACGTCAGCGCCTCCGTCGTCGGGGGAGATGAAGCCGAAGCCCTTCTCGGAGTTGAACCACTTAACAGTGCCCTGGGTGCTCATGTACTGCCTGTTCTGCTGGAAAATAAGCCGACGCAGGTATGCCCCGACATCGCTAACGCTAGTGGAGGAGGCGCTGAGGGCAATAGTGGCAATCAGAAGGTAACCCAAATGTTGCATGAGCGACTTCGGGGGCCGACGCGCCAGATGCGGGAGCGCTTCGGAGAAAGCATCCGACATCTGGCGCGTCATCAGACAGCGGCAGAACCGCTGGGACGGACCCTCGCTCTGAAAATGGTGTGGCCCTCACCGCGGGGGGAGCGATGAGGGCCGAAGACGACCGGAGGGTGCGTCAGGTTCCACCATATCCTTTTTTCGCCTGCGTGTCCCCCATTTGGGGGACAAATCAGAAAAAAGGTGAGAAGATGGGCGATAGCGGCCGCCTCGAGTAGCCCATTGGGGACTGAACTACTCGAGACGGCCCAATCGCATGCACGGATCGTCTTGCCTCTGGGGAAGGCCATCCGTCTTCTGGGGAAAGACGGAGACGATCGATCCCCATGTGCATGCATCTTCACCATAGGGGAGTAAACCCGATCTCGCCACGGATAAATCCGGAGGTCGGAGGGGTGAAGTGGGGAAAAATGATCCGAAAGGATCGCAGGTTTCGGGTGGAGATGGGGCGGACAGCGCGGAGACACCTCCGTCGCCCCCTCTCCCCCGAATCCGCGAACCCCCGCTCCTGAGTAGCCTGGTCGAGTGACCATGCTGAACAAGGACATGACGCTGTGCATCTCGCTCTCGGCTCGACCGAGCAACAACGGCACGCGCTTCCACAATTTCCTCTACGAGGCTCTCGAGCTCAACTGGATCTACAAGGCCTTCGCGCCGACCGATCTGGCACAGGCGATCACCGGCGTGCGGGGACTCGGGATCCGCGGATGCGCGATCTCGATGCCGTATAAGGAAGACGTCATCGCCCTCGTCGATCACATGGACCCCTCGGCCACCGCCATCGAGTCGGTCAACACGATCGTGAACGACGACGGCGTACTCACCGCCTATAACACCGACTACTCGGCGATCGCGCAGCTCATCGAAGAGAACGGACTCGACGCCGGGGCATCCGTGCTGTTGAAGGGCTCGGGCGGCATGGCCAAGGCGACGGCCGCAGCGTTCCGCGATGCCGGCTTCTCGAACGTCACGATCGTCGCGCGCAACGAGCAGGCCGGTCGCAGACTCGCAGACCTCTACGGTTTCGCCTGGGCGGCGGACGCCGGTGACGCCACCGCAGACATCATCGTGAACATCACCCCGATCGGCATGGCGGGCGGAGCCGACGAGCACGCACTGGCGTTCTCGGAGGATGCCGTGGCCGCAGCATCCGTCGTCTTCGATGTCGTGGCGCTGCCCGCCGAGACCCCCCTCGTGCGCGCGGGCCGCGCCGCGGGGAAGACCGTGATCAGCGGGGCCGAGGTCGCGACCCGACAGGCTCTGGAGCAGTTCGTGCTCTACACGGGCATCCGTCCGTCTGCTGATCAGGTGCGCGCCGCCGAGGAGTTCATGCGCGCGCAGTAGCCGTGCTGGGACGCTTCGACAGGCTCAGCGCCCCAGTCACTGGGTCCCTGAGCCTGTCGAAGGCCCACCCCTCGCGTCAGGCCGAGACCGTTTCGCGCGGCGCGGCCGGCGTGACGACGGGGCGGCGGGCGGCCGAGACCGCCGCGAAGACCATGATCACGAGAGCGGATGCCGTGATCGCGGAGCCGATCCAGATGGGCGAGGTGTAGCCGAGGCCCGCCGCGATGCCCACGCCACCGGCCCAGGCGCCGAGCGCGTTGCCGACGTTGAAGGCGCCGATGTTCGCGCCCGAGGCGAGGGTGGGAGCCCCGCCGGCGTACTGCATGATGCGGCTCTGCAGCGCGGGCACGGTGCCGAACCCGAAGCCGCCCATGAGTACGAGGATCACCATCGTGGCCGGCTGCGACCACGCGAGCAGCGCGAATGCACCGAGCACGACGACGAGCGCGGCGATGAAGATCAGGAGGGTGCGGTCGATCGAGCGGTCGGCCAGGCGTCCGCCGATCGCGTTTCCGGCCACCAGACCAACACCGAAGAGCACGAGCAGCCACGGCACGGCCGCGGTGTCGAAGCCGGAGACCGCAGTGAGCGTGTACGCGACGTAGGTGAACGCACCGAACATGCCGCCGAAGGCGAGCACCGTGACGACGAGCGACAGCCACACCTGGCCGGAGCGGAACGCTGCAAGCTCGTGCCGCAGGCTCACGACGGCACCGTCGGCGCGGGGCGCCTTGACGACGGCGGCGATGCCGATCAGGGCGACGACGCCGATGACGGTGATCACCCAGAACGTCGCACGCCAGCCGAACTGCTGGCCGATGAAGGTGCCGAAGGGCACACCGAGCACGTTCGCCGCGGTGAGGCCGGTGAACATGATCGAGATCGCGCCCGCCTTCTTGTCGGGGGCGACGAGCTCGGAGGCGACGACCGATCCGATGCCGAAGAACGCACCGTGGCAGAGGGCGGCGACGATGCGCCCGATCATGGCGCCGGTGTAGTCGGGGGCCATGGCGGTGAGCGCGTTGCCGGCGATGAACAGCACGAGCAGCCCGATCAGCACGGCCTTGCGCGGCAGGCGCACCGTGGCGGCGGTGACGACGAGTGCACCCACTGCGACACTCAACGCATAGCCCGAGATGAGCCATCCTGCGGTGGCCTCGCTCACTGCGAAGTCCGTGGCGACTTCGGGCAGCAGGCCCATGATCACGAACTCGGTGAGTCCGATCCCGAAGGCGCCGATGGCGAGTGCGATGAGTCCGAGTGGCATGGTGGTGCTCCGTAGTCCTCTGCTAAAGTGATTGCAGACGCGGGATATTGCGTCCGGAACATAATGATTGCACGCGCAACTATTTTGCGCAAGCAACGACTTTTCGGAGGTCACCATGGGCATCTCAGACGACGCCGTCGAGGTCAGGGCACGCGGCTGGCGCACGCTCGCCGCACTCCACGGGATCATCGAGACCGAGCTCGAACGTGCACTCGGAGCATCCGCCGGCCTCTCCGTCGTCGAATACACCGTGCTCGACGCGCTCAGCAGACAGGACGGCTGGCACATGCGGATGCAGCAGCTCGCGCGAGCCACCGCGCTGAGCCCCAGCGCCACCACCCGGCTCGTCACCCGCCTCGAAGATCGCGGCCTGCTCACGCGCATCTTGTGCGCCGACGATCGCCGCGGCATCTACACCGAGCTCACCGCCGCCGGCCGCGCCCTCTACGACCAGGCGCATCCGATTCACGACGAGACGCTCGAGCGCACGCTCGGCGAGGCCGAGCAACAGCCCGAGCTCGCGCCCGTCGTGCACGCCCTGCAGGAGAGCGCCGCCCTGGTGTGACGCCCGCGGCGCTGGCGGAGTAGCCACCGGACCCAACTCAGGAAGACCGGAGCCGTCGGGGCCAGAACGGGCCGAATCTGACCGAAATCACCCGTTCTTCCTGAGTTGAGACCGGCATTCCTGGTTCACAACTCCTCAGAAACGCGCGCGCCGGCCCACAGGAACCCCGGTTTCCGCCCCGAGGGCAACGATCTGAGGAGTTATGAACCGCGCGGCTCAGTCACCGAGCCCCAGCTCGCTCACCACGGCGGCGACGCGCGCGCGGTCGGCGCCGGTGAGTCCGAGCAACGGGCGCGGCAGCGACGGCGCCGCGACCAGACCGAGTTCTTCGGCGATCGCTGCGGTCACACGGGCGCTTCCGTGCGCGGCGAAGAGGTCCCACAGCGGCTGCAGGCGTGCCGATTCCGTCAGAGCCGCGTCGTCTCCGGCGAGCGCCGGGCGCGCGATCGCGAGCATCGCGTGGGGGATCGTCCCTCCCACTGCGGTGAACCACGCGTCGCACCCGCCGAGCAGTCCGGCCGCTGCGGCGCCATCACCGGAGATGCCGATGCTCACCCGATCGGGCACCACCGCGCGGATCGCCCCTACACGGGCGCGAGATGCGGCGACGTCTCCGACCGGAGGGATCTTGATCGCACCCACCGCTGGAAGCTCGGCGATGCGCGCATACAGGTCGAGCGAGAACGTGAAGCGGGTCGTGCCGGGGTTGTCGTAGACAACGAGCGGCCCGGAGAGCCCCGCGGAGACGTCTTCGTACAGCCCGAAGACATCGTCGTCGGTGAGGGGCTGGTAGCTGACCGGCGCGAGGAGCACCGCCGATGCGCCCACCTCCTGCGCGTCAGCGGCGAGGGCCTGCACCTGCGACGTGCGCGTCGCACCGATGCCGACGATCACCGGGATCCCGGCCGCCTGCTGCACCGTCGCTGCCGCGACCGCGCGACGCTCCTCGCGATCGAGATACGCGTACGAGCCGGTGGAGCCGAGCGGCCCGATCGAGTCGACGCCGGCGTCGACGAGACGCCCGACCAGCTGCCGGTACGCAGCGAGGTCGACGCGGTCATCACGAAAAGGCGTGAGCGGAAAGGCACTGAGACCGGTGAACACGAACGACTCCTGACGGCGGGATGAGGTCTTGCCTTCAGCGTAGTTCGGGCGAAGCATCCGCCCCCTGCCCTGTCAACCGGGTATGCCGCCACGCGCGAACGGCGCAACGTGGCCTGCGACACCACGGTCGAAGCGGAGGATCACGATGAAGGCACTCACCTGGCAGGGCACACGCAACGTGACGGTCGAGGAGGTTCCCGATCCCGTCATCCAGGAACCGACGGATGCCATCATCCAGGTCACCTCGTCGGCGATCTGCGGATCCGACCTGCACCTCTACGAACTCCTGGGGCCGTTCATCGATCGCGGCGACATCCTCGGTCACGAGCCCATGGGCATCGTCGTCGAGGTGGGAGCGGGAGTCACGAAGCTGAAGGCGGGCGACCGCGTCGTCATCCCCTTCAACATCTCGTGCGGAGAGTGCTTCATGTGCAGGCGCGGACTCCAGTCCCAGTGCGAGACGACGCAGGTGCGCGAATATGGCAGCGGGGCCTCGCTCTTCGGCTACACGAAGCTGTACGGGCAGGTTCCGGGCGGGCAGGCCGAGTTCCTGCGCGTGCCGCTCGCTGACTACAACCACATCGCGATCGGGAGCGACCACCCCGACGAGCGCTACCTCTTCCTCAGCGACATCCTGCCGACGGCATGGCAGGGCGTCGAATACGCGCAGGTGCCCGAGGGCGGCACCCTCGCCGTGATGGGCCTCGGCCCGGTCGGCCAGCTCGTCGCCCGGGTGGGTCGCCACCGCGGCTACCGCGTGCTCGCCGTCGACCCCGTTCCCGAGCGGCGCGCGATGGCCGAGCGTCACGACATCGAGACCTTCGACCTCACCGACACCATCGTCGACGAACTCCGCGACCGCACTGACGGTCGCGGAGCGGATTCGGTGGTGGATGCCGTGGGCCTCGAAGCGCACGGCAACGCCGGCGTCGCGTTCATGCAGAAGGCGGTGGGTCTGCTCCCCGACGCCGCCGCACGCCAGGTGCTCGACAAGGCGGGCATCGACCGGTTGGCCGCGGTCTACGCATCGATCGACGTGGTGCGCCGCGGCGGAACGGTCTCACTCAGTGGCGTCTATGCCGGCGATGCCGACCTCATGCCGATGAAGACACTGTTCGACAAGCAGATCAGCCTGCGCATGGGGCAGTGCAACGTGAAGCGGTGGATCGACGACCTGATGCCGCTGGTCGAAGACGCGGGCGACCCGCTGGGCGTGATGGATCTGACGACCCACCACGCTCCGCTCGCCGACGCCCCCGACCTCTATCGCACGTTCCAGCGCAAGGAAGACGGCTGCATCAAGGTCGTGCTGCACCCGTCGACGCTGTGAGCGGGGTCCCCGGGCAGACCCTTCGACAGGCTCAGGGGCCCATCTCGCGACAGGCTCAGGGGCCCACAGCTGGGTCGCTGAGCCTGTCGAAGCGTCCCCGACGATGAGGGGTCAGCCGGGGCGGCGGTTGCCGACACCCGGCTCGTCATTGTGCTGCGAGTAGTACGAGTCGGCTTCGGTGGTTGCTGCGTCGTCGGTTGCGTCATCGACGCCCACCGCCGCAGCGGCACCCGAATCGGCACCGCCACCGCCAGCAGGCACCTGCTCTGCACCTCCACCGTGTCGCTGCCGCTCTTCGAGTAGTTCCGCGATGCGCGCCTGCGCGTCGGCGTCGGCGGGGTTCTGCACGTTCGACGGAGTCGATCCGTCGTTGACGGGGCTATTCATCGCGCGTCGTCGTCGACCTCGTCGGGCGAATCGGCGATGCCCAGATCGGGATCGGTGTTGATGCCTCCGCCGATCGCGTCCTGGCCCTCGATTCGCGCTTCGGCCGACACATCATCGTCGGGAAGGGTCGAATCGTCGCCCTCGACCAGCTCCTCCTCGGGAAGAATGGCGGGTTCCTGCGAACCGATGGAGTTGATGAGTCCTTCGGGATTCGACATGTTGAGTCCTCTCGTCGTCGGTCGTGAGGCTTCCAGAGTGCCCGTGCCTCGACCCGAAGGGATGCCCGTTGACAGGTCACGGTCGAGGGCGTAGCCGCCTCAGTCGATCGACGCGCGCACGGTCTGCACGTCGTCGGAGATCTGCCCCCAGGCGGTGCCGGTGACGGTCTGCTCGCCGACGGTCGCCGACACCGTGAGCCGGTAATCGCCGGTCTGTTCGGCACGCGAGTCGATCAGTTCGATCACCCCGTGCGGCGGGCCGTCGATCGCGCAGTCGAGCTCGACATCCGTCGTCTGGCACTCCCAGCTCTCGGGCGTCGACGCGACCGTCACGCCGGCGGGGAGCAGCAGCGTCACCGTCGACGTGTCACCCCGCCCGGTGAGAGAGATGTCGAGCGACGCGCGCCCGGGCTCGAGCACCTGAGAGGTGACGACCAGGTCGGAGTCGCCCGCCACGCCGCCCTCGACCTCGGGCTCCGCGAGCAGCGGCGGGAGCACCGCGAACGCCAGGATCGCGAGGCCCGACGCGATCGCCACGAAGGGCAGCGCCGACCAGACGAGCGTGCCCAGCGACCATCCGGCACCCCCGCGCCCGGCGCCCTTGCCGCGCACCGCGCCTGCCGGGCGCGGTGGCGTGCCGGTTTGGCCGCGCGGTTCGGACGACGGATGCTCCGCCGCCTGCGCACTCGTGGGCGTGAACACGACGCCGCCGACCAGCAGGCAGGTGACGACGCCCAGCAGGGAGGCGGTGGATGCGAACCTTCCCCAGACCCGGCGGCAGCGCCGGCAGCCGCGGATGTGGTCCATTCCGGGAGCGTCGCCGGTCTCGTCGACATCTGCGGCGATGACCGGGGGCAGACGGGTCGCCGCGTGCCGGCACTCCTCGGGCGGAGCATCCTCTTCGAGCATGACGCGCAGCATCGCCCGTCGGAGTCCGCGGCGAGCGCGCAGGCTCAGCGCATAGATCGACGAGGCGGAACGATCGAGTTCGTCTTCGAGATCGGCGGGCTTGCGCCCGTCGATGATCGTGGCCCGCAGCACATGCTGCTGGTCGGCGGGAAGAAGAAGCAGCGCCTGACGCACCCGCGAGTATTCACGACCCAGGTCGACGTGGCGGGTGTCCTGCATCACGGTGGGCAGGTGATCTTCGGCGTCGACGAGCGGAAGCACGCGTGATCGAGGCGAACGGAACTCGTCGATCATGCGGTTGCGCATGGAACGGATGACGTACGCGCTCGCCTTCTCCTTCGGTCCGGTGCCGGACTTCCACAGGGTGAGCAGATTGACCAGGGCGTCGGACAGCAGATCATCGGGCTCGACCGCGCCGGCCGCCAGACGCCGCGCCGTGGTTGCGAGCAGCCGCTGGTTGCGTGCGAGGAACGCACCGGCCGCCGACCTGTCCCCCTCGTTCGCGGCGGCGCTGAGCCGGTCGTCCTCCTGATACTCGCGCAGGAGCGCAGGGTCGTCCCCGCGCCGCCTCCCCAGTCCCGCCATCCGATGACCTCCCCAATCATCTTCATTCTCGACCCACACGTCTGCGGAATCGAGTCTGCGGCACCAGAATCTCGGCGCCGCCGCGTCATGCCTCCCCCGTGTCGTCTCGACGTCGAGACGCGAACGCTTCCCTCCCCTCGGTCGACGATGCACGCTCGACCTCGGTCGACCCGGGCAGCCGACACGTTGGTACAACGAATGAGGCGCGCAGATCTGACGGTGCGGATGCCTCGTCTGCGGCGAGACGACTGCGCCCGGGCACCCCTCGGTCGAGGGATGCCCGGGCGCGGGTCGACGCGGTGCGCTACTGCGCCGAGCGACGTCGGCGGATCAGGAAGAACGCCCCTCCACCCAGGAACGCCAGTCCGAGCACCAGCATGCCGACGGCGAAGCCACCGCCCGTGATCGCCAGGCCCGAGACGACCACCGTCGCCTTCGCATCGTCCGCGTCGGTGACCGACCCGCCGAGCGGGTCGGTTCCCGTCGCCGCGACGACGTTCGTGATGTCCTGCGTGGTGCGATCGAGCGTGAGCACGACCACCGCGGACTCGCCCGCGGCCAGATCACCGATGTCGACGGTCTCGCCGAGCTTCGGGTCGTCGAGCGTCACATCGGTGAGAGGCGAGTTGCCCGTGTTGGTGACAGTGAGCTGCCAGTAGGTGGCAGCTCCGGACTTGACCTCGACCGACTCGGCCCAGGGCCCGGTGAGGCTCGCTGCGACGAGCTTGTCGACAGCGATGCCCGACTCCACACCGAAGTACCACGAGTCGTCGGCCGCCGACAGCGTGCCGTCACCCACCGGATCGGATGCCTCGGCCGTCACGGTGTTGTGGTACTGCCCGACGATCGCGATTCCCTCGGCGGTGAGCGTGACGCTCTCGCCAGGCTCGAGCCGGTCGATCACGCTGTCGAACACCGTCTCGCCATCGGCGTCGACATCGATCACGCTCACATCGACGAGCGGGAACCCACCGGTGTTGGTGACCGTGTACGCCCACTCGACGTCCTGCCCCGGCGTCAGCCAGAGACCGGGAGCCGACGTCACGTCTTCACCGTTCGTGGTCTTCACGATCGACAAACCCGAGTCGCCCGCGAGATACCAGGAGTCGTCGATCGCCGGGGTCGGCTGCTGCGGCAGCGCCGCACCAGCCTCGTCGACCGCCGTCGCCGTCGCTGTCGCCGTGTTCTGGTACTGCCCGGCCACCGCCGTGCCCGTCGCCTCGAACGTGCGGGTCTCGCCCGGGAGCAGCGGACCCGTCGCCGGCGACACCGGCGCGAGGTCGCCCTCGGCACCGCTTCCGTCGACGAAGGCGTCCGCCACCGTGATGTCATCCAGTGGCACATCACCGGTGTTGGTGACCTCGTACGTCCACGTCACGGTCGACCCCTCGGCGACCAGCGCGCCGGGAGCCGCGTCGTACTCGACGCCGTTGGTCTTCTTGACCAGGGAGAGGCTCGGCACCGCCTGGACGGTGACGGCAGCCTCGTTCGAAGCGAACGAGACCGGAGTGCCCCCGTAGACGCCGGTCGCCGACACGGTGTTCGTGTCGGTCTGGCCGTACGAGAGGTCGCCGAGGTTGGCGGTCGGAACGACGAGCGTGAACGCCGCCCCCGACGTCAGCGTGCCTGCCGCGATCCGGAAGGCCGTCGCCTCGGCCGGATTCGTCGTCCAAGTGCCCGTCGTCGCGCTCGTCGCATCCGTCGAGTACTCGACCGTGGCGCCCGCCGGCGCTCCGGTGACGGGCCCGGTCAGATGCGTGTCGAAATCATCGCCGTCGGCGATGCTCGGCAGCTTGTCGAAAAACACGACGTTGGTCACCGGGTTGGGCAGGATGTCACTGACATAGATCTGCCAGAACGACTCGGCACCGACCTCGGTGGTCAGCGCCCAGGGCCCGGTGGCCGACGCGCTCGACAGCTTCGAGATCAGAAGACCGCCGGCGGTGTTGATCGACGTGTTCGCCGACGCCACCGCGATGACCGTGCGGTTCGGGTCGAAGTCCGGCACGTCGGGGAAGAAGTCGTGGCCGAGCATCGGCACGGTCACCGCCCCGGTGCCGCCATCGGCCTGCGCGATGAAGCGCGGGTCCTCCGACGACACGTACGACGTCGCGGTCGCGACGATCTCGGTCGGGTCATACGACTGCGCGAGGGCGATCACGGGGATCTGGTATCGCCAGCCGCCGGTACCGACCTCACCGTTCTTCGCCGCGCCCGGTGCGCGCATCGGTGCGATCTCGTCGAACGAGAACGTGATCACCTGCTGTTCGCAGCCATCGGCATCCACGATCCGCTTCGAGGTGTCGACCGACACCCCCTCGCCGACTGACGGAGCCTGCGGGATGCCCACGTCTTCCGTCCGATTCGGCAGCGGCGTGATGCTCGACCCGTCGTAGAGAACTCCGCACGGCAGAACGACGTTCATCACCGAGTCCTCATAGGTCTCGGAGGGGTTCTGGTTGACGATGCCTGCGGTGAAGACGCCACTGCCCCCCACGGAGAGCGATGTGGGCGCCGAGATGTTCGTCGTCAGGTGCACCGAATCGAGCGGTGTGAACGGAGCACTCGCCGTGCCGGTCAGGCCGGCCGCCGTCACCTCGAGGGTGTTGGTGAGCACGCCCGGGCCGACGCCCGCTGCCGCGGGGGCTTCGAAAATTCCGTCGGCGATGTCGCGGAAGACGGGCTGAGAGCCGAGGCGAACACGCACCTCGGAGCCGACGGGCACGGTCTCGCCCTCGCTCGGCGCCAGTGTCACCCGCCATCCGGTCAGCACCTGCCCGACCTCGAGCATCAGCTGATCGGTGCCGCCGAGGTTGGTCGAACCGACGTTCGCGACCGAGAGGACCTTGGGGTTCGCCGTCGTGGGTGCCGAGTTGTACGCGGTGTATTCGGTCCACGTCGCCGACCAGTTGGTCTGGTACTCGATCTTGTAGCCGAGGTTCCGCGCCGTCAGGCTCGGGTCGAACTGGATGTACAGCTGCGACACGTCGTTGTGGTGGTACCAGGAGTTCGATCCCAGACCTGCCGCCCCGCTGTCGGTGAGCACGAGCTCGGGAGCATCCGGCGTCCCGTCAGCACCGTTGTAGGCGCCCGTCGTCTGCGTGTAGTGGGTGCGAAGACCCGCGCTGCTTGTCGCCGGAGCGGACTTGGTCGCGCTGACGCCGGGTGCGCCGCCCTCGCCGAAGACGGGACCCTGAGTGCTCGCGGGAGCCTGATCGCGCCACACGCCGTTCGCATCCTGGGTGCGCAGCGTCACCGTGTTGACGGGCGGGCGCGAGCCGACCTGCCACTCCGGCACGGAGGCCGGGTATCGCACCGTGATCGTTCCAGCATTGAAGACATCGCCGTTCGCCCCGTACAGAGCGGTGCTGGTGAAGACCGCCGTCGGGAAGGCGCTGGTGTCCCAACCCGCGCCCGTCGTGCCGACCAGCACCGTGCCTGCGGGGAACACATCCGTCAGCACGCGAGCGTGCGAGGTGAAGGGCGTACCCGCATAGCCGGCGCCGAACGTGTAGGTCACCGTGCGGTTGTCGCTGCCGTTGACGGTGGCCGCGGACTTGGTGGCGTAATAGTCGTTACCCGAGACGACCTCCGTGCTCACCGGGCCGGACGACACCGGACCGCTGGGCCCCCCGGTCGCGGTCATCGACGTGTCGAGCGTCATTCCCGAATACTTCTCGTCGTTGTCGACCTGGCGCACGGTGTACACCACACTCACGAGCTGCTCGGTGGCGGGTCGCAGGGTGAGCACGAGCTCACGCGTCGTCGGGTTGTACGTGTACCCCGAAACCGGCTGACCGTCACCCGACGGCACCGATTCGAAGGCTGTGCCCTCGGGCAGGATCGTCGTCAGAATCGTCGGAGCCGACGGGTTCGTCGCGTTCACCCCGGTGTAGGTGATCGATGCGGTGTAGTTGTAGTTCTCCTTGAACGGAACGGTCGGTTCCGTCGTCAGAGCGACCGTGAAGTCGCCGTCTGCGGCCTGGGCCGCGACCGGCACCGTCAGCAGTCCGACGGCGGCGAGCACGAACGACAGCACTCCCGCCAACAGCGCCCGACGGGCGCCTCTCCCCGTGGCCTCGCGCCAGCGCGAGCCTCTCTTCGTACTCATGTCCGTGTTCCTCCCCGTTGTGATGGTGTGACGGACCGGCGTCGGGCGACGGTCGTCTCTTACTAGACGAACGAGGGATCAGAACATCACCGGACGAGCGCGACGCCGGCCAGCACGGCGTACGCCTCGAGCCCTGCGCTGCATGCCGGGCATCGGCGCACGGACTCCACCTCGGGACACGCGTCGTCCCACGTGGACTTGGCGGCGACGACTCCCGCGACACGGCGGTGTTCCGCGGCGCAGTGCTCATCCGTGCACGCACGGCGAAGACACTCCACGACCAGTTCGGTGCGCAGCGCCGCCTTGGCACGGTAGACGGCCGTACTGATCACCGCCGCCGAACGACCCAGCTCGGCACCGAGGGTGTGGGGCTTGCGCCCGTCGACGATGACATCGTTGAGGAGCATCCGCTGTTCCGCCGACAGACGCGACATCGCGAGCGCCACGATCGAATGGTCGATCTGCGCGTGCACCCGATCCGTCTCGTCGGCGCAGAAGAACTCGTGCTCGTGCGGATCGAGCGCCACGTTGTGCGAACGCGGCGAGCGCATCTCGTCACGCAGGCGGTTGCGCATCGACTGCGCGATATACGCCTGCGTCTTCTCGACGGGACCGCGTCCCTGCGTCCATTTCTCCCATGTCGTCAGCAGGGCCGACGACAGCAGATCCTCGGCGTCCATCGCCCGACCGGCGATGACGCGCGACAGGATGCGCAGCTCCGGCAGATTCTGCGACAGCAGCAGGTCGGCAGCCTGCAGATCGCCCGTATTCGTGCGTCGAGCGAGGGCGTTCTGCTCGCTGGCCCCCGCGACCGCGATCCCGGCGCGCTCCTGTGCGTAGATCATGTTTCCCCCTGCACGGACGGCAGTCGTCCGTTCCCCTAGGAGAAGAGAACAGGGAAGACCGCCCTCGAAAGAGCGATCGGCGGATAATCCACCCGAGCTCTCACCCCGGCCTCACCCCGGCGCAACGGGCGACCCACCAGCGAGGAGGAGGAGCGTTGGGGTGACGCTCCCCCTTCTTCGCGACGCTGCGGGATGAGTGGGAGGGCAGATCCCGCAACCGCGGGCGAACCCGCTCCATCGAGGCCTGGGGAGGTCCTCATCTACTAGACGAGCGATGGGTCGGAATCTCACCGCCCGGCGCTTCAGCCGTCAGAGTGGATTCCCGTCTCCGCAGCCTCAGAGTTCGTCCGCGCGGCGCAGGGCGTCGTCACGCCCGGTCGCACCGAGCTTGCGGTAGAGGTTGCGTAAGTGGCTCTTCGCCGTGTTCGCCGAGATGAACATCGCCGCAGCGAGGTCGCGCACGGCCGTGTGCGTGCGCAGCAGTTCGAGGATCTGCAGCTCGCGCTGGGTGAGATTCGCCCGTTCGGCCGACGCCGGACCCCCGTCCGGTGCCGCGCCACGAGACGAGGGGTATCGCTCGCGCAGACCCGGGGGAAGGCGCGTGCGCTCGGCGATCGCGTCGTGCACGCGGGGGAGTGCTTCGTCGGCGGCGTCGTACGCTCGGGTCGATGCGATGCGGTCGGCGGCGACGCGGATGGCGTCCGGGCGGTTCGGTGCGTGCATCAGTTGCGCGGCGTTGGCGCGGAGCACCTGCCAGCGCGAGGGGATCGATGACCCGCGTCGACGCCCGCGCGCTGCTCTGTCGATGAGGGCGAGCGCGTCTTCGGTCTGCCCCTTCTTCATAAGGATGCGGGCGCGGCTGGTGACCACCGAGGGGTGCGCTGCGGTCGCGTCGATGGCGTCCAGCACCTGTTCCGCGGCGTCGAGGTCCCCCTGGCTCTGCCGAAGGTCTGACAGGTTGGCTCGCAGGATCATGCCGGCCAGCGAACCGGGTGCGGTCAGAGACGGATACGCCTGCAGGGTGCGCTCGATCAGTCGGACCGCGCCATCTGCCTCGCCCCAGTACAGCGCGATGCGAGCGCGCGCGTGGACGTCGATCCACCACAGTTCACCCGAGTCGACGTCGTGATGGCTCTGCGTCAGATACGCCTCGGCGGCGGCCCTGTCGAAGTGGGCGATGTCGATCAGCGGCCGGGCGAGCACAGCCGCCTTCTGCAGATGGAAAGTCATGGTGCGGGGGTCGGTCGAGATGTCGGTCTCGCTGCGGGCGAGCCATTCCTCAGCGTGCGCGAAATCTCCCGCCAGCGCGTGAGCGAGAGCGCAATGCCCGGCCAGATAGGGGGCGATCGGATGCGGCAGCGTGCTGCGCGACCAGCGCCACCCCTCCGAGAACGACTCGATGGCGGCATCCAGATCGCCCGCAAGAAGGCGCGCGAGTCCGAGCCGCAGCAGCACGCTGCCGAGCACGTCGTCGAAGCCGTCGTGCTCCTGCGCGGTGCGGATCAGTTCCTGCGCCTCATCGACGATCTTCAGCGCCTGATCCAGGCGGCCGTACACCAGGCTCCGCCGGATCGCCGCGGTCTTGACGCCGAGCACATCGCGTGCGGCCGGAGCATCCTGACCCGCCACCCAGTCGGCGAACGTGCGCTCGAGGCGTCGTTCGGTAGCGGCGGACGAACGCCAGGCGTTGCGCGAGATCTCCCGAGCCATCAGATACCGAGGATGCTCGTGCACCCAGTCGCGCGGAGCACGCGACCACAGGTCGAGCACCGCGTCGGGCGCGGCCAGAGAGAGCGCGAAGAAGTAGTCGTCGAGCAAAATGGCGATGTCGTCCCACCGCTCGTGCTCGAGCATCTCCTGCAGCTCGGAGAGCAGCGCGTCACGACCGCTCTGCGCCCACTCCATCTCTGTATTCACCCACTAAAAGCAACTCTCCCCACCGGCCGGATGCTCCGACACGGTTCACCATCAATATATTGCGGTGGATGCTTCGTGGGGCCAAAGATCGCGGACATCACCGAAAACGGAATAAGTGATTCCGGTAGTGTGAGCACTGGAGGGAATAGCCTCGCTCCATCTGCAGTGGTCTGGAGAAGCCGAATGAAAGTCCTGGTCTATGGAGCCGGTGTTCTCGGCAGCCTCTATGCCATTCAGCTGTTCGAAGCGGGCGTGGACGTCACGCTCGTCGCTCGTGGGGATCGATTCGCTTTGATCCAAGAAAACGGCGTGCTTGTTGCCGAGGGTGACGACGGTCTCGTCCGGTCCGTGCGAGTTCCGGTGACGGACAGCCCAGTCGGCGACTGGGACCTGATTCTGGTGCTCGTCCGCACTCATCAGATCGGCGCTGTCCTCGAAACTCTGACCGGGATCACAGGTGACGTCCTGTTCCTCCTGAACTGGGCTGCCGGACCTGGCCCGCTGCACGAGATCCTCGGGCATGACCGCGTCCTGCTCGGCTTCCCCAATCAAGGCGGCGTGATGGATGGCGACGTCGTCCGCTACCGGCCAGCTTCTCGGGTGACCCGCCTCGTGTCGATGCCAATCGGCGAGCCTGACGGCCAGACCACGCCCAGACTCGAGCGCATTATCGAGGTGTTCCGCAATGCCGGTTTCGTCGTCAAAGCGGAACCGCAGATGGACGCCTGGCTGCGAACTCACGCCGCGTTCGAGGTGCCCCTCAGCGTGGCGGTCCACGCCGCGGGTGGTCCGGATTCCTTGGCAGGAGACCGGATTGCGGTCCGTGCGATGCTTCAGGATATGAGGCAGAGCCTGACAGCCATGCCCACGCCGACCGTTCCCGGAGCGTTCCGGCTCTTGCATACCCTGCCTGAGGTTCTTCTCATCCCCGTCTTCCGTCGATTCCTGCGCAGTTCGGTTGCCAGCCCCCTCCGGACCGACTCACCTGCTGTGTCCGGAGAACTCGCCACACTTGCGGAACAACTACGCAGCGCAACGCACGGACGCACAGCAAAAAGGGACTCATGAACAGTGAAATCGCTCCGTCCCGTGCGCAGCGCGCAGACGCGGCCCGGAATCGCGACCGTATCGTCCAGGCGGCCCGGGAAGTCTTCGCAGAGCATGGGTTCTCTGCGACCCTCCACGACATCGCCGAGCAGGCCGGCGTCGGTGTCGGCACCATCTACCGGAACTTCGACAGCAAGCAGCACATTATTCGCGCGCTCTATGCGGAAGCCATCGAGAGGGTCCTGTCGGGAGCCCATGAAGCACTCCAAGTAGCAGACCCCTGGCAGGCGCTCGTCACGTTCTTCGAAGCGACAGCGTCCAGCCAGGCGCTGGATAAAGGGTTGACCGCGATGTTCCTGGGGGCCGACAGCAGCACACCCCTGGATGAGACAGCAGCCAGAATCCTTGAGTCCGTGTCGCCACTCTTCGATCGGGCACTCGCAGCCGGCGTCGTCCGTGAAGGCATTGGCGTTACCGACATCCTTCCGATCTTCGCAATGCTCGATGCCGTCTACCACCTCAGCGCTGAGGAACCAGACCTCTGGAGGCGCTACCTCGCCATCCTCCTCGACGGGCTCAGGGCCCGCGATCGGTCGGCTCTCCCCGTCAACGCGCTGGACGCAACGGCGTTCCGCGCCTCCATCGGCGGGTCCCACTAGCCAAAGTCAGCTCGCGCCCTCGCCGGTTCCGAGGCGGAAGAGCGGAACGAAGTCGGGGTCGACGATCGCCGGTCGTCGCAGACTGAACGCCGAGATGTCGTGCTCCGTGCGGCCGACGGTCAGCAGGTCGGCGAGAATCCGTCCCATCAGACTCGCGAACTTGCCCGCGTGCCCTGCTCCGTTGAACACGGCGACGTGGGGGTGTCCTGGCACGGTGTCGAGCACGAAGTCGCGGTCGGCGGGCATGTCGTACACACAGGTCTTGCTCATCAGCAACGGCCCGTCGGCACCAGGCAGATGCGCGCGGAGGAACTCGCGGAGCAGCAGCGGCTCGTCGGCGTCCGGGGTGAACGACCGCTCCGCGGGGGAGATGAAATGGCCGCGCATGTCGCGCGCGAGTTTGACCGCCGCTTCTCCGTAGACGGGGAAGCCGTAGTGCACCTCCGCAGCGTGATGGATCCAGATGGGGAACCTGTCCGGAGTGAAGTCCGACAGGTTCGGCGAGGAGAAGTACCCCACCTGCTCCTGACTCAGCGTCAGCGCGAAGGACAGGCCGAGATCAGGCATGAGGTCGCCGAGCCACGATCCTGCGGCGACGACGAGATGATCGCCGTCGAACGATCCCTCCGACGTCGAGACGGTGACACCGTCGCTGCCGATCTGCACACCGGTCACGACGACACCGGAGCGGAACTCCACCCCGGCGGCCTTTGCCAGAGACACATGGGCCGACACCGAACGGCGGATGTCAAGGATCCCGGCGTCCTGCTGATGGATTCCGATCGTGTCGTCGGACACGCTCCACTGCGGGTACTGGGTGCGGATGTCGTCGATCGTCAGTTCGTCGTAGGGGATGCCGACAGCATCCATCGCCCGCCGGTATTCGTCGATCTCGGCCGCGCCGGAACTGTCTGCGACGGCGAGGTCGATGCCTCCGGTCTGCGTGTAGATCTTCAGCCCGGAACGCTCCTCGACGTGGGCCCACGCGGCGAACATCGCATCGGTGAGCTTCGTGTAGTCGTCGCGATGGTACGCCCGACGGATGATCCGGGAGTGGTCTCCGGAGGAACCGAGCGCGTGACCGAGCTCGAACTGCTCGAGCACGAGTACCCTTTCCGCACCCGCCCGCGCCAGCCAGTAGGCGGCCGCGGTGCCGATCGCTCCGGCGCCGATGACGATGTGGGAGTATCCCTGGGTCATGTCGTTCCGTTCTTCCGATGGTCGTCGAGGCGGATCGTCGCGAACGAAGCGATGAAGCGCTCCGCCGCGGCATCCACCTCTTCTGAGGGGCTCAACAGCCGCTGCAACAGCAGCCCGCGTATGCACGCGATCGCGATGAGACTCTGCTGCACGGCCTCCGCTGCGGGCAGTCCCTCGCGGCGGGCCGCCGCCTCGAGAAGGCGGGTGAGGTCGTCGAGGTCGGCCACGAAACCGTCGAAAGCGCCCCGCTCGTACACCGCCAGCCCGATCAGGTGGAAGAAGGCGCGGGTTCGCTCCTCATGCCCGGCGTTGGCGTAGAAGCCCCAGATGGCGCCGAGCATGTCGACGAAGCCGAGATCGCCGCCGGTCGCCGCGATGACGAGGTTGTCCCGCCGGCGCGCCTCCGACAGCACGGCGCTCAGCAGACCGGGGCGTGAGCCGAAGTGGTAGGTCAGGAGCGTGTGGTGCACGCCGAGCCGCTCGGCCACCTGGCGCATCGACAGATTGGGGCTGGGGCCGGTCTCGCCGAACTCGTCGAACAGCGCCTGCAGGAGCCGCGCCTTGCCTTCACCGACCGCTGCCCGCATGCTGCCTCCCGTTGACACCTTCACCACTGTTGAGTACGTTAGCGCACAACGAACTCACCACTGTTGAGGACAACTGATCCGCGCGGAAGAGGCCACATGACCGAGATCTGGTTCGTCGGTGGGATCGTCGCGGATGGGTCCGGCTCCGAACCGTTCGCCGCGGACGTGTGCGTCGAGAACGAGGTCATCACCCGGATCGGAACCGCGCCGACAGGGGCCGCGACGGTCGACCTCGACGGCATGCTGCTGACGCCGGGCCTGATCGACGCTCACGTGCACTTCGGACTCTCGAGTCCCATCCGGGCGCAGTTCGGGTTCCAGGTGTCGGCGGCCGAGATCGCCGCCGACATCTTCACCACCGCGAGCCGCACGCTCGATGCCGGCTTCACCACGGTGCGCGACACCGGAGGCATCGACGGCGGCGTCGTCGACGTGATCGCGAAGGGCAAGGTGCGCGGCCCGCGCGTGCTGTCGTGCGGACCGGTGCAGTGCCAGACCGGCGGGCACGGCTACTACGGGGCCGCGTGGGAGCCGACGGAGCTCTGGGAGACGCACCACATACCGGGCCTCGCCGCCCTGTCGCTCATGTCGGGCAATGCCGACGAGTTGCGGCGCAACGTGCGGGAGTCGTTCCGCCGCGGTGCGACGTTCCTGAAACTGTGCGTCACGGGTGGTGTCGTCGGCGGGCACGACCGCCTGGACGACACGCAGTTCACGACCGCAGAGATCGCCGTGGCCGTGGAAGAGGCTGCGGCGCGTGGCACCTATGTGACCGTGCACGCGCACAACAACGCCGGCATCCGCAACGCCGTGCGCGCGGGCGTGCGGTGCGTGGAGCACGGCACCGACATCGACGAGCCGACCGCGCAGCTGATGCGGGACCACGACGTGGCACTCGTCCCCACCTTCGCGGTGATTGAGCAGGTCCTCGATCCCGAGAGTTCTTTGGACATCGAGCCGTCGGCGCGCGAGCGCATCGCCGGCACCCGACGCCGCATGGTCGATGCTCTCCGGATCGCCCGCGAGGCCGGCCTGCGGATCGGGCTCGGCTCCGACCTCCTCGGTTCCGGCCAGCACCGCCGGGGCGAGGAACTGCGACTGCGCGCCGAGCTGGAGTCGCCCATGCAGGCGCTCGTCTCGGCCACCAGCGTCAATGCCGACATCCTCGGCATCTCAGACACCGTCGGGATGCTCCGCGTGGGAATGGCCGCCGACATGGTCGCCTGGGCGCGGAACCCGCTCGACGACGCCCGCGTCTTCGCGGATCCGGACATGGCTTCCTTCGTCGTGAAGGCCGGCCGCATCATGAAAGGAGACACCCCATGAGCGAGATGCTGAACGGATGCTTCGCCGATACGGAGTACCTCGAGGTCACGGCCCGGTCGGGCCATCGCTACGGCGTCTGGGTGACGACGCCCCCGGGCTATGCGGAATCCACCGATCCTCTGCCGCTGATCTACGTCGTGGACGGCAACTGGGCCGTCGGGCTGACCGCACCTCTCATCGTCACCCAGGCGGACCCCTACCTCACCGTCGCCCCGTACATCCAGGTCAGCGTGGGCTACGCCGGCGAAGAGGCCGCGCAGTGGGCAGAGCTCCGCAACCGCGACCTCGTGCCGCCGGGAGAACCTGTCAGCGATGAGATGCTGACGACCCTTGCGGCCGCTCGCGATTCCGGAGCGATGTCCCAGGAGTACATGGACGCCTACCTCGACCTCCTCGCGGACACCCACGCCGATGTCTTCCTCGCGTTCCTGACGGAGGAGCTCCATCCGCTGCTGCAGTCGAAGGTGCGGGTCAGCGAATCCGGGCATGGTCTGTTCGGGTACTCGTACGGCGGTCTCTTCGCCCTGTACGCGTGGTTGCAGGATGCATCCCCGTTCGCGACGTTCGGGGCGGGCAGCCCGGGCGTCGCGGCCACGGACAGTCAGGTGTTCCCCCTGATCGCCGCCCTGTCGGAGCCCGGCGCCGGCGGATCTTCGCAGCGCCTGCATCTCACACTGAACGAAGCCGAGCTGCTCGGGCCGATTCCGATCTATCGAGAAATCGGACGCAACCTGCTCACGGTCGTGGCAGAGCTGCAAGCCAAGGGGCGTACGGAAGAAGTCTCGAAGGCCCTGCTGCACGAGACCCATCTCACCGGGCTGCAGGCATCGTTCCTGAGCTACCTGAAGACCTGCCACACGCGCTCGGCATCCGCCCACGGCGACGAACGAGCGTGAGCGAGTCCGCACTCCTCGCCGATCTCGCCGGGGTTCTGCCCGCCGACCGTCTCACGACGGACCCCGATGTGCTCGAGAGCTACGCGCACGATGACGCCGAGTGGGCCGAGTGGGCGCTGCCCGCCTGTCTCGTGCGGCCGCGGACTCCCGAAGAGGTGCAGTCGGTGGTGCGCGCATGCCTGCGACACGACACGGCCGTCGTCGCTCGGGGAGCGGGCACCGGCCTCTCGGGCGGCGCCAACGCCCTCGCGGGTTGCGTCGTGATCTCGCTGGAGCGGATGAACGCCGTGCTCGAAGTGGACGAGCTCGAGCGTCTCGCCGTCGTGCAGCCAGGGGTGGTGAACGACGACCTCCGGGAGCACGTCGCCGGGCACGGGCTCTGGTATCCACCCGACCCGGCGAGCTCGCCGTGGTCGACGATCGGCGGAAACGTGGCGACGAATGCTGGGGGCATTTGTTGCGTGAAGTATGGCGTCACCGGCGACTACGTGCTCGGCCTGCAGGTCGTGACCGGCACGGGCGAGCTGGTTCGGCTGGGACGCCGCACCGCGAAGGGCG
The DNA here is from genome assembly GCF_044743285.1 of Microbacterium sp. NPDC087665. NCBI lineage: Bacteria > Bacillati > Actinomycetota > Actinomycetes > Micrococcales > Microbacteriaceae > Microbacterium > Microbacterium sp. NPDC087665. The sequence continues at coordinate 542,308 of NZ_JBIUWD010000001.1, read as the reverse complement.
TCGCCGGCTACGACCTCACGAGTCTTCTCGTCGGCTCCGAGGGCACCCTCGGCATCGTCACCGAGATCACGGTGCGGCTTCGGCCGCTGCGCCCGCCGGAGCAGACGATCGCCGGATTCTTCGATTCGCTCACCGACGCGGGTCAGGCGGTGCGCGAGGTCGCGGCGGCCGGGCTCACCCCGTCAGCACTCGAGCTGATCGACCGGAACTGCCTGCGAGCCGTCGACGACTGGAAGAACATGGGCCTCTCGGCCGATGCCGCGGTCGTGCTGCTCGCGCGCGTGGACACCCCCGGGGCGGCAGGCGACGAGGAAGCGGCCGCCGTGATGTCGGCGTTCGAGCGCGGAGGAGCCACCTGGGCCGACCGCAGCACGGACGACGCCGAGGGGGAGGCGCTCTTCGCCGCACGGCGTCTCGCGTATCCGGCACTCGAACGCCTCGGCCCGGTGATCACCGAGGACGTGTGCGTCCCGAAGGCCGCCGTGCCGGCGATGCTCAGCCGCATCGAGGCCATCGGACTGGCCAACGACATCCTCATCGCCAACATCGCGCATGCCGGTGACGGCAACCTCCATCCGCTCCTCGTCGTCCCGCCCGGAGATGACGACGCTCGCGCTCGTGCAAAGAAAGCGTTCGCAGAGATCATCGACGATGCCCTCGCGCTCGGCGGCACCGTCACCGGCGAGCACGGCGTGGGTCTCCTCAAGCGCGAGGGACTCCGGTCGGAGCTCTCGCCGGCCGTGTTCGAGATGCACCGAGCGGTCAAGGCCGCCCTCGACCCCGCCGGCATCCTCAACCCCGGCAAGGCCCTCGGGTGACGTAGCCGCTGGCGCTCAGGCGAGCCGAGGATGCGCCGAGCCGGGTGTCGTCACGGCTTCTGCTTTCGAAGCAGGCTCCACCACACGAGGCCCGCGAGGCCGACGACGAGGAACGCACCGCCGAAAACCCCCAGCAGTGCGTTACCCGTCTGGGCCGCCACCACACTGGCGAGGAAGGCGGCAAGGAACCCGATCAGCGCGATCCATGCCGCAACCTGACGACGACGGTCAGTCATGGTGCCCACACTAAACCGGAAAGCGTACGGCGAAGCACGGACTTCACTGCCGCCTCGATGATCTCCACGGTCGCGTGATCGAGATGCTACGCGGCGGCGCTCAGGGCCACCCGGTCGGTCGCGTGCTCGAGGTAGACATGCAGCAGGCGTCGAGCCGGAACATCCCCGCCGTGCGTCTCCCCGTCGTCGAGGTCGTGCGCGCAGGAAGACAGCCACTCCTCGACGGTGCTCGTCGGCACTCCCACGAGCGTCGCGAACTCGACCGCAGACAGCGGCTCGCATCCGTGCGCACGGTCGCGAAGGGTGTACCACGAGCGGCCTATCGCGTCAGCGATGTCTCGCAGCGAGTACCCGAGTTGAGACGCTGCGCCGAGCAGTGCGCGACAGAGCCGGTTCTGCACACGCCTCTGCGAGCCGCGCGCGCTCTGCTCCGCGGCCAGCGCGGCGCGGAGCAGCATCACGAGATCGTCGGGAAGCGTCGCAGTTCCAGGAGCAGCAGCCATGGGATTCCTCGCAGGTCGAACGAGTGAGTAGGACGAGTGGCGGGATGCCGTCGGCCACCCTCCACCCTGTATAACGAGCGAATCGTCGCTTTCTGACGCCATAAGCCGACATTGACGGGTGGACCGTCACATTTCGGGGCTGACCTCGTTGTTCTCATCAATGGTGTCGAGGACGGCTCGTCTCCTCGCTTTCGCGAGCGGGCAAGGCGCGCTCAGGAGGGTGTTAACACAGGGTTAAGTCTCGCCCCGAGCGTTGCACTCGACACTATGTGTCACATATGTTGAACCGCCGGTATATTGCTTGATCGTTGATCAGGACATCGCCCGGCGCCACATACTCAGGGGAGGGCGCGCATGGGCGTCAAGAAACTGTCGGCATTTGCCGGCGCAGCAGCCTTGTTGGCGATGCTGTTCACGGGGATCGCGGCGGCTCCGGCCTCTGCCGCACCGATCGAGTCGAGCTGCGGGTACGCCGCACCCGACGGCGGGGGCAAGTTCCCCGATTCGATCTGCTGGTTCGACTTCACGGGCTACGACCCGGCGGTCGCTCTGACCACCGCGGGGCAGCAGTTCGAGATGTCGTTGGGGGCCTACGACGTCTCGTACACCGTGACCCAGCGCGCGGTCGGCGGTGGGTGGTCCGAGCGCAGCGTCGTGGCCGCCTCCGCAACCCCGCCGTCGCCGTTCGTAATCGGCACTCCCGGCTACTACAACGGAATTCCGGGTCTGCCCTTCCTGTACGCCACGGCCGGCCAGCCGTCGGGGGCCGTGCAGATCAACATCACCGACTTCCAGATCTCGCTCAACGGCACCCCCGTCACCGGCTACGACCTCGTCTCGGCCGCACCCGAGACGACCGATGCCGCCGTCGGCCAGTTCGGTGAGTTCCTCAACTGGAAGTCCGACGTGCCGCTGCGCCTGATCGACAGCCTGCCTATCGCCACCACGGGCGGCGGATGCGGGATGCCCCTCATCAGCGACGGCACCACCGACGTGTGGTGCTACCCGGGTGTGAGTGGATCACCGTCCGCGTACGGATCCATCCTCGCGGCGCCCTCGGCGACGACGATCTCCGGGTCGGTGTACATGTACACCCGTGGTGAGCGCGAAGGCCTGGGCTTCGGCATCCGTACCGCCAGCGTCTCGGTCGACAAGCAGGTCGCGAGTCGTGTCGACCCGCTCGACTCGTTCGACCTCAGCGTGACCTCCAGTGAGGGACCGGCGCTCGCATCCGCGACGACGGGCGCAACAGACGCGGCGACGACCGATGTCATCCCGGTGATCCCGAGCGGCCCGCTCACCCTCGCCGAAGCCGCGACGAGTGGCACACCCAGCCCGCTCGGCTATTACGACGCCGCGTGGTCGTGCACCAACGCGAACGAAGCCAGCACCACCGTTCTGCCGACGGGAGCCGCAGCGAGCCAGCAGCTCGCCCTCGTCGCGGGCGACGCCGTGAGCTGCACGGTCACCAACACGGCGAAGGCCGCCTCGCTCGACCTGGTCAAGTCGGTCGCACCGACCACGGCCGCGGCGGGCGACACGGTCGTCTACTCGTTCGCCGTGACGAACGACGGCGCGCTGCCGGTCGAAGACCTCACGATCGACGAGACCGCGTTCTCGGGCACGGGAGAACTCGACACCATCGACTGCCCGACCACCGAGCTCGCCGTCGACGCGTCGACCACGTGCACGGCGTCGTACGTCGTCACGCAGGCCGACATCGATGCAGGGCTCGTCACCAACGAGGCCACCGCCGACGCACAGGTTACCGGCACCTCGGCCATCGCCGCATCCGCCGCATCGACCGCCGCGCTCACGACCGGTGGCGAGTCGGCGCTCGTCGTCGCGAAGACCGTCGACAAGGCCAGCGCCACCGTCGGCGACGACGTCGTCTACACGCTCACCGCGACCAACACGGGCGCGCTGACTCTCACCGATGTGACCCTCACCGATCAGGACTTCACCGGATCGGTGCCCCTGGCCGCGCTCACGTGCGATCAGCCGGCACCCGTCACGCTGGCTCCGGGTGACGTGCTCACCTGCGCGGTCTCGTACGAGGTGCGGGCAGCCGATGTGGGCACGCTCACGAACGGTGTCATCGGCACGGCCGTCGACCCGGGCGACAACACCCTCATCGGGTCCGACTCCGCGGCCGTGACCGTGACGGCCGTCGCCGCCGGAGCCAGCCTCGCGATCACCGGTGCGAACGCGCCGTGGGTGCTCGTGGGCACGGCCCTCGTGCTGCTGCTCGCCGGGATCGCAGTCGTGAGCATCCGTCGGATGCGTCGCAGCTAGCCCTCGGTGCATGCAGAACACCCCAGGGATTCATCCGAGTCCCTGGGGTGTTCTGCGTCACGTCGTCACATCTCACCGGGGAAAACGTCTTAACAGGAAGACGCGTATCGCCCGAGTACGCGAACAACCGAAAGGCTCTACATGGATCTCTCCGCTGCCGCCGCCGACCCGGCCTTCCTCGCGATCGTCGGCGGGCACCTGCTCGTACTCGTGCTCGCCATTCTGTTCACGGTGCTTCGCCGCTACTCGGTGGGCGGATTCTTCGCCTGGGTCGCCACCGTGGCGTCGCTGCTGTTCGGGCTCTTCTGGTTCCTCGTGCTCGGCGGCGGTCGCAAGAACTCCCAGGCGAACGAGTCGGTGCAGTTCGCCCTCGACCCGAACGGCGGTCTCTGGGTCACGATCTACATCGTCGTCGCGCTCGTCGTCGCCTACGCGATGACGTGGATCTGCAAGCGCGGACGTGAGCACGCCGACCGCATCCCGACGGTGGAGAAGCCTGCTGCGTCAGCTCGGTGAATTGATCGGCACGAGATTGATCGGCACGAGATTGATCGGCACGAGGCAGTCGACTTCGCCCTCACGGCGATAAGACTCGATGTGCGGCCGATCGGCGTCATGGTCGGCGAGGGCGAACAGCGCGTCGAAGGCCTCGGAGATCTGGTCGTAGACCTGCGAGGGTTCGCCGCGCAGCCGTAGGCGGAGGTAGGCGCCGCCCGGGATCAGAGTCTCATCCAGGCCGAGCGGATTGCGACTGTCCCTTTCCACACGCACGGATGCCACGCGGTACACGCCGGCATCTCCGTAGATGAGACCCATCATCCTGCGGCCCTGCAGCGAGTCGAACGCGCCCTCGAACGCCGGCCATGCCGCCTGCACCGCGGCGATATCGAGTGCGACGTCGCGGCTCAGCGCCGGAGTGTCGTCGAGAGTGACGACGTCTATCCGTCCGAGGGCGTGCATCGTCGGGTAGTCGGTCATGGTCTTGTGTCTATCACGCGCCACGTCAGATAACGCGGCGCGTCTCGTTGTGCTCTGTACGCGCGACCTTCTCATCGCGCGGTCCGGCTCACCGATCTTCGGTGCGCCGCTGGGGGGCAGGAAGGGGGCCGGAGTGACGCAACTTTCGCAAAAGCGGAGACAACTCTCAGGAAACGCCGCGTAAAGAACGACGCCATACGTCGTCTCTTAAACGAATCCGACTTCTCGCAGTTCACCCGACCCGCGGGCCGCACTGCGCACCACACTCAAGGAAAACCCGTGCCTCACATGCCCTCAGGCTTTAGCCTGCCCACGCGCCGCAAACGCGCCCTCGCCTCCGTCGCCGTCATCGCGGCCACCGTCGCCGCTTCTCTGCTGGTGGCGACACCCGCAAACGCCGCAGACGTCGCGTTCGCCGACCCCGCGCTGCAGGCGTGCGTCAACCAGCGCCTCGGCCAGCCCGATGCCGCCCCGGTGTCGACCACCCAGGCCGCCAGCATCACCCAGCTGAACTGCAGCGGCCAGGGAATCACGAGCCTCGAGGGTGCGCAAGCCCTCACCTCTGCGTGGGATCTGTACTTCGCCAACAACTCCCTCACGGACCTCACACCGCTCACGGGACTCACCCAGATCACCCAGATCGACATCGCGAACAACCAGATCTCCAGCCTCGCCCCGTTCGCGTCGTTGACGAACATGGTCTACGTCTCCGCCGGTGGCAACCAGATCTCAGACCTGAGCCCGCTGAGCGGTCTCACGGCGATCAAGTCCCTCAACCTCACCGACAACAACGTCAGCGACCTCGGGCCGCTGTCGTCGCTCTCGCAGCTCGAGGGGCTTCTGATCGGTTCAAACGACGTATCGGACCTGACCCCGATCGCGGGGCTCACCAGAATCGCAATCCTGTACGTCGACAACAACCAGGTGACCGATCTCGGCCCCCTGTCGGGCCTCGTGAACATCTTCCAGCTGTTCCTCAACGCCAACGAGATCAGCGATCTCGGGCCGCTGTCGAGCATCACCGCGCTGCAGGACATCCGCCTCCAGAACAACCACATCGCCGACCTCAGCCCGCTGGGCGGCCTTCCCGTGCTCGCCCAGGTGCACGCCTTCGACCAGACTCTCGCCCTCCCCGACGTGATCGTCGGCGACCCCACGGCGAACCCGCTGCGCGAGCCCCACGGTGCCGTCTACACGTCGGTCACGGGCGACGCCAACTTCGTGCTCGCCGCCGACGGGGCATCCTGGACATACTCCGCACCGGCGACCAACTCGGTCTCCTGGAACATGGCCTACCCCGGACCCGTGTGGCCCGCGTGGGAGTTCAGCGGCACCATCTCGCAGCGCTCCATCGATCGCCCCGTCGTGCAGAACCCCACGACGCTGGTCGATGACACCGCGACGACCGTCAACACTCAGCCGGTCACGATCGATGTGCTCGCCAACGACGGTCTCGCCGGAGAGCCGCTCCTCGACGCCGGCACGCTGACCCTCATCGACTCCTCCGACAACCCCGTCACCCAGCTGGCGGTCGCCGGCGGCGTCTTCGCCGTCGTCAACGGTGCCATCGTGTTCACGCCCACCGCCGGGTTCGCGGGAACCGTCGACCCGGTCTCGTACGCCGTCACCAACGCCGAGGGCCTCGAAGGACGCGCGGTCATCCGTGTCACGGTAACCGCAGCTGTGACACCCACGACGTCTCCCACGACCGGCACCACGACGGGTCAGGGCACCGGCGCGGGAACGAGTGGCGCGAGCCTCGCGATCACCGGCGGCTCGGCCGACGCAGCCATGATCGCCGGTGGCCTCGGAGCGCTCCTGGTGCTGGGCGGCGCGGTGAACCTCATGCTCGCCAAGCGCCGGGCGAAGCTGTCGAGCTGAGGCACCTGATCGGCAGGAGGGGGTGGCGTCTCGAAGACGCCACCCCCTCCGTCGTGTTCAGCGGACCGACGCCGACTCAGGCGCGTCGCCGACTGTGCAGCAGCACCGCCCCCGCGAGAGCCATGAGCACGGCGGTCGCGAGACCTGCGATGTTCGCCGCCGCTCCGCTCTCGGCGAGCTGCGCCGAGGCAGCGGCACCCGTCGCGGGCGCCGACGACGACGTGGTGACCGGCGTGGTCACCACGCTCTCGACCGCGGCGATCTGCGCCGACCGGGCCGATCCGGTGTTCACGATCTGGCCGGCGTCGACCTCGGCCTGCGACACGACGAGCGACGCGGTCAGCACGCAGGTGGCTTCCGGCGCCACGCTCGCGCAGGTCGTCGAGTCTCCCGTGAGCACGTCGTCGACGACGACATCGGTCAACTCCACCTCGCCCGCGTTCGTCGCCGTCAGCGAGTAGGTGAGCGTATCGCCGAGGGTCACCGAGCCCGAGGCATCCGCATCGGTGGTTCCGGTGAGCTCTTTCGTGAACGTCAGCGCTGACACGGGGCAGACACCCGAGTCCTGTCGCGACGTGGCGCCGTACAACGGCAGACCGGTCGCGGCCTCGACGGTGACCGGAACCGGCGCCTCGGACGGCGTCGTCGGGATCTCGTCGATCGACAGGATCTCGCCGGTGGCCGACGCGAGATAGATGCGTCCGCCCGACTGGGCCGCACCGAACGACAGCGGCACTTCGCCGACCACCGTGCTCGTGCCCGCGGCGAGATCGAACAGCACGGGGAAGCTGCGCGAGTTGCCGTCGTGCCCGATGCCCAGGATCAGCCCGGAATCGAGCGTGAGGAAGTCGCCGGACGAAGCGAGGTACGAGACGCCGTCGGACAGCATCGGGAAGTCGGCGGCCGGCGAGAGCTCGGCCGTCACCGGATCGAGGTACCAGATGCTCGTGTACGCGTAACCCGACGCAAGCAGGCGCCCGTCGGCCGTGGCCGAGAGCGAGTTGAGCCAGTTGTCTTCGAACGGCGGCTCGCCATCGTCGAACATCACCGTGCCCACATCGGTGGAGACACCCGTCGTCGGGTCGATGGTGAACAGGTGCTGCGATGCTTCCCAGTCGACGCCGTAGAGCACGGTCTCGTCGGAGTTCCAGGCGATGTCGCCGAACGGCCGGTCGAGCGTCACCGTGTTCTCGAGCGTGAGAGCGCCCGTCAGCGGCGCGACGCCGTACCGCTGCAGATCGAGAGGGTCTTCACCGCTGTTCACGAAGATGTCGGCGGGGACGCACGATTCGCCGACCGCGAGCGGCTGCACCGCGGCGGTGGCCGGTGCAGCGACTGCCCCGAGGGCCACGATGGCGGCGATCGAAGCGAGCGATACGAGCGTCGTGGAACGGCGGGTGGCGCGGGAACCCGACGAGAAAATCCTCAGCATCGACTTCGCCTCTCTCTGTGTGCGAACGGATGCTTCGCGTAGACACTCTAGGAGAGACCTGTGTCGTCTGTACGCGTTCTGCAGGTTTTGTCCGGGTCGACTCTCACAGAACGACGAACACGAGCCCTGTCGCCGCGATCAGGCAGGCGTCGACGACGAGCACGACGCCCCAGCTCTGCGCGCTCGGGCCCTGCTCCGACCGTCGCGACGGCACGGGCGAAACCACGCGTCGCCCGGCGGCGAGCGCGGCGATCCCGGCGACGGATGCTGCGGCGAGGAGCATCCATCCGATCACGTCGAACGGGTCGGGTGCGGAAGACACGGTGAGCTCGCTTTCGGATCGTCACGGAGCGGAGAGTTGCAGGTGGGGCCCGCGACGGGGCCCCACCTCTGTGACCGCCCATGGGATGGGGTGGCGGGCACTCGACTCTGGGGAGAATCGGCGGGGCGTCGCGGCCCCACATCTGTATAACGAGCGATGCGCCATTTTTGGGCGGTGTTTTTCGAAAGTCGTGTTCTGGATGCAGAAGTGGGTGCCGTCCCCACGACGACACCCACCCCCTCACGCCCGGTGCACTCGGCTCTCCCCAGAAGAGCCGAGCTCCCGTCACGCTGGCCGGCGACCGCGCCATCCCGGATGCGCAGTGCCGTGCCCACTTATATGACGGTGTCGAGTGCGTTTCATGACGCTGACCCCGGGGTGATTCGAGGGTGAGATTTGTTCGGGCGCACGAAACGGGCCAGGGGCGATGTGCTCCTGGCTCGTTTCGAGGACACTATGCGGCGTCGGTGGCCCGTCGGCGTGCGAGGCGGGTGATGGCGAGCACCGCGCCACCGAGCAGCGTGAGCACTGCGGCCACGGTCAGCAGGCCCGCGGGGTCTGCGCCGGTGGCGGCGAGGTTACCGGTGCCCGAAGCATCGGTCTTCGTCGGCATGTCACCGCCCGGCGTCTCGACGACCGGAGGCGTGACCGGGATCACGACCGTCGACGCGTCGGAGGTGAGGGGCTCATCGGTCGCGTCGGTGAGCGTGGCCGTCGCCGTGTTCGTGAGGTTCGTCGACGCGAGGTCGGCCGCCACGGTCGTGTAGGTCGCCGAGCACACCAGCGACGCATCGGGTTCGACCGACTCGGCCGGACACTCGATCGCGCCCAGCTCGCCGGCACCGCTGAACGAGACCTCGGTGATCTCGGGGTCGGTCAGTGTGACGTCGCCGGTGTTCGTGATCGCGAACGAGTACGTGACGACCTGACCGACGGTGCGGATGGCCGTCTGGTCGGCCGACTTCACGAAAGTGAACGACGGGACGAGCGGGTCGGCTTCGAGCACGACCGTGATCACGGCCTGGTCGCACTGCACGGGGGTCGACACCGAGCAGATCTCGTAGGTCACGCGGTAGGTGCCGGGCGTGGAATCCGCAGGAACGGTCACCGACCCGTCGACGCCGATCGTCAGACCCGGGAGGCCACCGTCGTCGAGGATCTCGGTGGTGATGCTGCCCGCCGGGGGCACGACCAGGTTGAGGCGGTCGTTGCCCCAGATGTTGCCGACGGTGCCACCCTCGACGGCGCGGATCGGAGTGCTCGAGTAGTCGTCGTCGGTTGCGATGATGCCGAAGGGTGCGCGAGCGCTGGAGCAGCTGGCGCCGTCTCCGTTGAGGGTGCGCACCGTGGTGGTCGCGACGGTGACGACCGAGGTGGTGGCACCCCTCCATCCGACGATCTCGCTGATGACGCCGGTGTTGTTGGCGACGATGAAGAGCCGGTCGTCGGCATCGAGCCACATGGCGACGGCGTTGGCCGCTGCGGAGCCGATGACACCGGACTGCGTGAACGTGCCGGTCGCGGGATCGATGATGCGCACGCGCCCCGTGCCGTGGATGCGCACGATCTTGCCGTCGTACCAGACGAAGTCCTGTGCATAGACCGCGGCTCCCGCGTTCACCGGGTTGACCACGGCGGTCACGGTGTTCGTCGAGATGTTGATCTTGTAGATCGCGTGCTGGCCCTGCGAGGCGACCCAGAGGTTGCCCGCATCGTCGACATCGCCGGAGTACCAGGTGCCGGCGGGGAGCCCGACCGGCACGCCGTGAGGCGTCGCGACGCCCGTGTCATCGATGCTCACCAGCTGCTGCGAGATCGTGCCGCCGGTGCCGATACCCCAGAGCAGGCCATCTTGCTCGTTGAAGCCCACAGCGTTGTACGAGCCGGCGGCGTTCGTGGGGGCGACGGCCTGACCGAACGGGTCGTCGAGCGGGTTGCCCTCCCAGAGCTGACCGTCCTGCACCCAGTACAGCGAGCTGGTGCATTCGAAGGGAGCGGCGGATGCCGGAGCGGCGGGGCCCGTGAGCACCACCAGTCCGGCGGTGGCGATGGCGGCGGAGGCGACGAGCGCGGCGGCGCGGCGCGAGAACGGCAGGGAAGAGAGAGCAGACAAGGCGGGGGACTCCAAGTGTCGACGGTTAACTACGACACTGCCGTCTCCGAAGCAACCTCTCGCCTCCGATCGACGAAATTCACCCTCGCCTCACCCCTGGGCATCCGTCCGGTGCTCCGCGTCCACGGTAGCGTGAAGCCGATGTCCTCCCCCCTCCCCCGGCGGCGGCTGTCGACCCGTGTGCTCCTCATCTGCGGAGCATTGGCGGCCGTGCACCTGCTGCTGCACTTTGCAACGCTGCCCGCGCTCACCGCACTGGCCCCGGTCTCTCCCCCCATCTACGGGCTGATCGCCGGGGTGCACAGCCTCATGCCGTTCCTCGCCCGACGCCTCACCGGTGTGCCTGGCTCCGCCGTGCTCACGAGCGCCATCGCCGCGCTGTTCGTCGTCATCACGAACGGCGCAGGGCTGATCGCCGCGGTACCGGTGGTGCTTGCCGGGGCCGTCATCGATCTCGTCGTCTGGCGATCGACCGGCTCCGGTCGGCGGTCCCAGATCCGTTACCTGCTCGCCGCCGTCGCCGCAGGCGCCGCGCTGTTCGCGGTATCGCTCGCCGTCTTCTCACCCGAGCATCTGACCCCGGTCGTGCTGTTCGCGACGCTCACCGCCCGCGTGCTCGGCGAGGTCATCGCCGCACTGCTCTCAGGGTTGCTCGCCTCGGCGCTGACACGCGCCGGCGTCGGCCGGGGCATCCGCTCCGATCAGAGCAAGCCGATCTCGTAAGCACGCGCCAGCACCTCGTCGCGCGTGGTCACCTCGAGCCGTCGGTACAGCGCTCGGGCGTGCGACTTCACCGTGTTGGTCGACAGGTGCGACTCGGCGGCGATCTGACGAACGGTGAGCCCGCGCTCGAGACCGGTCAGCACGAGGTGCTGCTGCGGCGTGATGCGGATGCGGTCGGCGGTCTGCGGGAACACATCGCGCGCGCCGTGGTCGTCGGGCAGAACCGCTCCCAGGCGCGCGCGCTCGTCGGCGGGCACGGTGAGCGCTGAGAGCAGCATCCCCTTCTCGCGGATCGCCTCTCCGAGACGCGCGAAAGGACCCTCGGCGGCCGCCACCCCCGAACGCCGCTGCATCGCGACGGCCTGCACCGCGAGAGCCTCCACGCGCAGCCGGGTCGAGGCGGTGGCGTTCAGTGCTGCGGCGGCGAAGCGCGTGGCGATCACCGGGTCGTCGGCGCTGAGCGCGACGCGCGCCTTCGCGAGCCGGGCGGGCGCGTCGTCGGCCTGCGTCTCGGCGGCGAGCTGCGCCTGCCGGATCTGCCCGGCGGAGAGCAGCAGATCGACCTCGGCCTGCCGCAGCATCGGCCCCAGGGTCGACCCGTCGCCGAGCCAGTCCGCATAGCGCTCTCGGTCGCGGTGCACCGCGTCGATGGCTCCGAGACGGTCTCCCCAGGCGAGCGCATACCGCGCCCGCGCGAACGACACCGCCGCTCCCCACCCCTGCTCGGTGTTGACCGGCTGATCGAGAGCACGGAGCGCGGTGACGGCATCGGTGCGTCGCAGGCGCTCGGTCGCGAGGAGGCTGCGGGCCACATCTGCGGTCAGGGCGATGCGGGGGCGGTACCAGCCGACGGCCTCGGGTGCCCTGTCGCTGCGGTCGAGCCAGATCTCGGCCTGGTCGATGTCGCCGCCCAGAGCGGCGAACAGGGCGATCTTGCCGGCCGCGTCGCGCTCGACGTACAGCGCCCGAGCCTCCGGCGCGCGTTCATACGCGTCGCTCAGCGTGAGCACGGCCCCCGGAAGGTCATCGGCGAGGCCCCGGGTGATGCCCGCCTGCAGCAGGGCGGCCGGCAGTCGCGCGGTGATCAGTCCCGGTTGGTGCACGACGGCGATGCGTCCGAGGCGCTCGACCAGAGAGGCCAACTGGATGGCTCGCGGCATCCGCCCCCGCACCCGGAAGGCGATCATGCGCGACGAGGCGACGCTGAGCAGGCTCAGGGCGCGATCCGAGCGGGCGAGGGTCTCGAGCTCGCTGAGATCACCCGGGTCGGGGAGCGTGGTGCGTCCGAGCATCCGGTCCACCGCATCCGAGGCGGAATGCAGGCGGATGTCGCGCACTGCCGCGGCGCGGGCATCCTGCTCGAAGGCGTTGAGGGGGATGATGCGCAGAGCGCGATCGAGCAACGCTCCGGATTCGTCGAGCAGCTGCGACCAGTGCAGCCCGATGATGCCCACGGCTCGGCCCCAGGCGTTGTCGGCGAGCGCCTCATCGAGAACGGGCGCGATGTCATCGATCGAGAGCTCGACCGGCGCGTCAGACGTCAGCGGCGGCGTTGCTTCGTCGTCGAGATGCGGTCCTGATCTGTGCGCAGCGTGGTTCATCGGGTAGGGGTGGGAGAGGTCGGGTTTCTCCCCTGAAAAATATACCGGGATGTTCGACCGGTGGCGCGGTAGCGGGGCCACATTCTTTCCGCCGAACGTGCCACCGAGCGGCCGCTCCCCGAAAGGGAGACGACCGCCCGGTGGACGACCTCTGGCCTGCGTGACGTACCCGTCAGACGCGCCCCGTACGCTCTCTACGGCCGCGACCGCCTGCGAAGACGCCCGCACCGATCAGCAGCGCGAACAGACCGAGCAGCACGGCGATGCGCGGGTCGCTTCCCGTGGTCGCCAGCCCGCCGTCTGCAGCGGGAGGAATCACGACACCGACCTCGACGGTCGCCTGCGCCTGGTCGGACGACACCGCGACCTCACCGACGCCCGTGGCGGATGCCTTCGCGACGTTGACCACCTCGCCGGCCGTGGCCTGAGCCGCGACGATCTGGTATTCGTCGGTCGCCGCGCAGTCGGTCGATGCCCCCGGGGCGAGCTCGGTCGCCTCGCACACCACCTCACCGGCCATCGGGTCGGAGACGGCGACGTCGCGCAGGGTGGCAGCGCCCGTGTTGGTCACGACGAACGTCCACTGGATGCGGTCGGCGACCGTCACACGACCATCGGAGTCGACATCGATCGGCGTACCCGCCTTGGTGAGCGCGAGCGCGACGCTTCCGGCGAACGGAACCGTCACCTCCGACGACTCCGACGTGGTGCGCTCCTCGGCCGCCGGGGCGACGGCGCTGGCCGTCGCCTCGTTGGCCAGCTGCCCGGAGTCGACATCCGCGAGCGTCGTCTCGTACGCAGCGGTGCAGAGCACCTGCTCGCCCGGGAGCAGAGCACCCGTCTCGCAGGTGATCTCACCGAGCTCGCCGCTTCCCGAGAACTCGCCCTCTTCGACCTCGATGTCGCGCATCGTCACGTTGCCGGTGTTCGTCACCAGGAACCGGTACTCGATCGCCTCGTCGGCAGCTGTGAACTGGTCAACGTCGGCCGATTTCACGACCGAGATGGCCGGCGCCGCCACGAACGGCAGCTGCACGCTCGACGGGTCGGAGGTGATGCGTCCGCCCGGGGCGACACCGCTCGCGGTGGCCGTGTTGTCGACCGTTCCCGCGTCGACGTCGTCCTGGGTGATCGTGTACTCCGCGCGGCATACGACCTGCTCGCCCGGGTCGACAGCGCTCGCGCCGTCGTCGCAGACGATGTCCGACAGATCGCCGGAGCCGGAGAAGGCCGTCTCCTCGATCTCGATGTCGGTCAGGGTGACGTTGCCGGTGTTCGTCACGACGAAGGAGTACGTGACGTCCTCATCGACGGCGAGGTCGTTCGGCGACGCCGACTTCACCACGGTGAGGTCGGGAGCGGCGGCGATGGTGACCTCGACCGACGACGGGTCGCTGGTGACATCGTCTCCACCCGGCGTCTCCGCGTTCGCGATCGCGGTGTTGTCGATGACACCGGCATTCACGTCGGCCTGCGTGACCTCGTAGGTCGCGGTGCAGTCGACCGTGTCTCCGGGGGCGAGGTCGCCCTCGGCGCAGACGGGAACGACGTCGTCGCCGGTTCCGCTGAACGCGGTCTCGGTGATCGTGACCGTGTCGAGCGTGACGTTTCCGGTGTTGGTGACGGCGAAGTTGTAGGTCACCTCATTGCCCGCGGCCTCGATGGCCTCGGACGTGACCGTCTTCTCGAGCACGAGTGCGGGCGAAGCATCCACCCCGACCGTCGCCGTGGACTCGTCGGATTCTGGGGCATCGAGCCCGGCCGGTGCCGTACCTGTGGCGACCGCGGTGTTCGCGATCGTGCCGGCGTCGAGATCGGCCTGCGTCACCTCGTACGACGCGGTGCAGGTCACCTCGTCTCCCGGTGCGAGCGATGCCGCCTCGGCGGGGCAGACCACGGCGAGCGCGTCGCCGCTGCCCGTGAAGTCGGTCTCGTCGATCTGCACGTCGGTGATCGCGACGTCGCCGCTGTTCACCACGGCGAAGGAGTACACGACCGCGTCGCCGACCGCGCTCACGGTCGCCGTCGAGGCCGACTTGACGAGGCCGAGGTCGGCCGTGCGGATCAGCACGTCGGTGTCGGAGTCGTCGTCGCTGAGGGTCACACCGGGCAGCGCCGGATCGACGGCCTCGGCACGTGCGCCGTTGACGATCTCGTCGGCCGTCTCGGCGGCCTGCACGACACGGACCGTGACGGTGACGGCGCGGGTCGAGCCTGCGCCCCCCGTGGCCTCTTCACCGGTTCCGACCTGGCCGGAGCGCTCGAGCGCATCGATGTTCCAGGTCACGGTGCCACCGGCGCGCAGTCCGTCGGCGTCGGCATCGCCCTGGTCGGCCACCGTTCCCCCATCGCTGGCGGAGACGAATGCGAGCGTGTCGGGAAGCGTGTCGGTCACCGCGACGTCGGTCAGTGCCTCACCGGTCAACAGGTTCGACACGGCGATCGTGTAGGTGAACTCCTCGCCCATGGCAACGCTGTCGCGGCCGTCGCTCTTGGCCAGACCGATCAGCGACTCGCCCTGAGCGACGACGAAGCAGGCGTCATCGGCGTTGTTGCTCTCGACCGGGTCGGACATCAGGCCCGAGACCTCGGCACCGAAGCACGTCTCTTCGCCGACCAGTTCGTCGTCGGGAATGACGGCGGGCAGGTCGAGCGCGTTGGGTTCGTCGAGCACCAGCATGCGCGATGCGCCGTCTGCGGTGACCGGGTCGCAGGTGAGGGTGACCGGGCCGAGCACCGAGCCGTCGGCTGCCACGTCGTCTGCCTCGCAGACCCAGCCCTCAGGAGTCAGGCTGGTGATACGGATGCCGGCGGGCACCGAGATCTCGACGCTGGCGGGCGCCGCCTCCGAGCCACCGAGGTTGGTGACGACGAACGGAACGACTCCGGGTCGGCCCGCCTGCAGGGGCAGTCGGTCGGGCACGGTGACCTCGAGGTCGGCCTCCTGCGTCGTCGCGCAGACGGGGCGCGGTTCGGCCGGGAGCGTGCTGGCGCTGTCGATGGCGACGGAGTTGCAGGCGACGGCGTCGGCCTGCGCACCGGGCACGACGTTCGCCGTGAAGACGAAGCTCGACGATGCACCGGGAGCGAGGTTGCCGCTCACCTGCGCGCGGATGGCCTTCGCTTCGGATGCTGCGCCCGTCCAGCCCGTGGCACAGCCCGGGTTGGTCGGCAGCACCTCGGCACGGCAGGGGTTCTGTGCGGCCGAATAGCTCAGCGTCATGTTCGGCGACTGCGAGGTGATGGTGTTGAGGGTCTCGGCGAACGTGCTGCCGCGGCCGTCGCCGACGTGCGGCAGGATGTCGTAGCCGACGATGCCCGAGAGCACGGTGTTGCCGGAGTTCACGAGCGAGACGCGGTAAGTGATGTCGCTCGCGTCGGGGTTCACGCCCACGACCACGTCGGGGTTCGACACCCAGGTGCAGCCGTCATCGGTGACGACGCAGATCTCCTTGACGACGTCGAGACGCGACACTCCGCTGACCGAGACGGTCGTGGAGCTCGAGGCGAAGGCCTCGGTGACGTTGCCGTCGCCGTCGAGGTCTGAGGTGTCGACGACCTTTCCGGCCCAGGTCGTGGTGTCGGGGTCGAACGCGTTGCGCGAGTCACCCGCCCAGACGGTGGCCAGGCTGTTGGTGCCGGCGGCGACCGCAGAGGTCGGGCTCGCGCTCACGCTCATCGTCGGCCAGGTCGCGTTCGCGCCGAACGTCGCACCGGTCGGCCACGAGGCGATGACGGCCTGACGCGTGGCTCCGCCGATCGTCACGTTCTTGTAGGTGAAGCTCACTCCGGGCGGCACGGCGCCCGCGGCGAAGCTCGCGGAGTTGGGAACGACGTTCCACCCGAGGGGCGCGATGAACACGTACTGCGGAGAGACGGCGCGGTCTGCCGGGATGTTGGTCGTCGACCCGGCCACGCCGAACGTGACCTTGCCACCGGGCACGACGAGCCCGCCGCCTTCGACGACGGGGGCGCCGATGAATCCGGCGTTGAACGCGGGGGCCGCGGCCGCCACCTTCGGCCAGTCGCGGAATGTCGCGGTGCCCGTCGCCTGGTTGACGATCGGAGCGATCTCCGGGTTGGCGGTGTACGTCATCGTCGAGGTCGCGGTGTTCGACCATGTACCCAGGGGCGCTCCCACGGGCACTTCGTAGCGGTAGAGCACACGGAACAGGGTGCCCGCGGTGCCCGAGGGAAGTAGGTTGGGCCCTGCGAGCTGGCCGGAGGTGACGGTCGCGGCAACGATGCGCTGGCCCGCCGGGGCCGCGTAGCTCGTGCCGGTCGCGGTGCCGGTGGTGCCGTTGCTCAGGGTGTACGCGATCGTCGCGGCGGAGTTCGTCTCGATGCGGTAGACGCGCAGCGTCGAGTCGCCCAGGTCGTCGTCGACGATGGTGGCGACCGCCGGAACGTTGCCACGGTTGTTGGTGTCGACGCTCCAGTATGGATCCGTACGGGTGGTGAACGGGGCGACCGCCTGGCCCGGCGTGCACACGCGGTTCCAGTCGTCGCGACCGGATGCCGGGCACACGAGTCCCGTGGTGTTCGGGGGAACGTTGACGAAGCGCTGTCCGCCGGCGACCTGATCGGCCGTCGGAGCCTTTGCGAGGTCGGCGCGACCGAACGGCTGCACGCGCACGACGCTGTGGGTGAAACTGTTCGCTGCGGTCTTCACGGTCGCCGCGTCGTCGAGGTACGTGACGCTGACGTCGACGTTGTTGGTGACGGGCACGACGAAGTCGGCACCGTCGGCGGCCTCAGGGAACGCACTGGCGGGGTAGCGCACGGTCACCGTGCGCGGGTTGTAGCCGTAGCCCTGGCTCCACCCGCTGAACGCGGTGACGCCGAAACCACCGGCGGCCGTCGCCCCGGACTTGGTCCAGGTCACGGTGTGGGCGGCTGCGTCGTAGACGCCGCCGTCGCCGGCGCTGACGAACTGCGCCTGTGCCGGAAGATGATCGACAACCGTGTAGCTCTCGCCGCAGAGCAGGTTGCCGGCGGCGGTCCAGCGTCCGGATCCGCGGTTGGTGAAGCATCCGTCCGACATGGCGACCGAATAGGTCATGTCGGTATCGGGGCGCACCGTGGTGGGCCCCGTCTTGGCGATAGTGGGGTTCGCCGGAAGGGCGATCTGCCAGGTGACCGGCGGTGCGGATGCCGTGGCGGGTGCCACCGCGTTGGGCGACGTGATCGTCGCGGAGTTGGGGATCTGGTACCCGTTGGGGAAGTAGGCCGGGGCGGCGATGCCCGGGGCGCTGGCGTCGATGTCGCGCACGTACTGCACGAGGAAGGTCGACGACGTGCCCGCGGCGACGGTGCCGAGTTGCACGGTCACGCCGGCGGTCACGCTGTTGGTGATGGTCGCCCCGCCACCCGCCGGCGGCGTCCACGTCTCGTAGCGGTGCATGCGGAACGTGCCATAGGTGGGGTCGAGCGCCACGGCCGGCAGCGTCACCACGGCGCCGGTGCACTCCGCCACCGAGCACGAGTACGCGATGCGGTAGCCGAGTCGGTTGTTCTGCTGGTTGTACCCGGTCGTCGTGACGGTCTCTCCGGTGGCCGGGTTGACCGGTGTGATCTCGATCGAGAGCACGGCAGGTCCGGCGGCGGATGCGGCGACCGGGACGACGAGAACACCTCCGATCGCCAGCACGGCGCCGAGGAGCGCGGAGATCAGGGTACGCAGTCGTCCGGCGCGGGGGCGCACGAGACGGCGGGTGTTCTTAGGCATGTGGGATTCCCCTCCACGCCTGAACCTAGGGTTCGGCCTTTCCCAAAATGCCGATATATGAGAAAGCTCACCCTCACTTCACCCTCCCGGCACGACGAACCGCCCGGTGCGGGAAGCAGGGCTTCCCGCACCGGGCCGTGTTCGGCCGGCCGGATGTCAGGCGGCTCGACGTCGACGCGTGATCAGCGCGACCGCACCTCCGCCCAGCGTCAGCAGCAGGGCCAGCCCCGCGATACCCCACGACATCGACCCACCGGTCGTGGCGAGCTGGTTCACGCCGGGCGTACCCGGGTGAGCGGGATCCACCGGCTGCTCGGGGTCACCGGGAGTTCCGGTCACCGGCGGAGCAGGCGTCTCGCGCACGATGACTCCGGCATCCCACGTCGGATCGATGCCCTCGGTCGCGAGCACGTCGTTCCACGCGTAGTCACGGGTGAGGTGGATGTTGTCCGCCCCCAGCACGATCGTCTGCGTCATGCCCGTCTCGGGATCGGCATCCGAATCCACGGTGTCATCGGCTCCGGCATCCGCCTGCGTGAAGACGTACGTCTTCTTCTGCGCATCGGTCAGCGTGAAGGTCACGCGGTACTCGCCGGCGGGCAGCTCGTCGAACAGGTAGCGACCGCGCTCGTCGGTCGTCGTGGTCGCGATGACCTCGCCATCCTTGACCAGATCGACGGTGACGCCGGGCAGAACCTGCTCGTCGTCGTCCTGTCGGCCGTCCTTGTTCGCATCGATCCAGGTGACGTCGCCGATGGCGTACGTCTTCTCCGGCTCGACGGTCACTCCCGGCGTGTTGAAGAGCACGACGTCCTCCGAGACGCCATTTTCGCCGACCGTGATGCGCACCGGCTCGGTCGCCTTCTGGTATCCGTCAGGAGCCACGTCCTCACGCAGCCAGAACGTACCGGCCGTCTTCACGGTCGGGGTGGCACCCGCGGCCGTGACGATCTTTCCCTCGACGACCCGCAGATCGCTCAGCACGACCGTCTGCTGGTCTTCGGCGAGCACCGAGAACCGGGCCCCCTCGTCGGTGATCAGCTTCGAGGCATCCGTGCTGTCGCGCTTGAGCAGACTCAGCGGGAAGTCGTTCGTCGGCGTGATCGTGGCACTGGTGGCGTTGATGACGTTGGTGATGCCGACGTTCGCCTGGAAGTCGGCGACGCGCACCTTGAAGAACAGGGCGAGCGTCTGACCGCTGACCAGTCGACCGCGCTCCAGCGTGACGGTATCCGTCGCCGCGTCGTAGTCGGCCGTGATCTCGGTGCCGGGGATGTCGTAGGTGCTACCACCCGTCGTCTCGCCCGTGGTGACGTCATCCGCCGCGACGAATCCGACGAATTCGACTCCCGCGGGAAGCACGTCGACGACGTCCTCCACCATGTTGGTGAACGTGCCGTGCGGCATCAGCTCGACGCGGTAGATGAACTCGCTCTGCGCGAGCTGCCCCTCGGCATCCATCTCGACCCGCAGGCTGCCCGTGAACGCGTCGTTGACGGCGTCGTAGACACGCTTGCGCACCTCCATCTCGTTGCCGAAGCTGGTCGCCGTGGTGCGTGAGATCGAGGTGTAGACGATCTCCTGGCCGTCACCCTCGTATCTAGCGGCGTTGTCGACGTCGATCGTCTGCTTGCCCTGCAGCACCTGCGTGGGCAGGTCGACGGTGATGTTCCAGCTCTTCATGAACGGGGCGGCGGCGGATGCTCCCCACGAGGCATCCTTCGGGAACGCGTCGTTCGGCGCGATCACCAGGTCGCCCTGCGCGTCGAGCGTCACGTCGAACGTGTCGCCGTCGAGCGGGAAGTTGTAGTCGTAGGAACCGGTGATGGATTCCTTGATGGCCGGGAGGGTCTTCTCGGTGACGTCGAAGACCGTGTGGTCCACCTCGTCGATGATGCGGGAGGTCGCCGCGTCACCCACGTTCGCGCCCACCGTGAAGGTGTACGGAATCGTGGTCGACGTGCCCGAGGTCACCGTCACGGTGCCGCCCTGCGTCGTCTTCGTGAAGCGGTTCGGGTCATCGACGCCGCCCGAGGTGTCCTTCGGCACGGTGATCGTCGTCGATGCCGACTTCGACTCGTACTTGCCCGCGGCGTAGATGAAGTACGCATTGTTGTCGACGCGGTACTGCGTCGCGTACTGGTTCTCACCGCTCGCGCGCTGCGGGAGGGTGTCGATGATCGCGCCCACCTTCAGCGTGTACGCCTTCGTGACGTCCTTGCCGATGTTGACGAAGAGGTTCTTGCCGTCGACGACGTACGTGTTGCGATAGTCGTCCGCCGCGATGGCGTTCTCGAAGTCGGCGTCGATGCCCCGGGCCGGAGCCAGACGCACGACGGCCCCGGTCTGGTCGGTGGCGGTGAGGAAGTCCGCGGCATCCGCGTTCCAGTCCGACTCGGCCGGAAGTGTGTCGCGGATGACGACGTTGCGGGTCAGGGCGAAGGGGCCGTCCGCGAATGCGGCGAAGACCGTGAGGTCGGCGCGCAGCGTGTAGGTCGCGGCGATCGGCTCATCGAGTGCGGCGCCGGCGGAGAGCCGCTCATCGAGTTCGACGGCGGTCGGGTCCACGGTCTTGCCGAACGCATTGCCGGTGCCGGGGCGGTCCTGGCCCTTGACGTTGCCGCTGATCCGGGTGGTCGTGCTGTGCTTCTGCCCGTTGACGTCGACCTGGTTCGTCAGCGCGACCGAG
Organism: Microbacterium sp. NPDC087665; assembly: GCF_044743285.1. Classification (NCBI taxonomy): domain Bacteria; kingdom Bacillati; phylum Actinomycetota; class Actinomycetes; order Micrococcales; family Microbacteriaceae; genus Microbacterium; species Microbacterium sp. NPDC087665. Next base: position 520,989 of record NZ_JBIUWD010000001.1, on the reverse strand, counting down.
TACGAGCCGCCGTTCAGCGTGTCGACGTCGTCGTACGCCTTCTGCAGCTCGGTGCGGATGGCCTCGAGCGCGGACGCGTCGGCGATCTTCGCCTGGTAGGTGAACGTGTAGACCGAGTTCGCCTCGGCGCGGAAGGTGTGGGTGAGGCTCGTGCCCGAGATGGCGGGCAGGCCGGTGAGAGCCGTCGTGACCGGGTTGAGGTCGCTCGCGTCGCGCACGGTCTTCGAGCCGGTGAGCGAGCCCTCGACGAAGGCGAGGTTGGCACCCAGGGTGTCGGTGAGGGTGATGTCGCGAGCGTCCTTGCTCGACACGGTGACCGTGTAGGGCAGGGTGGCGTCGAGAGCGCTCGGCGCGATAACGACCTTGCCGTCGACCACCGAGTGGGGGATGTTCACACCGGCGACGCTCTTGTTCGACGAGGTGCCCGTCGACTGCGGCGACTCACCGGGCTCGGTCACGATGACCGTCTGCGTGGTGGGGGTGCCGTCGACGTTCCAGACCAGGTCGCGCACCTCGGACTGCTGCACCTTGTCGACCGTGAACGACAGGTCGAGCACGCCCTGGTTCACGTCGCCGGGGAACGGGTCCTTGAACGTGACCACGAGCTGGCCTGCGCCGTTGATGCTGAGCGACTCGACGGCGGTGTTGCCGGTCGGCACGACGAGAGCCGCATCCGGGATCGTGATTCCTGCGGGCAGCCCGATGGCGACGACGGCGCCGTCATCCATGCTTCCGTAGCCGAGCTGGAAGGCGTACGTGCCGCCCTCGGTCAGAACGGGGGTGCCGTTGTGGTTGTTCCCTGAACTCACGGGGAACACGGTGACCGAGCCGCCCGCGGCGAACGCCGGGGTGCTCAGACCGGTGACGGCCATCAGCGCGACGAGGATGCCCGCCAGCCAGTTCGTGAAAGTGCGCGTGCGGGATCGCCGCACGGTGTACTTCGACATCAGTACTCCAGAGATAGATCAGGGGGCGCGCGGGTATACGCGTCCCAGCGTGAGCACCGGGTGCCGGTGCTCGACCGCGCGAATGGGGGCCGCGCGGTCAGGGAGAAAATCCCTTTCACTGGAGAGAGCTGTGTTGGAGAGTTTGATTACGCGGTTCGAAGGGTGAACCGGGGGTGAACTTCGTGTCGCGGCGATCGCCTCGCCGCCGGCGGTCACGCCTCGGGGTTCTCCGATGGTGACGGACGTCGTTCTCGCCGGCTGCGAAGGAGCGCAGTCACGGACCATGCCGTCAGCCCGACACCCAAGACGACGATCGCCAGATCTCTGCCGATCTGCCACCCATCACCGTTCTGAATCGAGGGCACGACCCCCAGCGCTCCGAGCAGGAGACAGAACACACCCACGGCGAGCCAGAGTGCGGGCCCCTCACCGAGACGCGGGGAGGAAAGACCTTTACGGCTACGGAAGTACACGATCGCAGAGGACACCATCAGCCAGACCGCGAAGAGGGTGAGGGCGATATACGAGAGTGCCCACTCCCACGCGCCTCGTTGAAACGCGGGGATCAGCATCGCGACACCGGCTATGAAAGCGAAGATTCCCCCGACGAATCGGTTCGTGTTCGGGTCGTGCCGGCTGGGGTTCGGATCGGGCATCAGGTCTCACTCCTCCTCGACGGGTTCTCGGTCGGTCACACGACTTCGTCGCTGCGAGCCGTCGATACAGAGGACACGAGTGAGCGCGTGAAATCTGGCGCCCGAAGAGAGCGATCCGTTGGCCACGCGCTCAGACCTATCGTGCGGATACCTCTTTCGGCCGTGTCGATCCTTCGCCGGTGCCCTGATCCTTCGGCACGCGTCCGAGCGCACCATCGATCAGCACATCGATGGTCCAGGCGTTGCGATCTTCGTGCGAACCCGAGACGAACACGGACGATCCCGCACCCACCAATGTCGGGTGGCGGCGACGGTCGGCGGCGTCGAGAGTCGATTCGAGATCGGCGAGTTCTTGACCTGCGCCGGAGGAATGCGCCGCCCATTCGGCTGCCGACGCCGTTGCATGCTTCAGCAACAGGTCGATGGCTCGTGCGGCCGTTGCCGTGTCGAATCCGAGCTCGTGGAGCAGCCGAAGCATCAACTCGAGGAGATCGAGGTAGTGAGGCCCATCGGGCCAGGTAACGAGGGCCGCCTGGGCCAGACCGGCCTGCCGCATCAAGAGGTGCGTGTAGTCGTCGAGCACTCGATGGAGGCGCTCACGGGGTGATCCGTCGCGATCCCACTGCAGATCGAGGTCGGCGAGATACCGGTCGATGAGCAGAGCGCTCAACTCCGTCGTGTTCTTCACGTAGACGTACAGCGACGCCGGTCCGGTATCGAGCTCCGCCGCGAGACGCCGCATCGTGAGCTTCGCAGCACCCTCGCCCTCGACGATCGCCACCGCCGCATCGAGAATGCCCGCGCGAGACAAAGGCGGCTTCGCGGGCCGGTCACGTCGACTGACGGGTTCGGTTTTGGCCATACCCGACCTTACCAGGACTTGATCGTGACGAACATGTTCGTTACGATCAAGTTCGCCATTGAAAGGGGCGCTCATGACCACCACCGAAACTCCCACTCTCTCCGCGAAGGGTGTGTGGCTGACTCTGATCGTCGTACTCCTCGCCGACGCGATGGATCTGATCGACGCGACCATCACGAACGTCGCCGCGCCCTCGATCGTGGCCGACTTGGGTGCCGATGAGGGCGTGATCAAGTGGCTCGGCGCGTCCTACGCTCTGGCACTGGGGTCACTGCTGGTACTGGGCGGCAAGCTCGGTGACAAGATCGGGCAGCGTCGAACGTTCCTCATCGGAATGGCGGGCTTCGTCGCGGCTTCGGCCACTGCGGGGCTGGCACTCTACCCGGAGATGCTGATCGGCTCGCGAGTTGCCCAGGGCATGTTCGGCGCGCTGCTCATCCCGCAGGGCATGGCCATCATGACGGCGACGTTCCCGAAGCCCATGCTGCAGCGGGCGTTCAGCGTCTTCGCCCCGATGCTGGGCGTCTTCGCGGTCGGTGGCCCCATTCTGGGTGGGGTGCTGATCGACGCCAACCTGTTCGGGCTCGAATGGCGTCCTATCTTCCTGATCAACCTGATCCTGGGCGGGTTCGCGTTCATCATGGCGGTCAAGTTCCTTCCCACGGTTCCCGCCCGACCTCACACCCGCATCGATCTCCTGGGCAGCGTGCTGCTCATCGCCTCTCTCTTCGGCGTCCTGTTCGGGCTCATCGAAGGGTCCAGCGACGGCTGGAGTGCTCTCTCCGTGGGCGCGATCATCGTCGGTGCGATCGTGTTCGCCGGATTCGTGTGGCGCCAGGCACGCACCGCCGACCCGCTGCTGCCGCGCACACTCCTCGCCAACCGGGGCTTCACCGCCGGCCTGATCGTCGGACTGCTGGTGTTCGCCGGGTTCAGCGGCCTGATGTACGTCATCTCGCTGTTCCTCCAGTTCGGTCTCGGCTACACACCGACGCAGACCTCGCTAAACCTCGTCCCACTGACCATCGGCATCATCGGTGGATCGGGGATCGCCGCAGCGCTCATCGTCAAACTGGCCCGCCGCCTCGTCGTGCTGGGACTCATCGCGATGCTCGGGGGCATCGGAACCATGCTCGTCTTCGTTCAGACCGCTGGTCTCGGCGTGGAATGGTGGCAGCTCGGTATCGCCACCCTCCTCATGGGCCTGGGCGCGGGAATCTGCTTCAGCTCCATCTTCAACACCGCGCTCGGCGACGTCGACGCCCACGAAGCCGGCTCCGCAAGCGGCTCGCTCAGCGCCGTACAACAGGTGGCGAACGGTATCGGGTCGGCGCTGGTCACCAGCATCTTCCTCACTCTCCTGCCCACCGGCGATATCCCCGCCGTGTCCGTGACCCTGATCGTCCTCCTCGTCCTCGTTGCTGGATGCCTCCTCGTCGTTCCGCTGCTTCCCCGCACTGCGATCGCCGACATCGAATGACCATCCGATCCGATTCCCGCCCCGACTCCCTCGGTCGGAAGGCTCTTCGCTCCACGGTCTGGGTGCCCCAGCTTCTCGTCGCTGCCATCTTCATCGGCGCCGGTAGCGCCAAGCTCGCCATGCCGTACGCCGAGGTCGTTCACACCTTCGGCGCAATCCCGCAGCCCCTTCTCATCGTCGCCAGCACCCTCGAAGTCATCGGCGGCCTCGGAGTACTCCTTCCCTCGCTCACTCGGATCGCTCCCTCTCTCACCGTCTGGGCGGCTCTCGGATGCGCGCTCCTCCAGGCAGGGGCGGCCCTGTTCCACCTCCTTCAAGGAGACACGACCGAGCTGCCACTCAATCTCGCGCTGATCGCACTCCCCCTCGCCGTTGCCTGGCTGCGGTGGCGCGTCGCCCCCATTCGGCCGCGCACGAAGAATCGACCGATCTAGGTCATGCCCTCGGTTCGGCGGACCGCGAACCGGGGGCCGCTCGAAGATTGGCCAACAACTCCTCGACCAGCGAGGTCCATTCGGCGCGACCTTCCGCATCGACGCTTCCGCCGGTTCGGCGGAACCAGTGGCGGCCGATGACCACGAGACCTGCGGTCAGGAATTGGACGAGGAGCTCGGCGCTGAGGGCCGAGGTGGCGGGATAGCGACGCCGCACTTCGTCGATGAGATCTGTCGACGCACGATCGAGTGCGGCCTGGGACAGCATTCCACGCCGCGCCCCCTTGCTGCCGGGCTCGCCGAGAGTGCGAACCACTTCGACGATGACCGGTGGAATGTCCGTCGCGCGCACCGCCCTGGCGATGTCTTCGTAGACCGAACGTGACCCCGGTTGCCCCACCGGCGTCGATCTGATCGCAGACCGGAACTGTTCCACCACGACCAGGATGTCCGATTCGCACACGGCGATGAGCACGTCATCGAGGGAAGCGAAATGGTTGAACACCGTGCGCCGCGCGATGTCGGCGCGGTCCGCCAGCTCATCGACTCCGAAGGAGGGCCCACCCTGCTCCCGGATCAACGCCCGAGCCGCGGAGAGGATCGCCTCTCGGTGGCGCGCTTTCAACGCTGCGCGACGATCCACTCCGGTACCCATCGGAAAAGAGTATCGACTTCGGCCGGCGCGACGTCGGCGACCATCGACGATCCGCGTCACAGTTTCAGGGAATCGACGAGGAAGCGGTGAATTCGGGCCAGGGCTCGTCGTCCTTCGGGAACCGGCAACTGCACGAAGCCGTGAGCGCCGCCCGCGATCTCGACGAGTTGCGTCGTCACTCCGTCCGCGAGGAGTCGCTGATGCACGGCGCGCGCGTCCTCGAGCAATGAGTCGTGGGTCCCCACCAGAACGAGAGTCGAGGGGAATCCCGCAAACGATCCGAACAGGGGCGAGACCCGCGGATCCTCGAGCGGGATCTCCCCTGCATAGAAGCGCGCACTCCGCGTCAGTCCCTCACGGGTCAGCATGTCGCGACCGCGATTGAGCTCGTAGCTGGTGCTGGTCTGGGTGAGGTCGGCCCAGGGCATGACGGCGGCGACTGCGACGGGCATCGGCAGCCCCTCGTCTCGGATGCGCTGCGCGAGCGCGAGAACCAGCCCGCCGCCCGCAGACTCCCCGACGATGGCAATCGGTCCCCTGCCGGCCATCGAACGATAGACCACGAGGGCATCCTCGACGGCAGCCGGGTACGGATGCTCCGGCGCGAGCCGGTAGTCGACGCTGACGACGTCGACGCGATACTGCCGAGCGAGACTCGAATGGGCCCTGCCGAAGGTGGCGCTGCCTCCCACGTAGGCTCCACCGTGCACGTGCAGTACCGACGCCGATGTCGGCCCGACCGTGTAGCGATGAACAGGCACGCCGTCGACGAGCTCCCGCACCTCCTGCACGCCCGGGGCGATCTTCAGGCGGTTCTCCATACGCCGGGTGATCTCCCGAGACTTCTCGAGGGTCGGCGACGACTTGGCCATTCTTCTGCCCATGGCCAACATCAGACCCTGGGCGGCACGCATTCGCAGACTGGCCGGGCCGTTGCCCTGTTCCCCGGCGGCGTCGACCGATCGCACAGGAATGAAGAGCCCCATGAGTGCGAACACCAAGCTCAGAACTCCACAGATGGCCCACACCGCGATGAATTGGGCGACCGATGCGCCCCCTCCTGCCGTCGAGGCCATCACGAACGCGAAGAAGGCGCCGGCGATCGCGCCGGCGGCGGCGCGTGCTGTGTTGTACAGCCCCGAGGCGATGCCGACGGCATCCGATGGAGCCACCCGCACGATCGTCGCGGGGACGACGCTCAACAACAGCCCGTTGCCGAGTCCGCTCACGACAGCGGCCACCAAGAAGACTCCGACCACGTTGGCCCAGAGGAGCAGCAGGAGGTAGGCGCTCGCGACGAGGATGCCGGAGACCAGAATGGTCGCACGCACCCCGAGGCGGCGAACGAACCGGTCGCCCGTGAAGGCCGTCACGATCGTGCCGGCCGTGGTGAGTATGACGATCAGCCCGGCGGAAACGGGCGTGAATCCCAGACCGAACCCGTCGACTGCCGGATCGGACAGCGCGAAGACGGTCGTTGCCGTCGTGCTCCCGAAGAACTGCGCGCCCCCGAGGAATGCGATCAGCAGTGGCAGACCGACCCCGCCCTTCGTCAGAACTGTCAGATCGACCAGCGGACTCGTCACACGCCTCTCCACGAGTACCCACGCGACGAGCACGACCAGTCCGATTCCGATTCCACCGAGCGTCCGCACGTCGGTCCATCCCCACATCGGAGCATTGGCGAATGATCCCAGTGTCAGCAGGAGTCCGATCCCGAGCATGCTGGCCCCAGCCCAGTCCACCCCGCCCTTCGCTCGCACCGTTGTCTCCGCGACGAAGAGGATCAGCCCCGGGATGCACGCCGCGATCACCAGAACCGGTATCCAGAGGGTCGGCCGGAGGTCTCCGAACATCTGCAGGGCCAATCCTGCGCCGACCCCGCCGAGCGCTCCGCCGATCGTCGCCGACCCGACCAGACTGCCCACGGCCTTTCCCGAGGACTCGCCTGCGCGCTCACGAACGATCGCGAAGGACAGGGGCAGGAAGGCGGCGAGCGGTGCCTGGAGAGCCCGCCCCGCGAGCAGAACACTGAACGATGGCGCGAGAGCGATGAGTGTCGTGCCCGCCGTGACCGCGAACGCGGAGTAGAGCAGCAGCCGACGATGCCCGAACACATCGCCGAGCTTCGCCAGGATCGGCACGAGGACGACGGTGGCCAGCATGTAGATCGCGTTGACCCAGTTCAGCTCCGCCGTACTGGCCTCGAATTCGCGACCCAGTTCGCTGAGCAGCACGATGTACCAGGCGCTGAGGAGTCCGGTGGCGAACTGCAGGAAGGGGAGGAACCCCAGCGCATTCGGAGTGGAATGTGCGGCGGTGGTTACGGCTTCAGTGCGATCTGACATCAATGTCTCCGATCAGTGCGCGGTTCCGCGGGTCGCGTGGGTGCGACCCGCTTCTGCATGTTCGTTACACTAAGTGCATCTTTACCTTTAGTGCAACAACTCCCTCTCGGACGCCTGCACGCACCCGCCCCGCCCGATCGCCCCGAGACCGCTGGCCGCTTCTCGGCACGTCGTCACGCGGGACGGTCTGCCATTCAGGCCACACCCAGTCGATGCCCGCACACTGTCCCGATGGAATTCAGCGGAACCGTGCCGATGGACGCCCCCGACCCGCGCATCGAGTACGAAGCCCGGCTGCACGCGCTGCCTTTCGGAGTCTTCGAACTCGTGCCGCAGCCGTCGCTCACGCGGCTGCCGATGCCTTCGTTCAGCGAGATGATCGGCGCAGAGCGCATGCTCTCGGCATCCTTCAGCTATGCCTGGTGGCGCTTCCCCGACGACCATTCCGACCCGCGCAACGAGATCGAGCTCGACGAGAGGACCCGCCGCTCGATCGAGGAAGAGCCCGCGTGGGGGCGCCCGACCTGGCTCATCGAGCAGGCGCAGCTGCTGCGCTACCCGATGCTCTGGGAGGCGACCCGCACCACCTGGCACGCGTCACCCGACGACTCACGCGCGTCGCTCGCACGCGAGCTCGTCGACCACGCGAACCACGTGCTCATCAACCGCTTCCGCACGGAATTGGGCATTCCGAGCGGCCCGCGCGTTGGCGAGGCATGGAAGACGACGGTGACGGCCGTGTCGGATGCTTCCGCCACCGTCGACGGAGCCGAACGGCCCGCCGTTCAGATCGACACGGATCCGTTCGTGTTCGCGATCGGGTTCCGCGTCGACGAGCACATCGTGTGCACGACGGTCGTGCCGCGCGATGCGCTCGAATCGATCGACCTCGCGCTCACGACGTGCCAGTAGCGCACCGACGAGCGATCCCGCGTCCATCCGGACGAGATATGTCCAGATCCTGTCGACATCCATGTCGACGAGACCTCCGAACGGAGCGGTCACGTCACCGGTGTCGCGGGAGTCGTGCTGGACGCGGGCGGTGGTGATTCTGATTCGGGAGCTGGGGGTCACGAGCACTCGCACGCGTCGGTTCCCGACGGCGATGAAATCGACAACCCGTGCAGGGCCATTCGCCGCCGCCTCGATGCGACTGAGCAACACATCGAGGTCTTGATCTTGAGCGACGAAACGCTCTCGCCATTGCTATAGTCGTAAGTACGACGCGTACGTCAAGTACGTGTCGTACGCAGTAGCCGTCGAGATTACTGAGAAAGCAGCTATGAACCAGTCAGCAGTCGTGGATTACCCCACGTATTCAAGCGCCCGAACCCACTTCAAGGACATCCTCGACGCCACAGAGCGCGGCGGGTCGGTGACCGTGTCTCGCGATGGTCAGGTCTCCGTGGTGCTGCAGGCCGATCGGCTTCGATCCTTCTTCTCCCGCGCAGTGTCCCCTCGAGTGGAACTGGCGCGCGAGGACGACCGTGTCATCGCTCTCATGTCAGGGCGACCGTTCGTCTCCGAAGGCGCGTCTGTTGACTCGGCTCTTGCGGATCTCATCGAGTCCCTGCGTGAGTATGCGGAGGACTGGGAGACGCGCCTCCAGCAGGCTCCGAACCATCGCGACAATTGGGCGCTGGTGCAGCTCATCAAGCTCTCCTCAGACGAGGAGCTCCTGGAGTGGTTCGAGCGCGACGGTGAGTGAGAAGCATCCGGCTCCGACCCGCGAAGATCACGATGACTTCTGCGTGAACGAGATGTGGATCCTCGTGCGGGGCTCCACTGGTAAGCCGGTCACACATCACAAGACCTACGAGATTCTCCTTTGGGATGGCCGGATTCTCCGAACAAGGATCTCGCGCCCCGTGGATCGCACGGACTACTCACCGCGGATGTGGTCGCACATCCTCCGCGAACAGCTGGAGGTCAGTTCCGATGCGTTCTGGAGCTGCGCGAGGGACCACGTGCTGCCCGATCGCGGCGCCCCGGAAGTCACTAAGCCTCGAAAGTCAGTGCCCCTGTACCTCGTGCGCGAGCTGAGTCGTCTGGGGGTCGCCGAAGAGGAGATCTTCGCGCTCGACGCCGCGGGTGCCGCCCAACTCCACGCAGACCTGCTGTCGCAGATGTAGCCCCGACCGGGTTAGGTTGACGCCATGCCCTCCAAGAGGAATCGACAACGCCGCGCGGCTGAAGGCGCGCTGCCGACGACGCTTCGCGCAATTGGCTACGCAACGCCGGACCATGCGATCCCGATCGATCTGGGGTTGCTGACCCACGAGGAACGCCACCGCCCGGTGCGAGAGTTGACGTTGGTACATGGCGATACCGTCGCGATCGACTTCCCGACCGGGGCAATCGAAGACGGATGTCTGCTTGAGCTCGATAGCGGTCGTTGCGTTGAAATCCTTGCCAGCGATGAATGCCTGTACGAAGTCCGTGGCACCGATCGGGAACACCTTTGGCAGTTGCGTGCCTACCTGCTGACGCGATACACGGAGATCCAATTCGAGGACGACCGACTCCTCTTTCCACGCGACCCCGCGGCTCGCAAGGCGCTCGAGCGCCGAGAGGCAAAGGTCAGCGAGGTGTGCGAACCGTTCTTCCCCACCTCACCCGAGCCGGCGCAGCCAACGTAAGCAGCTCGTGCGAGGTTCGGGCCCGGAACGAAGCAGCGCTCGTCATCGCCCAGCGTTCGAGTAAAAAGCGTGAAGTTCCGTCAGAGGCACAGGGCGTCGCGTGCAGTTCGCGATCGCCTGCCCCTCGGCGCTGAACGGCGGCGGATAGATGGCGATGCCCTCGTCGAGGGCCAGATCGAGTGACTCCTGCTCCCAGCCGTCCCAGCGAAGCTCGGTGTAGAACTCCGCGAGTCCATCGGAGAGCGCCCAGCTGACGAAGGCCGAGTAGCCGCCGCCGATGCCCGTCCATTCGAGCGTGTCGGGGCCGAAGTAGCAGACTTCGCCCGGCGCGAAGCCGAGACCGCCGCCGTCCAACGCGAATGATCCGCCGAGAACATCCTCGGCGACGATCAGGAAAGGCGGTGCCGTGCCGTCCAGTCGGTTCGTCTCGGCGATACCCCGTACATCCTCGGATCCACCGCCGAGAATGCGAAGCCAGCCGTGGTCGACAAGCAGCGCGCCGACGTGCGTCGCAAGCGCACCCATCGTCGATCCTTCGCTCACACCGAGTCGCTCCAGGACCTCCTGCGCGCTGACCCCGTGCAGCGGGAGCATTCTGACGCCCGTCGCCGCGCCCTCGATCTCGCGCACCAGATCTGACCAGGTGGATCCGCTTCGCTCCGTCATGCCTACAGATTCACACAATCGATGACCGCCACGGCTCAGCCCCGTCGCCATGCAACACTTCTCCTCATGACGGATGAGCTTGCGACCCAACTGGCTCGGCGGCAAATGGTTCTCGCCTTGCTCTACGCGGCGGAGAATCCCGCGCGAGTGATCGAGGTCTGCTCAACTGCCGAGACGAGCGGCGACGAGCTGACGCGCACTCTTGCTGACGCCTGCGGTCTCAGCATGTTTCAGGCCGACGTGATCCTCACGATGCAGGTGCGGCGCTTCTCGCCGCACGCCGTCACGCAGATGCGCGCCGAGCTGCTCGATATCGACCAGGCAATCGACCAGCTGAAGGGCTAGAAGGGCGGCACGGCCGCACCTTTCGTACGAGAGGGATGCTGAAGACGGGGAGCCGGCCGTTTCCTCCCGCTCTTACCCACACGCACCGGATGGGTCCGCCCCCCTCGCCGGCGTTGCTCCCCACGGTCACCGAGGTCACCGAGATCCGACGAACGCAACATCGGCTGATTGCGGGTAGACCCTAGAGGGTCTACGGTGAGATGTGTGGACAGTCGATCTCGAACAGATCAAGACCTGGCTGATTGATCTGGACGAGAAGTCGAGAACCCAGGTCGTTGCCGCAATCGAGCTTCTTCAAGAGCACGGCCCACAACTCGGCCGCCCCATCGTCGATGGGGTGAAGAGCTCTCGCCACAAGAACATGAAGGAACTCCGCCCAGGATCCTCTGGCAAGACCGAGCTTCGAATTCTGTTCGCGTTCGACCCGCTGCAACAAGGGATCTTCCTCATCGCGGGAGATAAGGCTGGCGAGTGGAAGTCCTGGTACTCGCGGAACATCCCGATCGCTGACGACCTTTATGACACACATCTGAAGAAGATCGAGGAAAGAAGACGGCGCGAAGAAGAGGTGCGACGTGGCGCACAGCGAGGCAGACGACCGTCCTCCACGAAGAACAAGAAGAAGGGAAGGTGACCGTCATGGCTCTCTCACTCGAGGATTTTCTCGCCGAGCACCCTGCCGATCGCGCGCAGGTCGAGGCAGAGAAGACACGCATGCTCTCCGAAGTTCGGGCGTACCGCCTTCGCGAGCTCCGAGAGCGCGCAGGGATGACGCAGGCGCAGCTCGCCGCGCGCATCGGCGTCGGACAGCGGCAGGTCTCCAAGATCGAGCACGGCGACATCGACAATGCCCGCGTGGCGACCATCCGCAAATATCTCGACGCCGTGGGTGGCAATCTCGTCCTCGAGTACGTCACCGACGACGCGCGCGTTCAGGTGGCCTGACCCCGCAGAAACCGCGTCAGCGTCGCGGGCGTGCCCCCGGGTGGGCGGCGGCGATCAGCCGCTGCGCCTCGGCGATGGCCTCGTCACTGAACAAGCGTCCGGGAAAGACGAGTCGCGTCTTGGAGGGGGTGAGGCGCACGACCACACTGTCGCCGACGCGTTCGATCGAGCGCAGAGACGTCCATGGCATCCGTGTCGATCCGGTCGGCCCGCCCTGCTCGAATCCGTCTGTGTCGATGCGCGCGAACACGTCCGACCCGATGACGAGGGTCTTGGCCAGGCGGCGCGGCGCCACCCAGATCAGCGCGGCGAGCGAGAGCAGCATGATCGCGCCGGCGACGAACACGAGCACGGCGTCGTTCCCCGTGACGACCGAGGTCGCCGAGAGCGTGAGGGCGCCGATTCCCGCCACGAGCATCACGGCGATGAACCAGGGAGAGGCCGTGTATCGACGGATGCCGCGGCGCACCGCCCGCTGATCGTCGGCTGTGGCGGTGATCGTCCTGTCGTACATGCGTCCATTCTGTCGCGGGCGGTGCGCGACGAGCGGTGCCAAATGACTCTTATTCGGCCGCTTTACCGACATTTCGCTACGATCGGCCCCGCGGTGACGAACGGGAGACGGATTGCCGAGACCCCGGCCTGATCACTCGGCGGTGCGCGAGACGACCTTCAGCCGCATGCGGCTCGGCACCACCCGCACGCGAGACGTATGCACCAGCTCGCCGTGCTGGTCGATGGCCCGTTTGCGGATGACGATGAGAGGGTCGCGCTCAGGGCGCTGCAGCCACTCAGCCGTCTGGGCGTTCGTGAACCCGACGCCGAACTCGCGGTGCATCTCGGAGAACTCCACGCCGTAGTCGTCGCGCAGCACCTGATAGGTCGAGACGTCGTCGACGATCTTCTCGTCGAACCCCGGGAAGCGCAGCAGGGAGTACCGGCTCACGTCGATCGACAGCGGGATGCCGTCGAGCGCGAACACCCGCACGAGGCGGAAGGTCGGTGATCCGACCGGCACGCCCAGGCGCTCTGCGCGCCGCTCGTCGGCATCGAGCACTTCGGCCTTCATGATGGTGCGCGACTTCGCGCCCTCGCCCACGACCTTGTCGGCGAATCCGCCGACAGACATCGTGCCGAGCACGTCTCGGGCCGGAGCGACGAAGGTGCCACGACCCTGCTGCCGGCGAACGAGGCCGATCTCCTCGAGGTCGGCGACCGCACGACGAACGGTGATGCGGCTCACGCCGAAGCGGGCGCACAGCTCGGGTTCGGGGGGCAGCTTGCCGCTGGCGGCATACGTGCCGTCTTCGATCTCGTGCATGAGGAGCGTACGGATCTGCTCATGCAGCGGTGCGGAGTTCGCGTCCTTCACCTGATCTCCCCCTGCTGCGACGATCGCCGTCACGCCTTGCGGTAGCGGCGCAGGAGTTGCGCCCGTGCGTCGTCACCACCCCTGACAGGGTAACCGAACGCACCCCGCAGTGTGCAGGCCAGCGCCCCGGTGGTCGACGCGATCTCCAGGCTCCGCTGGATATCGGCATCGGATGCTCTCGCCGCGAGGAACCCGGTGATGAAGGCGTCTCCCGCACCGAGCGCGTCGACGGCATCGACCGGCATGACTCCCACGGCGTGCGCGGCCCCTGCCTCGAACGCCCGCGCACCGCGTGAGCCGAGGGTGATCACGACCGAGGCCATGCCGCTGTCGAGGGCGAAGGCGGCGAGCGCGTCGACCTCCGCGTCGGAGAGCGCGCCGCCCGAGAAGAACCCGACGTCGACGTGGCGTGCCGTCGCGCGCACGATGTCGCTCGCCGCATCGTTCGAGTAGTCGAACGACACCGCCGTGCCGCGCTCGGCGATCGCCGGCAGCTCGGCCTCGATCGAGGAGTAGACCGAGGTGTGCACACGGGCGTACTCGGCGAGGTAGGCGGTGTCGGCTTCGGACATGCGCAGTCGCAGTTCGGCCTGCACCCCACCCCGGTTCGAGCCGACGAAGACGCGATCGCCGTCGTCGTCGAGTTCGACGAAGGCCATGCCGTTCGCGCCCCGCGCCACGCGCACGCGCGACCGGTCGACGCCGATGTCGTCGAGCACCTCCTGAAGGTGCACGGCGAAGCGGTCGTCGCCCATGATCCCGACGAAGCCGGCACCGCCGCCGAAGAAGAGGCGGCTGTAGACCGCCACGTTCAGCGCGTTGCCGCCGGGGTAGGCGAGGTCTTCGTGCACGTAGCAGTCGAGGACGTTGTCTCCCACTCCCACGAGCGACGGGGCGGGCACCGAGCTCAGGATGTCTCGCAGGTCGTCGGCTGAGTACATCGTCATCCCTTCACACTCCCCGCCGCGACACCCGCGACGAAGTACTTCTGGAGCGCGATGAAGACCACCACGATCGGCAATGCGGCAATCGTCAGTCCGGCGAGCAGCACCCCCCATTCTGTCGAGAGGGCGTCGCGGAACGACATCAGGCCCGCGGGGATCGTGCGCAGCGAGTCCTGGTCGATGAACACGATCGCGAACAGGAACTCGTTCCAGGCGAAGTACCCGGTCAGCACGGCCGATGTCGTCAGCACCGACTTGCTCAACGGCAGGTACACGTGACGGAGTACGCCCGTCGACCGGCATCCGTCGATCGTGGCCGCGTCGACCAGCTCCTTCGGGATGCCGAGGAACACCGAGCGGATGAGCAGGATCGCCATCGGCAGGCGGAACGCGACGTAGGGGAGGATCATCGCCCACGACGTGTTGAGCAGCCCCATGCCGTCGAGCAACCGGTAGAGCGGGATCAGGCTCACCTGCGGGGCGACCACCAGCCCGCCCATCGCGACGATGAGCACGACATCGGCGACCCGACTCGACATGCGCACCATGCCGTAGGCGCACAGCGCGGCGATGAGCACGGTCGCCGCCGTCGAGGCGATCGTGACGATCACCGAGTTGAGGAAGTACTCCGAGATTCCCTTGTCCCAGGCCTGCGCGTAGTTCTGCACGAGCCAGATCGAGGGCAGACCCCACGGGTCGGCGAAGATCTCGGACGACGACTTGAACGACGAGATGACCATCCACAGCAGCGGGTACGCAATGACGACGGCGTAGATGAGCAGCAGCGCGTAGACGGGGACCTGTCGGACCCGCTCCAGCGGGCGCAGATGTGCACTCACGGTCAGTCCTTTCCGCTTCGGAACGAGAGCATCTGAACCAGCGACAGCACCAGCGTGATGAGGAAGATCAGGCTCGCGATGGCGGAGGCGTACCCCATCTGATTCTGGAAGAAGCCCTGGTTGTACATGTAGGTGGCGAGCACCTGGGTCGTGTTGCCCGGACCGCCCTTGGTGAGGATGTACGGCTCGTTGAAGACGGTGAACGCGCCCGAGACCGTCAGGATCATCGCGACGAAGATCATCTCCTTCGCTTGCGGCACGGTGATGCTGAAGAACTGGCGGATGCGTCCGGCGCCGTCGAGGGATGCCGCCTCGTAGTACTCCTCGGGAATCTGCTGCAGCGCCACCACGTAGAGCATGCAGACATAGCCGATGCTCTGCCACTGCGACACCGCGATGACCGAGCCCAGGGCCGTGTCGACGTCGGCCAGCCAGGCCGTCTGCAGGTGCTCGAGACCGATGAGGGCGAGCAGTTCGTTCAGAAGACCCCCGCGCGAGTTGTACACGAAGGTGAAGAGCAGGGCGATGACCGTCATCGAGATCACCGCGGGAAGGAAGTACACCGACCGGAGGATTCCGCCCATGCGGGGTCCGAGCAGGCGGGTGAGCCAGGCGGCGACGACCAGCGCCCCACCCACCTGGCAGATGATCGAGACGGTCGCGTAGATCAGGTTGTTCGTCAGCGCCGTCTTGATGATCGGGTCATCGAGCAGGCGCAGGAAGTTGTCGGCGCCGACGGGCTTCATCCCGCCCGCACCCGCACTGAACGAGAAGAAGCCGTAGACGATGTTCGCGATCAGCGGGTAGTACACGAAGAGCCCGAGCAGTGCGAGTGCGGGAAGCACGTAGAGCGCATTGCCGAAGGTGCGTGTCAGAGGTTTCATGCCGGGGTATCTCCCTGGATAGAGGGGTAGAGGGGGTGCCGGCCGGCTGCTCCGGCACCCCCGTGGATCACTCAGGACGCGTCGCGCACTCGCGCTGCGGCATCCTGAACCGCCTTCATGACACCCTCCGGAGTCTGCTGACCACCGAGCATCAGCTGCGTCTCGGTGAGATACGCCTGCACGATCTGCGGGTCGTAGGCGTTGTCGAGCCAGGTCGTCATCGCCGAAGCGTCGACGATGCCCTGCGCGAGCTCCTTCGAGATCTCCGGAACATCCGCCTTGTCGACAGCACCCTGCACCGCGCTGAGCTCTCCGGTCTCTTCGGAGTACTTCACACCGTTCGTCTCGTTGAGCATGAACTCCACGAAGCGCTGCGCCTCTTCGGGGTGCTCCGTGGTCTTCGAGATGACGAAGCCCTCCGGAGCGCCCGTCAGCTGACCGGGGTCTCCCTTGCCGCCGTCGACGCTCGGCATGTTGAACGTCGCGTACTCGAACTGCGCGTCGCCGAAGTAGCCGACCTCCGAGCTCTGCATGTACATGATCGGCGCTTCGCCCGCGATCCAGGCGTTGCGCGCGATCTCGTGCGTGACCGCCGCCATGTCGTCGTTCATGTAGGCCGACAGCTCCTGGAAACGCTCGAGCGCCTCCACGTAGCCGGGGTCGGTGAACTCGCCCTTCGCCGGATCCTGATCCGCGAGGAAGACCTCGGGGTCGAGCATCCGCTGGTTCAGCGTTCCGACGTAGTGAGCGATCGTCCACTGGTCCTGCGCACCGTACTCGATCGGCGTGAGCCCCTCGCCCTGCAGCTCGTCGAGCACGTCGATGAACTCGTCCCACGTGGTCGGAACCTCGAGGCCGAGCTCGTCGAACACGTCGACGTTGTAGAAGAACAGCTTGGAGTGCATGCCGATCGGCAGACCGTACTGCACGCCGTCGACCGCGAACGGTTCGAGCTGGCTTTCGTAGAAGCTCTCCGTGAGCTCGGGGTTCTCGGCCAGCCACGGGCCGAGGTCCATGAGCGCGTCGCCCTTCGCGAGCTCGTCGAGGAACGAGCCGCTCCACGAGAACATCACGTCGGGGGCGTTGGCGGAGCCCGCCACCACCTTCACCTTGTCTTTGTACGCGTCGTTGAGGACGCTCTCGACGTTGACCTTGATGTCGGGGTTCTCTTCTTCGAACCGCGAGACGAGGTCGGCGAAGTAGGCGTTCTTCGGCTCGTTCGGCCAGCGGTGGAAGAAGTCGATCGTCACCTGGCCGTCAGCGGACTCGGACTCCGAGCTGCCGCAGGCGGCGAGCGGGACGATCAGTGCGCCGACGGCGATGGCGGCGGTGGCGATGCGTGCAGTTGTGCGCATTCGGATGCTCCTTGAGTTCTCAGTACTCCATGCGCCACATGTAGCGGCGCACGGAGAGCGGGTGTCCACGGTGGTCGGCGAGCGCGTCGGCATAGACGCGCAGCACGATGTTGAAGAGGAGGTGGGCGAAGGCTCCGCGCACCTCGGGGGCGACGACGTCGAGACCGAAGTCCTCGGCGTCGATGACGAGCGCCTTGTCGGAGTGCTGCGTGAGGAAGTTCACGGCGCGCTGCTCGACCGGGCGGGTCTCGTCGAGGCCGAGCAGGGCGATGAACGGCACGTCGACGTCGGTGACCTCGAACGGGCCGTGGAAGTACTCGCCGGCGTGGATCGCGGCGGAGTGCACCCACTGCATCTCCTGCAGCAGGCAGATCGCGAACGAGTAGGCCGTTCCGTAGTTCGATCCGCCGGCCATCGTGTAGATCAGCGGTTCGCGACGCGAGGCGAAGCCCCACTCGTCGGCGGATGCTGCGTACGATTCGCGCGCGGCCGGGACGAGCGTCGGCAGCTGCGCGACCGCGGCGTCGACGGCATCCGCGATCTGCACGCCGTCGCGTTCTTCGAGCACGGCGGCGACGAGGCGGAGGATGAGCGCTCCGCCCACGTACGACTCGCTCTTGCCCTCGCCGTGCTGGTAGGCGATGACGTACTCCGACTCCGCCGCGAGGGGCGAGGTGGGGTCGAAGGTGAAGGCGACGGTCAGCGCTCCACGTTCGCGTGCATGCTTCGCTGCGGCAACCGTCTCGGGCGTCGTGCCCGAGTGCGAGCAGAGGATGACGACGGCGTCGGCGTCGACGCGCGACGAGTTGCGCGAGGTGAACTCGGCCGCGTTGAGCACGGTGGCTTCGAGGTTCTTCGCGAGGGTACCGAGGATGTACTCGTTCGGCAGCATGTTCGCGTACGAGCCGCCGCAGGCGGTGAGAACCACGCGGGACACGGTTTCGCGGGTGGCGATGGCAGCACGTGCGGCTGCGAGCTGACTCTCGATGGTGGTGGAGTCGATGAACGATGCGGTGGCAGTCAAGATGGACCTTTCCGATTCAGACGTCATAACTCGTTATATGACGTTATGTAATGACTGACTATGCCCTCCCCCATCCTGGCTTGTCAATGGTTCTGTCCGAGATCCTTCGAGGGTTGACCGCTCGCGGACTCGCGAGAGGCGATCCCGGCGCGCGAAGATGACCCCATGGCTCAGAACTCCGACACCGCACTCCTCGTCATCGACGCCCAGGAGTCGTTCCGACAGCGAGCGGACGAATGGGCGGCGACCGCCAACCCGCAGGTGATCGACAACGTCGCCCGCCTCGTCGAGCACGCTCGCGAGGTCGGCGACCAGGTCATCTGGATCACCCACGCCGACCCGGGCTCGGGCGGCGTCTTCGACCCCGACCAGGGGTTCGTGCGCGTCTTCGCCGAGCTCGAACCCCGCGATGACGAGCTCGCACGCACCAAGACCACGGTCAACGCGTTCACGTCGACCGACCTGGAAGAGCAGCTGCACCGGTCGGGCATCCGTCGTGTCGTCGTCTGCGGCATCCGCACCGAGCAGTGCTGCGAGACGACCGCGCGCGTCGCCGGCGACCTCGGCTTCAACGTCGACTACGTGACCGACGCCACGACCACCTCCGACATCGCCGCGACGGGAGACCTGGCCGCCGTATCGGGGGTCGACATCATGCGCCGCACCGAGAGCATCCTCTCCGCCCGCGGCTTCGCGACGATCATCACCACCGATCAGCGCGTGAGCGGATCAGCGTCCGCCTGAGTCAGCCCGCGCCCGCGACGCCCAACGCGCGCAGCGTGCGGTTGACGTGGGCGTCGATCTCGGCGGAAGTGAGAGCCGGAGCGAGTCCGAGCAGTCGGCGCCGGTGCGGCTCGCCGAGGAGCGCGGTGAAGACGAGCTCGGCGGGGGCTGCGGCATCCGCCGGCAGGAACTGCGCGAGGAAGCGCTGCGCGCGACCGGGACCTTCGTCGTAGAACTCGGCGGCGAGCGCGGCGTTCGCGCCGGCATCCGCCACGATCGCGCGGTGCACGGCGATGGCCTCGTCGCTGAGCAGGTGCGTGACGACGGCGACGGATGCTGCACGCAGGTCGTCTGCGGATTGCCAGGTGCCGTCGAGGTAGGCGTGCTGGCGGCGCACGGCCGCGCGCACGAGTCCCGTGCGGTCGTCGAAGTCGGCGTAGAGCGTGCGCTTGGCGACATGGGCGTCGACCGAGACCCGATCGAACGTGACGGCGTCGTAGCCCTGGGTGGTGAGCAGAGCGATGACGACATCGATGACGCGCTCATGCCGCTCGAGCCGCTCGGCGGCGGAGGGACGCCCGCGTTTTCCTGTCATGGTTGTAGCCTAGTCGAGAATGCTACGAATCCGTTTCATTAAGGAGAAGCCGTGACCGCAGAGATCCACCACATCGCCATCCAGGACGACTGGGAGATGAGCCGAGGGTTCGGCGAGTACGTCGTCTCGACCCGTGGCACGCACTTCGAAGAATCAGGATTCATCCACGCGACGACGGCCGACCGCGTGAACGACGTGGTCGCGAGCCGGTACGCCGACCTCGACCTGCCCCTGCTCGACATCACTCTCAACGTCGAGGCTCTCGAGGCCGCGGGCATCGCCGTCGACTGGGTCGACGGCGCACCCCGCATCGTCGGCGAGCTGCCGATGTCGGCCGAGGTCGTCGTCTCGGAGCGCGTCATCCCGCGGTGACCGCCATCGCGGTCACCGCGTGGCTACTCCGCGGTCTCCTCGGCGATCGACGCGCGCACGGCATCCATGTCGAGGGCGCGCACCTGGCCGATCAGGTCTTCGAGTGCGGGCGCGGGCAGCGCGCCGGCCTGCGAGAAGACGAGGATGTTGTCGCGGAACGCCATCAGGGTCGGAATCGAGACGATCCCGGCGGCACCGGCTAGGTCTTGGTTCGCCTCGGTGTCGACCTTCGCGAAGGTGATGTCGGAGTGGTTCTCCGAGGCCTGCTCGAAGATCGGCCCGAACATGCGGCACGGACCGCACCACTCGGCCCAGAAGTCGACGAGCACGATGCCGTCCTTCTCGACGGTCTGCGCGAAGTCCGCGCTGCTCAGCGCTGTCGTTGCCATGAGGGGGTCCTTTCGTCGGGATCTCACCACCAGCCTAGAGACCGTGTGCGCCGCGGGGGCGGCGCACGCCCTCAGTCCTGCGTGGTCAGCTCCGGGCTCAGCGCCACGCGGAGACGCTCCTTGGCTTTGGCCAGCCGCGAGCGCGCCGTCGAGGCGTTCACGCCGAGGATGGCCGCGGCCTCGTGCGAGGCGAACCCGTCCCAGTAGATCAACCGCACGAGTTCCGCGTCCTCGGCAGGAAGCGCATCGATCGCAGCGCGCACCGTGAGCGCATCGTCGTCGGCGTCCCCTGCCGGAGTCGTCGTCATCATGGCCTCGGCGAGCCGTTGCACCGCTCGACGGCTGCGCTGCGCCGACCGCCGGCTGTTCTGCAGCACATTGCGGGCGGCCACGAACATCCACATGCGAGCGGCCTCCGGATCGGTGGGGATCTTCGCGCTCCGCTTCCACGCGACGAGAAGAAGCTCGCCGAACGCGTCCGCCGCATCCGCCCCATCGAGCGTCCGGCGCTGGAAGTACGCGAGGAGGTCGGCTTCGTTCCGGCGGATCATCTCGTCGAAGACGCTCTCCCGCTCGCGAGCGCGCCGCATCACTGGCATCCCATCGCGTCGGACGAGAGCGACACGGGTCCGTTCTCCGTGGGGCTCGACAGGCCGCGGCGCGCCAATTCGTCGAACAGGATCTCGGCGACCATCGAGTGCACCGCGCTCTGCTTGATCTCCTGCGGCGTATAGAAGACCGTACCTTCGGCCCCGTCGTCGAACGGCGTGCCGATCTCTGCGGCCATCTCCTGCTCGTACGCCGATGTGTCGAGGCTGTCGAGGTCGATCGCGGCGACGATCTCGCGTGCCTGCAGCATCGCCTCGGAGTCCGCGGCGACCCCGTCGGGCATCACCCGAATCCCGGCGAAGCACGTCTGCCCGTTCGGTCCCGGAATCGAATAGACGGCATCCGCGCTCCACCCCCAGGGCGTCTCCGTGCCGTTGCCGGCGACAGCGACGCTCCCCGCTCCCACGAGGGCCGCCGTCGCGATCGCCGCCCCGGTCCAGATGCGGCTCACCGTGCGGCGCCTGCCGCGCACCTCCGACATGATCCGCTGACGGTGCTCCGCGAGCCCGAGCGGAGCACCCGCCCACGGGGCGCTCGCACGCAGGCGATCTTCGTCGAACTCATCCATGTCGTATCCCTCCGTCATCAACACCTACATCACGTACATGTCGGTGGCGGGGTGGATTGTCCATGCCGCATCGAACTTTCTTTCACGCCGGTAGGGTGACGCGCATGACCGAAACCCCTCCCGTTTCGACGGCCACCCCGCTGGATGC
The DNA here is from genome assembly GCF_044743285.1 of Microbacterium sp. NPDC087665. Lineage (NCBI taxonomy): Bacteria > Bacillati > Actinomycetota > Actinomycetes > Micrococcales > Microbacteriaceae > Microbacterium > Microbacterium sp. NPDC087665. Next base: position 499,190 of record NZ_JBIUWD010000001.1, on the reverse strand, counting down.
CTGGCTCACCGCGCTCGCGCAGCCCAACGGGGCACCCGGCGGAGGCGCCGCCAGCGGGGTGATCCTCGCCGTGTCGGCCGGACTGCTGCACATGGTGGCCGAGTACACCGACGATGCGCGAGCCGCCGCGTCGTCGCAACGACTCTCGGGGGCGCGCCACGAGGCGCTGCGTGCGGCCGAAGCCGACGGCGCCCGTTCGGCCGCGTTCGGCGCCGCGCTCGCTCTGCCGAGCGACGATCCGGAGCGCGATCGCCGCGTCGCCGATGCGGCGGTCTCGGCATCCGAATCGTCCGTCGGCCTCGGCGCTGCAGGAGCGCGGTTCCTGCCCGACCTCGAGCTCCTGGCCGAGATCGCGAACCCCGCCGTCGCGGCCGACCTAGCGATCGCCGCCGAATCGCTCGCCCTCGGCATCTCGGGCGCGACGATCAATCTGCGCACCGACCTCCGCCTCGCACGCAAGCACGGGGCCGACGCGACTGCGTGCGACGCCCTCGAGCGCGAGGCAGAACGACTGGCGGATGCCCGGTCCCGAGCATCCGTCATCGCTCAGCGGGTCAGGGCGCAGCTCGACGACTGACCGCCGCTCGAGCCCGTTCGGGCCGTTCACTCGGCCCCGGCGAGCCCGAGCCGATGCGCGAGGATCACGGCGTGCACGCGGTCGCGCGCGCCGAGCTTGGCGAGCACGCGGCCGACGTGGGTCTTGACGGTCGATTCGCTCACGTAGAGCTCGTCGCCGATCTCGGCGTTGCTGAGACCGCGGGCGATGGCGAGGAACACGTCGTGCTCGCGTTCGGTGAGGGTCGCGACGAGCGGATGCTCCGCCCCCACCCCGGCGGGCGCGGCACCGAGTTGCGGCGAGACGTGTTCGAGCAGCATCCGGGTGATCCGTGGCGAGAGCGCCGCGTCGCCGCGATGCACGGCCCGCAGGGCGGAGAGCAGCTCGTGGCGCTGGGCATCTTTGAGCAGGAACCCGCTCGCACCCACGCGGATCGCCCCGAACGCGTACTCATCGAGGTCGAACGTCGTTAACACGAGCACGCGGGTCTGCGGATGCTCGCGCACGATCGCCTCGGTCGCGGCGATGCCGTCGAGCCCGGGCATGCGGATGTCCATGAGCACGAGGTCGGGCTGCAGCGCCGCCGACTGGGCGATCGCCTCGCGGCCGTCTCCGGCCTCGCCGACGACGACGATGTCTCCTTCGGCCTCGAGCACCATGCGGAAGCCGAGGCGGATGAGCTCCTGGTCGTCGACGAGGAGCACTCTGATCTGTTCGGTCATGTCTTCTCCTCGGAAGAGTCGGGGGCGACGGGCAGCGCCGCGCGCAGCATCCATCCGCCACCGTCGGCGGGGCCGTAATCGATGGTGCCGTGCACGTGCGCGGCACGTTCCCTCAACCCTCGAAGCCCGAACCCGGCAGTGCCGACGGCTCCGCCGGCCCGGTCGTTGACGATCTCGATGCGCACCTCTTCGGGTGTGTGCGCGACGCGCACGGCGATCTCGGTCGCTGTCGGCGCATGCCGCATCGCGTTGGTGACGCCCTCTTGCACGATGCGCGACACGGCATGGTCGACGGCGGCGGGAAGGGTCACGGCCGTGCCGACCGTCACGAGGGTGACGGGGAATCCGGCGCGCTGCGCGTGGGCCACGGTGTCGTGCGGCGAGGGTGCGGTCAGCGGCGCCAACGGCAGCGGATTCTCGTCGTCGCGGAGCACACCGAGCATCGACCGCATCTCGGTGAGAGCACTGCGTGCCGTCGCGGCCGCAGCCGACGAAGCCGCGCGGGCCTGCTCGCGGTCGGGCGTCGCCGCTGCCCCTTCCGACAGAGCCACGACCACGGTGAGGGAGTGCGAGACGATGTCGTGCATCTCACGCGCGATGCGCGCGCGTTCGGCGGCGGCGGCGAGCTGCGCCTGCTGGTCGCGCTCGACGAGAAGCTGGCGCGACCGGTCGATGACGGCGTCCAGGTAGCGCTTGCGGCCCCCGACGTTCACGCCGATCAGGGTGCCGATCAGACCGAGCACCACGACGTTGAGCACCGGGTTGATCGCCACCTGGAAGGTGATCGCGCCGCTCAGGCTGAGGCTCGCGGCCACGACCATCAACGATCCGGCGCCGATGCCGAATCCGGTCCAGGCGGCACGCGACGACCCGTAGACGGCGAGCGCGTAACAGGTGAAGAGGGCGAGCGGCGTGCCCCCCGGCAGAGTGCCGAAGAGGAAGAGCGCCTCCACCACGAATGAGGTGATGAACGGCAGCAGCGGAATGCGGCGACGCCACAGCAGCGTCGCGCAGGCCGCGACCACGGTCACCGGCACGAGCACCGACAGCACCTGTCCGACGGGGTCGGGCAGCGACGCGTCGACCCGATTCGCCGGGGTGAGCGACAGGAAGAGGCAGAGGAGCGCGATCAGCACATCGGCGAACACCGGATGCCGCGCCCAGAACCGCCGGAAAACCCCGGGCGGACGCGGCAGCCGCAACTCCTCGTCCTCACGGACAGAGGCGCTGCGGCTGCGCGTCTTGCTCACCCTCGCGACTCTACGCGTCGCGGGTGCGCAGCACGGCCCAGGCCGAGAGCAGGGTCGCCGCGACCCAGCATGCGAGCGTCAGGTAGGCGACCGGCTCGTCGAGTCCGCCCGATCCGGGGAGGATCGCGCTCTGCGCGGCCGCCATCGGCAGGTAGCTCGCGGCGTCCATGACCCACCGCCAGGAGTCGCCGGCGATCGCGAACATGCTCGCCACGATCGGCAGCACGAACAGCAGACCCACCGTTGCGGCGATGGCGCCGGCGCCCGAGCGCAGGATGAAGCCGAACGCGACGCCGATGAGGGCGAACACGGCCATCGAGAGCGAGGCGACCACGATCGGCAGGAACGACGCCGAAGGGTCGGACCAGTCGATGCTCTGGTCACGGGTCGACACGACCAGCGACACCGCCAGCGCGGCGACGCCGAAGATGATCAGCGACGACACGAACAGGAAGACGGCGAGCACGACCGACTTCGCTGCGAGCACCGACCCGCGACCCGGGTTGGCGGTGAGCGTCGAACGGATCATGCCCGTCGAGTACTCGCCGGTGACCGAGATCGCGCCGAGGATGCCGGCGAGCAGCATCGTGAACTGAATGGGCGAGACGACCGCCTGGATCGGCTCGAAGCCGGGCATGTCGACCGCCGACGCGATGAGCACGGCGATGCCGATCGTCATCACGGCGGTCACCGCGATCGACCACCAGGTGGCGCGCAGGGTGGCGAGTTTGATCCACTCACCGCGCAGCGCACGCACGAAGCTCAAGCGGTAACGGGTGTCGACGCGGTGCGGAGTGACCGCGCGGGGCTGGGTGATCGCCGGGGCGGTCATGAGATCTCCTTCGTCCGGTACTCGACCGACTCGCCGGTGAGGGCGAGGTAGGCGTCTTCGAGCGACCCGGTGGTCGGGGTGAGTTCGTGCAGCGGGATGCCGCGTTCGGCGGCGAGGTCGCCGATGCGTGCGGCGGGCAGGCCCGTGATGTCGAACAGGTCGGGTGCGGTGCTGACGATCTCGACATCGGGTCCGGAGACCAGCTCGGCGAGCGCTGCGCCCCGCGGAGTGCGCACGCGCACCCGGTTGGTGGTCCAGGCGCGCACGAGCTCTTCGAGCGGAGCATCCGCCAGAACCTTGCCGCGCCCCATGACGATGACGTGGTCGGCGGTCTGCGCCATCTCGCTCATCAGGTGGCTCGAGAGCAGCACGGTGCGCCCTTCGGATGCCGCGTGGCGCACGAACTGGCGCACCCAGCGCACTCCTTCGGGGTCGAGGCCGTTGACCGGCTCGTCGAGGATGAGCGTGTGCGGGTCGCCGAGCAGCGCCGAGGCGATGCCGAGCCGCTGCCCCATGCCGAGCGAGAACTTGCCGGCGCGCTTGCGGGCCACCGATCCGATGCCGGCGAGGTCGATGACCTCATCGACACGGGATGCGGGGATGCCGTGGGTCGCCGCCATCGCGCGCAGGTGGTTCCGTGCCGTGCGGCCGGTATGCACCGCCTTCGCGTCGAGCAGCACGCCCACCTCGGTGAGCGGAGCCCGCAGCTTGCGGTACTCGTTGCCCGCCACGGTGGCGCGACCCGATGTGGGCCGGTCGAGGCCCACGATCATGCGCATCGTGGTGGACTTGCCCGCGCCGTTCGGCCCGAGGAAGCCGGTGACGGTTCCTGGTTTGATCGTGAACGACACGTCGTCGACGGCCGTCTTGTCTCCGAACCTCTTCGTGAGGCCTTCTGCTGTGATCATGCCTCCACGCTACGAGCGAGCGCGGGGGCGGCGCATCCGCCTGAAGTACCGTCTTGCGGTGCCGGGCATCCGCCTTCCGGAGGAGGTCGTGATTAGTGCGATAAGTATCCGGTTGCCGAAGTATTACCCATGAAAGTTTCCGAAATACCCTACTATTACATAAATAAGTATCCAATTCGTGCATCGCGCGGCATGTTTTCCCCAATAACTATCCGGAGGATCGATGACTGTTCTGTTCGCAAAGGACTTCCCGTCGATCACCGGGCGCAACCGGCGATTGCAGGACGGCGTGATCCGCGCGTTGTACCGAGGAGTCTGGACCGATCAAGTCGACGAACCCCCTGAGGCCGTCGTCCAACAGCACTGGCAGACCATCGTCGCGCACCTCCTTCCGAATGCCGTCATCACTGACCGCTCCGCCTTCGCGCTCGCCCCGGTCAACGGCGAGCTGTTCGTCTCGCACAAGCGGTCCACCCCCCTCACCCTCCCCGGGCTGACCGTGTATCCCGACGGCAAGGCAGACAATGGTGCCGGTGGTCCCGACACGTTCCGGGTCGCCGACGGTGCCCTGTTCGGCGTCAACCGCACCCGAGCCCTCATCGACAATGCCGAGCTTCGCGGCAGGCCATCGGCGGTACCCCGACGATTCAATACTGAAGAACTGCACGATCGAATCACCCACATCGTGACGACATCCACCGCCAGCCAGGTTCGCCACATGATCGGCGACGTGCAGGCGAACGCGAACAAGGTCGCCGCCGAGCGAATCGTCACGATCATCGAAGCAGCGCAAGGCCTCCGCTCCCTGCCCACCAGCTCGCACGCGCTGAGTGCAGCACAGCGGAATGAGCCGTACGATCACGCGCGGGTCGCGCTGTTCCGCCAGCTCGCCGCCGATCTTCAGGATTCGCCGCCGGTGATGCGTCTGATCACGGATGTCGACAGGGCCGCCTACGTCCCGTTCTATGAGGCGTACTTCTCCAATTACATCGAAGGTTCCACCCTGAACGTCGATGAGGCCCGTCGAGTGATCTTCGACAACGCCGATGTCGGCAAGCCCCAGGACGCTCACGACATGCGCGCCACTTGGGAGGTCGTCGCCGACACGGTGGAGATGAGCAGACGTTTCGCCGACGCCGACGAGTTCCTCGACACCCTCCGCGACCGGCATCGCGTGATGATGGCCGCGCGCACGGACAAGCTTCCGGGCGAGTGGAAGGTGGAGGCCAACCGGGCCGGGTCCACAGTGTTCGTCGACCCCGAGAAGGTGCCCGGAACGTTGCGCGCAGGGTGGGAGGAGGGACGCTCTCTCACCGATCCGTTCCAGCGCGCTCTCTACATGATGTTCCTCGTCAGCGAAGTTCACCCCTTCGCTGACGGCAACGGACGCAGCGCCCGGGTTGCGATGAACGCGGAACTCGTCACGGCCGGGCACCATCGCATCATCATCCCCACCGTCATCCGAAACGAGTATCTGTCGGGGCTGTCTCGCATCACCGCCGGCAACGGCCCGGCCACGCTCCATCGAGTTCTGGAGCACGCGCAGAAGTGGGTCGAGCGCGGCGAGTTCGGCGACCTGGAGACAGCAGAGAAGTACCTCCGGGTTACCAACGCGCTCGTTGATTCCGGTGTCGCCTCCGAGCAGGGCATCCATCTGCAGCTTCTGCGAATCGGACAGCTCGACGAGATGCCCGATCAACCATTCCCGTTGCCACCGAGTTCCACCGAAGGAAGCTCATTGTTCGGAGGAGTGCTGGACAGTCTCCCGTAACGCGCGCACCTGTCGGCGTTGGGTTAGTGCGCCTCGGCGTCAGCCGGCGGAGGCTGGTTCCGCGGCGACCACGGTGACCTCGATGGGGCCGTTCGGCGCCGCGTAGTTCACCCGGTCACCCACGCGCCGGCCGTCGACCGCGCTGCCCAATGGCGACGCCGGCGAGAGCGCACGGGCATCGGCGAGCACCCCGCGGTCCCCGAGCAGGAACGTCTCGGTGTCGCCACCGCTGCCGAAACGGACCGTGACGAGCATGCCCGGCTCGACCAGGCCGTCGTCGGGCTTGGCGCCTGTGTCGGCGTTGCGCACGAGGGCTCTCAGCTCGGCCAGGCGGGCGATCTGCCCGAGGCTCAGGGCTTCGGTCCTCGACTCCAGGTCGAAGACCTCTGCCTGCAGGGCGGACAGCGTTGCGGACGGCATCCATACCGCTGTTGTGTCCACGGGGGCTCCTTCGGAGTGAGGTCGTATCGGCGTTCCGCGTCGAACGCGTCGATGGGTGTTGTGCTGTTGAGGGGGCGGGCGCGGGTCGCCAAAGTCGTGACGACCCGCGCGGCGGGCTCAGCCCTTGGCACCCTTGCGAGGCTTGAGGAACGCATCCGGTGCGTTCTTCTCGCGCTTGGCTGCTCGCTTCTCCTTGAGAGACAGCTGCGGAGCCTTCTTGGTCTTTCCAGACATGGTCGCTTCCCCTTCTTCTGGCTGGCGTAACCACCGACCATAGCGGGTATCCAGGGGAAGTCAAATATTTCCCCTGACCGGGAAAAAAGACGCGTCAGTCTACCAGATCCGGCCGCCGGAGTGCAGAATGAGCAAAGGCGAGCGAAAGGTGAGAGATGACCGATTCAGCATCCGGCAGCGACGTGAGCACGTTCATCCATCTGGAGGTTCCCCCCTCGGGTGCAGGATGCGTCGACTGCGACGCCATCGGATCGTGGTGGCTGCATCTGCGGCGCTGCGCGGCCTGCGGACACGTCGGATGCTGCGACGACTCGCTGCACAAGCACGGCACGAAGCACGCCCACGAGACCGGGCACCGCATGATGCAGAGCTACGAGCCGGGCGAGGACTGGTTCTGGGACTTCGAGACCGAGAGCATCATCGACGGCCCGGTACTCGCCCCGCCCACGAGCCACCCGCTCTCGCAGCCCACCCCCGGCCCGGCCGACCGAGTTCCGGAGGACTGGGAAGAGCGGCTCGGCGCCGGTTCATAGCCGTTCGTTCCGGGGTCAGCTCGCGCGCCGCTCGCACACGAGCGCACCGTGGGGGCGGTGGCCCGGTCCCGACCGACGATGGGCCTCGACGACGTCGAAGCCCGCCTCGGTCACGGCATCCGTCAGCTCCTGGGCCGACCAGCGATACGCGCCGATCACGGCGTGGTCGAACGATTCGGTCGACGGGGCATCGAAGTAGCCAAGCACCAGGGTTCCGCCGGCTCTCAGCACCCGCGCGAACTCGTCGAGGGGCAGCGAGATGCGCGCGGGCTCGTGGTGGATCGTCGAGTACCACGAGAGGATGCCGCCGAGCGATGCGTCGGGTTCGTCGATCTGCTCGATGCTGCCGACGTCGAAGCGCACACCCGGATGCGTCACCCGCGCATGCGAGATGAACGAGGGCACCAGGTCGATGCCGCGAATCTCGATGCCGCGCGATGCCAGGTGCGCGGTCCAGTGGCCGGGGCCGCACCCCGCATCGAGCGCTCGGCCGTCGATGCCGTCTGCCCAGGTCTCGATGAGGGCGCGGTCCGACGGGTGCACGGCATCCATGCTTCCGAGCAGGTCGGCGTACTCCTGCGCCCGGCGCGTGTATGCCGTCGTCACCTCCGTCACCCGGTGCACCCCTGCCGGAGAGTTCTCATACGCACAACCGTAGGCCAGCCACCGGCCCGAGAAATGAAGGGTAAGGAATCGGCCGCAGCCGCAAAGAGAGCGTGAATGCCGTCGACGACAGCGAATTAGTCTCGCTCCCGAGGGGGTCTAACAGTGCGGCGATTCATGTGGTTGACGGCGTTGGTGGCAGGACTCGCAACCGTGGCGGCAGCCGCGTCGATGAGCCTGCGCATGGTCGAGCAGCAGGCAGCCACCGGCGAGCCCCCGCCCGGCATCCACGGGGTGCTCTTCTTCCTCGGGCTGCTCCTGGTGGTCATCGCGACCATCGGAAACGTCGCTCTGACGGCGATCGAGCCCCGCGCGTAGATGACGGCATGGCCGCGCAGACGATCGCGATCGAATTCTGTAAGGAATCGCTTTCAGCGGCAAAGAGCGGATGCCCCGCCCCACGAGCGGCGTTCCATACTGAAAGCCGGGGGGCCGGCTCGTGCGCCCCCGCGAGGGGCGCACGAGTGCCGCCGTTGGGTAGCGTGAGGGTGACGAAGACACGGAGCGGGGTGGCGATGCGGCTGCGATTCGGCCTGCGCTCCAGCCTGCGCACAGTGTTCGCCGATGCCGCCCGACAGGGTTCGCCCGAGAGGTCCTCCCCGTGGGGCGGGCGCTCCTCGGCACAGCCGCCGGTGCGCAACAAGGCGGTGGTGTTCCGCATCCTGTTCGACGAGCACCTCCCTCGCGTGCGCCGCCATCTCTCCTGCTTCCTCGACGACCGCGACGAAGTCGACGAGATCGTCGCCGACGTCTTCGTCGTCGCGTGGAAGAAGCTCAAGCCCGAGCATCCGATGGGCATCACCTGGCTGCTCCGCACAGCCGACAACAAGCTGCGCGACGCAGCGCGACGCGATCGTTCCCGCAAGCGGGCCATCGACGCACTCACCCGGGGGCTGCGAGACGACTCGGAGTCGCTGCATCCGCTCGAGACGCTCGCCCTGCGCGAGGCGCTCACCGCCCTCAGCGCGCGCGAGCGGCAGGTGATCGTGCTCACCTACTGGGACGGACTCAGCGCCGGAGAGGTGTCGGAGGTGCTGCGGTGCAGTCCCGCCGCGGTATGGACCACGCTGACGCGGGCGCGCACCAAGCTCCGCACGCAACTCGATGCGAGGGAGGGAGAAGCATGACACTGACCGACGACCAGCTCGACCGGCTGCTCATCGCCGCGAACCCTGCTCCGCCGCAGGAGTTCGCCGTGCCGAGCGCTCAGGACATCGCGCTGCGGGAACGCATCATCCGTGGCGACCTTGCACCGCGGCGCGCACCGCGACGCCGGGGCATCTGGGCCGCCGGCCTGACGACGGCCATCGCATGCGGCGCGATCGTCGCGCTCATCGCCGTGAACGTGCTCGCTCCCGATCAGCGCGCGGTCGCGTTGACCCCTCCGCCACTGAGCTACACGAGTCCCGAACCGCTTCCGACGGTCATCCGCGATGCGCAGACCGCCCTGGCGGAGGGCAACGGCCCGGCGCAGGCGAACCACGTGGAGTACGTGACGTGGGGGTGGAGCATCGACATGTCCGAGGAGCACATCGAGGTCATCCCTCAGGAGATCACGAGCGACTGGACGGCCGAGGGCGGCAGCGTCACGACCATCGTCGCCGGACAGTCGTTCTGGACCGACGACGAGCGCCCCGAAGGCCTCGGCGAGAGCCCCTACGAGCCCGGCGACCTGATCGACCGGGTCGTGATGACGCCGGAGCAGTTCAACATTCCACCCGCCACCGCCGCGCTCAGCGGTTCGAGTCGGGACGATCTGGCCGCCGCGCTCGCGCCGTACGTCGAAGACGATCCGAATCCGACGTCGGGGGAACTCGCGACGGCCATCGGCTCGCTGCTGAGCCTGTGGACGCTGACCGATGAGCAGCACGCGACCCTGCTCGACATGCTCGTCGACGCCGGTGGCGTGACGGTGCTCGGCCAGACGACGGATCGCCTCGGAAGAGACGTGGTCGGGCTGCGCGTCTCCGAGCCGTTCAACCCGCTCTATCGCATCACGGTGCTCGTCTCGCGCGACACCGGACGCATCGTGGGCATGGAGGACGAGCTGATGGAGCCACTCGACTTCATTCCCGCGGGTGTCACCGGGTACACGCTGTGGGACGTGGGGTAGCTCCGCGAGGGTCGCGGAGCGCTGGCGACCCGGCGGCGCCTTCACCTATCGTGTTGTGGGTATGAGCGAGACGCGAGCGGTCGACGAAGCCCCCCTGTACTCCGAGCAGTTCCTGATGACGGCGGTGCCCGACCTGCTCGTCGAACTGTGGCGGCGAGACTCGCGCGAGGCCGACGAGATCGTCGCCGCTCTTCGCGCCACAGGCTTCACCGTCGACGACTCGCTCCGAACGGCGGCAGAGCGAAAGGCCACGGTGTTCCGGTTCCGCCTGGCGGAGCCCGGCGACAAGACGTTCGAGCGTCGACTCCGCGCGGCGATCACGAAACGGCTGGGCAAGGCGACGGGAGACGACCGGGCCTGGAACATCGGGCGCTTCCGGGCCGGAGTGATCTCGTCGGGCAAGACCGTCGATATGCGGTTGTCCGCCGAGTACGCGACGACCGAGCTGCGCGCGGCGGCGGTCGACTGGATCGCCGGCATGGATGCGGCCGAGTGGGCGGTGCGCCACCGCTTCGTCGACGACAGCCCGGCGAACGAACGGGCGGCGGATGCTTCGCGCGCCGAGTTCTCGCCTCGATCGGCTGAGGTGCATCTGCACGACGAGCACGGGCCGCGCGCTTCGCTGCTCGTTCCCGCGACCGTGCGGGCGCCCGACGCGCTCAGCGCCGACAGCGAGAAGGGCTTCGCCGCGCTCATCGACTACCTGTCGGAGGCCCTCGGCGCTTCCGCGACCCCGGGTTCGTGGGAGCGCGAGGGCCGCTCCTTCACGCTGCGGTCGACCGGGGCGACGAGTCGGCGCCCGTACCTGAAGGTGACGTTCGAGACGACGTCGGATGCCGCATCCGGTGCCGCTTCGGGGCGCGCTTCGGGGGCGACAGGCGACTCGCCCCGCCTCGACCAGAACCCGGCGGCACGCGTCCGATCCGACGCGAAGCGCTACTCCCCCGACCAGCTGCTGGCCGCGATCCCGGCCCTGATCGAAGACCTGTGGAAGCGCGATTCCCGCGAGCCTGAGGCCGTTCTCGACGCCCTGCATTCCGCCCAGCTGACGGTCGACGACGACGAGCGCGCCTCGGCGACACAGGGCCACGCGCACTTCCGTTTCCGCTTCGACCCGGCCCCGGATGACGGGTTCGAGAGGCAGCTCCGATCTGCCATCACGAAGCGAGTCGGAAAGCACTCCGGCACCGACCGGCACTGGAACATCGGGCAGCTCACCGCCTCGCTCACGGTGAGCGGCCGCGGGGTGGGCGTGCACCTGCATCCGGAGTATTCGGCGGCCGAACTGCGCGACGCCGCCGCCGACTGGCTGCAGGGAGCGGATGCCGCCGCCTGGGCCGCCCGCCACCGCTACATCGACGACCGCCCGGCACTGGAACGCACGGCAGACTCCCCCTCGCCGTTCTCTCCGTCTGCAGTCACCGTCTACCTCCACGCGACGACGGGGCCCCGCGCATCGTTCTTCCTGGCGCCGGGTGTGCGCGCTCCGGGTTCTCTGCCCGCTGACGACGACGCACGCTTCGCCTCGGTGGTGGAGTATCTGGTCGAGGCGCTCGGCCCCGCCTCGGGCGACGGCCGCTGGGTTCGCGAGAACCGCGCCTTCACGCTGCGACGCATGCGCAGTCGCACGCGCGTGGTCGAGTTCACGACGATCTGAGCGGGCGGGTTCGCTCAGCGAGCGGCGATTCGCTCAGTCGAAGACGACGACGTAGTCGCCCACTCGTTCAGCGTCGTCGTCATCGGCACCGAGGTCGGGGTCGTAGGTGAGCACGACCCGAACCTCGTCGGATGCGATCTCGAGCGGGAGGGCGCCGCATCCCGTCATCGGGCCGGTGGCCAGCCCGTCGACGATCAGACAGATCGTGTTCGTCGCTCCGTACGTGTCGCCGCCTCTCGCCACGTGGAACCGACGCCCTTCGGAATCCTCGCCCAGCAACCTCGCCGTGTCGAGCTCCACGAGCCCGCTCTGCTCCTCGGCCAAGCTGTTCGGCAGCTCCACCGCCGTGCCGCTCTCGAGCACATCATCGATCGGCGAATGGACGCATCCGGTGAGCAGCAACGCCCCTGCGGCGAGCGCGGTCAGCGTGGCACGGCGGCGGGTGCGCGACGTCGTCATGGCACTCCTCAGAATCCTTCGGCCTCGCGCGGCGTGTAGGCGCTCCCGAGTGCTTCGAGTTCGGATGCTTCCAGACGGATGCCGGCGGCGGCGACCGCGTCATCGATATGACTGGCACGGGTGGCGCCGACGATCGGCGCGGTGACGGCCGACTGCTGAGCGACCCAGGCGAGCGCGATCTGCGCGCGGGAGACGCCTCGCTCAGAAGCCACGCGCGCGACAGCGTCGACGATGGCCCGGTTCGACTCCTCTTCGCGGTGATAGAGGGTCGCGCCGAAAGCATCCGTCGCCGTGCGTGCGGTCTTCTCGTCCCAATCGCGCGTCAGACGACCGCGTGCGAGCGGCGACCAGGGCAGCACACCGACGCCCGAGTCGAGGCAGAACGGGTGCATCTCGCGCTCTTCTTCGCGCTGCAGCAGGTTGTACTGGTCTTGCATCGAGACGAAGGGCGTCCATCCGTTCTGCACGGCGACGTGCTGCGCCTTCGCGAACTGCCACGCCCACATCGACGAGGCGCCGATGTAGCGGGCCTTGCCCGAGCGCACGATGTCGTGCAGCGCCTGCATGGTCTCTTCGATGGGCACCTCGGGGTCCCACCGGTGGATCTGGTAGAGGTCGACGTAGTCGGTGCCGAGGCGACGCAGGCTCGCGTCGATGCCCGAGAGGATGTGCGCGCGGCTGAGGCCTGCCTGGTTGGCGCCGTGGCCCATGCGCCCGTGCACCTTCGTGGCGATCACGATCTCGTCGCGGTGGGCGAAGTCGCCGAGCGCGCGGCCGACGAATTCCTCGCTCGTGCCGTCGGAGTAGACATCGGCCGTGTCGAACGTGGTGATCCCGGCCTCGAGCGCCTGCCGGATGAGAGGCCTGCTCGACTCCTCGTTCAGCGACCAGCCGTGCGTGCCGCGGTCGGGAGCCCCGAAACTCATGCATCCCAGCACCACGGGGGAGATACGCAGCCCCGATCGGCCGAGCTTCACGCTGTCTGTGGTGTCGAGCATCCGCTTTCCGTCCTGTCGTCGGTCGTTCCGATCGTCTCACAGGGCACCGACGGGGCGGCAGTGCGGAGGAAGGAGCCTAGGCCGCCACCTTCTCGAGGATGGTCGCCACCAGCTGCCCACTCCAGACGAACGCCCACACCATGACGAGCGCAAACACTGCTACCTGGATGACGACGGTCACGATGAGAGGTGCCGGGCCGCTCCCTCCACGGCGACGGACGACGACGTGGCGGCCGATCACGTAGGCCAGCGGAGAGATGAACATCCACCACCACGCGAACGGACGCACGAAACCACGCTCGGCGAGTACGCGGGTATCGAGGTATGCGGACCAGATGCAGAGCGCCGACGTGACCCATCCGACCACGAGCGCGACCAGGTACCACGGCGTGAAGATGAGATCGAGTGGTGCACCGACGATCAACTCGGGGTTCGGAGGCGACCCGTCGGTCGGGATCGACGCCACGAGATCCACCATGCTGCGTTGCAGATGGTCGAGGTAGCCGATCATCGGAACCAGGGTGAGCAGTGGGAGCAAGACGACGAGCCATATCCAGGTCGTATGCGAGCTGGTTCCCGCAGGCACGTGCGGCGGACTCGTCGGCCCGACCGTAGGTGCGACGTCGACCCACTGAACGCCATCCCACCAGCGTGGGGTGCCGGATGCGTCCGGGTACCAGCCCGCAGCAGCGGTCACGCGTCGTCGCCATTCACCAGTGCGCTCATCCCGCCACCCTACTGGGGTGCATGCGCCCCGGATGTTGCGCCCGGCGTGGAGCTACTTGAGCCACTCGTGCGCGAACACCGTGGCGTCTTCGAGGGTCGCCGAGCGCAGATGTCGCGTGCTGAACGCATCGCCGAGCACATGGCCGCGGCGCGGGAGACCGGTGTACGGCAACAGGTGGCGCACCCAGTCGCGCTCGATGCGCGGGCTGCCGAACGGACCGTTGGCCACGATGAAACGCTCTTTGCGGGTCGGGCCGATGCCGAGGTCGAGGGTACTGACACCGCGGAAGGTCATCGTTCGGGCACGGTCGATGCGTGAGAGCGGCACGGGAGGCGCGCCATTGATGCGGATGAGGCCGGTCTGCGGGTCGAACTCCGCGTACTGGTTGAGCACGATGAGCAGCGGGGTGACGATCACCGGGATGAGCAGGAACAGCAGCAGAAGCGGCGTGTTTTCGGGATGCGAACTGAACAGCGCGAAGACCGAACCGACGGCTGTCGCGCCGACGCCCATGATCAGGCTGACGATGATGCCGCGCCACGGCGTCGGGCGGCCCAGGCGCACGACGGTCATGGTCAACGGGCCCCTTCGGTCAGCGCGCAAGCGCGCGCGTTCCCCTGATGATACTGAGCCGGCGTTCGGGAGGAGATCGGCAGTCGGGAGGAGCATCCGCCCGCGTTCGTCCTCCCCGGTGCCGATCTCCTCCTGAATGACGGAAGGCGGATGCCGGAACGGATGCCGGATGCCGGATGCCGACCCCGGATGCCGGGACTACTCGATCTGCCCGATCGGCTCGCGCTTCTCGGCCTGGAACTGGTCTTCGGCGCGGCCCCGCGCCCAGTAGGCCGAGATCGACAGCGACTCGCGCGGCACCTCGCGCTGCTTCAGCAGAGCGCGCACCTGCTTGATCGTGCCGCGCTCACCGTGCGCGAAGACCCAGGGAGTGCCCTCGGCCCACGGGAGTTCTTCGAGCGCGCTCAGCAGCCCGTCGTCGGTCTCGGTCCAGCGCAGGTTCACTCCCGCCGGCACCTCCGGCAGCACGCGGTCGGCCGCATCGGCGATCGAGAGGAGCACGTGGCCGACGGCATCCGCATCCATCGCTTCGATGGCCGATGAGATCGCGGGCAGAGCCGTGTGGTCGCCGATGAGCAGGTGCCAGGGCGCGCTCGGCTCGGGCAGGTAGCTTCCACCGGCGCCGCTCACGACGAGCGTGTCTCCGGGCTGCGCGTTGCGTGCCCAGGGGCCGGCGACACCCTCGTCACCGTGCACGACGAAGTCGATGACGAGTCGACGCGCAGCGGGGTCGGACGCGCGGATCGTGTACGTGCGCCGGGTCGGGAGCTTCTCGGGGCTCTCGTCGCGCAGCTGCGCCAGATCGTACGGCGGAACGAGACCGTGACGCGGGTTGGCGAAGAGGATCTTCACGTACTTGTCGGTATAGATGTTGTCGTTGAACGCCTCGTAGCCGTCACCGCCGGCAGTGATGCGGATCAGTTCGGGACTGACCTGCTCCACCTCCTGCACGGTGAGAACGGCCTGGGTGGGTGCCTTACGAGGCTGATCTGACATTACTTCTCCCGGATTCGCGGATGCTCGTTCCAGTCTGCCCGGGATGCAGCGGCGGGGGGGGCGAGTGGCATGATGATCGGGTGATTCTCGGTCGTCGGCGCGCAGTCATGATGGGGGCGGTCCTCGTGGCCGCCGGGCTGATGATGAGCGCCTGCGCCGCACCCGCCTCCCCGCAGGATACGACCGCGCCGATCGTGACATCCGCGCCGTCGACCGCTCCGCAGCCCACCCCGGACGAGGTCACCCCGCTCGGCCCGGTCGAGACCTTCCTTGCCTGGATCGACGCGTCGCGAGCTCCAGACGCCGAGAAGGCATGCGCCGGCATCTCTGAAGAGCTCGCCGCCCGGATGATCGCCGAGCTGAACAGCAGCGGACCGTTTCAGGTCAGCACCTGCGACGAGATGATCACCGCCACCGCCGAGCTCTATCGTGCGACGGGTCAGAGCGCCGAGGTCGAGGTGTCGGTGCAGGAGCAGAGCGAATCCGATGCCACCCTCTTCGTGACCTATGTCGACTCGGGCGACTGCGGCACCGTCGTGATGGCCCGCTCCGCGACCGGATGGATCATCACGGAGCAGTCCGAAGAGTGCGCCGTCTGATCTGACCCGCTCGGTTGCGCCACGAGTCACAACATGCCGGTGAGCACTCCCCCGTCGCCTCGGACCGCCGCGCCGTTGGTGGCCGAGGCCAGCGGGCTCGCGAGATAGGCGACGAGGTTCGCGATCTCGGCCGGGTCGAGGAAGCGCTCGAGCAGCGTCGTACGGTTCTGGCCGATGATCGCCTGTTTCATGGCGTCGGTCGGCAGCGACTGGGCGTCGGCCACCGCGGCCACGGTCGCCGCGACGCCGTCGGAGTACGTGGGTCCGCCGAGCACTGTGTTGACGGTGACCTCGGTGCCGCGGGTGAGCTTGGCCAGGCCGTTGTTCAGGGCGATCATCGCCGCCTTCGTCACGCCGTAGTGCACCATGTCGGCGGGCACGTTGACGCCCGATTCGCTGCTGATCGAGACGATGCGGCCCCAGCCGCGTTCGAGCATCCCGCCGAGCACGTGCCGCGACAGTCGCACGGCGCTCATGACGTTGACATCGAAGTAGCGCGCCCACTCGTCGTCGTCGACCGCGCCGAATTCGGCCAGGCCGAACAGGCCGACGTTGTTGACCAGGATGTCGACGTCGCCGAGTTCGACCAACAGCCGAGACACCTCGTCGGGCTTCGCGAAGTCGGCGACGAGGCCGGTCGGGTTCGAGTGCGGATGCTCCTCACGAAGCCGAGCGACGGCGGTGTCGAGACGCGCGGCGTCGCGTCCGTTCAACGTCACCTGCACTCCCTCGGCGGCGAGCGCTGCGGCGATCGCGTAACCGATCCCCTGGCTCGAACCGCTGATGAATGCCTTCTTGCCTGCGAGTCGCAGATCCATGATGGTCGCCCTTTCACTTGCCTGAGCAAGTCACGGTACGCTCATTCACTTGTCCGGGCAAGTCAGCAACGGTAGCCTGAAGCCATGGCGATGACGAAGGACGACGATGCACTGAGCCGCGACGAGCTCGAGATCTGGGCATCCGTCGCGACTCTGCTCGAGCGCCTGCCCACCGCTCTCGACGCGCAGTTGCAGCGCGACAGCGGCCTCACGCACTTCGAGCACGGCATCCTCTTCGCCCTGCACAGCACACCCGAGCGCACCCTGCGGCTCAGCGTGCTCGCCTCGTACGCGAGCTGCACCCTGTCGCGACTGTCGCGCGCCATCTCCCGCCTCGACTCCAAGGGCTGGGTGCGTCGCGAGATCGACCCGACCGATGGGCGCTTCACGCTCGGCGTGCTGACGGATGCCGGCGAAGAGAAGGTCGCCGAATCGACGCCCGGCCACCAGGCTCTCGTGCGTCGCCTCGTCTTCGACGCGCTCACGGATGCTCAGGCCCGACAGCTCGGCACGATCAGCCGCAAGGTGTCCGCGGCGGTCGGGCCCGATGCCGCGTGGAGCCCGGCGTAGGTGCGGATCCTTCCCCACCCGAGTCGGGCGGAATTCGCACGGCGGATGGCAGCCCGGCCCCTGGCCTCCCTCTCGCGGCCGGGCCATCGTTGGAGGATGCACAAGCACAATGTGTTCGACGAGACCGCGACGCTGACCGAGTTCTGGTCGCAGCGAGTCCTGCAGGAGTCGAACGGCACTCTGCTCAAGGTCGCGAAGGGCATCGACTCGACGCGCTGGCACAGCCATGACGATCAGGACGAGACGTTCCTGGTGCTGTCGGGAAAACTGATCGTGCAGCTGCGCGACGAGGATGTGGAGCTCGGTCCGGGCGACCTCTTCACTGTTCCGCAAGGGGTCGAGCACTGCCCCGTCGCCCCAGAGGAGGCGCGATTCCTCATCATCGGTCGCAGCGTGACCTCGAACGCCGCCGGCGGCAAGCCCGAGTGGAGCTATACGGAGAGCTGACGCCGCCGCTCCCCATCGAACTGTTATCGTATTAGAGAACACGGGGAGGTCGCATGAGCATCGCACGTTCGTTGCGCCGGGCCAGACGACGCTCGGGCGCTTCCCTTCGAACCATCGCATCGCGATCGGGAGTCGGCGCCGGCAATCTCAGCGCCATCGAGAACGGACACCGCGACCCCACCACCTCGACGGTGGATCGGCTCGCGTTCGCCATCGGTATCGAGCTGATCCCCGTTGCCACACAAGGGCGTTCGTCTGCCGCGCGCGCCGCGGAAGAGATCGTGGAGGCGGAATCCCTGGGCCAGTTCCCTGTGGCATACCGGCGGTTCATCCAGCTCGCCGACGATCTCGCCTCCGCAGATCCCGTGACACGCGTGCTCCTTTCCGCCGAAGAACCCGATCAGTCGGCATCTCGGTGGCTCGATGCCATCGCCGCGCTCCTGGAACTCCGCTTAAATCAGGCGTCCGCCCCCATCCCGTCATGGGTTACGACGCGCCTGGGCGACCCGGCTTCCGTATGGGAGCCTCAGCGGAGCGCGCGTCCGCTTCCGGTCTCCGCGGATCGGACCCAAGTGCCGCGGGAGTTCCTCCGACGCGGCATCGCCATTGAAGAAGGCGAGCTTGCGAGCGTGTGACACGCTCGCAAGCTCCTGGAGAATCATGTCGAGCGTTCTGACGCGAGACGACATCATCGACGGCGATCGACCGGCGTCGATGGTCCCGTCACTCCGTTCCAGGATGTCGAAGCCGTCGCAGTCGAGGTGGCGAAGGAACGCGGCTCGCCGCTGAACTGGGTGAACGATAAAGCCAAGATCTTTCTCCCCGACGGCATCGGCCGCGGACGTACGACCGAGTGGCGAACCTTTTAGAGGCGGGCCTTCCCCCGCTCGCTCCACCACCACCGCCCGACTTCAGATGACCGGACACGAAAAAGGCCCGGTCATCTGACCGGGCCTTTTCACTCGCTGTGCGCGAGGGGGGACTTGAACCCCCACGCCCGTAAGGACACTGGCACCTGAAGCCAGCGCGTCTACCATTCCGCCACTCGCGCGAGTGTTTCGCTCCGAAGAACTCAACTTCCCGAGGATATCACGCGTCCAGACCCCCGAAGAAACCAGGGCGGGTCTGACCGCTCCCCCACCCGTCACAGCCGCCGATTCCCGCATGATTACGCCGCCACAACCTCCCGGCGGGGCGGACTTTCAGCACACCTGGCTACGATGTCCCTACCGGTTGGCATGCCAGAGGAGCCCAGTGGGACTACTTGACAGCTTTGAGAAAGGTCTCGAGCGCGCTGTGAACAGCGCCTTCGCGAAGACCTTCCGCAGCGGTATCCAGCCGGTGGAGATCGCTTCGGCGCTTCGGCGTGAGGCCGACACGAAGGCGGCTGTCGTCAGCCGCGACCGCATCATCGCGCCGAACAACTACGTCGTGCGTCTGAGCACCGACGATGCCGAGCGCATGCGCTCGCTCGGCGGCGCGCTCACCGATGAACTGCATGCTCTTCTCACCAAGCACTCCAAGGCGCAGGGCTACAGCTTTTCTGGCCCGCTCTCGATCGCTCTCGAGGGCGACGACAAGATCGCGACCGGCACGGTGCGCGTCAGCTCGGGCACCGTCGAGGGTCGTGTGAGCTGGGACGCCGTGGTCGACGTCGACGGCCGCCGTCACCGCATCACCAGTGCCCGCACGGTCATCGGACGCGGCACGGATGCCGACATCACGATCGCCGATGCCGGATCGAGCCGCAAGCACGCCGAGATCCTGTGGGACGGCGAGCGCGCCATGATGCGCGACCTCGGTTCCACGAACGGCACGAAGGTCAACGGGAACAAGCTGCGTGAAGCGGCCCTCCCCACCGACACGACCATCACGATCGGTCGCACCGATCTCGTCTTCCGCATCGTCCCCCAGGCTGCGCCCTCGCGCGCCGGCGGCGACGCGACGCGCGCCTTCGGGAGCATTCAATGAGTGAACTGACTCTTCTCCTTCTCCGCATCGGGTTCTTGATCCTGATGTGGTTCTTCGTGTTCGGGGTGGTGTACTCGCTGCGCGCCGACCTGTTCGGTGTGCGCGTGCGCAAGCTTCCCGCCGAGGCGACGGCCGGCGCGTCTGCTCCGGCAGCGGCGCCCAAACCCGCCGCGACGAAGCCGGCCTCCGCACGGCCTGCCAACACCGGACCTGCGACGGTCGCCACCGCTAAGCGGCTGGTCATCACGTCGGGCCCGAAGGCGGGTCTCGAGCTGCCTTTGGGCACGGATGCTCTCACCATCGGCCGCTCCAGCGAATCGGCGCTCGTCATCCGCGATGACTACACCTCCAGCCACCACGCGCGCCTGCTGCTGCGCGGTGACGCCTGGGCGGTGCAGGACCTCGACTCCACCAACGGCACGTTCGTCGCCGGCCAGCGCGTGACCGGCGCGCCCGTCTCCCTCTCGCTCGGCACGCCGATCAAGGTGGGCGCCACGACCTTCGAGCTGCGAGCCTGACGCGGGCATGGTCTTCGAAGGCTCGAGTGCCGCGATCTCCCACACCGGGAAGATCCGCTCCAACAACCAGGACTCCGGTTACTCCGGAGCGAACCTGTTCGCCGTCGCTGACGGCATGGGCGGCCACGCCGGTGGTGACGTCGCGTCGAGCATCGCGATCCAGCGTCTGCAGCCCCTCGATCAGGCCTACGCCTCGACCGACGACGCCCAGGCCTCGCTGCAGGCCGCGGCGACGACGGCTGCCGGCGACCTGATCCGTGCCGCCAAGGAGCGCCCGGAACTCGCCGGGCTCGGCACCACGGTCAGCGCGATCATCATGGTCGACGACTACGCCGTGATCGGCCACATCGGCGACTCGCGCATCTATCTCTACCGCGACGACGTGGTCACGCAGATCACCGCCGACCACACCTTCGTGCAGCGCCTCGTCGACTCGGGCCGCATCACGCCCGAAGAGGCGCGCTACCACCCCCGCCGATCCGTGCTCATGCGCGTGCTCAGCGATATGGATGCCGACCCCGAGCTCGACATGTTCGTCATGCCGACGCAGCCGGGCGACCGCTGGCTGCTCTGCTCCGACGGCCTCTCCGGCGTCGTCGACGAGACCCGCATCCTCAAGGCAATGCGCCTGGGCATGGCCCCGGGCCGCACGGCCGACAACCTGCTCAAGCAGGCCCTCGACGGTGGTGCTCCCGACAACGTCACGATCGTGCTGGTCGACGTGGGCGGACAGCATCCGCTCTCCTCCGGCACCCCGACGATCGTCGGGGCGGCATCGAACCCGTCGGGCGTGATCGTCCCGCCCGTGCGCGCACCGCGCGGCAACTGGCTGCACCCCGTGCGCCAGGCCGCCAACGAGCCCAGCCACTTCGAGCCCGCTCCCGAATACCTCGAGGAGCTCATCGAGGAAGACCGCCGACGCGCGACGCGTCGCCGCGTCGGATGGATCGCCGGGATGCTCCTGGTGCTCGCCATGCTCGGCGTCGCCGCCTTCGCGGCCTACAGCTGGACGCAGACGCGCTACTTCATCGGCGCCGACGACGACAGCGTCGTGATCTTCCAGGGCGTACAGCAGAACATCGGCCCGATCACGCTGTCGACGCCGGTGGAAGACACCGACATCCTGCTCGCGAACCTGCCCGAGTACCAGCGGGCGTCCGTCGAGAGCACCATCACCGCGCGCTCGTTGTCGGATGCCATGGCCATCGTCGAGCGCCTGCGCGCCGGCGCCGAGGCCAATGTTCTGCCGACCCCGCTGCCCACTCCCCTGCCGACCGAGACCCCCGACGGCGGTGAGGGATGAGCGCCGACGTCTCCGCCGACACGAGCGTGATCAAGGCGCTCAAGCGCCTGCGCACGCCCCAGAAGCAGCGCAATCGCGAGTTCTGGTTGCTGCTGTTCGCCGTGCTGATCGCGGGGGCCTCGCTCACGCTCGTGCAGCTGGGGGCCCTGGGCACGATCGACCCGATGATCCTGGCGATCGGCGGCGGCCTGGCCGTGCTCGCGTTCGCCCTGCACATCACCCTGCGCATCGTGGCGTCCGACGCCGACCCGTTCGTCGTGCCGATCGCCACGCTCCTCACCGGTCTCGGCATCGCGATGATCTACCGCATCGACATCGCGAAGAGCCTCACCGGGTGGAACGCGTACTCGACGAAGCAGCTCGCCTGGACGGCGATCTCCCTCGCCGGTGCGATCGCCGTCGTGATCCTGCTGCGCAACTACCGGGTGCTGTTCCGGTACACGTACATCTTCGGCCTCGCCGGCATCCTGCTGCTGCTGCTGCCGTTCGTTCCCGGTCTGCGCATCCCCGATGCGAACGCGGCCGTGTGGGTGTCGCTCGGCGGCGCCTTCGCCTTCCAGCCCGGTGAGCTGGCCAAGATCTGCCTCGCCATCTTCTTCGCCGGCTACCTGGTGCGCACGCGCGAGAGCCTGACCTCGGTCGGCACGCGCTTCCTCGGCATGACGTGGCCGCGCATGCGCGAACTCGGCCCGGTGCTGGTGGTGTGGGCAATCTCGCTCGGTATCATCGTGATCCAGCGCGACCTCGGTACCGGAACCCTGATCTTCGGCATGTTCGTCGCGATGCTCTACGTCGCCACGGGCAAGACGAGCTGGGTGGTCATCGGCCTCACCCTCGTGGTCGCCGGTGTCGCGCTCGCGACGCAGATCCTCAGCTATGTGCGCGGCCGCTTCATCAACTGGCTGTTCCTCTTCGACCCGAACCAGGTCGACCCCGACGGCGTCGGCTACCAGCCCATGCAGGGGCTCTTCGGCCTCGCACGCGGCGGTCTCGTCGGCACCGGTTGGGGTCAGGGCCTGCCTGAGAAGACACCTCTCGCGCACAGCGACTACATCATCACGAGCCTCGGCGAGGAGATCGGCCTGATCGGGCTCTTCGCGATCCTGGCGCTGTACATGGTGTTCGCGAGCCGCGGCGTGCGCATCGGACTCGCCGGTCAAGACGACTTCGGCAAGCTGCTCGCTCTGGGTCTGTCGTTCACGATCGTGCTGCAGGTGTTCATCATGTTCGGCGGCGTGACGCGGTTGATCCCCCTGACCGGCCTCACCACTCCGTTCCTCGCCGCCGGTGGATCCTCACTCGTCGCGAACTGGCTCATCGTCGCACTGCTGCTACGGATATCCGACGGCGTCCGCCGCCAACCGAGGGTGGTGATCGGATGACGAAGGAACTCCGCCGTCTCAGCATCGTGATGCTGTTCATGTTCATCGCGCTGTTCGTCTCCGTGAGCTGGATCCAGGTCGTCGAGGCCGATAGCCTCGCCCAGAATCCGCACAACAAGCGCACGCAGCTCGAGAGCTACGAGATCCAGCGCGGCGCGATCATCGTCGACGGCATCTCGATCGCCTCGTCGGTGCCGAGCGATGACACGTACAAATTCCAACGCGTGTACTCGGATGCCGCCATGTGGGCGCCGGTCACGGGTTACTTCAACCCCGCGCTCGGCTCCAGCACGGGCATCGAGCACGCGATGAACGCCGACCTGTCGGGCACCGGATCGAACGCCTTCTTCGCCGAGATCGAGCGCATCTTCTCGGGGCAGCCGGCGCGCGGCTTCAGCGTCGAGCTCTCGCTCGACGCCGCCGTGCAGAAGGCCGCGTACGACGCCCTCGGAGACAAGAAGGGTGCCGTGATCGCGATCGAGCCGAAGACCGGGCGCATCCTGGCGATGGTCTCGACGCCCGGTTTCGACACGAACCTCATGGCCACGCACGATGCGGATGCCGCGAACTCGACGTACGACCAGCTCGTCGACGATCCGCTGAAGCCGCTGTACAACCGCGCGATCGCCGGCGACCTCAACCCGCCCGGCTCGACGTTCAAGCTCGTCGTCGCCGCAGCGGCCTACGCCAGCGGCAACTTCACCCCCGACTCGACCCTCCCCAACCCCGCGGTCTACACGCTGCCGGGATCGTCGAACCGCGTTTCCAACGCGTGGGGCAGCGCCTGCGGACCCGGCGACACGGTCACGATCGCCGAGGCGATCCGCCTCAGCTGCAACATCCCGATGGCAGAACTCGCCGTCGAGCTCGGTGACGACGCGATCCGCGAGATGGCCGAGAAGTTCGGCTTCAATCGCAGCTTCGAGACGCCGCTGGAATCCACCGCGTCGAGTTACCCGCGGGCCCTCGACGACGCGCAGACCGCCCTGACCGGATTCGGTCAGGGTCAGGTCACCGCGACGCCCCTGCAGATCGCCATGGTGGCCGCCGGCATCGCCAACGACGGGGTCGTGATGAACCCGCAGATGGTGGACGCCGTCATCGGCAACGACCTGTCGGTCGTGCGGTCGTTCGACAACACCGAGTTCGGTCGGGCCCTCGAGGCCGACGTCGCCGACGAGGTCACCGACGCCATGGTCGCGAGCGTCTCATCAGGAGCTGCGCAGGGTGCAAGAATAGACGGGATCGACGTGGCCGGTAAGACCGGCACCGCTGAGAACGGAAACAGGCCGCATACGTTGTGGTTCACCGGCTTCGCGCCGGCGGACGACCCCGCGGTTGCAGTAGCAGTCGTCGTCGAAGACGGCGGCGGACAGGGACAATCCGGATCCGGCGACACGATCGCCGCTCCGATTGCAAAGATGGTCATAGAGGCGGTGCTGGGCAGATGAGGCCGACGCAGGGTGTGTCGTTCGGTGGTCGTTACGAGCTGCAATCGCGAATCGCGATCGGTGGCATGGGCGAGGTCTGGGAGGCGACGGATCACGTCATCGGACGTACCGTCGCGATCAAGATCCTCAAAGACGAGTACATGGGTGATCCGGGGTTCCTCGAGCGCTTCCGCGCAGAGGCCCGTCACGCAGCACTCGTCAACCATGAGGGCATCGCGAGTGTGTTCGATTACGGCGAGGAGAACGGCAGCGCCTATCTCGTCATGGAGCTCGTGCCCGGCGAGGCGCTTTCGACCGTGCTCGAGCGCGACGGTGCGCTGAGCGCCGACAAGACGCTCGACATCGTCGCCCAGACGGCATCCGCCCTGCAGGCGGCGCATGCCGCCGGTCTCGTGCACCGTGACATCAAGCCCGGAAACCTGCTGATCACGCCCGACGGCCGCGTCAAGATCACCGACTTCGGCATCGCACGCATCGCCGACCAGGTGCCGCTGACCGCCACCGGTCAGGTCATGGGCACCGTGCAGTACCTCTCGCCCGAGCAGGCATCCGGTCACCCGGCGTCGCCGGCGACCGACACCTACTCGCTGGGTATCGTCGCGTACGAGTGCCTCGCGGGTAAGCGTCCGTTCACGGGCGAGTCGCAGGTGGCGATCGCGATGGCGCAGATCAACGAGCAGCCGCCGCCGCTGCCGCCGACCGTGCCGATCCCGGTGCAGAACCTCGTCATGGCGATGATCGCGAAGAAGCCGAGCGATCGCCCGTCGTCTTCGGCGACCGTGGCGCGCGCGGCTCAGGCCCTGCGACGTGGCGACCTCAACTCCGCCGCGATCGCCGTTCCCGCGATCGCGAACGGCGGTGTGGCGCCCGATGACGCGACCCGCATCCTCACGGCATCCGGCGACGAGGGCGCGACCCGCGTACTGCCGACCACGGCGCAGCTTCCGGCCGGCGAGCCCGAAGAGGGCGACGAGACCAAGAAGAAGAAGCGCAGCCCGTGGACGTGGCCGCTCGTGGCGCTGATCGTGTTGCTCGTGGGCCTCATCGTCGGAACGATCTGGACCCTGTCGAACGCCGGCGAAGACGAGGCCGACCCGACGCCCAAGCCGACCACTTCTGTCACGCCCAAGCCGACGCCGACCGAGACCGAGACCCCCGAACCGGAGCCGGTCGACATCGATGCCCTCGGTCTCGTGGGCATGACGTGCGACGCCGCGATGGCGGCAGCGCGCGACGCCGGTCTCGAACCGAACTGCGTCACCGGCTCGACCACGGCTCCCTCGGCCGACCTTGAGGGCGCCGTCGAACGCGTCGAACCTCGCGGTTCGGTCGCTCCGGGCTCGGCGATCACGCTCACGCTATACGCCGCGCAGACCCCCGTGGGCAAGCCGCAGAACGCGCCCACGTTCTCGAGTCCTGTCACAGAGGGAAAGCCCGCCACTGTCAACTGGACCGCTTTCACCTGCCCGTCCGGTACCGGCACCCTCTCGTCGTACGAGGTGACGCTCACCAACGCCACCTTCAGCGGCGGTGCAACGGTGCTGAACTTCGACCCGAACGCATCACCTCCCCGCACAGCCCAGATCACGGTCGACGCCGGCAAGGCAGGACAGGTCGTCACCGCGACCTACCGCGCCTTCTGCGGAGACCGTGCTTCCGAGGTCTCGCCGCAGGGCCAGTCGGGCACGATCATCGCCGCCGTCCCCGATCCGGGAACCGACGGCGACGGCGAGTAGCCTGTACTTCCACACCATTCACAGTCGTAGATCCAGGGGGGTCATCCGTGTCCACAGAGCCACGCGTGCTCGCGGGTAGGTACCGCGTCGACGAGCTCATCGGTCACGGCGGAATGGCGAAGGTCTATCGGGGTCAAGATCTCACTCTCGGCCGCGAGGTCGCGATCAAGATCCTCGACCCCGACCTAGCTCGTGACACCGCGTTCCGCACGCGGTTCCGCCTCGAGGCGCAAGCGGCGTCTCGCA
The DNA here is from genome assembly GCF_044743285.1 of Microbacterium sp. NPDC087665. Lineage (NCBI taxonomy): Bacteria > Bacillati > Actinomycetota > Actinomycetes > Micrococcales > Microbacteriaceae > Microbacterium > Microbacterium sp. NPDC087665. The sequence goes on along the minus strand of NZ_JBIUWD010000001.1, from coordinate 472,716 downwards.
TGTCGCACCCCTCGATCGTGCGCGTCTTCGACGCCGGCGACTCCTCCACCGACGGATCCGACGACCCGCCCTACATCGTCATGGAGCTGGTCAAGGGAAAGCTTCTCAAGGAGATCATCGCCGAGGGGCCGGTTCCCCTCGACGATGCGGTGCGATACACCGATGGCATCCTCGAAGCACTCGACTACTCGCACCGCGCGGGCGTCGTGCACCGCGACATCAAGCCGGGCAACGTCATGGTGACCCCCGACGGCAAGGTCAAGGTGATGGACTTCGGCATCGCCCGAGCCGTCTCCGACTCGTCGTCGACGGTCGCCGAGACCACGCAGATCATCGGCACGGCCGCGTACTTCTCGCCCGAGCAGGCGAAGGGCGAGCCGGTCGACGCGCGCGCCGACCTGTACTCGACCGGTGTGGTGCTCTACGAGCTGCTGACCGGACGCCAGCCGTTCCGCGGTGAATCACCCGTCGCGGTCGCGTACCAGCACGTCAGCGAGACCCCGGTGCCGCCGACCGAGATCAACGAGGAGTCGCCGGGCGCCCTCGATCCGATCGTGCTGCGGGCCCTCGCGAAAGACCCGTACCAGCGGTATCCGGATGCTGCGCACTTCCGTGCCGCGCTCGACGAGGCCGTGACGGGCAATGCCCCCACGCGCAAGCAGCTCGGCGCGCTCACCAGCGAGCTCTACGGTCCGAGCCCTCGTCAGGCTCAGGAGACCGCACGGTCGCTGCGTCAGCTCAGCACCGACACGACGATGACGCGCACGCAGTCCGGCCCTCCCGTGGCCTGGATCTGGGCGGGCGTCGCTCTGCTTGCGGTGCTCATCGCCTCTGTTCTCTTCTGGGTCGTCACGATGCGCACCCCCGAGGTGGCACCGTCGGCTCGGATCGTGCCCGATCTCGTGAACGTCTCGTCGGAGCGGGCGCAGTCCGATCTCGCCGAACTCGAGCTCTCGGCCAAGCTGGTGCTCGAACCGAACGCCGAGATCACCGAGGGCAACGTCATCCGCACCGATCCGCAAGCCGGGGTCGCCGTCGACAAGGGCCAGCTGGTCACCGTCTACGTCTCGACCGGGCAAGAGAAGGTGAAGGTCCCGCTGATCGAGGGCATGGGGTTGGAAGACGCAAAGAAGGCGCTCAGCGCCGCCGGCCTCGAACTCGGCACGGTCAATCAACGCAACGACAAAAACCTCGCCGGCGACACGGTGATCACGTCGAGCGAGAAGGCCGATGCCGAGGTGCCGCCGGGCACCGTCGTGAATCTCGTCGTCGCCAGCGGAAAGGTCACACTGACAGACCTCGCGGGATGGACCGTCGCCGCGGCGACCGCGAACCTCGAGTCGCTCGGCCTCACGGCGACACCCGTCGAGGCGGCCGATTGCCCGGCCACCAACCCGACGACGGTCGCATCGATGTCGGTGCCGCCCGGAGACGTGCCCGTGCACTCGGCGGTCGAGCTGCGGTTCTGCACCGGCGGATAGCACCGACCGGTTCCTGAGCGAGCGAAGCGAGACGAAGGGCCGGCAGCCCGACGGGCTTAGGCCACCGGGTGCAGGCTCTTCGCCCGCGCCACCGCATCGGTGTCACCGCACAGCGAGAGCCAGTTCGCGAGAAGGCGGTAGCCGCCCTGCGTGAGCACGCTCTCGGGGTGGAACTGCACGCCCAGAATCGGCAGCTCGCGGTGCGCGATTCCCATGACGGCTCCCGTGTCGGCTCGCGCCGTCACCGTGAGCTCGGGCGGGAGAGCGGATGCCGCGAGCCCGAGCGAGTGGTACCGACCGGCATCGAAGGGCGAAGGGATGCCGTCGAACAGCGCAGACCCGTCGTGCTCGACCGGCGACACCATGCCATGCATCAGCTCGGGCGCCTCGGTCACGGGGGCACCGAACGCCTCGCCGATCGTCTGGTGCCCGAGGCAGACGCCGAGCAGCGGCATCCGTCGTTCCGCCGCGAGGCGCACCGCGTCGAGCGAGACGCCCGCATCCGCAGGGGTGCCGGGCCCGGGAGAGAGCAGGAGCGCGTCGAACTGCGGCAGCATCGCCTCGAGGTGCGCCGTGTCGACGGCATCCGACTCGATCATCTGCGTTTCGGCGCCGAGTTCGTGCAGGTATCCGACGAGGGTGTGCACGAAGCTGTCGTGGTTGTCGACCACGAGCACCCGGGTCATTCGAGGTCGACTTCGCCCGGGTTGATGAACGGGCTGACCCACGGGAACACGAAGAAGAACAGACCGTAGAGGATGGCGGCGACGACGATCAGCACGATCAGCAGTCGAACGAACCACGGGCCGGGCAGCAGGCGCCAGATTGCGGCGTACATCGGTTCTCCTCGTGGCTCTCTAGATGGACGGTGCCGCCGGCGGGGGCGGCGGGTCGGTGAGGGCTTTCGGCGGTCCCTCGGCGCGGGGTTGGAAGCTCTCGAACACCCCGTACGCGACGATGCGCTCGGCCAGCGAGTACAGCGGCGAGCAGGCCGTGAGGGTGATGTACCGCTCGCCCGTGGCAACCTCGGGCATCTGCGGCACGTCGGCGAGCACGTCGGTCTGCGTGGGCTTCACGTACTCGAGCGTGCGGAAGCGGTAGGTGTACCACCCGTCGGGCGTCTCGACCACGATGGCATCGTTGATCTGCAGCTTGTCGAGCTGATTGAACGGCTTGCCCCAGGTCGTGCGGTGACCCGCCATCGCGAAGTTGCCGACCTCGCCGGGCATCTTCGAGTTCGTGTAGACGCCGATGCCGAGGTTGTCGAGCGTGCGTGCGCGGGTCGTGCCGCCGTAGATGCCGAAGTTGTAGTCGGCGCCGAACCGCGGGATGTGCATCTGGCCGAGCTGCTGCGTGTCGGCGGGGGCCGCCGGAATCACGGGCTCGTAGTAGGTGGTGCCGTCATCGGCTTCGATGAGGGGAGGCAGCTCGGGAGCCGGGCCCGCGGCCCACTCCGCCGAGACGGCGGCACCCTCGTCGTTCTTCTGCGCCGCGATGATGATGTCGCCGATCCACATCTGCCACGCGACGAACAGCAGAACGAGCACTCCGGCGGTGAGCAGAAGCTCGCCGAGCACACTTGCGAATGTCGCGCGCGATCGTGGCCGTGACCGTCGCGCGCGTCGCCCCCCAGGCACGACAGATGCAGTCATGGCGCGATCTTATCCGGTTGTCCTGTGGTATTGCCGAGCGATCAGGGGTTCGGCGGAGCATCCGATCTCGGTGTGGACGCCGGTGTTCGGTACACTGCTGATATGGCACGAGACCGCAACGCTGAAGAACCCGTCGTCGAGCGCGCCGAAGGCGACGCCGCTCCCAACGCCGTCTGGTTCAAGCCGGTGATGATCGGCTTCATGCTGCTCGGCCTCGCCTGGATCCTGGTGTTCTACATCTCGGGCCAGCAGTTCCCGATTCCAGGCCTCGGAAACTGGAACCTCGGTATCGGTCTCGGCATCGCCCTGATCGGCTTCCTCATGACCACGCGCTGGCGCTGAACCGCCCACTCTCTCGTCTTTCCGAAGGCCCCTCGCTCAGCGGGGGGCCTTTCGCGTTGCCCGTGACGACGGCGAGAAGCCATGGCGAGGAGTTATCCACAGGTCTCTCCACAGCCTGGGGAGAATTACACGGGTGTTATTCACAGGGGTGCACAACCCTGTTAACAAATCGCGATCAGGACAAAATGATCAGCGGTGGAATGAACGCGACGATGACCAGTAGCGCGACCGTCAGGCCGGCGAGGCCGAGGATCTGCCAGATGCGCTGCTCACGCCGCTTGGTCGCGACGATGATCAGGGCCACGAGGGCGCCGACAATGGCGCCTCCGAGGTGCGCCTGCCACGAGATGCCGGAATTGAAGAACCCGAAGGCGAAGTTCACGCCGAGGATCACCAGGAGTCCAGTGACGTTGGCACCGATGTGTCGGCCGATGATCAGCAGCGCGGCCATCATGCCGAAGATGGCACCGGATGCTCCGACCGTCAGCTGACCGGGCGCGATCAGAGCGACCATGACCGAGCCGCCGAGGCCGCTGATGAGATAGAGGGCGAGGAATCGGGCGCGGCCGAGCATGGGCTCGAGGCTCTGTCCGATCAACCACAGCGCGAGCATGTTCAGCGCCAGATGGATGAAACCGCCATGCACGAAGAGGGCCGTGAGCAGACGCCACGGCTCGAAGGAGAGGAGCGAAAGCGACGGGTACAGATAGGGCGCGTAGAAGGCCAGCTGACTGTTGATCTGCTCGCCGATTCCCGGGATGAGACCGATCAACCCGAGCAGCGAGGTCACCGCGAGCAGCGCGTACGTGACGACGGGCTTGCCGCTGCGGGTCACCGCCATCGCCGTGTTGCGGCCGCCCCACCGGCGCTCGGCGCGCTTCTGGGCGGGGGTGCGGTTCTTGCGCTCCTTCTTCATGCACTCGGGGCAGATGACCCCGACGGCGGCGGGCGTCTGGCACTCGCCGCAGATCGTGCGCAGGCAGCGCTGGCAGAGCACGAAGCTCTGCCGATCCGGATGCCGGTAACAGAAGTTGTCGCGATTGCTCGCGAACTCAGGCGTCGACATCCGGATCGGCGATCGCTGTCGTCAGGCCGCGACGATGTCGATCGACTGCAGCACGACGGGCTCGATCGGGCGGTCGCCCGCAGCCGTCGGAACCGCGGCGATGGCGTCGACGACAGCCTTGGAGGCGTCGTCGGCGACCTCACCGAAGATGGTGTGCTTGCCCTTGAGCCACGGGGTCGGGTCGGTGGTGATGAAGAACTGCGAGCCGTTGGTGCCCTCGGCCTCACCGGTGATGGCGTTGCGGCGCAGGCCGGCGTTCGCCATGGCGAGGATGTACGGGGCGTCGAAGTTGAGCTCGGCGTCGATCTCGTCGTTGAAGTTGTATCCGGGTCCGCCGACGCCCTGACCGAGCGGGTCGCCGCCCTGGATCATGAAGTTGGGGATGATGCGGTGGAAGATGACGTCGGTGTAGAGGGGACCCTCGCCCGGCTTGCCGGTGGCGGGGTGCGTCCACTCCTGGGTGCCGTCGGCGAGGCCGACGAAGTTCTTGACCGTCTTCGGGGCCTGGTCGCCGAAGAGGTTGATGACGATGTCACCGTGGTTGGTGTGCAGTGTTGCGACATGGGAAGCGTGAGGCATGCATCCATTCTCTCAGAGCTTCCGGTGTGTTCGCCGGGTTCCCCCTCACTTGTCGGCATAAGTCAAGGGCTCAGCGATTCCCTCCCCGTATCCAGACTCGTCTGGCAAGATGGGGAACCCGTACTCCACACCGATAGGAGATCATCGTGAGCCTCAGCCGCAAGCGGAAGAAGGAACTGCGTCGTCTTCAGAACGACGCGAATCACCTGTGGGAGGTACAGCAGGAGCTCGTCGGCCACGCCGCAGGCGTCGCCCGTGAAGCCGGCCGCCAGCTCGGCCACTTCAATCGCGAACAGGTCGTCCCCGTCGTTCAGGACACGTACAACCGTCGCGTGGCCCCCGTGGTCGACCGCGGCGTCAAGATCGGCAAGCACGTCGTCGATGACAAGGTCGTTCCGATCGTCGGAGGCGTCGTGGGCACCGCCCTCAGCGCCTGGGACGTCGCGAACAACAAGCGTCACGGCATCGTCGCGCCCATCTCCAAGAAGGTGAAGAAGGCGCAGAAGGCGCACCAGAAGAAGCAGGAGAAGAGCTCGGGTCTCGGCTCGATCGTCGCTCTGATCCTCGGTGCTGCTGCCGCAGCCGCCGTGCTCTACGCCGCGTGGACCGCTCTCCGCGCAGATGACGAACTCTGGGTCGCCGACGACCCGCTCTCCGCGCCTGACGCGTGAGCGAAGAGCCTTCGCCTGACCCGCACGCGCGGGTCGCAGACGCCGCCGCCGCTCGCGGTCTCGAGATCGAGATCCGTGAGCGGCCGGAGGCGCGCAGCCTTTTCGAGGCGGCTGAGCTTCTCGGCCTCGAACCGTCCGGCATCGTGAAGACCCTCGTGGTCAAGCGCGCCGATGACACCTACCTGTTCGCGCTGGTTCCCGGTGGTCGTTCGATCTCATGGCCCAAACTGCGCGCGGTGGTCGGAGTGAACAAGCTCCGTCTGCCCGAACCCGAGCTGGCACTCGCCGCCACGGGTTATGAGCGCGGCACGATCGTGCCGATCGGCAGCACGACCGATTGGCCGATCTTCGCCGACGAGTCGATCGTGGGTCAGCGCATCGCGATGGGTGCGGGTGCCCACGGCTACAGCCTCTTCGTCGAGGCCGACGACCTCATCGCCGCCTACGGCGCAACCGTTGCCGACATCTCCGTTCCGGAGGAACCGCGCGGCTGAGGGTCAGAAGATCCCGGCCATGCGCAGTGAGATGTCGACGAGCTTCACCCGCTGCAGGCTGGCGACGGCGGTGCGCGTGAACCACTCGGCCATGTCGGTCGAGCCTTCCGTCTCGTACCGCAGCTTGCCCCCCGTGATGGTGGCTCGATAGACGATGCGCAGGGTGTGCAGCGGCTCGGATGCCTTCTGCACGCGCTGGCTGGCGGGGATCACCCGGGAATGGATGCCGAGCAGCTCGCCGACCTTGACCGTGTAGCCGGTCTCTTCGCGCAACTCGCGTCGCACGGCATCCTCCGGCGATTCGCCGGCCTCGAGGCCGCCACCGGGCATGGTCCAGGCGACGCGGCGCCCCTCGATCCAGCGCGCGAGCAGCAGACGGTTGTCGTCATCGGTGACGACCGCGTATGCCGCGACACGCAGGTCCATGGCGTCCACACTATCTCCCGGGCATCCGGAGATATCGGCATATGTCAGGCGACTCGGGCGCCGGCCAGGTAGGTCGCGTTCACGACCGTGTGGGCGAGGTCCTCCGGCGAGACGGTGAGCGGATCGCGATCGACGACGATGAAGTCCGCGAACAGGCCGGCCTCGAGCGACCCGACCTCGTGCTCGCTGAACAGCTGCCAGGCAGCATTCGCGGTGTGGGCGCGGAGCGCCTGCTCTCGCGTGACCGGGGTGCCCCCCGGCATCCGATATCCGTTGCGGGTGGTGCGCGTCTCGGCGACGGCCATGTTGCGGAACGGCTCGTTCGGCGTGACCCAGCCGTCGTTGTGGAAGGTGGCGCGATGGCCGGCCGCGAAGGCGGCACCGGCGTCGGCCCAGGCACCGCCGTGCTCGGCGCCGAAGAGGTCGTCGACGAGCACTTCGCCCCAGTAGGTGATGTGGTCGACGAACAGGCTGACGGTCACACCGAGCGCGGCCGCGCGCGAGAACTGCGCCGGTGTCATCGCTCCGCAGTGCTCCAGACGGAAGCGATGGTCGTCGAGCCGGTGGGCCGTGATGATCTGCTCGTACACGTCGAGGGTCGCGTCGATCGCCACGTCACCGTGGGCATGGCAGGCGAGTTGCCACCCGCCCGCCGCATAGGGCGCTGCGATGGTCAGCAGCTCGGCGGGGGTGTAGTTCGCGTGACCGATGTGGTGCGGCTCGAGACCGAGGTCACGCGTGGCCGGGGTGTCGAGGTAGGGGAACGAGGTGGCGATGTTGCCGATCCAGGGCGAGCCGTCGGACCAGGTCTTCACGCCGGTCTGCCGGAAGACGGGGTCGCCATCGGATGCCGGAGCGGCTACGCCACCGGGTCGCGACATCTCGTACCAGCGCAGACGCACCGGCAGAACGTCTTTCGCGCGGAGCGCGGCGATGAGCGGGTTCATCTCGGGGTTCCACGACAGATCGGAGACTGTCGTGATGCCCCGGGCGGCGAGATCGCGCAGGTGCGCGAGCAGCAGCCGGGGGAGTTGCTGTTGCGCGGTCGCCAGCAGCGGGGCGATGACCTTCTCGACGGCGGCCGCCTCGAGGGCGACGCCGGTGAGGTCGCCGTTCTCGTCATGGCCGAATGAGGCACCGGCCGGGTCGGGGGTCGTGCGATCGATTCCCGCGGCGAGCGCCGCAGCGCTGTTGAAGTAGGCCGAATGACCGGAGTTGTGGATCACGACGAGCGGGATGCTGCCGGCGATCTCGTCGAGCAGGTGCATGTCGGGGTCGGGCAGGCCACGCTGCAGCAGAGCATCCCATCCGTTCGCGTACACCGGGCCCGACGCATCCGCCACCGCTGCGCGCACCGCGGCGTGCACGCCGTCGGCATCGGGGATCAGCACCGGGCGGATGTCGACGACGAGATCGGACTGGAGGATGGCCGTGAACCCCGGATGCCCGTGCGGTTCGATCAGGCCCGGCATCACCCATCCGTCGAGCGCGACGGTGTCGGCATCCGGGAACCGCACCTGCAGGTCGGCGGATGCTCCGACCGCCACGATCGTGCCGTCGTCGACCGCGATCGCCTCCGCCTGGGTGTCGATGGCGGGGGAGAGCGGACGGATGCGGCCGGTGAAGACAGTCGTCATTTCGTCAGTCTGACAGGGAGGGTCGAAAGCCGACAGGAGAATCGGTCACGAATCGAGAAGCCGTTCCGGTTCGGTGGTCTCTACGCTGATCTCAACACCGAACCCTCGAGAGGAGCCGTCATGGCTGAGGACACGAAGAACTTCACCGCCGAAGAGCGTGAAGCGATGCAGGCCGCCGCGAAAGAGGCGAAGGCCAAGCGCTCGCGCGCGAAGAAGACCCCCGAAGAGCAGCGCGCCGCAGGCGAGGCCGACCTGAAGGAGGCCATCGACAAGCTCCCGGACGAGAACGACAAGAAGCTCGCCACGGCCCTGCACGAACTGGTCATGGAGGTCGCCCCCGACCTGATGCCGCGCACCTACTACGGCATGCCCGGGTGGGGGAAGGACGGCAAGGTGCTGTGCTTCTTCCAGCCGGCGAGCAAGTTCAAGGTGCGGTACGGCACGTTCGGTTTCGAGCCGATCTCGAACCTCGACGACGGCACGATGTGGCCGACCGCGTACGCCGTGCTTGACCTGAACGATGCGAACCGCAAGCTGCTCACCGAGCGCATCCGTCTCGCCGTGAGCTGACGGCTCAGCGAAGCGAGAGCGACCACTCCGGGGCCGCCGTCGGTGCACCGATCCCCGCGGCGACGCGCGCGCAGGCGACGCCCTGATCGAACAGCGACTGGCGGATGCTCGGGAACCCCAGAGTCTGAGCCAGTTCGCTGTCGTCCCACCCGCTCACCGGGAACGCGGTGCCGAGCGCGTCGCGCGCGCCGGCCGCCAGCTGATCGCTCATGGCGATGACGACGTCGGGTGTCGTCTCTTCGAGGGCCTGCTGAACCGCACGTTCGCCGGCGATGCGGCTCTGACGGGCCACAACGGCGACGGGCGTCTCGTTCCAGCGCAGGCCGGACGCCTCGATCGCGTCGCGGAAGCCGGTGAGCCGCGCCCGGGTGACCGGGAACCCGACGTCGGTGTTCGGACCTCGATGCACCCCGGGATTCCGCCCGCGATCGAAGGGGAACGACAGGATCAGCGGTGACTTCGCGTGCTCGAGCATCCGCCGCGCGATCGCGTCGGCCGCGCTGCGATCATCGGGCGCGACGGTGGTGATGCCGGCCGTCGTCGGGCCGCCCTGAATGGCGGCGGGCCGCCCGGTGGCGCTGACTGCTGCGAGCACGGGATCGTCTTCGGTGGTGGTCCACACCACGAATCCGTCCACGGCGGCCTCGCGCACACGGTGGGCGTCATCGGATGCTCCCGTGCTCGGGATCAGCACCAGACCCAATCGATTCTCGACACAGACGTGCGACACGCCTGCAAGGAATTGGCCCGCCTGTGGATCTTCGAAGGCATAGCCGAGGTGTTCACCGAGGATGACCCCCAGGTTGCCGGTCGAACCGCTGCGGAGGGAGCGCGCCACGGGGTCGGGTCCCGCATAGCCGAGCCTCTCGGCCGCCTCGAGCACGCGAGCGCGCGTGTCGGTGGCCACGCGTTCCGGACGCGTGTACGTGTAGCTCACCGTCATCGGAGCCACCCCTGCCTCGGCCGCCACCTGGCGCATCGTCACTCGCCGCGTCTTCACATTCCGAGTCTAGGCGTGTGTAACGCTACATTTTGTGTAACGATACACAGATGAAACTTGCCGCTGCCGCCTACGTTGCCTTCGCTGCCTTCGGGGTGTTCTGGGGAACGTGGGGAGCCGCACTTCCCGCACTACGGGACGGCGCCGGGTTGACCGACGGCCAGCTGGGCGGTGCTCTTCTCTGGATCGGAGCCGGCGCGCTGCCCTCCATGGCCCTGATCGGACGCGCGATCGACCGCTTCGGGGTTCGGATGACCGGCATCCCCCTGATCTTGCTCGCGCTGACCGGTCTCGGCCTGTCCCTCTACGCCAGAGATATCACCACCCTGAGCATCGGGATGCTGCTGGTCGGCGCCACGTCAGGAGCCGCTGACGTGGCCGCCAACGCTCTGGCAGGGCTCGCGGAACGACGCTCGGGGCGTCGCGTGATCACGCTGGCGCACGCCGTCTTCTCATCGTTCGTCGTCGCCGGAAGCCTCGGCGCAGGGGCGCTGCTCGCGGTGAGCGACGGGCTGGATGCTGCATTCCTGATGTGCGGACTCCTCGTCGCCGCAGCGGGGGTCACCGTGCTCGTCCTCGCCGAGGGACCGGCCCCTCGCGCACTGCGTCCGCCATCCACCTCACCCGATCGACGACTCAGGGCCCTTCTGCCGTTCCTGGCAGCAGGACTCATCGGCGCTCTCGGTTTCGCGATCGAGAACGCCCATCAGAGCTGGAGCGCGATCTTCTTCGCCGATGAGCTCCACGCCAGTCCGCTCATCGCCGCATTCGCACCGGCGACGTTCGCCGCGTTCTCTGCGGCGACTCGGTTCGGGGTAGGGGCCTTCCGACGCATCCCGGACGTCGTTCTGCTGTTCGGAGGCGCGATCGCCGCGGCGGCGGGAACGCTACTCCTCAGCGCCTCGCAGAGCATCGTGTGGGCGGTGGCCGGTCTCGCGGTGGCGGCGGTGGGCACCTCGGTGCTGTTCCCCACTCTCCTGAGTCGAGCGACGCGCGACGTGCCCGATGAGCAACGGGGGCGGGCCACATCGATCGTCGGAACCACCGCCTACCTCGGCTTCCTCCTCGGTCCCGTCTACGTCGGATTGCTCGCCGGTGGCCTCGGCCTGCGCACGGCCATGGTCGGCGTCGCGGTCCTCGCCCTGGCCTTCGCCGTCTTCGCCCCGGCCTTCACCCGGCGCGGCCAGCGTGCGGACCAGCGTGCGGAGTCACGTGCGGAGTAGCGTGGGTCGCGTGAGCACTCTGCCTTTCGACTCGTCCGTGTACGCCGCCCGGCTGGATCGGGCATCCGCTCTCGCCGCCGAGGCCGGTCTCGATGCCGTGATCGTCGGGCCCGGTCCTGACCTGCAGTACCTCGTCGGCGTCGAGGGCGACACGATCGAGCGGCTGACGGCGCTGGTGCTCGGACCCGGCATCGCGCCGACCGTCATCGTGCCCCGCATGGAGCTGGCGAAGGTGCGCAGCACCGCCGTCGGGTCGCTCGGGCTGGCGCTGTCGGACTGGGTCGACGGCGAGAATCCGTACGACCTCGTGGCCGCGGCCGCGGGCACGGTCGCCCGCGTCGGGGTGTCGGATGCTCTGCCCGCCCTGCATGTCATCCCGATCGGCGAACGGCTCGGCGCGCGCCTCGAACTGGCGACGCCCGTGCTGCGCGAAGGACGCATGATCAAGGATGCGGCAGAGATCGCCGAGCTTCGTCGTGCAGGCCAGGCGATCGATGCCGTGCACCGTCGCGTGCCCGAGTGGCTGCGAGCCGGTCGCACCGAGCGCGAGGTCGCCGCCGACATCGCGCAGGCGATCGTCGCCGAGGGCCACCGCACTGTCGAGTTCGTCATCGTCGGGTCGGGTCCGAACGGCGCCGACCCGCACCACGAGGTGTCAGACCGGGTCATCGAAGACGGCGACATCGTCGTCGTCGACATCGGGGGAGCGGTGCCCAGTGGCTACAACTCCGACAGCACCCGCACGTACGTCGTCGGCACACCCGACCCCGCGGCGGCAGCGCGCATCGCCGTACTGGTGCGGGCGCAGCAGGCGGCGGTCGACGCGGCACGGCCCGGGGCGACGGCATCCGAGGTCGATGCGGCGGCCCGCCAGGTGCTCGCGGATGCCGATCTGGCGGATGCCTTCCTGCACCGCACCGGGCACGGCATCGGCGTCTCGGTGCACGAAGAGCCGTACATCGCTCCCGGCAACGACCTGGTGTTGCGCGAGGGCATGGCCTTCAGCATCGAGCCCGGCATCTACTTCGCAGGCTCGTGGGGTGCCCGCATCGAGGACATCGTCGTGCTGACCGCCGACGGGTGTGAACGATTGAACGTGGCCGAGCACGCACTGCGGTCGGTCTGACGCGGCGGGGACGCTTCGACAGGCTCAGCGACCCAGGAGGATCAGCGACCAGATGCAGCTGGGTCCCTGAGCCTGTCGAAGGGTCCGGGAACACAGGTGCTCAGCCGAGCAGCGGGTGCCAGTGTCGGGCGCGCAGCGCCGCGACGTCGACCCAGGTGCCGGCGATGAGCGGAGCATCCGTCGTCGTCCACACGCCGAAGTGCGCGAGAGGCGCCGGCCAGGCGTAGTCGTCACCCGGTGCATCGACCACGTTGCGCACGGCGCCGAGGAACTCCACAGGCCCGGAGCCGACGACCTCGTCGGCGAGCGCACGGATCGTGATCGAGCCGTCCGCATCATGGGTAGCCGCGATCCGCATCGGAAGGTCGAGTTTGCCCGTCTCGGGCCGGGGCACGCAGAACACCTCGTCGCCGCGTCGCAGCAGCAGCCGCACGATCGACATGGGCTGAGGCGGGACCGAGCACCGGACCACCTCGGCCCTGCCGCCGCTCGGCAGCCACGGGGCATCCGGTGTCACGTGTACGACGGTCTCGTGCTCAGCATCCACCTCGCGAGCGTATCGGCCGTCTCGGATGCTTCGACAGAAGAGGCCGCCCTCCCCGGCGTTGGGGAAGGCGGCCTCTCTTTCTGGGGAGTGGGTTACGACTCCACGCGGCGTCGACGGAGCACCAGCACGCCACCCGCGGCGAGCAGGAGGAGGAGAATCCCCACCGCCGCGATCGGAACCGTGCCGCCGGTACCGGCGAGTCCGCCACCCGCGCCCGGTGCGGCGGTGACCGCGAGGGCCGCCTCTGCACTGAGTCCGGAAGCCGCACCCTCAGCGATCAGCGTGTGGGCGCCGACCTCTGCGTTCGCGGGCACCGTCACCTGGATGCGGAAGGCGCCGTTCTCATCGGCGACCACCTGGGCCAGGCGGATCGGGGCCGAGTGCAGGGTGACCGTGACGGTCTCGCCCGAGGCGAAGCCCCGGCCGGTGACCTGCACGGAACCGCCCTGCACCACGCTGTTGGCGCTGACCACGAGCTCGGCGTCGAGCACCGGGGTGTTCCGCACATCGACGGTGAGCGGCGTCGACTCGGAGCCTGCGAACGCCTCCGGGTCGGACGGCACGAACCGCGCGATGTAGGTGTGCTCGCCCGAGGTCGCGATCGTCACGTCGGCCGTGGCGGTTCCGCCGGTGACCTCCGCCGATCCGACGATCTCGTCGCCCTCGAAGAAGTCGACCTTGCCGGCCGCTCCTGCGGGCTTCACCGTCGCGATGAGCGGGATCGACTCGCCGGCGACCGGGTCGTCCGACCCTGCGGCCACCGTCACCGAGGTGCGCTGCGGCACCGTGGTGTCGATCGTGACCTGGAGTGACGCCCGTGCTTCGACATTCGAGACGTCGCCGAGCGCCACCACAGGGTGCGGTCCGTCGAGCGCGTCGACCGGAACGACGATCTGTGCACCGTCGAGCTCACCGTTCTCATCGGCCTTCACGACCACCGGCTGCTCGTCGTCGATGCGGATCGAGACGTTCTCGTTCGGGGCGAATCCGGTACCCGTCACGGCCACCGTGTCACCGGGGGCCGCCGAAGCGGGCACTCCGATCTCGGGGGCGTACTCGGGTTCGGGTTCTTCCACAGCGATCTGCAGCTGGGCATCCGCCGACTGCACACCGTCATCGGCCGTGACCGTCACCGTGTAGGTGCCGCCCTTGGCGTAGGTGTGGGTGCCGGCAACGGTGCCGTCTGCGACCTCGACCGCGGCGACGGGTGATCCGTCACCCCAGTTGACGATCGCCGTCGTGTCGCCGAGACCGCCGGCGACCGTGGCCAGCTTCGCGTCGAACTCCTCGCCCGCGATCTGTCCGTCGACCGTTCCCCCCGTGACCGAGAGGGCTGCGGACTCCGCACGGTCGCCGTCCGAGGCGATCGCGAAGATGTGCACGCGTCCGTTGTTGAGCGAACCCGTCTCCTTCGGCATCGTGAGCGACTCGACCACCTTCGGCGCACCGTTCTCATCGACCGCGAGGGTGATGGGGGCGGTGGCGTAGATCGCCGTGTTCTTGACGCTCGACTCGGCACCGGTGCCCGAGAGGCGACCCTCCGAGATCGTGAGCACGGTGTTCTGCTTGTACGGGTTGCCGGATGCTCCGACCCAGTCGCCGAGGCTGATCGTCACCTTCTGCGTGGTGCCGTCGGTGAAGTGCAACGTGGCGTCGGAGTCACGGTTGCTCTCGGTGGCGGTGCCGATGAACGAGATCTGCTTCGCGCCCTCGCCGAACGAGACCTTGACCGTCTGGCCCTCGCCGGTGATGTTGTCGGGCGCGCCGGCCGGAATGGCCGGAAGGTCGTACGTCAGGCTCGTGCCCGGGACCGGCAGGGTCTGACCCTGCACGAACCCGTCGGCGTTGATCTTGTCGCGGAAGTAGCCGTGGCCCTGCGAGTCGCAGTTCGCGGCCGTGACGTTGAGGTCACCGATGCAGACGTTGTTGAACGCACCGACCAGCGTCTCGTCGCGGAAGACCGTGACGGTCGCGGTGGTCTGCGCCACTGCCCCGTTGGAGTCCCGCACCGTGACGGCGGCGGAGTAGGTGCCCGGAGTGGTGAAGGTGTGCGGAGCGCTCACCTTCCAGCCGCCCAGGTCGTCACGCGTGAGCTTCACGTCGGTCGCCGGAACGCCGTCGCCGTAGTCGACCGTGACGGTGTAGCCGGAGGCATCCGTCTCGGTGCCGACGATCGTCGCGATCGTGCCCGTGAAGGCCGTGTCGACGGCGACCCGCTGCGGGGCACCCGCGGCGATCGAGAGTCCCTCTGCGGCGGATGCCGAGGCGAACAGTTCGATCTCCGACAGCGCCAGCGTCGCGGCATCCGTCTTCAGCGTCAGCTTCACGCTCGTGTAGCCGTCTTGGCTGGCGGCCGTGAACGGCCTGGTCTGGCTGTCCCACGTGAACGACTGGCCCTCACGGCTGTCGATCTCGGTCCAGGTGGTGCCGTCGAGCGACCCCTCCAGCTTCCAGCTCGACGGGGCGTTCGCCTTCGCCGCGCTGGTGAGCGTGTACTGGCCGATCGAGACGGGCCCGGACTGCGAGGTCCAGACGAGCTCGGTGGTGTCACCCGCGAAGGTCACCTTCGAGTTCATGTTGTCGTCGACCAGCGATCCGACGGGAGTGCCATCGGTCGCCGCCAGGATGCCGCGGCCGACCTTCGTCGCGTCGACCAGCGTGGTGGGCACGTCGAGCTTCTCGTCGAGGTCCTTCGCACCCCAGGTGGAGGGCGTGGCGCTCATGGTGAAGTCGAGCGTTCCGCCCGCACGGAGCAGGTCTCCGTCGAACGTGGTCTCGGTGATCGGCGTGCCGTTGATGCTGGCGCCGGCCACGTAGTCCTTGCCCGCAGACGCTCCCGTCGCATTGATGACGAGCTTCTTGTCACCGATGTTCAGCGTCGCGCTGTCGAAGAGCGGCGTGCCGATCGTGTAGTCGCCGGATCCGACCTCGAGCGGGTAGAAACCGAGGGCCGAGAAGACGTACCAGGCCGAGAACTCGCCGTTGTCCTCGTCGCCCGGGTAGCCCTGGCCGATGTCGTCGCCGATGAAGAGACGGTCCTGGATGTCGCGGATGAGCTCCTGCGCCCCCGACGGGTCGCCGGCCTCGGCCAGCACGTAGGGGATGTGGTGCGCGATCTGGTTCGACATGCCGAGCATGCCCAGTCGCACGTCACGCGCCTCGCGAGCCTCGTGGATGCCGGAGTAGTCGGCCTTCTCGCGCTCGGTGAGGAACTGGTGCATCACATCGACGAGGCCCTGACGGCTGCCGTAGAGCGAAGCCAGGCCGTCGACGTCGTGCGGTGCGTGGAACCCGAAGGTCCAGGCGCTCGCCTCGGTGAAGGCACCGCCCCAGGCCTTCTTGTCGAACTCGGCACCCGAGGTCCACGATCCGTCGGCGTTGCGCGAGGTGAACGTGCCCGCCTCGGGATTGAACATCTCGACGTAGTGCTCGGCGCGGGCCTCGAAGTACGTGGCCTCTTCCTTCAGCTGCTCCACGCGATCTGCCGGGGTGGCGGGGTCTTCCGACAGCGCCTTCGCCATCTCGGCGATGCCGAAGTCGTTGATGTAACCCTCGAGACCCCACGATGCGCTCTCGTGGGTCGTCTCCTCGGTGTACCCGAGGAAGATCGACTGCGCGAGACCCTTACGGCCGACGGCGTTGGATGCCGGCAGCACGGTGGCGTTCTTGACCGCGGCATCGTAGGCCTCGAGCGCCGTCTCGGTGCTGAGGGAGCCGGCGAGGTAGGCCTCGGCGAACGCGACGTCGGAGCTCGTTCCGGTCATCAGGTCGGCGTAGCCGGGAGACGACCAGCGGGCGATCCAGCCGCTGTCGCGGTACTGCTGCACGAAGCCGTCGACGAGCTCTTCGGTCACGTCGGGGTAGAGCAGCGAGTAGAGCGGCCAGGCGGTGCGATAGGTGTCCCAGAAGCCGTTGTTGACGTAGATCTTGCCGTCGACGATCTTGGCGTTGGTCTGGGTGTCGGTCGCCGAACCGGTCGTGCCGGCCACGGGGCTGGCGTACTTGTAGACCGGGTTCGCCGCCGTTCCGGTGTTCTCGAACTGCGAGTTCGGGTACAGGCTCAGGCGGTAGAGGCTCGAGTACAGGGTGACGAGCTGCGTGTCGGTCGCGCCCTTGACCTTGTCGACGACGCTCAGACGCTCGTTCCAGGCATCCTTCACCGCGGTGTGGGCCTGCTCGAACGAGACGCCCTCGACCTCGAGGTTGTGGTTCTTCTTCGCCTGGTCCTGCGAGATGAACGACGACGAGATGCGCAGCTCGACCGTGCGGTCGCCCGTGGTGTCGAACGAGGCGAAGCGGGCGCTGCCGTTGCGGTCGCCGACGGTCGTCGGGCCGGCGGTCGAGGCCGCGCGGTCGAAGGTTCCGTAGACGAACATGCGGGTGCGTCCGGGCCAGCCGGAGCCGCCGTCGACCCATCCGCTCACCGTGTCGCCGTTGATCGAGAGCTTGGAGCTGCCGACGACCTGGTCGATGAGGATCGAGCTCGCGTCACCGGTGAAGGTGAACCGGTAGATCGCGCCGTGGTCGGTGGCGGTGACCTCGGTGCGGATGCCGTTGTCGAAGGAGACGTCGTAGATGTCGGGGCGTGCGGTCTCGTTCTCGTGCGTGAACGTGAGCTTGCGTCCGGTGAGGCTCGACGAGGGGTTCGCGTTCGCGGCCGGCATGACCGCGAACTGGTTGCGGTCACCCATCCAGATGCTGGGCTGGTGCGAGAAGCCGATGCCGTTGAGGCCCGGACGGTTCTGCGCGTCGTTGCCACGCTGGTACTGGTAGATGTTGCCCGTGTTGTCGGCGTTGGTCATCGGGCTGATGAAGTTGAAGCCGTTCGGCCATGCGGTCGCGGGCAGGTTGTTGCCGCGCGAGAATCCACCGGTCGAGTTGGTGCCGCGACGCGTGTCGACGTACGAGACGAGTCCGTCGCTGATGTCGCGCTCTTCGGATGCTCCGATCGCCACGTCATCGAGCCATCCGCTGAAGCCGGTGGCCGCGGTGGGCACCTCCACGCCCTTGACGTCGGATCCCGGGTGGTCGTAGGTGAAGAGGATGTCGTCGATCGTGCGCCCCTCGAACTGGCCGAGGTCGACGGACACCTTGTTCCACTGGTTCGGCCAGAGGCGGTTCGACTGGCCCTGGGTGCGGGCGTTCGCCGTGTAGCCGTAGCTGTCGACGGCGCCGCTGGTCGACAGCTTCGTGCCGTCGTCGAAGGTGAGGTCGACCGCGACGAAGGTGGCGGCGTAGGTCTGCTCGCCGTCGAGGTTGGGGAAGACGAGGTACGAGAGTTGGCTGTCGTCCTCGACGGTCACGTCGACGTCGGTGTAGAGGGTGCTCGTCGACGAGGCGGGACCGGCGGCGAGGTGGCGGCCGGTGTACTGCAGCGCCTTAGTACCGGTGAAGCCGACGCCGGTCTTGGCGGTGTCGGATGCCGTCGGGCCGTTGCCGACGGCGAGGCGCAGGTCGCTGGGGGTGGGAACGCCATCGTTCACGGTGATCGGCTCGAAGTCGGCGAGCTGGATCAGGTTCGTGGTGGGGGTGCGGTTCTCGGTGATGTCGAGACGGTAGAAGACGAACGCGGCGCTCGGAGCGGCGAGCTCGAAGGTGCGCGTCTGGCCGCGACCGGTGAACATCTCGCCGGAGCGCTCGTCGACCGGGATCCAGTCTGTGCCGTTGTTGGAGCCGAGGACGCGGAAGTTCTTGGGGTCGCGCTCCTGGGCATCGCCGCCCGAGGTGAGCGTGTACTTCGTCAGGGGCTGCGCGCCGTTGAGCTCGTACTGCAGCCACCCCTTGTTCACGAAGGCGAGCCACTTGGTCGCCGCGTTGGCGTCAGCGGCGAAGGCTGCCGCCTCGCCCGGGGCGTTCTGCGCGGAAGCGGTCACGTTCTTCACGGCGGGCAGCATGCTGCCGGTCGCGAAGCGGTTGCCCGTCACGTTGACGGGCTGACCGGTGCCGGTGAGCACGGGCGCGGCATCCGCCGATTCGAATGATGATGAGAACGTCCCGCCGGCCGCAGCGGATGCCGGCATCGGCGTCAGCATGGCCAGGGTCACCGTGAGAGCGGCGCCTGCGGCCGCCCATACTCGGCGTACGGGTCTTTCGTTCCTCGGGCTGGGAACCGTCATGATTGCTCCTCAAACTCCACTGCTGTGTGTCGTTCGCCTGTCGCAGATTTCCGGGGGTCGGGCTGCGCGACGATATGACATCGCTGTCATATGATGAGGACGCTATCACAGCGCGTGCGATGCAGGGAAGATGCATCTCACATTGAATGAGCCGCCATAATGGGCTGACCACGGGAGGCGGCAGGAGTCGAATGACACGGACAGATGACGAGGTGACGCCTCGCCCCACCCTCGCCCAGGTCGCCGCCCGCGCCGGCGTGAGCCTCAAGACCGCATCACGGGCACTCGGAGGCGAGTCGTACGTGAGCGAGAAGACCCTCACCAGCGTGCTCGCGGCCGCCGCCGAACTCGACTATCAGCGCAACGCTGCCGCCAGCCTGCTCGCCAGCGGACGCCTGGCCGATTCGCTCGGACTCATCACCGGAGACTTCACCAACCCCTTCTACTCGGCGCTCGCACAGGCCGTCGAAGACGAGATCCGCCCCCGTGGCATGCACCTCTCGGTCGCAAACTCGCGCGAGTCCGCCGAGCAGGAGAAGCGCGTCGCGCACGACCTCGCCGACCGCCAGACCAAAGCCGTGATCACCGTCTCGGCCATGACCGACCACAGCGACTACGCGCAACTGCAGGCCCGCGGCATCCCCGTCGTCTTCGTCGACCGCCCCGCCGAGAACCTCGCGGCGGACTCCGTCGTCTTCGACAACCGCGAAGGCGGGCGTCTCGTCGCCCGTCACCTCATCGAGGCCGGCCACCGACGCATCGCCTTCATCGGCGACTACGCCTGGCTGCCCACCTACCGGCAGCGTCTCGCCGGCATGGGCGACGTGCTCGATGGTTCTTCTGCGAGCTGGCGGGATCTGCTGCGGACGGATGCGCACGATGTCGCCTCGTCTCGCGAGTGCGTGCGCGGACTGCTCGCCCTCGATGAGCCGCCGACGGCGATCGTGGCGGGTAACAACCGCATCCTGCTCGGTGCGATGGAAGAGATCTCGGCATCGGATTCCTCGCCCGCCGTCATCGGATTCGACGACCCCGAGTGGGCCCGGGTGCTCGGCATCAGCGTCGTCACGGGCGACATCGAAGAGCTCGGCCGCAGCGCCGCGCGTCTCGCCGTCGCGCGTCTGGGCGATCGCACCCGCGCGCACGAGAACGTTGTGCTGCCGATGCGGTTGATCGTGCGGCGCTCGACGGCATCCTGAGGTTCTGCGCGGTCGCGCGCTGACCGGTTGCGACCGCGTCGGGGCCCCGCACCACCGACATGGGTTATCCGTCCAGATTCTTTGTGTCGCCATATGGGTGCATATTTGGTATCTTCGATCGTCGCCGAAGGCCGGCGCGATCGGAGGCGAGACGTGAGCGAGTATCGGGTCGATGCGGATGGGGTGCTGGGCATCCTCGCCGGGCTCGACGACCTCGGTGGCGAATTCGAGAAGGCGGTGCGCGACATCGATGAGGTGGCGGATGACGGCACGACCGCCCTCGCAATCGACGATCGCACCGTGATGTCACGGGCATGGACCGCGTTCATGGACGAGCGACGGTCGGTTCCGGGCAAGGTCATCCACACGATCAATGTCTCGTCTCACGCGGTGAGCGAGGCGACGCTCGCCATCGTCGCCGGCGACGAACAGATCGCTACCGATACCGAGGCAGCGCAGGACCACGCCGAGGATGCCTGGGGAATCGCGCCGTCGCTCGCCTACATGCCCGGAGGTGCGTGGTGAGCGCGATCACGACAGAGCTCCCGAACGTCGTCGATCCCGCTGTGCTCGAAGATCTCGGTACCCGGATCGCGGCGGGTGCGGACGCGCTCCATGCGACCACCCTTCAGGCGAATGAGCGCTGGGCGCGTCTGCCCGAGGTGTTCGCCGTGACCGGTGCCGAAGGCGCGTTCATGATGCTCGTGCCAGCCAAGACCTCCACGGAGTTGTTCGCCGATGCGATGGAGCAGGCGCAGAAGACACTGAGCGATGCAGCGACCGACACCTTTCCGGCGCTGCGCACTCGGCGCAAAGAGCTCGCCTCGCGCATCATCGCGGTCAACGAGCAGTGGGACGCCGCGCAGAGCGGCCTTGAGTGCGCGAACACGGCGTACTGGTCGGCCTACGAGTCGGATCCGGCGTCGGACACGACCCGGCAGATGGGCACGGCGCAGACCGATGCGACGGATGCCTGGAACGCCGCGGACGCAGCGGTCGAGGAGCTGAAAGCCGACATCCGGAAATTCGTCCACGATCTCGAAGACGCCGAAGACGAGGTCGCGCGCGGACTCAAGAAGATCAGCGGCGGTGACACGGTGGCGGGCGCATGGGGCGATGAGATTCTCGCCTCGCAGGCCTCGTGGGGTGAGAGCATCCGCGACTACCCGGGCGGTCCGCTGACCGAGGTCGGGCTCGCCGATCGCCTGCGCGACCGACTGTCGACGAAGGTCGCGAATGTCATCTCCTGGATGGCCACCGCCGATCCCGATGACGTGGAGGACTGGCTCGACGCTCACCCCGACTTCCCGGGGGCCGTCGGCTTCGTGGCGGTCGCGCCGGCGGCGAAGCTGTGGGACGACCTGAAGAAGAAGTCGACCCGCGATGCGGCGGGCGAGCAATGGGAAGACGGGCCTCTCGCGCACCTCTTCGACGTCGCCCCGGCCGTGATCGGCAACCTCAATGGGATCCCAGCGGACGCTCGGGATGAGTTCAACCGGCAGACCTTGAAGGAGTGGCTCGCCGGGGATCTGACTGCGGAGCAGAGGGCGCAACTGCAGGGGTTGAGTGACAACCTCGACAAGCAGAAGAAGGCAGATCCAGACCTTCCCATCGCCGTCCTGTCGTTGTTCATGGACACGACCGAGGGCGAGCCGCGCGCGACTCTCGGGTTCGGCGACGTCGACGGCGCCGATCAGATCACGACAGTGACGCATGGGATCGAGACCGATCTGAGCTCGCTGGACCCTTGGGCGGCGAGCGCCGTCAGCATGCATAGCGACCTGAACGCCGAGCTCGCGCGTAAAGGATCGTCGGCATCGTCGGCGGTCGTGCTCTTCATGGAGTGGGAGTCCGGCGGCACAGGCGACGTCTGGAACATCGAACGCCCCGATGCCGGTGCCGAGCGCCTCGCGCAATTGCAGCGCGGGTTCGAGATGGGCAACCCAGGCGTGCAACTCGACCTCGACCTGCACTCGCTGGGCACGAGCATGGCCGCGCAGATGATCGCCGACAACGCAGGGCTCGTCGACAACGTCTGGTTCTACGGCTCGGCCGGCGTGAGCCAGGACGCAGCCGAGGCACTCGAAGGCCAGATTCGCGACGGAGACATCTCTCTGCATGTCACCCATGCCGACGACGACTGGATCGCACCGGTGGGCAGAGTGGAGATCTCGGAGCATCCGGTCGACCCCCGCACCATCGGAGAGGCCACGGAAGCGGCGACCGGAGACGCGACCGGTCGACCACAGATGTTCTCGTCGAACGGCGGCTGGGTCGAAGACTTCCATACCCCCGAGGGCGAACACGGCGAGCGCACCGAGGGGCACAACTCGCAGCGGAGCACCGAGAGGATCTACCTCCTCGACTTCACCCGCCTGAATCGACTCGAGGTCGGTCTCGACGATGAGGCTGTGGGATACCTCGACCCCGCCTCCCAGTCCTACAAACAAGCCATCGTCGACCACGTCGGTGCGATTCTCACCGGCCAGGGGAAGCGCGGATGAGGCGGGGCGGACGAAGCGCAGTTGCGGCGGTAGCCGTAGCACTGCTGATCGGAATGACCGGATGCGGAGAGCAGATGACCGACGATGAACTCCTCGACCAGGCACGCGATGTGAACTTCGCGTTCAAAGCCGCTCTCGCCGATGTACAGATGCAGGTGTTCGACGGCGACTGGAAGAACTACGGCTATGGCGCAGAAGCCTGGAACTGCGACGAAAAGGGCTACACATTCCGCTTCAAACGCGCCACCCTTCCCCAATGGAAGTTGACTGAGCCCACGCGCGACGCCGCCGAACGCATCGCCACCTGGCTCGACGACAACGGCTGGCAGAACATCAAGACCCAGGGCTACTCCGGCGACATCGCCAACATCGTCATCCACGCCGAGAAGCCCGACGCCTACGTCGCCCGCCTCATGATCGACATCAGCCCCGATCCCGCCACCTACGACATCGCCACCATCACCGCCGAGACCCGGTGCTTCACCAGCGATGTCGACCGTCTTGATGCTCTGCTCCAACCCGGCGACCTCGAAGTGGACGAGCTCGAAGACGTCCCCAGCACCGAGCATCCGACCGCGAAGCCGAGCTTCGGCTACACGCCCGACGGCAAGCGCCGCTTCTGGGACGACGCTGACGAATGAGCCGCGCAAGACGAGGTTCATTCCTAGCCGTCGCCGTGGCACTGCTGATCGGAATGACGGGATGCGGAGAGCAGATGACCGACGAAGAACTCCTCGACCAGGCACGCGGAGTGAACTTCGCGTTCAAAGCCGCTCTCGCCGAAGTGCAGATGCAGGTCTTCGACGGGGACTGGAAGATCTACGCCTATGGCGCTGAGACGTGGGATTGCGACAACAACGGCTACGAGTTCCGCTTCCAACGCGCCACGCTCCCCCAATGGAAGCTGAAGGAGCCCACTCGGGATGCCGCTGAACGCATTGCCACGTGGCTCGACGATAACGGCTGGGAGGCCATCAAGACCCAGGGCTACTCCGGTGACATCGCCAACATCGTCATCCACGCCGCAAAGCCCGACTCCTTCGTCGCCCGCCTCACGATCGACATCAGCCCCGACCCCGACACCTACGACATCGCCACCATCACCGCCGACTCCACCTGCCAACCCGGCGATCTCGAACGCCTCGACGCCATCCGACGGCCTGGCCTACACACTGAGGCTGAGCATCTCGAAGACGTCCCCAGCACCGAGCATCCCACCGCGAAGCCGAGCTTCGGCTATACGCCCGACGGCAAGCGCCGCTTCTGGGACGACGCCGACTGATCCGCTCCCAGCGCGTGGGGCGGAGAACTCGGTGATGGGCGGAGAATTCGGTCGCGAGCATCCGCCCCCCGCCGAGAAATCCGCCCGTTCACGCGAGCACCTCCCGGCAGTCATCGACGGTGACGAGGTCGGCCATCGTCACGGCACCCTGTGTGGAAGACTCCACCACCCGCACGGCGGCGAGCGCCGTCAGGCGGCCCGTCGCCTCGGACTGCCCCTGGCCCGACACCTGGCGACGATCTTCGGTACGACGGTTGCGGGCGATGACGTGCCACGCATCGCTGCCGATGTGCGGCGCGGCCGTCAGGGCACCGCGGAGCGCGGGCATCCGCCCGACGAGTTCGAGTGCGCCGGTCATCAGGGCGGAGCCGAGGGTCAGGTGGGTGCGAATGCTCGCGCCGCGCGCATCGAGCAAGATGTGATCCGGGAAGTCGGCGCGCAGGTACCGGCGCGCACGCCCGTCGGCGCCCAGCGTCCGGATGCTCTCGCCGAGGTTGCGCACGGGGCGCCCTTCCGCAGGCCTGTGCACATCGGTGCCGACGAGGCCGGCGGTCCACGTGACGGCGGCAGGACCGTGCTTCTCGCCGCTGCCGAGCATGACGAACACGTCGATGTCGTCGCCGGGCTCCGTCGCGAGCGATGCGGTGAGCACGGTGCTGAGACCGGGCACGAGACCGGCGCCGAGCACGACCGGTCCGGATGCTGTCGCCCTCAGAGCCTCGAGGTACGAGCCGGTGGCGGAGATGTCGACGAGGGAGGTGCGTGCTGTCGCCGCGGCGAGCTCGACCCGCTCGATGCCCGAGGCGTTGATGACGACGTCGTGCCGGGCGGCGAGCGCCGCGAGAGACGCGAGGTCGCCGCGCAGATCGATGCGGGCGCCGCCCGATTCGGCGCGGCTGGCGGCGGTGACGCCGTGCCCCGCGCGTTCGAGCTCACGACGGATGACGGTGCCGACAGCGCCTCGGGCGCCCAGCAGCAGCGCCTTCATCGGATGCTCGCCGGGGAGGGGTAGTCAGCCATGGTTGTGCTCCTTCTCGCCCGTTCGGGTTCGCGGGCGGAACCCATCGTGCGTCTCCGACGACTCGCGCGGCCAGCGGGTTTGCAGATACTGCAAAGATGGAGGGATGGATGCCGAGACCGCCGCCGTGCTCGAGGCGATCGGCCCCCGACTCCGCCGCCTCCGCCAGTCGCGGGGGCTCACACTCGCGGAGGCATCCGTCCGAGCCGGGTGCTCGATCAGTGCACTGTCTCGCATCGAGACCGGCAGACGGCATCCGACCCTCGATCTGCTGATCCCTCTAGCCCGCACGTACGAGGTGTCGCTCGACGGCCTCATCGCGGCTCCCGAGACCGGCGACCCCCGCGTGCATCTCGAACCGCAGCGACTCCTCGCCGGTGGTGTCGCCGTGCCGCTCACCCGGTACCCCGGCCGCGTACAGGCCTTCAAGCACGTGCTCGGCCCGCGCGAGCCGAGCCTCGTGATCCATGACGGGCACGCCTTGATCTACGTGCTGGCGGGGCGGATGCGGTTGATCCTCGGTGCCGATGAGTATGTGCTCGACCCCGGAGAGAACGTGGAGTTCGACTCCGCGACCCCGCACTGGTTCGGGCCGGCCGACGATCTCTCGGTCGAGATCCTGCACCTGTTCGGCCCCGACGGCGAACGACCGATCACCCGGGTGCTCGCTTCAGCGTCACGCTGAGGGCGACAGGCTCAGCGCACGCGACTCACACCAGCGCCGAAGCCTGACGGACCTCCTGCTCGCGCAGCGCGCGCTCGACCGCTTCGACGTCGCGCACCGCGCCACGGTCGGCCGACGTCGCCATCGCCGCGTACGCGCGTAGCGCCAGCGAGACCGCGCGCTGACGGTCGACGGGGCGGTAGCCACCGGCTTCCAGCAGGCGCGCACGGCGCTGCTCGAGCTCGGCTTCCGTCACCTCGAGCGTCATGTCTCGCGTGGGGATGTTGATCGAGATGATGTCGCCGTCTTCCACGAGGGCGATCACTCCGCCCGACGCCGCTTCGGGTGAGACGTGCCCGATCGACAGGCCCGACGTGCCCCCCGAGAAGCGGCCGTCGGTGATCAGTGCGCACACCTTGCCGAGGCCACGACCCTTGAGGAACGACGTCGGGTGCAGCATCTCCTGCATGCCCGGCCCGCCCTTGGGTCCCTCGTAGCGGATCACGACCACATCGCCCGGCAGCACCTTCTTGCCGAGGATCTTCGCGACCGCCTCTTCCTGCGATTCGCACACGACCGCCGGACCCGAGAACACGAGGATCGACGGGTCGACGCCGGCGGTCTTCACGACGGCTCCGTCGACGGCCAGGTTGCCGCGCAGCACGGCGAGCCCGCCGTCGGCGGAGTACGCGTGCTCGACATCGCGGATGCATCCGTTCGCCGCATCCTCGTCCAGCGCCGACCAGCGCTGGGACTGCGAGAAGGCCGTCGACGAACGCACACCACCCGGTGCCGCGAACCACAGATCCTTGGCCGTCTCGGTGGCCTTGCCTCCGCGGATGTCCCAGTCATCGAGCCAGGCATCGAAGGACTCGGAGTGGATCGTCGTCACCGTGTCCTTGAGCATCCCGCCGCGGCGGAGTTCACCCAGAACCGCGGGGATACCGCCCGCCCGGTGCACGTCTTCCATGTAGTACATGCGTCCGTACGCCGGGTTCGGAGCGAGCTTGGCGAGGCACGGCACCCGGCGCGAGATCGCGTCGATCTCGTCGAGACCGAAGTCGATGCCGGCCTCGTGGGCTGCCGCGAGCAGGTGCAGGATGGTGTTCGTCGATCCACCCATCGCGATGTCGAGGGCCATGGCGTTCTCGAACGCGGCGAAGCTCGCGACCTCGCGGGGCAGCACCGAGGTGTCGTCCTCGTCGTAGAAGCGGCGCGTGATCTGCACGGCGACCTCGCCGGCCTTCTCGTACAGCGCGCGACGGGCGGTGTGGGTAGCGAGCACCGAGCCGTTGCCGGGCAGGGCGAGACCGAGCGCCTCGACGAGGCAGTTCATCGAGTTGGCGGTGAACATGCCCGAGCACGACCCGCAGGTCGGGCAGGCATTCTCTTCGATGCGCGTGATGTCGGCATCCGACACGGTGTCGTTCGCGGCCTCGGAGATCGCGTCGACCAGGTCGAGGGTGCGAACCGTGCCGTCGACGAGCGTCGCGCGCCCGGCCTCCATTGGACCGCCCGAGACGAACACGGTCGGGATGTTCAGGCGCAGCGCCGCCATGAGCATGCCGGGGGTGATCTTGTCGCAGTTCGAGATGCAGACGAGGGCGTCGGCCTGGTGCGCGTTGACCATGTACTCGACGGAGTCGGCGATCAGGTCGCGCGAGGGCAGCGAGTAGAGCATGCCGCCGTGACCCATCGCGATGCCGTCATCGACGGCGATGGTGTTGAACTCGCGGGGAATGCCGCCGGCCGCCGAGATCGCGTCGGAGACGATGCGTCCGACGGGCTGCAGGTGCGTGTGGCCGGGGACGAACTCGGTGAAGCTGTTCGCCACGGCGATCATCGGCTTGCCGAAGTCGGCGGCATTGACGCCGGCGGCGCGGAACAGGGCGCGGGCTCCGGCAGCATTGCGGCCATGCGTGACGGTGCGGGAACGAAGAGGGGTGGGCATTCTTACACTCTGGACGGGTGAGACGGATGCCGGAAGACGGCGCTGACACTAGTAGTGAGAGCACTAGGTTTGTGGAGTGGCCACCGACGAGCAGCAGCGCAAGGAACTCGGCGCTTTTCTGCGTGCCCGGCGCGAGCAGCTCGACCGCAACGCCTACGGCCTGCCGCCCGCCGGTCGCGGCCGCACGATCGGCCTGCGCCGCGAGGAGATCTCGTATCTCTCGGGTGTCAGCGTCACCTGGTACACGTGGCTCGAGCAGGGGCGCGACATCAACCCGTCACGTCAGGTGTTGGATGCCGTCGCCACCGCGCTGCACCTGACCGTCGCCGAGCACGACTATTCGTTGCGCCTGGCCGGTTTCGCACCCGGTCGCCCCGGTTCGGGCGAAGCCGTCGAGACGGCACCGGCGCACGTGCAGCGCTTCCTCGACGCGTTGGAGGAGCATCCGGCCTACGCGTTGGCGCCCGACTGGGGTGTCGCCGGGTGGAACGCCGCCTACGAGGCGCTCTACCCGAACGTCGCGACCACCCCGCCTGAGAAGCGCAACCTGCTGTGGCTGATCTTCACCGACCCGGCCGTGCGCGACCTTCTCGACGACTGGGACGACACCAGCCGCCGCTTCCTCGCCGAGTTCCGTGCCGAGGCAGGGCCGCGCCTCGGCGACCCGCGCTACCGCGACCTCGTCGGACGCCTGATGGAGGCGAGCCCGGAGTTCCGGGAGCGCTGGGAGAGTCACGACGTGCGCGGGTTCGAATCGCGCGAGCGTGTGTTCCAGCATCCGACGCTCGGTCGTCTCGTGTTCGAGCACCACCAACTGCGCCCCTCCGACCAGACCGACATCCAGCTCGTCGTCTACACCCCGGCGGATGCCGCCGCCCGGGCGAGGTTCTTCCGGCGCGGGTGACCAGATCGTGACGCCTCGCGCTCAGGAGTCGGACGGCTTGCCGAGCACTCCGTGCTCGGACTCGATCTGCACCTGCTCGAAGAGGCCCGCATAGTTCTCACGGTGGTCGGGGTCGTCGGCGAGGTTCTCGCGGATGCTCATCTGCCAGACGGTGCTCTCGAACGTCGTCTCGAGCATCTCCTGCACGCGCTTCTCGAGGTCGGCGAAAACCGACGCCGGAGCCAGGAAGCTGATCGAGATCTCGGCCAGCTCGAAGGTGTTCTCATCTGTCATGTCCACGTTGTCACTCATGCACCCCAGGCTACTGCCGAGGCTTGCTACGACAGTCGGCGCACCGTTTCGCGAGCATCCGCCGTCAGAAGGTACAGAGTCCGTGACTGAGCGGGGAACCGCTCGTAACCGAACCTCTCGTAGAACGGAATCACGTCATCGGTCAACGCGTGCACCAGGATCGCGCGGATGCCGATCACCTCGGCCGCTTCGATCGCGCGGACGGTGGCGTGCTGCAGCAGGGACCGCCCGAGCCCGGCCCCCGCGAACTCCTCGTCGACGGCGAGGCGACCGAGCAAGACGACCGGTATCGGATCCGGTTGCCCGGCAGCGAGCGGCGACGGACCCTCATCGCGAACGAGCGAGCTCGAAGACAGGCAGTAGTAGCCCGCGACCCGCCCCTCGGCGGTGACCGAAACCATCGTGCGGGACGAGCCGCCGATCTCGTTGTTCCGCGCGCGCCCGCGCAACCAGCGGTCGAGCGAATCCACACCACAGCGGAAATCGGAGAGCTGGTCGCCTGCAGCCAGCGGCCGCGGGGTGCGGAACTCAGTCAACGAAGATCGTGTCGCGGGTGAGCAGCTCCCGCAAGCCGCGAAGGCTCCGGGCCGGTCGATCGAGAGTCTCGAAGAAGATCTCGAGACTCTCCGCGTCGACGCGCAACTCCCGATCTCGCTGCACGACTGCAGCCGCGTATTCGGTGAGAGCCGACACCGAGAAGTCGGTGATGGTTCGTCCCTCGATGGCGGCGGCAGCACGGATCGACGCTTTCTGCCCCGCCGTCACGCGAATCTCGATGCGTTCATCTTTGGTCGGACTACTCATCAGCACAGTGTACGGCAGATAGCCGTACACGCCCAGTGGCCTCTCTTACGTGACCGGAGTTCAGCGTCAAGCCCCTGGGGTATCGGCGGTGACACGGCCAGACTGCTCATATGCCCGACCGCACCGAGCCCGAGCGCACCCCCGACGGCCGTCACTTCGTCATCGATGGGCGCCGGTGGCGGGCAACCGATCCGTCGATCCCCGATTCGTTCCGCCAGGAGCTCGTCGATGAGCTGATGTCCGCTCGGCGTGCGGTCAAAGCATCCGAAGCCGACGCCCGAGGGCGCGTCAACGACGCGAAGACGGCCCTCGGTGAGCGGGGTCATCCCTGGTGGGAGGAGCGCACGGGCAGCGAATTCGACGAACGCATCGCCGCGACGATCCGCACGCTCACCCGCAAGCGCGGCGACTCATCGATCTGTCCGAGCGACGTCGCCCGCACTCTCGGTGGCGAGTCGTGGCGGTCGCACATGGACGACGTGCGGCGCATCGCGTATGCGCTGGCGGCACGCGCCGAGATCGTCGTCACGCAGAAGGGCGAACCGGTGCGCATCGATCGCGCGCGAGGACCGGTGCGCATCGTCCGCGGTCCCGCCCTCTGACTCACGTCCACTCGGACGTTCGCCTCAGCCGACCCGCTGCATCGAGACGGCAAAGACCGTCGGCTCGCCCTCGAGAACGAGGTCGACGGTCATGCCGGTCCGAGTCGTGGTCACGTCGAACGCGATGGTCTCGTTGGTGCACGCGATCGGACCGGATGCCGGGTCACTGTCGAGGTCTCCGGCAGACAGGGTGATCGTGCCCTCGCCTCGGCAGGCGATCTGACCCTGGAACGTCCCCGCATCGAGCGTCTGGAATTTGTTGAACTGGCGAGGAGTTGAGTGCTGGCTCAACCAGCCGGAGAGCATCCCCGCGCCGGGGCCGGTGTCGGCAGCCGGCACCGCCGTCTCGGCCCACTCGTGGATCTCGTCCGGCGCCATCGGTAGAAGGGCTTCGTCGGTTGCGGCATCCTCCGTGGGTGACGGCGCGGGACTCGATGCGCTCGGTTGCGGCGACGTCGTGGGCTCGGCATCCGTCGATTCTGCGGTGCAACCGACCAGTGCAATGCCCGCTGTGAGCAGCACCCCGATGACGATCCCTCTTCTGATATCCATGCGCCCCACGCTACGAGTGAGCCGTGCAGCGATCGAGGGTACTGCCGGGATTCGGAGGGGGGTACGGAGGTTCGGCGAGTTGTTAACAGGGTTGTTAACACCTGTGGAATCAGGAAACCTCAGCGCGTGGTCGCCGGCAGAGCAACCGCGACGGGCCGACGGAACCACCGTTGCGGCATGGCGAACAACCACCGCATACCGATGCGATCAGCCCCGACTTTGATCCCGATGCTGATCGCGAGCGTCGCGACGATGATCGCCGCCGTGTAGACGGCCGCGCCACGAGGGCTGGCGGCCAGCCAGGCAGCCAGATCGGCGTTCCGCACCAGAAGGTCGTTGAGCAGGATGAAGACGAACGGGTTCAGGATGAAGATCGGCAGGGTGTTGCGACCGACGACCTTCAGCGCACCGGTCCAGCGCTGGTTCGAAACCGCAGCGAGAATCGCGACCATGGCGACGACGCCCACGGCAGAGGTGAACGGATCGGAGAAGCCGTAGGGCCCGGTCGGACCGAGCAGCATCGAGACGGTGTAGACCGCAGCGGCTCCGGCGAAGATCCACATCCGGCGCGGCGACGTCATCCAGGCGGTGATGGCGGGGAAGCGCGCACCGACGACGTAGAACACCACGGCGGAACCCACCTGCGTATAGGGGTGATCGAGGAAGAACGGGGCGAAGACGCTGATCGCCGCCGCGGCAGCGAGCACGATCCATCCCGGCACGGCCTTGGTCGCCCACACCGCCAGGAACATGACGATGAGCGCCCAGAGGTACCAGAGGTGTGTTCCCGGTGCGATCAGGTTGGTCGCGAACGCGACGACCGGATTGCCGGTGGGCTGGCCGTTGGCGTAGTTCTCGATCCACAGGAACGCGACCGAGAAACCCACCCACAGCACGTACAGGTACACGACACCGAAGACCCGTCCACGCCAGGCGTCACGCCACGGCTTGCGGAGCGAGCGGGAGGCGAGGAAGCCCGAGACGAAGAAGAACAGCGGGATGCGCAGCGGCGTCGTCCACTCGACGACATCGGCGATGACGCGCATGATGGCCGCATCGGCGACCCAGAACGTCAGGTGGATCGCCCACAGGTGCATCACGACGATGAGGGTCACGCTGAGTCCGCGCGCGGCATCCGCCCATTCGAAACGCTCGGATGCGACGGCCGGGGGAAGGGAAGTCACGCATCCAACGTAGCCCGCCGACTCATGTGGACAAAAGAAGAAGGCCCCGGCAGAAGCCAGGGCCTTCATCACACTGTCTCAACACAGTGTGGAGCCTAGGAGATTCGAACTCCTGACATCCTGCTTGCAAAGCAGGCGCTCTACCAACTGAGCTAAGGCCCCGTGAGGGAAATTCTTGAGTTAAGGAGTGGGGCTACCAGGACTTGAACCTGGGACCTCTTCATTATCAGTGAAGCGCTCTAACCGCCTGAGCTATAGCCCCGTCAACCTCCGAAACTTTACCGGAGATTCGGAGAAATACCGAATCGAGGGCGGGGACCCCGTGGAGTCCCCGCCCTCGACTCATTCCGTTCAGCTGCCGGGGCGGATGTTCACGCTGCCGGCCGAGAGCGTGACATCGATCGTGCGTCGCGCAGAATCTGTCTGCTCCACCGTCGCGTCGAGCGAACCCGCGTCGACCTCCTGCGTGATGCGGTACGCGACATCGGGCAGCGTGAGCTCGACCGAACCCGCACTGGCATCGACCCGGGTCGTGGTGGGTGCGGTTCCCGTGAACTCCACACGCAGCTTGCCGGCCGAGATGCCGAGCTCCGCCTCGTCGACTCCATCGAGCAGCACGTCGGCCTGTCCCGCACTCATGTCGATGCCCACAGACGTCGCCGACCCTTCGAGATCGAGCGCACCAGCGCTCAGATTGAGATCGAGTCGTCCGAACTCGCCGGACACGTCGAGGCTGCCCGCGTCGAGCGTGAGGTCGGCGTTGATTCCGCTGAGCTCCTCGGGGAGGGTCAGGACTACGCGCTCGTCGTCGCCGAACCAGTTCGGGAACCAGTTGAACGGGGAGTCCGGGCGGCGCACGACGAGCTCGTCGCCATCGCGCTCGAGCGTCCACGAGCGTCCACTGTCGCTCGTGACCTCGAGTTCGGCCTCGTCGACGTCGCCGAACTGCACGCGCACGGAGCTCGCATCCGCATCGAGATCGAGATCGGTGACGCCCTCGACATCGAGTGTCTTCACGTCGCCTTCACCGGAGAAGCCGCCGGCAGTGGTGCCCCGGTTCGCGTGGAAGAGATCGCCCCCGGCGGCGAAGGCAGCGGTGCCGCCCGCTCCGAGGAGTGCGAACCCACCGACCACGGCGGTGACGACGACGATGGCGGTGCGCCCCGAGGAGCGACCCGGGTCTGGAGCCGACTCGCCCTGTGGCGGGACGGATGCCGTCGGCTGCGGCGGCACGGAAGCCGGCGGGGGAGTGAGCGGGGTGTGCCCGCCTGCGTGGTCGTTCTGTTCGGTGGTCATCGTGCCACTCCTGTCTGGCCGGTCGGCGGTGTGGTGCCGCCGGTGTTCTCGATGTGGGCGAGGGCGGCGAGCACGCGGCGGTTGCCCGACTCGCCCTGCTCGAAGCCCAGCTTTTGGAAGATGGAGGTGATGTGCTTCTCGACGCTCGCCTCCGAGATGAAGAGCAGTCCGGCGATCGCCTGGTTGGACTTGCCCTCGGCGATCAGCGCCAGCACGGTGCGTTCGCGTTCGGTGAGGCGCAGCATCCGATCATCGCGATTGCGACGGGTGAGCAGCTGCGCCACGACCTCGGGATCGAGCACGGTCGCTCCTTCGGCGATGCGCTGCACCGAGGCGAGGAACTCGGCGACATCGGCGACGCGGTCTTTGAGCAGGTAACCGAGCGGGCCGCCCTGCGCGGCGATCAGGTCGGAGGCGTAGCGCTCCTCGACGTACTGCGAGAGCACGAGGATCGCGAGCGACGGATGCGTCGACCGCAGTCCCAGCGCCGCCCGGATGCCCTCGTCGGTGAACGTCGGGGGCAACCTCACGTCGAGGATGCAGAGTTCCGGATCGGTGGTCGCGACCGCCTCGGTCAGACCGGAGGTGTCGGGAAGGGCGGCGACGACCTGGTGGCCGGCGTCTTCGAGCAATCGCACGAGCCCTTCGCGCAGCAGGACCGAGTCCTCGCAGATCAGGATGCGCACGGTACGTTCACCTCCAGGCTGGTCGGTCCGCCCTGCGGGCTGTCGAGCCGGAAGGTGCCCCCGGCGGCGAGGATGCGGTTCGCGATGCCGTCGAGGCCACCGCCGGGTTGCACCTGCGCACCGCCGATGCCGTTGTCTTCGACGCGGGCCCAGAGGGCGTTGCCCTCGCGGAGCCGCACGATCACTCGAGCCTCACTGGCCCGTGAGTGCTTCGCGGCGTTGGTGAGCGATTCGGCGATCGAGAAGTACACGGCCGCCTCGGCATCTCGACTGCAGCGTCCGTCCATCCGGACATCGAGATGCACGGGGATGTGCGAGCGTCCGGCCAGAGCCGAGAGTGCCGCATCGAGCCCGCGATCGTCGAGCACAGAGGCATGGATGCCCCGGGCGAGCTGTCGCAGCTCGGTGATCGCGGCCTTCGTCGAGGTGTGGGCTTCGGCGATGAGTTCCTTCGCCACATCCGGGTCGCTGTCGATCTTCTGCTGCGCGAGCCCCAGCGTCATGCCGACCGACACCAGTCGCGGCTGAACGCCATCATGCAGATCGCGCTCGATGCGGGTGCGCTCGACGTCGGCGGCACGCACCGCGCCCTCGCGCTGCGCGGTGGTCGTGCGCACCTGTTCGGTGAGCGCGGTCTCGCGACTGCGAACGACGACGGCGAGCGAGATGGTGCGGTGAAGCAGCGCGAGGCCGATCATGCCGGCGATCGATGCCGCGATGCCGAGGATGCCGACGACCGGAGCCCACCCGACGGGGATGCCGCCGCCGCCGAACGGTCCGATGACCGTGTCGGCCGGGGTGAGCGGCGCGAACGCGATGATCGCCGACCACACGACACCCCAGGCCAGCCGGAGCACGATCCAGCCGAAGACGGCCGCGATCGCGAAGTTCGCGATCGCCCGCCACATCCGACCGTCGATGGTCTGGCGTCCGAGCGACCGCAGCCATCCGACGAAACCGGGGCGGTCGCTGCGGCGCGGACGCAGAGGAGCGATCGGTGTGCGGTAGAGACCGCCCACGCGGGCGACCTCGAACCAGCCGACGCCGAAGAGGGCGTAGACGAGGCCGACGAGGAAGACGATGCCGATGCCGGCGGCGAAGAGCAGCCCGAGTCCGGTGCCGAGCATGCCGACGAGAGCCACGTTGATGATGCCGCCGATCGCTCCGACACCTGCCAGGTGAAGGATCGTGAGGAAGATGCGCAGCGGCGGCTTCACGGCCGTCGCCTGCGGCGGGGTCGCAGTCTGTGTGGTCATGATTCCAAGGTACGGGCGCGCGCATCGCCCCGACACCGAGGCATCCAGACACCTGCCTTCGGGTTTTCCCTACCCCCCCGGGCAGCCCGGGAACGACGAAGGGGCGGATGCCTCAGCATCCGCCCCTTCGTCTGAACTCTGGGTAGGTCAGTTCGACATGAAGCCGACGAGCAGTCCGCCCGTCACCTTCACGGCGAGGTTGTAGATTCCGGCGACGACGGCGCCGAGCACTGTGAAGACGATGAGGTTGATGATCGCGACCACGGCCGCGAACGCCATCACCTGCGGAAGGCCGACGATCTCCGAGAGGATGATCGCGTCGGAGGTCAGGCTGCGCACGAAGGCGTCGGCGGTCGACATGATGTCGGTCGCCTGCAGCACGAGGAAGATCAGGAAGAACGACACCATCGTGACGACCGCGAGCGCCACGGCGCCGAGGAACGACAGCTTGACGGCCGACCAGAAGTCGACGTAGACCAGCCGCAGGCGTACCTGCTTGCCGCCGGCCTTGCGCGTGGATTTCTTCGCGAGCTTGTCGGCTACTGTGCTCATGCGTCCGTGCTTTCCTCGGGGGTCTCTGTCGTCTCGGCGACGTCTGCTGCGGCATCCGCCTCATCCGAGGCTTCTTCCTCGGCGAGGCCACGCTCGATGTTGCGAGCGATCGCGAGGATCCGGTCGGCTTCCGTCGTCCGGGCGAACACCACTCCCATGGTGTTACGGCCCTTGGCGGGCACCTCGGCCACGGCAGAGCGTACCACCTTGCCACTGGACAGAACCACCAAGACCTCGTCGTCCTCAGACACGATCAGACCGCCCGCGAGGGTGCCCCGATCGTCGTTGAGTTTGGCGACCTTGATGCCGAATCCGCCTCGTCCCTGCACGCGGTATTCCTCGACCGCGGTGCGCTTGGCGTAGCCGCCGTCGGTGACGACGAAGACGAAGCTGCCGGGTGCGGCGACGGATGCCGAGAGCAACGTGTCGCCCGCGCGGAACTTCATTCCCTTGACGCCGGCCGTGGCGCGACCCATCGGTCGCATCGTGTCGTCGTTGGCCTGGAAGCGCACCGACATGCCGTGGCGGCTGATGAGCAGGATGTCGTCCGACGCGTCGACGAGCAGAGCGCTGACGAGGGCGTCGTCTTCGTTCAGACGGATCGCGATGACGCCGCCCTGACGGTTGGTGTCGTACGCCTCGAGGCGGGTCTTCTTGACCAGACCGCCCCGCGTCGCGAGCACCAGGTACTCGCCCACGGCGTAGTCGCGGATGTCGAGGACCTGCGCGATGCTCTCGTCGGGCTGCAGCGCGAGAAGGTTCGCGACGTGCGTGCCCTTCGCGTCGCGGCCGGCCTCGGGCACCTCGTAGGTCTTCGCGCGGTAGACGCGACCCTTGTCGGTGAAGAACAGCAGCCAGTGGTGCGTCGTCGTGACGAAGAAGTGCTCGACGATGTCGTCGGCGCGCAGCTGGGCACCCTTGATGCCCTTGCCACCACGGTGCTGCGAGCGGTAGTTGTCGCTGCGCGTGCGCTTGATGTAGCCCTCGCGGGTGACGGTGACGACCATCTCCTCTTCGGCGATGAGGTCTTCCATCGAGACGTCGCCGTCGAAACCGTGCAGGATGTGCGTGCGGCGGTCGTCGCCGAACTTGTCGACGATGCCCGAGAGCTCTTCGCGGATGATGGCGCGCTGACGGCCCTCATCGGCGAGGATCGCCTTGTAGTCGGTGATCATCGCTTCGAGCTCGGTGGCCTGGTCGATGATCTTCTGACGCTCGAGCGCGGCGAGACGGCGCAGCTGCATCTGCAGGATCGCGTCGGCCTGGATCTCGTCGATGTCGAGGAGCTTCTGCAGCCCGTCGTTCGCGTCCTGCGTGCTCTGCGACCGGCGGATGAGCGCGATGACTTCGTCGAGCGCGTCGAGCGCCTTCAGGTAGGCGCGCAGGATGTGCATCCGCTTCTCGGCCTCGTTGAGGCGGTACTGCGTGCGGCGCACGATCACTTCGATCTGGTGCGTGATCCAGTGCGAGACGAAGCCGTCGATCGCGAGCGTGCGGGGCACGCCGTCGACGATCGCGAGCATGTTGGCGCCGAAGTTCTCCTGCAGCTGCGTGTGCTTGTACAGGTTGTTCAGCACGACCTTGGCGACGGCATCGCGCTTGAGCACGACGACGAGGCGCTGTCCTGTGCGGTCGGACGACTCGTCGCGGATGTCGGCGATGCCGGTGATCTTGCCGTCACGGGCGAGGTCGCCGATCTTGACCGCCACGTTGTCGGGGTTCACCTGGTACGGCAGCTCGGTGACGACCAGGCAGGTGCGGCCCTGGATCTCTTCGACGTTGACGACGGCGCGCATCGTGATCGAGCCGCGGCCGGTGCGGTACGCCTCGTGGATGCCCTTGGTGCCGAGGATCTGCGCGCCGGTCGGGAAGTCCGGACCGGGAACGCGCTGCATGAGACCCTCGAGCAGCTCTTCGCGGGGGAGGCCCGGGTTGTCGAGGGCCCAGAGGGCCGCTTCCGACACCTCGCGCAGGTTGTGCGGCGGGATGTTCGTGGCCATACCGACCGCGATGCCGACGGACCCGTTGACCAGCAGGTTCGGGAACCGCGCGGGGAGCACCGTCGGCTCCTGCGTCTGGCCGTCGTAGTTGTCGGTGAAGTCGACGGTGTCTTCTTCGATGTCGCGCACCATCTCGAGCGCGAGCGGAGCCATCTTGGTCTCGGTGTATCGAGGGGCTGCGGCGCCCATGCTGCCCGGCGAGCCGAAGTTGCCCTGGCCGAGAGCCAAGGGGTAGCGCAGCGACCACGGCTGCACGAGACGCACGAGAGCGTCGTAGATCGCCGAGTCACCGTGCGGGTGGTACTGACCCATGACCTCGCCCACAACACGGGCGCACTTCGAGAACGACTTGTCGGGGCGGAATCCGCCGTCGTACATGCCGTAGATGACACGGCGGTGCACGGGCTTGAGCCCATCGCGCACATCGGGCAGCGCGCGGCCGACGATGACGGCCATCGCGTAGTCGAGATAGCTGCGCTGCATCTCGGACTGCAGGTCGACCTGGTCGATCTTGCCGTGATCGTGCGCGGGTTCAGTGCGTTCTTCGTCAGTCATGTGTCATTTCCTGGGTTGCTGAGCTTGTCGAAGCATCCGGGACCCCTCGGCGAACGCAGGGACCCATGGCATGTCTAGATGTCGAGGAAGCGGACGTCCTTGGCGTTGCGCTGGATGAAGCTGCGGCGGGACTCGACGTCTTCGCCCATCAGCACGCTGAAGATCTCATCGGCAGCAGCAGCATCTTCGATCGTGATCTGCTGCAGGGTGCGGGTGGAGTGATCCATCGTGGTCTCCCACAGCTCCTTCGGGTTCATCTCACCGAGACCCTTGTAGCGCTGGATGCCCGCATCCTTCGGGATGCGCTTGCCGTTGTCGAGGCCGTACTTGAGCAGCGCATCGCGCTCCTCGTCGCTGAACACGTACTCGTGGGGCGAGTTCGACCACTTCAGGCGGTACAGCGGCGGCATCGCGAGGTACACGAAACCGGCCTCGATCAGCCCGCGCATGTAGCGGAACAGCAGGGTGAGCAGCAGCGTCGTGATGTGCTGGCCGTCGACATCGGCATCCGCCATCAGGACGATCTTGTGATAGCGGGCCTTCTCGATGTCGAAGTCCTCGCCGATGCCCGTGCCGAAGGCCTGGATCATCGCCTGGACCTCTTTGTTGCCCAGCGCCTTGTCGAGACGCGCACGCTCGACGTTGAGGATCTTGCCTCGGAGCGCGAGGATCGCCTGCGTGTGCGGGTCGCGACCCTGCACCGCAGAACCGCCGGCCGAGTCACCCTCGACGAGGAAGATCTCGCTGATCGACGGGTCCTTGCTCGTGCAGTCCTTGAGCTTGTCGGGCATCGCGGCCGACTCGAACACGCTCTTGCGGCGCGCGGTCTCGCGGGCCTTGCGCGCGGCGAGACGAGCGGTCGCCGCATCGAGCGCCTTGCGGATGATGTTCTTGGCCTGCGTGGGGTTGCGGTCGAACCAGTCGCCGAGCTGATCGCCGACGACCTTCTGCACGAACGCCTTCGCCTCGGTGTTGCCGAGCTTGGTCTTGGTCTGCCCCTCGAACTGCGGCTCGCCCAGCTTGATCGAGATGACGGCGGTGAGACCCTCGCGCACATCGTCACCGGAGAGGTTGTCGTCCTTCTCCTTGAGGATGTTGTTCGCGCGGGCGTACTTGTTCACCAGCGTCGTGAGCGCGGCGCGGAAACCCTCTTCGTGGGTTCCACCCTCGTGCGTGTTGATGGTGTTCGCGTAGGTGAAGACGTTCTCGGTGTACGAGGTGGTCCATTGCATCGCGACCTCGAGAGAGATCTTGCGCGCGACGTCTTCGGATTCGAAGGCGATGATCTCGTCGTTGACGACCTCGGCGTGACGCACCTTGTTGAGGTACTCGACGTAGTCGACGAGTCCCCGCTCGTAGAAGAAGATGTCGCCGGGCTGCTTGGTGACCGTCGCGCCATCTTCTTCGACCTCGTAGGCCGAGGATTCGCGCTCGTCGCGCAGCTCGATGCGCAGTCCCTTGTTGAGGAACGCCATCTGCTGGAAGCGGGTGCGCAGGGTGTCGTAGTCGAACTCGATGGTCTCGGTGAAGATCTCGGAGTCCGGCCAGAAGGTGATGGTCGTACCGGTATCGTCGGTCGCCTCGCCCTTCTCGAGCTTCTGCTGGGGTGCTCCACCGTTGGCGAAGCTGTGGTGCCAGACGAAGCCCTTCTGCTTCACCTCGACATCGAAGCGCGTCGAGAGCGCGTTCACGACGGAGGAACCGACACCGTGCAGGCCACCGGAGACGGCGTAGGCGCCGCCGCCGAACTTTCCACCGGCGTGCAGGATCGTGAGCACGACCTCGACCGTCGACTTCGACGGGTCGGAGGAGTGCGGGTCGACGGGAATGCCGCGGCCGTTGTCGACGACGCGCACGCCGCCATCGGCGCGCAGGGTCACGAGGATCGTGTCGGCATAGCCGGCCAGTGCCTCATCGACGGAGTTGTCGACGATCTCGTAGACCAGGTGGTGCAGACCACGGGGACCGGTGGACCCGATGTACATACCGGGGCGCTTGCGGACCGCTTCGAGACCTTCGAGGATCTGGATCGAGTCGGCACCGTACTCACCGGGCTGCTTCACCTTGGGTGAGATCGACGTGCTCGAGGTCTCGGATCCCGTCGAAGGGTCAGGGGTTCCCCCGGTGGTCGATTCCGTCTCGTCAGCAGGGGATTCAGGCGTCATCAGAGGGCATTCTCCACATCGATATCACGAACTCCCAGTCTAGCGGGGTTTTGTCGTGAAATACCGCTCAACGGCCGCGTGTGCCCCTCTGAGCCGTCAGACCCCCTTGCATGGTGCCCTACCCGTAGGTATCGCGTGGGCCCCGCCCTGGAACGACTCTGGGACCCCATTTCCACGAGGGAACGTCGGGTCCGATGAAGCGCAGGTTCTCGACGCCGGCATCCGGATAGCGCCGGCCGATCTCGGTGAGGATGGTCCCGCGCATGTACTGGAGGTTCTTCGCCCAGGCCGTCGAATCGCATTTCACCGTGAGTAATCCGCGCTCCAGTGACACGGGTTCGGAGTGCTTCGCGGTGTCGGCACCGGCGAGATCAGCCCACTGTCGAACCAGGTCTTCGCGCGCGAGCGTGATCTGCCATCCGGAATCACGGCTCAGCTTGTCGAGCACCGAACCGAGCGCCCCCGGATCGCGACCCGGGGTGAACGGCGCGTTGTCGTCGTCGACGACCATGCGTCGCTTGCGCTTCCAGCTCTTGGCACTCGGCTTGAGCCCGCGCAGGCGCAGGTAGGTCGAGACGGTTTCGGGAGCATCGGATGCATCGGATGCCGTGGTCGTGATGTCGCTCATTCGTCGCTCCCTTCGCGCTCGTCGCTGATCGTTCCGGCGTTGATGCGCACGACGTGCGCGTGCAGCACCGCAGGAATATCCTCCTCCACGGCTGCGGTCACCACCACCTGCTCGTAGCCGGCCGTCAAGGAGGCCAGTCGCTGTCTGCGGTCGGCATCGAGCTCGGCGAACACGTCGTCGAGGATCAGCACCGGGTCGCCGGCGGGGGATTCACTGCGCAGGAGCTCGGCAGACGCGAGACGCAGAGCCAGAGCGACCGACCACGATTCGCCGTGCGAGGCGTAGCCCTTCACCGGAAGGGCGCGCACCCGCAGCACCAGGTCGTCGCGGTGCGGACCGGTCAGGGTCAACCCCCGGTCGAGTTCGTTCGATCGCTTCGAGAGCAGCGAAGCGCGGAACATCTCGGCGACGGTCGCCTGGGTCAGAGAGGTGTCTTCGGCGGCGGCCGCAGCATCCGTCGGCTGCCCGTACTCGTCTTCGGGATCGCCGCCGCGGATCGACAGTGCCCACTCGAGCTGAGGCTGATGATCGGCACCGGCGATCGCGGCGTAGGCGTCGGCCACCGGCTGCTGCAGATCTTTCGCGAGCCGATGGCGGGCGACGATGATCTCGGAGCCGAGTGCGACGAGCTTGTCGTCCCAGACGTCGAGGGTGCTGAGCGCCTCACCCCGGATTCCGCGGGATCGGGCGGATTTGAGGAGCGCGTTGCGCTGCTTCAGCACTCGGTCGTAGTCGCCGAGAACCGCGGAGAGGCGCGGAGTGCGCTGCACGAGGAGCTGATCGATGAAGCGACGTCGCGCCGACGGGTCACCCCGCACGATCTGCAGATCTTCGGGAGCGAACAGCACGACGTGCGCATAGCGCGGAAGCTCATTGGTCTTCGACGGCGAGCCGTTGATGCGGGCCTTGTTCGACCCCTGCCGGTTCACCTGCACCTCGGCGAGCACCTTGCGTTCGCCATGCGAGAGACGCGCACGGATGATCGCGTACTCCTGGCCGTCGCGCACCATCGGCGCATCGGACGACACCCGATGCGAACCCAGCGTCGCGAGGAAGACGACGGCTTCGGCGAGATTCGTCTTGCCCTGCCCGTTACGACCGACGAGAACGTTCGGGCCCTTGTGGAGGGCGAGTTCGGCGGTCGCGTAATTGCGAAAATCCACCAGACTCAAGTGCTCCACGATCACCTGGTCAGCCTACCTTCGGGGTCGGACAGTGGATGTTCCGGCCCGTCGTGATCAGCGCAGCAGCAGGTTCGGCTGCA
The DNA here is from genome assembly GCF_044743285.1 of Microbacterium sp. NPDC087665. Lineage (NCBI taxonomy): Bacteria > Bacillati > Actinomycetota > Actinomycetes > Micrococcales > Microbacteriaceae > Microbacterium > Microbacterium sp. NPDC087665. Next base: position 430,429 of record NZ_JBIUWD010000001.1, on the reverse strand, counting down.
GCAGGTACTTGAACGAGTCGAGACCGGCCTGGTCGACCGAGGTCTGGCTCGTGATCAGAACCGGGCTGAGCTTGTTCGCGTTGTCGCTCGACGTGAACGTCACGCGCACGAACTCGCTCTTGACCGCTCCGAGTGCCTCGATCAGGTACTGCGGGTTGAGTCCGAGCACGACTTCGTCGCCACCCGAGAGGATCGCGTCGACCGACTCGGAGGCACGGGCGTGCTCGCTGCCCGAGGCATCCATCGTCACGCTGTCGCTCGAGAACGTGAACCGCAGCGGGGCTGCGCGGTCGAGCACGAGGGCGACACGACGAACCGCTTCGACGAGATCGGCGGTGTTGACGACCGCGTAGTGGTCGGTCTGCTCGGGGAACAGACGACGGACGGGCGGGAAGTTGCCCTTGATCAGCAGCGACGTCACGGTCTTGTTGCCGGCGGTGAAAGCGATGATCTCGCGGTCGCCTGCTCCGGAGAACGCGATCTGGATCGTTCCGGCGTGACCGAAGGTCTTGCCGACCTCGACCAGGGTACGGGCCGGGACCAGCGCGCTCTGCTCGCCGGCTGATTCGCCGTCCCATGGCACATCACGAAGCGAGACGCGGTAGCGGTCGGTGGCGACCAGGCTGAGGTTGTGGCCTGAGACCTCGAGCTGCACACCGGTGAGCACCGGAGTCACATCGTCGCGGGACGCGGCGAAGCCGACCTGTGCGATCGCGGTACCGAAGTCATCGGCGGGAACGACACCGGATGAACCGGCCACCTCGGGGATCGACGGATATTCCTCGACGGGCATGGCGGCGAGGGTGAATCGTGCCGAACCGCAGCTGACGGTGATTCCACCGTCTTCCTCGACCGCGATCTCGATCGGGGCGTTCGGCAGGCGGCTCGCGATGTCCGACAGGAGTCGTCCGTGGACGAGGATCGTGCCGGGGGTGTCGACCGTCGCTTCGATCGTCGTGCGAGCGGATGCTTCGTAGTCGAAGGCCGAGAGCGTGAGCCCGGAACCGTCTGCCTCGATCAGCACACCGGCCAGGATCGGCTGCGGGTTTCGCTGCGGAAGAAGCTTGACGACGAACGACACAGCCTCACTGAAGACATCGCGGTTGACCTGAAACCTCACGGGTGCTCCCTTGTCGTCGATCTGTGACGAGTGTCGTCAATGCAGCTGCAGGGGTTATCCCACCGCAGGGATTCCCAGGATAGCCCCACAGTCCCGCTGATCCCTACGCCGTGGGCATTCCCGTCGTTCGATCGGGTTGTCCCCACCGTCTGGTGATCGGATCGCGCCTTAACTGGGTTAACTCCTTAACGGTGTTAACCGCTGTGGATTCTGTGGATAACTCGGTGGATAGCTAGAGCGAGTAAGGAACTACACGGTTGTCAGTTGTGGAAACCCTGAGGAATACGCGGGTGGATGGCATCCGGGGTCATCCTGGTCTCCCCGTAGTTATCCACAGGTTTGCCTTCTCAGCCCACATTCGTCCCGATGGAATCCCCATCCATCCACAAGTTATCCACATGTGCATAGAAGCATCTATCGGATGCTATGGAGAGCGCCGAGCGGTCGAAAAAAGGGGGACACGGCATCGGTGCGGATGCCGTGTCCCCTTCTTCGAGGATCGTGAACCTCAGCGTCGTCCGAGCTGCGTGGTGATCTCGGTGACCTGGTTGTAGATGGAGCGACGCTCCTTCATGAGGTCGCTGATCTTCTTATAGGCGTACATGACGGTGGTGTGGTCGCGGTTGCCGAAGAGCTGTCCGATCTTCGGCAACGACAGGCTCGTACGCTCACGGCACAGATACATGGCGATCTGGCGTGCCGTCGCGATCTGCTGCGACCGACTGGAGCCGTAGAGGTCGTCGACGGTGAGCTTGAAGTACTGCGCGGTGGCCGTGATGATGTCGGTCGGCGAGATGATGTTGTCTTCGGCCGTGTCGATGATGTCGCGCAGCACGGTCTGGGCAAGAGAGATGTCGAGAGCGGAACGGTTCAGGCTCGCGAAGGCCGAGACGCGGATGAGTGCGCCCTCGAGCTCGCGGATGTTCGAGGAGACGACCGTCGCGATGTACTCGAGTACCTCGTCGGGAATGTGGAGGGCCTCGCTCTGCGCCTTCTTGCGGAGGATGGCGATGCGCGTCTCGAGGTCGGGCGCCTGCACATCGGTGATGAGGCCCCATTCGAAGCGGCTGCGCATCCGATCCTCGAAGCCGGTCAGGTGCTTCGGCGCGACATCGCTGGTGATGACCACCTGCTTGTTGTGATCGTGCAGGGTGTTGAAGGTGTGGAAGAACGCCTCCTGCGTCTCGGCACGACCCTGCAGGAACTGGATGTCGTCGATGAGGAGGATGTCGACCTCGCGGTATCGCGCCTGGAAGGCGGCACCGCGGTTGTTGGCGATCGAGTTGATGAAATCGTTGGTGAACTCTTCGCTCGAGACGTACCGAACCTTCACCCCGGGGTAGAGGGACTGCGCGTAGTCGCCGATCGCATGCAGGAGGTGGGTCTTTCCCAGACCCGAGTCGCCATAGATGAAGAGCGGGTTGTACGCCTTGGCCGGTGCCTCGGCGACGGCGACCGCAGCAGCGTGCGCGAAGCGGTTCGACTGGCCGATGACGAAGTTGTCGAACGTGTACTTGGGGTTCAGTCGCGACTCGTGGCGGAGGGGAGTCGGCTGCTCCATCGGCGACTCGACGCGCATGCCGTCTTGACGACCGAAGTCCTGCACCGCGATCGGCGCCGTGGCCTGTTCGACGAGTTCGGGATTCACCACCACACGGAACGACGTGACCTCTTCGCCGATGTGAGTGAGCGCCTCCATGATCGGCAGGCGCAGTCGCTTGTTGATCTGCGCGGCCGTGAGGTCGTTGGGCACCTCGAGGTAGAGCGTCGCAGCCATCACGCCGGCCGGAACAGCGAGACTCAGAAAGCCCTGCAGCTGGGGCGTCACCCGGTCGTCGTCGACCAGCAGCTCCTGCACCGTGGTCCAGATCGGAACGTCGGGCTGGGCTGGTGATGACATGACGCTCCGCGCGGGGGATCGGTGAGGGCGGGAAAGACGTCGCGCCCTGTGGATAACTACGGATGCCCACGGTAGTCACCGTGGCCCGGAACGGCAACCTGCCCCCGAGAATCCGCGCGCGTGTTGTGTGGACCGGCTCGGTGGGGGTTGTGGATAATGGCTGTGCGGTACGGTCATCACGAGCCAGCCGAAGCGCGCAGATTTGCTCTGCGCGCCGTCCCGACGTACCCTTAGTCGGTTGACTTATGCCTATTTAGGCAGTTCCCCATGTCTCCGGTCGAAGTGAACCCGGTGGCAGCATTCCCGGAGTGATTCCATGACTAAGCGCACCTTCCAGCCCAACAACCGTCGCCGCGCCAAGAAGCACGGCTTCCGTGCCCGCATGCGCACCCGCGCCGGCCGCGGCATCCTCGCGGCCCGCCGCGCGAAGGGCCGCACCGAGCTCTCTGCGTAATTCGCTGTGCTAGCCCGCTCGCATCGGCTGACTCTCGGCACCGACTACCGCTTGGTCGTTCGCCGAGGCTCCCGTTGCGGCGGCGCCCGCGTCATCACCTCGTTGATGACGACGGGTGAGAGCAGAGCCGCGAGATTCGGCTTCATCATCAGCAAGCAGGTCGGCAACGCCGTGGTTCGAAACACGGTGCGTCGCCGACTCAAGGCTGTCTGCGCCGAGGCACTGTCGCGCGTTCCCGAGGGCACGGATGTCGTCATCCGTGCCCTTCCTTCGTCTGCGACGGCGACCTACGCCGACCTGAGTGCCGATGTGAACCGCTGCCTCACTCGCCTCGCTCCGGTGGACGCATCATGACCGCCCTTCCTGCTTCGTCGATCGGGACGGCGCATCTGCACACGGGAGACCTGGTGCGGAGCATCCCTCTCGTCCCCCGCAATCTCGTACTCGGGTTCCTCGCCGGGTATCGCAAGGTGATCTCTCCGATGTACGGAGATGTCTGTGCGTACTACCCGTCGTGTTCCGCTTACGCTGTAGGGGCGGTGCAACAGCATGGCGCCGTGCGGGGAACACTGCTCTCGGCATGGCGCATCGTCCGTTGCAATCCCTGGACCCGCGGGGGCGTCGACGACGTGAAACCGCACCAACACTTCCGTCACGACTTGACCGAGCACGGTTTCGTCGTTCCCGCTCGAAAGGACTGACCGGTGGGTCTCGACCTTCTGCTCGCCAGCGCCACACCGTCGCCGGCCCCCTCCGCTGGAGGCTTCGATCTGATCGGAACCATCCTCTGGCCCCTGAAGTGGCTGGTCGAGCTGGTTCTCGTCGCATGGCACTGGTTGCTGACCGCGGTCGGACTGCCTGCAGCGTCTGGCATCACCTGGGTCCTGTCGATCGTCGGACTCGTCATCGTCGTTCGCGCCGCGCTGATCCCGCTCTTCGTGAAGCAGATCAAGAGCCAGCGAAAGATGATGGAAATTGCTCCTGAACTGCGAAAAGTTCAGGAGAAGTACAAGGGCAAGCGCGATCAGCTCAGCCGCGAGGCGATGAGCCGCGAGACCATGGCGCTGTACAAGAAGCACGGCACGACGCCGATGTCGAGCTGCCTGCCTCTGCTGGTGCAGATGCCGGTCTTCTTCTCTCTGTTCAGCGTGCTCAGCGATGTCACCAAGCACCACGCGGCCGGCACGGGCGGTGTGGGCTTCCTGAGCGCAGAGCTCACCGAGCAGTTCTACGACGCGAAGCTCTTCGGGGTCGCCTCGCTGCACGAGACCCTCGGTAACGCGGTCGACGCCGGCAACACCACGGCGATCGTCATTCTCGTCACGCTGGTCGTTCTCATGATCGGCTCGCAGTTCTTCACTCAGCTGCAGATCATCTCGAAGAACCTGTCGCCCGAGGCCAAGACCGGCCAGGCGTACCAGATGCAGAAGATCATGCTCTACATCCTGCCGCTGGGCTTCATCTTCTCGGGCGTCTTCTTCCCGCTCGGCGTCGTCGTGTACTGGTTCATCTCGAACCTGTGGACCATGGGCCAGCAGTTCCTCGTCATCCGTGAGATGCCGACCCCGGGATCCGAGGCCGCCAAGGCACGCGAGGAGCGACTCGCTCGCAAGGGCAAGGCGATCGACGGATCCGGCAAGGTCGTTCCGATGGCCGCCTACGAGGCAGATCAGAAGCGCCTCTTCGAGGAGGCCGAGAAGGCCAAGGCCGAGACCCCGAAGCGTCAGCAGCCCGTGGGTAAGAAGCGTGCGAAGAAGAAGGGGAGCGCCTCATGACCGAGACGGCTACCGAGAACGTCGAGCCCACCGTTGCTGAGCTCGAGAACGAAGGCGACATCGCCGCCGACTACCTCGAAGAGTTCCTCGACATCGCCGATATCGATGGCGACCTCAATCTCGACGTGCGCCAGGGCCGTGCCTACGTCTCGGTCGAGGCGGAGGGCGATGGCCTGAGCCTGCTCTCGGCCCCCGACACGGTTCAGGCGCTGCAGGAACTCACGCGACTGGCAGTGCAGAGCAAGACCGGATCCTTCTCACGCTTGATCCTCGACATCGGTGGCTCACGCGACACCCGTCGTCGTCAGCTCGAGACGCTGGTAGACGCGGCAGCCGCGAAGCTCGACGAGGGTTCCTCGCAGGCGTCGCTTCCGTCGATGTCGAGCTACGAGCGCAAGCTCGTTCATGACATCGCTGCGGACCGAGGCCTCGTTTCGGAGTCGTACGGCGAGGGTGCTGACCGTCACACGGTCCTCCGTCGTCGTTGATGTTTCACGTGAAACATCTGGTGCGCGAATCATGAGTGAGCTCGAGGTCGAGCCGACCGTCGCGGTCGAACTGTTCGGCGATCGGATCGATGTCGCTCGCGCGTTCACCGGAGCGCTCGCGCGTGAAGGCGAGGAGCGCGGACTCATTGGTCCCCTCGAGCTGCCGCGTCTGTGGACTCGTCACATCTTGAACAGCGTGATCGCGGCGCCGCTCTTCCATGGCAGCGTGGCCGACATCGGCTCCGGCGCAGGGTTGCCGGGGATCGTGTTGGCGATCGCACGTCCGGATGTGCAGTGGACACTCGTCGAGCCGATGGAGCGTCGCGTCACGTGGCTGACCGAGCAGGTGGATGCGCTCGAGCTCACGAACGTCGACATCCTGCGGGCTCGGGCAGAAGATGTCCCCCACACTGCTGCATTCGACATGGTCACAGCTCGTGCGGTGAGCGCTCTCCGTACGCTCCTGCCGCTGACGGCACCGCTCGTGCGCGACGGGGGAGAGGTCACGCTCTTCAAGGGTATGAACGCGGCGAACGAGATCGACGCTGCGCAGAAGCAGATCAAGAAGTACCGACTGTCAGATGTTCGCGTCGAGGTTCTGGGCGAGGGTGTCCTCCCCGAGATCACGCGCGTCGTGCGGGCGGTCGTGCGCGGCTGAGAGCGGATGTTTCACGTGAAACATGTTCGCTCCGGTAGTTGATGGGCTTGAGCAGGCGTCGTCTGCGCTGAAGTGAGCAGCGGCTGCGGCTGTGGGCGTAGGGGGTAGCCTCCTTCGCTCGCGCGTGTCAGAAGTCCCTACCGCGTGATTCTCTGTGCGATTCACCGACCACCACCTCTGGTGTGGTTGGTGAATGGCATTGGGGGCACGGGCGGATGGTGGCGTATTCAGTGTGGGGGTGGCACGGATGTTTCACGTGAAACATCGGTCGAGTGCCCATGCACCGCTCTGGCCTTCGGGTGCAGTCACCCGCGGATCACACATGCGGGTGGGCCAGTGGTCGAGCGGAGAGTGGCAGAGATCGATGTTTCACGTGAAACATCTGGAGCGACGGGCACCTGTTCAGTGAAGGAACGGAGATATCGAGTTGAGGAGAGAGATGGTCGCGTGGGAGTACCGGCAGAGTGTGGCCGAGGATGCGTACTGGATCATGGAGCTTCGCGCAGTCGTACTGCGCCCCGACCTCGAGCGCCTCGGTCGCTTCGATCCGATCCGAGTGCGTCAGCGCTTTCTCGATGCGTTCATCCCTGCGCAGACCCGAGCCATCGTCGTCGGCGGAGATGATGTCGGCGTGGTCACCCTCCGGTCCGAAAAGGATGCTGTCTGGCTGGAGCACTTCTATATCGACCCGTCCCACCAAGGGAAGGGCATCGGAAACGGTGTGCTCTCGCAGATTCTGTCGTCACGCTCGACGGATGTCCATCTCCGTCTGAACGTGCTGCGGGGGAGTGCAGCCCGTCGTCTCTATGAGCGTCACGGTTTCGTTCTCGATCACGAAGATTCCATCGACGTCTATCTCGAGCTTCCACCGCGCGAAATCGCCATGCAGGGGTAGTCCTTCCCGTGCACCCCTCACGACGTGTTTCACGTGAAACACGTCGGCCGGTGCGGTGTGGGGCCTGCATTCAGGCCCTTACGGTCCGGGTGAACGGTGCACGGTGCACGCACGGACTATCCGCTGGAGAACACCGGTCGATGTTTCACGTGAAACGCTCACAGAGATGGGACTTTGCCCCGACCGCCGTGTCGACGGCATGCGGGAAGCGCCCTCTGCGCGACACGATGACGTGCGGCACAGCCGCATAGGAGTCGAGGTCGAGAGCAGCATCGAGCACGGGGTTGCCGTGGCGCGCGAGTCCCACCAGCCGATCATCGGCGACGTGTTGATACTCGGGCGTGGTGCCTTGCGTCGTCGACCGGGTGTCGGCGGGTGCCCTGCTCTCCGGACAAAGCGCGCGCAATCTGATCGCACGGATAGTTCAGCGTCTCGGGTGGATGTCGCTCCGCTGCCCGATGAGGCCGGGGGCTTTCGGTGGGTGACGACGCCACCGAAGCGGCTGTTGTTTCACGTGAAACAACAGGCGTTGTCTTGGCTGAGAGCGGTGTACCTCGCACCCTGGGGAGCGGTGACACTCGATACACGCCACTGAGGTGGATCCCCGCGTCGAGGAGCCGCACTCCAGGGGATCGCGGGGAGGCTGATGAATGAAGCGCCGGCGTGTAACGCGATGCATGCGACGGCGAACGCAGGGGAGGGTGCGGCACTGCGACGCGATCGCGAGCATCCTCCCGGCATGCCTGCACAGGGAAGTCTCCCCCCGTGCGAGCTAGCCGGAAACCCGCAGCACGTGTAGGGGGATGCGCGACGTGGTCAAGCCCTGCAGTTCGGCGTCTCGGATGCGTGTTCGGTGCGTAGTGGGAGAGAGAGGTGCCCCGCACGCAGGCGAAGGATCTACGACGGAGGGTGGAGGAGGGAGCCAGCGCGGGTCGATGCACCGCGCTCCGACGCGCGCAGGTGGCTTCACCTACCCGGTACTCACTCCGCGCCGCGCGGTGGAGGAACGGCGGCGAGAGCCCGCATCGCTCATCGAGAGGTGGGCACGCGTGGCACGGCGCGTGCCATACACTCCCCAGAACCACTCCGTTCTGCTCGGTGTACGGCATCCCACCCCGCCTCCACGACCCCAACGGTGCCCGCTCGCACAGACGCCACCCGCCCCAGAGACCCCCGCATCGCGAGGGAACGTCCCCCCGAGCGATTAGAGTGGAACGCGGCCTCGAAAGGAGTGGATGTTTCACGTGAAACAATCCGAAAAGGCGTCACCGAATGAGAATTTCGGGATGGATACACCGCTCGCGCGGGAGCTCGCTGACCTCTCTGCCCGCCGTCGTGCGCTCGAATCGGCGACGGTGGAGTTCACGGGGGAGACCCGAGTGCTCACGGTCTCGAACCAGAAGGGCGGCGTCGGTAAGACGACGACGGCGGTGAACGTGGCTTCGGCCCTCGCCGGCCTGGGGGCCAAGGTCCTGGTGATCGATCTCGATCCCCAGGGAAACGCCTCCACAGCACTCGGAGTGCCGCACAACGCCGACACTCCCAGCGTCTACGACGTGCTGATCGAGGGCTTCCCCCTCTCTGACATCGTGCAGACGAGCCCCGAGAACCCGAACCTGCTGTGCGCCCCCAGCACGATTCACCTCGCCGGCGCCGAGATCGAGCTCGTGTCGCAGGTCGCGCGCGAGCACCGTTTGCGTACGGCGCTGGCCGAGTACCTCGCCACGACGCCGATGGACTTCGTGATCATCGACTGCCCGCCGTCGCTGGGGCTCCTCACGATCAATGCCTTCACCGCGGCATCCGAAGTCTTCATCCCCATCCAGTGCGAGTACTACGCCCTGGAAGGCTTGAGCCAGTTGCTCGGCAGCATTCAGATGATCCAGAAGCACTTGAACCCGGAGCTGCACCTGTCGACGATTCTGTTGACGATGTACGACGGTCGCACCCGCCTCGCGCAGCAGGTGGCAGAGGAAGTGCGAGGTCACTTCCCGGATCAGGTGCTCGAGACCGTGATTCCTCGATCGGTTCGCGTCTCTGAGGCGCCGAGTTTCGGGCAGACCGTGATCGCTTACGATGGGCAGTCCGCCGGTGCGATCGCGTATCGCGAGGCCGCTGTCGAGATCGCGTCGCGACCAGCGACGCAGAGCAAGGAGAAATGATGGCGAAGCGCACTGGACTGGGCCGGGGTATCGGCGCTCTCATTCCGACGGCCGATCAGACCGAGCGTCCGGTCGATGTCTTCTTCCCCGGTGCGAGTCTTCGTGCCGCTGAAGCGGCGACGAAGGCGAAGGAGTCCGCAGATGCGCAGGCGGCATCCGAGGTCGACCTCGCGGTCGTCCCCGGCATCCACCTCGTGCAGGTGGATCCGCAGAAGATCGTCGCGAACCCTCGCCAGCCCCGCACGCATTTCGACGCCGACGATCTCGCCGAACTGGTGCACAGCGTGCGGGAGTTCGGCGTGCTGCAGCCCGTCGTGGTGCGCACCAACGCCGAGGGCGAGTACGAGCTCATCATGGGGGAGCGGCGCACACGCGCCGCTCGTGAGGCGGGTCTCGAACTCATCCCCGCGATCGTCCGCGAGACCGCCGATGAAGATCTGCTGCGCGACGCGCTGCTCGAGAACCTGCACCGGTCGGAGCTGAACCCGCTGGAAGAGGCATCCGCCTACCAGCAGCTGCTCGAAGACTTCGGCATCACGCAGGAAGAGCTGGCGACGCGCATCGGGCGATCACGCCCGCAGATCAGCAACACGATCCGTCTGCTCAAGCTTCCGGTTCCCGTGCAGCAGCGCGTGGCTGCCGGCGTGCTGAGCGCGGGGCACGCTCGTGCGATCCTCAGCCTGGGCACGCCCGAGGCGATGCAGCGCCTCGCCGACAAGGTCGTGAACGAAGACCTGTCCGTGCGCGCGACAGAAGAGGCGGCGAAGACGCAGCCCGGCAGCGGTACCACGGCGAGCAAGGCCACTCCCGGAGCGCGTCGCGCCTACCTCGATGAGGTGGCCGGCAAGCTCGGCGATCGTCTCAACACCCGTGTGAAGATCGCTCTCGGGTCTCGCAAAGGCCAGGTCACTATCGATTTCGCGTCGATCCAAGATCTCAATCGAATTCTCACCGAGCTCGGTGAAGAAAGCTACGGCCGCGGCTAGAACCCGCACCCGCACGACTCTCGCATCGCGCACGAGGCTCCGCCACCAGGCGGGGAGCCTCGTGCGCGATGGTGTTTTCAGACGCGCTGTCAAGCACTGTCTGCGCGTCGGTGCACAGGCCTAGACTCTCCAACGACGATCTGCGGGAGGGCATCATGTCAGCGAAGACGGCAACAGGATCACCGTTGAGGGGTCGCGTCATCGCGATCAGCATCGCGGCGGCACTCGGAGGATTCCTCTTCGGTTTCGATACCGCGGTGATCAACGGAGCGGTGGATGCCCTCGCCGGCAACACCTCGGGCTTCGATCTCGGCGACGGGCTCAAGGGCTTCGCCGTCTCGTCGGCACTGATCGGCTGCGCCGTGGGTGCCTGGTTCGCCGGTCCGCTGGCGAACAGGTGGGGACGCATCCCCATCATGGTCGCCGCCGCCGTGCTGTTCCTCGTCTCCTCGATCGGATCGGGCCTGGCGTTCAGCGTCGTCGATCTGATCATCTGGCGTGTGGTCGGCGGTCTCGGCGTCGGCGCCGCCTCGGTCATCGCTCCGGCCTACATCGCCGAGGTGTCTCCGGCGCACATGCGCGGCCGCCTCGGCTCGCTGCAGCAGCTCGCCATCGTCTCGGGTATCTTCGTCGCGCTCCTCTCCGACGCACTGCTCGCCAACGTCGCCGGGGGAGCGGCGGAGTCGCTGTGGGGTCTCTACGCCTGGCGCTGGATGTTCATCGCCGAGGCGATCCCCGCGATCGTCTACGGCATCATGGCGCTGCGTCTGCCCGAGTCTCCGCGCTATCTGGTGGCGCAGGGCAAGCTCGACAAGGCCGAGGAAGTCCTCACGACGGTGACCGGCGCCGTCGACGTGAAGGCCAAGATCACCGAGATCACCGGCACGCTCAACACCGAGAAGCGCGAGTCACTGCGCGACCTGCGCGGCAACCGCTTCGGCCTCAAGCCGATCGTCTGGGTCGGCATCCTGCTCTCCGTCTTCCAGCAGTTCGTCGGCATCAACGTGATCTTCTATTATTCGACGACCCTGTGGCAGTCGGTCGGGTTCGGCGAGTCCGAGGCCCTGCTGATCACGGTGATCACCTCGGTCACGAACATCGTCGTCACGATCATCGCCATCCTGCTCGTCGACAAGGTGGGCCGGCGTATCATGCTGCTCGTCGGGTCGGTCGGCATGACGATCTCGTTGGGGCTGATGGCCGTCGCCTTCTCGTTCGGCACTCTGGATGCTGCCGGAGCGGTGACGCTGCCCGATCCGTGGTCGACGGTCGCTCTCGTCTGCGCGAACGCCTTCGTGGTGTTCTTCGGTGCGACGTGGGGCCCGCTCGTCTGGGTGCTGTTGGGCGAGATGTTCCCGAACTCGATCCGTGCCGGCGCCCTCGCCGTCGCGGCGGCGGCGCAGTGGGCGGCGAACTTCTTCATCTCGACGACGTTCCCCGCGTTCTCGAGCATCGGGCTTCCCTTCGCCTACGGCTTCTACGCGTTCTTCGCGCTGCTGTCGTTCTTCTTCGTGTACTTCAAGGTCGCCGAGACCAAGGGCAAAGAGCTCGAGGACATGACCGAAGACGTGAAGGTCGAGCGCCGACCCCGTCGCACACGCGCGTAGGCTTGTGGGATGACCGAATCCGTCCCGCGCCGTGCCAGCCTCGAAGTGCTGCGTGCCGAAGCGGCCGACGAACTCGCCGTCATCGTGCAGGAACGCCTTCTCGGGGGCGAAGACCCCTGGGAGTTCATGGAAGACCTCCCGAGCGTCGACGAGCTCGTGGTCTACCTGCTGCGCGCCGACAACATCAACGCCAACGACGGCGTGCGCCCGAACGAGGCCCGGCACTACCGGGTGCTGCGGCAGATCGCCCTGGAGTACCCGGAGCTGACGTCGGCCGTCTGGGTATTGCTCGACGAGAAGCAACGGTACCGCCGCTGGGATCCGACGGTCGCGGACGCCAACTGACATGCCGCGGATGCTCGTGCCCTACGACCCGTCGTGGCCGGCGCAGTTCGAGCAGGCGGCCGCAGGGCTGCGCGACAGCGGTGATCCGGACTGGACGATCGAGCACATCGGGTCCACCGCGATCCCCGGGATGCGCGCGAAGCCGGTCATCGACATGGCCGTGCGGGTGACGGATGCTGCGGAGTTCGAGCGGCACCGGGCCTCACTCGAACGGGATGGATGGCGCCTCGGCAGCGCCGTGCGCAGCCACCCGGTGATGATCCTCGAGAGTGACGGCACGCGCACCCACATCGCGCACTTCTTCGAGGCATCCGCATGGGATGCCGTGAACCAGCGCATCCTGCGCGACTGGCTGCGTGCGCACCCCGACGATGCCGACCGCTACGTGCACGCGAAATGCGACGCCGTCGCGGCCGCTGCACGCGGCACAGCGTCGTACAACGCCGCCAAGACCCCGGTGATCCAGGAGATCGTGGATCGCGCGCGCACGGCGCGCGGGCTGCCGCTGGTCGAGGTGTCGGACAAGTAGCGCGGGCGAGGCCCCTCGTCTCGTCGCTTCGCTCCTCGCTCAGGGACCGGGCTCTTCGACAGGCCGCTCGTGAGTGAGCGACCGTGCTCCCGGCGGTTCCTGAGCGAGCGAAGCGAGACGAAGGGCCGCACAGCAAAAGGCCGCCGCCTCCCGAGGGAGACGACGGCCTGAATGCGAAGAAGACTCAGCCGATGAAGGCAGCGAGGTCCTTCTCGAGGGCCGGCTTCGGCTTGGCGCCGATGATGGTCGTCTTGACCTCACCGCCCTGGAACACCTTCATCGCCGGGATCGACGTGATCTGGTACTTCATCGCCAACTCGGGGTTCTCATCCACATTGAGCTTGAGGATGGTGATCTTGTCGGGGTTGTCGGCCTGGATCTGGTCCAGCACCGGGGCGACCATACGACACGGTCCGCACCACTCGGCCCAGAAGTCCACGAGAATGGGACCCTCGGCCTGCAGAACGTCCTGCTCCCAGGTCGCCTGGCTCGTAGCCTTTGCACTCATCAGAGTTTCTCCTTGTTCGAGGTTCATCTGCTGTAACAGCAGATGACGGGAAAGTGTTCCCGGGGATCAGGCGGTGAGGACCTCTGCGGCCTCTGCGGCCGGAACCTCGACCGAAGCATCCTCGAGATCGGCGAGGAAGTGCTCGGCGTCGAGAGCCGCGACCGTGCCCGAACCGGCAGCCGTGATGGCCTGGCGGTAGGTCGGGTCGATGACGTCGCCGGCGGCGAAGACTCCGGGGACCGAGGTCACCGACGAGCGGCCGTCGACCCAGATCGTGCCTTCGGCGGTGAGCTTCAGCTTGTCGTGCACGAGGTGCGTGCGCGGGTCGTTGCCGATCGCGACGAACAGGCCCTCGAGCGGAAGATCGCTCAGCGTGCCGTCGACCGTGTTGCGCAGCTGCACGCCCTGCACGGAGTCCTTACCGATGATCTCGGCGACCTCGCTGTTCCAGATGAACTCGATCTTCTCGTTCGCGAACGCGCGCTCCTGCATGATCTTCGAGGCGCGCAGCGTGTCCTTGCGGTGGATCACGTAGACCTTGTCAGCGAAGCGCGTGAGGAACGTGGCCTCTTCCATCGCGGAGTCGCCGCCGCCGACGACGGCGATCGTCTTCTCACGGAAGAAGAAACCGTCGCACGTGGCGCACCACGAGACGCCGTAGCCCGAGAGGCGCTCTTCGCCCTCGATGCCGAGCTTGCGGTACGCGGAACCGGTGGCGTAGATGACGGTGTGCGCTTCGTGCACCGCACCGTTGCCGAGGGTGACCTTCTTGACCGTTCCGGCGAGGTCGAGGTCGGTGACGTCGTCGTAGACGACCTCGGTACCGAACTTCTCGGCCTGCTCCTGGAACTTGGCCATGAGCTCGGGGCCCTGGATGCCGTCGGGGAAGCCGGGGTAGTTCTCGACCTCGGTGGTGTTCATCAGCTCACCGCCCACCTCGACCGAGCTCGCGATGAGCAGCGGCTTGAGGTCCGCCCGCGCCGCGTAGATGGCGGCGGTGAATCCGGCGGGGCCGGAGCCGATGATGATGACCTGACGCATGAAGAGGCTCCCTGTGAGAACTGCAATGCCATCGAATGATGTTCGACTGCTTCAACCCATGGTAACCGCGTGGCATTCCCGCACGCCGGATGCCGCCGGGGCGAGGAACCGCCTTCATTCGGGAGGAGATCTGCACACCGGAGGTCGGATTCCTCGAAATCGTCCTCCGGAATGAGGATCTCCTCCCGAATGACGGCGCGGGAGAGGCTGGCCGGATGCCGCCGCAACGCGGAGAGGACTCTCAGCGACCGGGGAGGAACCGACGAACGAGCGAGCCGGCGGCCTTGAGCTCGGGTGCGCGCAACAGGGCGAGGAGGGCGAGGTAGACGAGCACCACGACGAGACCGATGATGGCTGTGCCGACCGCGCCCTGGATCTTGTCCTCCATGGTCCACCCGTTGACGCCGCCGAGCAGCACGAACGCACCCCAGCCGGCAAACCCGGCGGGCACGCCTGCGATCGCGAACCGGCCGATCGCCGACATCCAGGAGCCGATCTGCAGCCCGCCGATCTTTCGGTGTAGCAACCAGGTGGCGACGATCGTCTGCACGATGCTCGCGATCGACTGCCCCAGCGCGACGGCGGCGGCGAGTGAGGTGAGCGGGATGATGCCCGCCTCACGCAGGCCGAGGGCGCCGAGAGCGGTGCCGACGATCAGCACGCACTGGAAGATCGTGAACCAGAACGGCGTGCGGGTGTCGTCGTAGGCGTAGAAGGTGCGCTGCACGATGAACAGGATCGTGAGCGGGATGAGCCCGAACAGATAGGCGATGAGCACGAGGGCGGCGGCCTGGGCGTCGTCGGCGTTGTCTGTGAAGACGCGGGAGGCGGGGATCGCGGCCGCGGCGACGGCGGCGGTCGCGGCGACGATGAAGAACAGCAATGTGCGGATGCTCTGCGCGATGTCTGCGCGCACCTCGTCGTCGCGTCCGGCCGCGGCGTGGCCGCTGATCTGCGTGAAGTACGGGGTACCGATAGAGAGCACGATGACCGAGTACGGCAGCATGAAGATCAGCCAGGCGTTCGCAGTGACCGTGGCCGATGCGCCGAGACCGGCGACCTCGCTGACGATGTACCCCTGCAGCACGCCGGCGGCAAGGCTCGCGAACGCCATGAGGAAGGTCCACCCAGCGAGGCGACCGACGTTGCCGAGTCCCACGCCGCGCCAGCGGAAGTCGGGCTTCAGGGCGAGTCCGGTGCGGCGCCAGAAGACGAGCAGCACCACGGCCTGGAGCGCGATGCCGAGCGTGGCGGTGCCTCCGAGCAGGGTGATCATCTCGGGGGTCCACGTCGATGCCTTCGTCGAGACGGGGCCGAACAACGCCCCGAGTGCCAGGAATCCGGCTATCGACACGATGTTGTTGACGACCGGTGCCCAGGTGAAGGGCCCGAAGATCTTGCGGGCGTTCAACGCCTCGCCGAGCATCGCGTAGAGGCCGTACAGCAGGATTTGCGGGAGGCACCAGTAGGCGAGCGCCGTCGCGAGCGCCAGCGTCGTCTCGTTGGCCTTGCCCGCCACCAGGTGCACGAGCCACGGGGCTGCAGCCGTGGCGATCGCCGTGACGACGACGAGTACGACGGTGCCGAGGGTGAACAGCTTCGAGATGAAGGCGTTGCCGCCGTCGGCATCCGCTGTCGCCTTGACGATCTGCGGCACGATGACGGCGGTGAGGATGCCCACCGAGATCAGTGAGAAGACGCTGTTCGGCAGCTGGTTCGCGTAGGTGAAGGCATCCGCCGCCTCGGACGCGACGGAACCGATGACCCCGACGAGGACGATGCTGCGCAGCAGACCGGTGACCCGGGAGACCAGGGTGCCGGCGCCGATGACCGCGCTCGCGCGCCCGAGGCTACTCATCGCTGGTCGTCGCTCCCTGTTCCACGGTTTCGGCTGCTTCTTCTTCTTCGGCAGCCGCTCGGCGACGGCGATGCACGGTGCGCACCACGCCACCCACGATGAGGAGCACCGCGAGCGAGCCGAAGATGATGAGACCGATGGTCTCCCACTCGGCGCGCACCGCGACGCGCACCGTCTGCGGGCCGTCGATGAGCACTCCGGTGGGGCTGTAGATGTTCAGGCGCAGGCCGACCTCGCCGCTGCCGACGCGGGCCGACACGGGCACCTTGACGCGGGCGCTGGTGTTGGCCTGCACGACCACGTCGGTGCTGGCCTGAACGTCGAGCCGGGGGTCGGTGGGGGCCACCGTGAGCCGCAGCGTGACGGGCCACGGGAGGTCGTTCTTGATGCTGAAGGGCAGGTCGGCGTTGGCGCTGAGCAGCTGGATCGTGCTCGACGGCGGGATACTGACGGCGTGGAGCGTGTCGTCGGTCGCGTCGCGGTGCGCCTGCACGTTCTCGCTGAACTTCGCATCGGGCACGCCCACCGCGATCTCGCGGAGCACGCGGATGCGCTCGCGGCTCAGCAGCAGCTGCGGGTCGGTGAGGATCGTCGCGAAGGTCGCGAGCGTGCCCTCGTCGGCCAGCAGGCTCTGCAGTGCGGCGACGCGCACCGCGGCGGTGTCGGCGTCGGCCGGCGCGAGGGTGACGGCGGTCGGGGCCGTCGCGCGCACGGATGTCAGGTCGAAACCGATCGAGTCGACGGCCCCGACCGCTTCGCGCAGGGCGGTCGCATCGCGGGTCTGGTCGCGGGTGAGTCCGACCAGCAGCGGTGTCTGCGGAGCATCCTGAGCTGCGAGGAAGAGATGCGCGCTGGTCGCCGCCAGCCAGCGCTGCCGGGCATCGGCGTCGTCTTCGGATGCCGCGCGGGAGAGCGACGCGGATGCCGTGTCGTCGACGACGAGGAGGTCGTGTCCGTCGGCCGTGGCGTGCGCGGGGGCTGTGCCCTCGATGGCCGAAGACGACACGATGGTCGTCGCGGTGCCGCCGAGGTAGGCGTCGAACGTGGCGAGGTCGCCGGTCGTGGCACCCGCATGCGGCCAGAGGATGCTGTCGACGGCACCGTCGATCGCCGTCAGCTCGTCGTCGGTCGGGAGCACCGGGGCGTCGGTCTGCGTCGGGGTGGGCGCGGGCGTTCCACCGGCCGGCGCCGGTGTGCCCGTGGCCGGGGTGCTGGGGAAGTTCTGCGGGTTCAGTGCGGTCTGGAGCGTGGTCGGCTGCAGGAGCTGAGCGAGTTGCGCCTGTGCCTGCACGGTGGCGTCGGCATCGCCGAACTGCAGGGCGAAACGCTCGTTCGGCAGCTCGTCGAGCCGCGTCAGCCAGTCGGTGGCCGACGACGGGGCCGAGGTGCCCAGCGCCCGGATCGCCGCGACGATGGAGGGATCGATCGCCAGTACTGCCGCCGTGCCCGTCACGCCGTCGAGCGCCGCGGTGAGATCGCCATCGACCGCGGTCAGGGTGGAGAGCTCCTCGGCGCTGAGCAGCACGCCGTCGGCCGGCGACGCGGTGATCGGGACCAGCACCCCCACCTGCGTCGATTCGGCGGTGACGACGAGCACGCTCTCGGTGGTCGTGTCACGGTCGACGAGGTCGTTGCCGGGGTCTCCCGTCGTCGCACCGCTGAGAGCGGCGCGCACCGGGTACACCCCGGGTGCGAGGTCGGCCAGCGCCTCGAGGGGCACGTCGATCGAGAGGGTGTCCGTGTCGCCGGGGTCGACGGCATCCGCGCTGTCGGAGCCGAGCTCGACGAAGTCTCCGCTCGCCTCGCTGTCGTCGAGCCAGGTCGTGACCGCGTCGTCGTCGGCCAGGGGAGTGCGGTTCAGCTCGATCAGCACCTGACCGGCGGAGAGCTGGGAGTCGGTCTCGTTCTGCACCGACAGAGACGCGGTGGTCCCGGTGCCCGGGAGGACCTTGCCGTGGATGCCGACCGAGAGGTGCAGTTCGACGGAGCCGGCATCGCCCGGGTCGTCACCGTCGGCCGCAACCGCCGGTGACGCGAAACCGCACACGCCCAGAGCGATCGCGAACACCGCGGCGGTGCGCGTGAATCGCTGCACGCGCGCACGGAGGCCGGTATCGGGGGTAGTCGCGGTCATGAAGGTCTTCCTCGAACGCCCTGGAGGCAGGCTGATTCGTGAGTACTGACCCTGTGATTCTAGGAGGGCGGACAGAGGAGAACCCTGAAGACGCGTAGAGTGACGGCCGTGTCTGCCACTGCATCCCCTACTCCCGACTCTCTGCGATGCGCCGCGCTCGCCGCTGATCTCGACGCGGCAGACCTCCGATCCGACCCCCTTCGGCGGCTCTGGGGCACCGAGGCCGACGATGCGCTGGCTCGGGGAATGCGGGAGCCGATCCTGCGGGCGATCGCCGCAGACGACGGAATTCTCGCGACGCTCGGCCGATTCTTCGTGCTCGGGATGCCGCAGCCCCGCGCCGCTCTGGCTACCGCTCTCGCGCGACTCGGTGTCGACGGACTCGTCGCCCTCGGACTCGCGACGGTCGAGGGTGACGTCGTGACGCCGACCGCCCTGCTGCGCCCGCAGTCGTTCGTCGATGCCGACGGTGTGGGGGAGTGGTGGATCGCCAGCGACCTCGACGAGGTGGCCCTCGGCACCGCTCTTCCCGCCGATCACGTGCTGGGGGTCGGCGGTGCCTCGCGCACGCTCGCCGAGATCGTCGTGCCCGTGCAGGTGCAGCGCGCGCTCGATCTGGGGACCGGATGCGGCATCCAGGCGCTTCTCGTCTCGCGGCGTGCGGGCGTGGTCGTCGCGACCGACATCTCGGCTCGCGCCCTCGCCTACGCCGAGATGAACGCGATGCTCAACGGTGTGAGCAACATCGACTTCCGGCTGGGGAGCATGTTCGAGCCGGTCGCCGGCGAGGCCTTCGACCTGATCGTGTCGAACCCGCCGTTCGTGATCACCCCGCGCACCGCTGGTGTGCCCGAATACGAGTACCGCGACGGCGGCCTCGTGGGCGATGCGCTCGTGGAGCAGTTCATGCGCACGGCTCCGCAGTTCCTGACCGATGGCGGCACCGCCCAGCTGCTCGGCAACTGGGAGTCGCGCGACGGAGTGACCGGCCTCGCTCGTCTCGACGCCTGGGTGCCGGGCGATCTCGACCTGTGGGTGATCGAGCGCGAGGAGCTCTCGCCGCTCGCCTATGCGGAGCTGTGGATCCGCGACGGCGGCACGACGCCGCGCGACGCGTCGTTCACGCCGCTGCTCACCGCCTGGCTCGACGACTTCGCCGCGCGAGGGGTGACCTCGATCGGCTTCGGGTACGTGCTGCTGCGTCGTGGTGGCGCCCCTGCCCTTCGACGCACCGAACAGGTCGGTCAGCATGTCTCCGGCGTGGGCGAAGCGCTCGCGCGTGGACTGCTCGCCCACGATCTGCTCGCCGACGGGATCCCCGCGACGCTTATCACGGCATCCGACGTCACCGAGGCCCGCCACCTGCTGCCGGGCAACGATGATCCGAGTGTGATCGAGCTGCGTCAGGGCGGCGGCTTCGCCCGAACGGTGAACGTCGACCCCGCGCTCGCCGCGTTCGTGGGCGCGTGCGACGGCGAACTCACCGTCGGGCAGATCGCGGCGGCCCTGGCCGACCTGTTCGACGTGCCTCTCGCAGAACTCTGGGCCGAACTCGAGCCCCGGCTTCGGGCGCTCATGATCGACGGATTCCTCGCCGCGGAGTAGTCGGCCACCACTCACCTCCGGTCACGTTTGGGTAACGGAGGTGCCCGGGTATTGCGCGCACGATTCCACCCTGTTTCACTCCTATTACAACTTTCAATTTCTACTGAAGTTTCATTGATTGTTGAACGACCGCCATCTAGCGTGCTGGACAAGCCCCTGCGAAATCCCGCAGGAACGAGCCAGCCCACACTCGATGCGGCACCCGTCAGGTGTGGCTCAAGGAGGAGTTATGCACAGCACTGCAAGACTTATGATCGCCGCATCCGCGGTCCTGGCACTGTCGCTCGCGGGATGCTCCGCGTCGACGTCGGACACGGATGACGCCGAGGTCGACCCGATCCGGTTCGCCGTCGAGCAACCCGACAGCCTCGTCCCCGGCAACCAGTTCACCTCGTACAACATCGTCATCGCGATGTTCTCCCCGCTCACCGCGATCGACGACGAGGGCGAGATCACCTACGTCGCCGCCGAATCCGTCGAGTCCGACGACGCGACGCTCTGGACCGTCACGCTCCGCGACGGGTGGACGTTCCACGACGGCACCCCGGTGACCGCGCAGGACTACGTCGACACCTGGAACTACGCCGCCTACGGTCCCAACGGATGGGTCAACGGCGCACAGCTCGCGGGCGTCGTCGGCTATGCCGACCTCAACCCCGCCGAGGGAGCCGAGCCCACGGCATCCGAACTCGCCGGTCTCACCGTCGTCGACGACCTCACCTTCACCGTCGAGCTCGACGCCCCCGACCGGCAGTTCCCGCTGCAGCTCACCGCCGGGCAGACGGGCCTCTACCCGCTGCCGTCCGCGGCACTCGACGACCTCGAGGCGTGGGAGGAAGCCCCGGTCGGCAACGGGCCGTTCGCCCTGGTCGACGGCTGGTCTCCCACCGACCCGATCGAGGCCGTGGCCTACGACGACTACGCCGGCACCGAGCCGAACATCAGCGCGGTCACCTTCGTGCCGTACCTCGACACGGCCACCGCCTACACCGACGCCCTGGCCGACGAGGTCGACATCGTCGCCATCGCCGGCGCCCAGGTCGCCCAGGCGCGCACCGACTTCGGCGAGCACGTCTACGAGTTGGATGCTCCGGGCGTCGACTTCCTCGGATTCGATCTGACCGATCCGCGCTTCGCCGACCCCCGCATCCGCCAGGCCATCTCGATGGCCATCGACCGCGACGCCATCAACGACGCGATCTTCGGCGGCTCGCAGGTGCCCGCCACCTCTCTCACCGCACCGAGCATGCCCGGTGACCCCGAGGGCGTCTGCGGCGAGTACTGCGAGTTCGACCCCGAGGCGGCCAAGGCGCTGCTCGAAGAGGCCGGAGGCTTCGAAGGCGAACTCGACGTGCACTACATCGCCAACTGGGGTCAGGAAGACCTGTTCGGGGCGATCGCGAACCAGCTGCGCCAGAACCTCGGCATCGAGAGCGTCGTCGCCACACCCTCGGTCGACTTCGCCGCCTTCGTCGACAGCGTCACCGCGCACGAGACGAACGGACCGTTCCGCGCACGCTGGGGCGCGCTGTACCCCAGCCAGCAGAACACCCTCACAGCCGTGTACACCGCGACCGGCGAAGGCAACTTCGGCGCCGGCGGATACTCGAACCCCGAGGTCGACGCGCTGATCCAGGAGGCCAACGCGGCCGACACCTTCGAGGAATCCTCCGAGGGGTACGTGAAGGTGCAGGAGCGCATCCTCGAGGACTTCCCGACGGTGCCGCTGTTCGGCAACCGCTACCTGTACGTCACCTCGGATCGCATCGCCGAGCTCTACACGGTGTCGGGGAGCGTCGACCTGAGCAAGGTCGTCACCGCCGCGGCATCCTGATCCGATCGAGAGAGAACGACACCCCGTGCACGATTCCGCAGCGGCACCGATCGCCGGCACGGTGGAGGACATCCTCCGCCGTGCCGGCGCGGCACCGGACCACACCGCCTTCCCGACCGTCGATGCGCTCACGCAGCAGATGGAGGCGCTGCGCACCGCGCACCCCGCACTCATCAGCGTGCAGCGCATCGGTACCAGTCGCCTGGGCGAACCGATCTCGCTGTACACGATCGGCGAGGGCACGCGATCGGCCCTGATCGTCGGCGGAGTGCATCCGAATGAACCGATCGGGTCGCTCACGATTTTGCACCTGACCGAGCAGCTGGCGACGGATGCTCCGTTCCGCGAGCGGCTCGACACCACCTGGCACATCGTTCCCTGCGCGGATCCCGACGGGATGCGCCTCAACGAGGGGTGGTTCGCCGACCCCTCCGATCGCGAGCGCTACGCGCGGGAGTTCTACCGCCCGGCGCCCGACGAGCAGGTGGAGTGGACGTTCCCCTTCTCGTACAAGAAGGCCTACTTCGACGCCATGATGCCCGAGACGCAGGCGCTCGCCCGCGCGATCGACGCCACGGAGCCCGACCTCTACGTTCCGCTGCACAACAGCGAGGGCGGGGGTGCCTACTTCTACCTGTCGCGCCCCGTGCCCGAACTGTACGAGCTGTTGCACGCACTGCCGGCCTCGCTGGGCGTTCCCCTGCACACGGGAGAAGCCGAGGGCGCGCACTTCACCGTGCTCGCGCCGGCGATCTACGAGATGGGCACGCTGCAGGATGCCTACGACTGGACCGAGGCGTACGGACTCGACCCGTATCCGCCCGGGTCGGCCGGCGATGCCTCGACGTCGTACGCGCTCAAGTACGGAGCGCTCTCGTTGATCGCCGAGCTGCCCCAGTTCAGCGATCCGCTCGCCGACGACACCACGACCTCGACGACCGTCTACCGCGACGCGCTGCGGGTGTCGGGCGAGAAGCTGCAGGATGCCGGAACCCGGCTGACCACGCTCATCGCGCGTGTCGAGCCGCATCTGCGACTCGACACCCCGCTGCTGCGCGCAGCACGGGTGTTCGCGCCCGCTGCGATCGGCGCGGGCGAGGAGAACATCGCCCGGGCCGCGAACGAATCCGATCGCCTCGCGACGGTCTCCGAGGTCGAGGCACTGACCGGTCTCGTGCGCCTGCACCGGCTGCGCTGGGGTGGGATGCTCGTGCGTGCCCTGCGCGCCGAGGTCGATGCCGGCACCGCCGCCCCCGAGGTGCGCCGAGTCGCAACGGAGGCGCAGAGCCTGTTCGACGGATGGCTCGCCGAAGCGCTCGAGGCGGGCGGGTCGACCCCGCTGCCGCTGAGCGCGGTGGTCGGCGTGCAGTACGGGGCGATCCTCGCCACGCATGCACAGCTCGGAGGAGGCACCCGGTGCGCCTCGGACTGAAGCTGCTCCAGCGGCTGCTGGGCTTCGCGATCGTCTTCTTCGGAGTGACGTTCATCATCTACTTCACGGTGTTCAGCCTGCCCGGCGACCCGATCCGCGCGCTCGCCGGAGACCGGCAGCTGCCGCAGGGCGTGATCGATGCGCTGAACGCGCGCTACCTGCTCGACCAGCCGTTGTGGGTGCAGTACACGAACTACATCGGCAACCTGCTCAGCGGCGACCTCGGCGTCGACCTGCGCGGTCGGTCGGTCGCCGACCAGCTCGCCTCACGCTGGCCCGTCACGATCACCCTCGCGCTCACCGCCTGGACGATCCAGATCATCCTCGGCCTCGCGGTGGGCATCGTCTCGGCGCTCAAGCGCGGCACGATCATCGATCGCGGCCTGCTGGTGATCTCGATCGGCCTCAGCTGCATCCCCGTCTTCGTGCTCGGCATCACCGCGCAGATCGTGTTCGGCGTGCGTCTCGACTGGCTCCCGGTCGCCGGCATCCGTGAAGGATGGCCGCTCGCCTACCTACTGCCGTCGCTGGTGATCGCCCTGTTCGGCCTGGCGTCGGTCTCGCGCCTCGTGCGCGGATCGATGATCGAGAACCTCGAAGCCGACTACGTGCGCACCGCCCGCGCGAAAGGCATCAGCGAGTCGCGCGTGGTCGGTCTGCACGTCATGCGCAACTCGCTCATCCCCACCGCGACGTTCCTCGCGACCGACCTCGGGTTCCTGCTCGGTGGTGCCGTGGTGATCGAGGGCATTTTCAATCTTCCCGGCGTCGGCAACCTGCTGTTCCTCGCGATCCGCGACCACGAAGCCACGATGGTCGTCGGCATCTCGACGGCACTGATCATCATCTTCCTGCTCACCTCGCTGATCGTGGATGCCCTCCACGCGCTGCTCGACCCGAGGATCCGACGTGCCTGAACCGCTCAACCCGACTCCGGGCACCGCGAAGATCACGGTGCCGAAGACCACGGCGATCGCGATCGCCGCCCGACGCGAGGGCGCGTGGCGGATGCTGGTGCGCCGGCCGCTCTTCTGGATGGGCGCCGTCGTGCTGCTCGTCATGGCTGCCTTCGCCGTCGCGCCCGCCCCGTTCGCCTGGCTCTTCGGCAACGGCGACCCTCGCGCCTGCGACCTCGCCGACAGCGCCGGCACGGCCAGCGCGGGGCATCCGTTCGGTTTCGACGTGCAGGGCTGCGACATCTGGGCGGGCTCGGTATACGGAGCGCAGAGCTCGCTCGCCGTCGGCTTCCTCGCCACCGCGATCGCCCTCGCCGTCGCCCTGGTGCTCGGCACGCTCGCCGGCATGGGCGGCTCGGTCGCCGACTGGGTCATCTCGCGGCTCACCGAGGTGTTCCTCGGCTTCCCCTTCCTGCTCGCCGCGATCGTGGTGCTCAACATGCTCGGCGCGCGCAACGTGCTGACCGTGGGGTTGGTGCTCGGCATCTTCGGCTGGCCGATGATGGCGCGGCTCATGCGCGGGTCGGTGAGGTCGGTCGCCAAGGCCGACCACGTGCTCGCCGCACGCACGATGGGGCTGAGCACCGGACGCATCGTGACCCGCTACGTCATGCCGAACGCCGTGCAGCCCGTGCTGCTGCTGGCCACGCTCACGATCGGTGCGGTCATCGTCGCCGAGAGCACCCTCACCTACCTCGGCGTCGGGCTCTCGTCTCCGGCGATCTCGTGGGGCCTGCAGATCGCCGCAGGTTCTCGCGTGTTCCAGTCCGCACCGCACGTGCTCGTGCTTCCCAGCGTGATGCTGGCGCTGACCGTGCTCGCGATCGTCGCGATCGGCGAAGAGCTGCGCAGCGTCTTCGACCCGCGGGAGAGACGGTGAGTGGCATGCTGATCGTGACGTCGCCGGAAGGGAAGAACGCATGACTGAGGGAACCGCCGCATCGGACGAGCGCGAGCAGTACCGCCGACAGTTCGCCGAAGAGATCTCGCTCATCTGGGAGATGGCGGGCACCTCGCGCATGGACGGACGCGTGCTCGGCTATCTGATGATCATGGATCGCCCGTACATCTCGTCGGCCGACCTCGCCGCGGCGCTCGGTGCCAGCACGGGCGCCGTCTCGATGGCCACCCGCCGCCTGATCGACACGAACTTCATCCGCCGGCACTCGCTGCCGGGCGACCGCAACCACTACTTCATGGCCGAGGAAGACCCCTGGGGCAGCTTCCTCGCGAACGAGCGCCGCTACTTCGACCGCGAGATCCGCTCGCTCGACACGGCGCTGAAGTGGCTGAGCCCGAACGAGACCGATGCCGCGGTGCGTCTGCGCAACGGCCGCGACTACCTGGAGTGGGTGCAGTCGTACCACCACAAGATGCTCGCCGACTGGCACGAGCACAAGCGCGCCCGCGACGCGGGCGAGGACGAAGCGTGAGCCATGGCATCCACTGAACCCGTTCTGCGCGTGCGCGACCTGCGTGTGTCGTTCGGCACGCGCACGCCGATCGAGGTCGTGCACGGGATCGATCTCGAGATCGCGCCCGGCGAGGTCGTCGCGGTCGTGGGCGAGTCGGGATCGGGCAAGTCGGTCACCGCGCTCTCGGTCATCGGCCTGCTGCCCGACGGTGCGCGTGCGACGGGCTCGGTCGAACTGCACGGACGTGAACTGCTGGGGTTGTCCGCCCGGGAGTTGCGCACGGTGCGCGGTGCCGAGATCGCGCTCATCTCGCAGGACCCGGTGGCCTCGCTCAACCCCGTCTTCACGATCGGGTTCCAGGTGATCGAGGCGGTGCGCTCGCACGATCGGTCGTTGAACGGGCGGGCGGCGCGCAAGCGCGCGATCGAACTTCTCGAGCTCGTCGACATCCCCGATCCCGCGCGCCGCATGAAGCAGTACCCCCACGAACTCTCCGGCGGCCAGTGCCAGCGCATCGGCATCGCGATGGCCCTGGCCTCCGACCCGCAGCTGCTCATCGCCGACGAGCCGACCACGGCGCTCGACGTGACGGTGCAGGCCGAGGTGCTCGACGTGCTCGCCCGCCTCGGTCGCCGCGACGGCCGCGCCATCCTGCTGATCACCCACGACATGGGCGTGGTCGCCGAGCTCGCCGACCGTGTCGTCGTCATGCGGCACGGCGCGCTGGTCGAAGAGGGCAGCGCGCGCGACGTGCTGCTGCGGCCGTCGGCGGGCTACACGCGCCAGCTTCTCGAGGCGGTTCCGCGTATCGGGTCGAGAAGGTCGGCCCCGGATCTGGATGCTGCGGCGCCCGTGCTCGAGATCGATGACCTCGTGGTGACCTACGGCAGCCGCCTGCGCGGCACGTTCCGTGCCGTCGACGGCGTGAGCCTGCGGGTGCAGAAGGGCGAGATCCTCGGACTCGTTGGTGAGTCGGGCAGCGGCAAGTCGACGATCGGCCGGGCCGTGATCGGCGCCGCTCCCGTCAGCGAGGGACGGATCGTCGTCGAGGGGGTCGACATGCGCACCGCCTCGCGCGCGGAGCGCCGCCGCACCCGTCGCCGGGTGGGCGTGGTCTTCCAGAACCCGGCGCTGTCGCTCAACCCGCGCTACACCGCCCGGCAGAGCATCGAAGAGCCGCTCAGCAGCATCCTCGGCCTGCGCGGAGGCGCACTCACCGATCGCGTCGACGACCTGCTCGAATCCGTCGGACTCGCCGACCGGGCCGATCGCTACCCGCACGAGCTCTCCGGCGGCCAGAAGCAGCGCGTCGCCATCGCCCGTGCCGTGGCGCTCGACCCGGCGCTGCTCATCGCCGACGAACCGACCAGCGCGCTCGACGTGTCGGTGCAGGCCCAGGTGCTCGAGGTGTTCCGCGAACTGCAGTCCCGACTCGACTTCGCCTGCGTGTTCATCAGCCACGATCTCGCCGTGATCGATGAGCTCTGCGACAGCGTGATGGTGCTCAACACCGGCCGCGTGGTCGAGGCGGGTTCCCGCACGCGCGTGCTGGAGCATCCGGAAGATCCGTACACGCGGCGCCTGCTGGCGGCCGCGCCCGTGCCCGACCCCGACCTGCAGCAGGAGCGTCGTGCCGCACGACTGGCGGCGATCGGGGCGTAGCGCGGGCGAGGCGCGGAATAGTCCGGAGCATCCATGCGTTCGAATAGAACATGAAGGCTTTCGGATTCCTCTCTTTCGGCCACTACGCCGACGTGCGCGGTTCGGCGACCCGCACCGCGGGCGACATGCTCAAGCAGACCATCGAGATCGCCGAGGGCGCTGACGAGATCGGTGTGAACGGCGCGTCCGTGCGCGTGCACCACTGGGCGCGGCAGGCGGCGTCGCCGATGCCCCTGCTCTCGGCGATGGCGGCGCGCACGAAGCGCATCGAGGTCGGCACCGGCGTGATCGACATGCGCTACGAGAACCCGTTCCAGTTCGCCGAAGAGGCGGCTGCACTCGACCTCATCGCCGATGGACGCATCGCGCTCGGCGTGAGCCGTGGGTCACCCGAGACGGCCCTGCGTGGATACGAGACATTCGGCTACGTCGACGAGGAAGACCCCGAGCGCGGCAGCGTGCTCGCCCGCGAGAAGTTCGAGATCTTCCTGCGCGCGATCGACGGCGAGGGCATCGCCCCCGGAGACCCGCGGATGGTCGGCGCCGGGCACTACCTCGCGATCGAGCCGCAGTCGCCCACGCTGCGCGACCACATCTGGTGGGGATCGGGCTCCCGCGCGACCGCCGAGGAGACCGGACGCAAGGGGCTCAACATGATGAGCTCGACGCTGCTCACCGAAGCCACGGGCGTGCCGTTCCACGAGCTGCAGGCCGAGCAGATCGCGCTCTACCGCGCTGCGTACAAGGCGGCCGGGCACACCGGTTCGCCGCGCGTCTCGGTGAGCCGCAGCGTCTTCCCGCTGATCAACGACATGGACCGGGCGTACTTCGGCTTGCGCAGCGAGGAGAGCGGCGACCAGATCGGCATCATCGACGGTTTCCGTTCGACGTTCGGCAAGACGTACGCCGCCGAACCCGATGCGCTGATCCAGCAGCTCAAGAACGACTCGGCCGTCATGGCCGCCGACACGCTGCTGCTCACGATTCCGAATCAGCTCGGGCCGGAGTACAACCTGCACGTGCTCGAGTCCTTCGCGAAGTACGTGGCGCCCGAGCTCGGCTGGAAGCCGAACACCGAGGGCCCGGTGCAGGGCGACCCGATCGACTGAAACCGGAACCCTCGGTAGGGTCGTGCGCATGGAGAGCGCCCGCGAGCCCGCAGACGAAGGGATCGTCTACGTCCCTTCGTCTGCGATGCCCGAGACGTGGACGTACACGAGTCTCGGCACCTTCGACGTCGATGGCGAGACGTTCGCCGTGCGCCGACGCGACGACGACGGCTCGAATCACTACGACTGGATCTCGGGACCCAACGCGGGCTACGGCTTCAGCCTGTTCGCCGGCTTCGAGCCCCTCAGCCGCGAACGGCACCGGGAAGCGATCCGGGGGTTCCTCGCGGGGATCGATCCGGAGACCGGGTACCTCTGACGGATCGACGATCCGCGAGAGGTGCGCACGAACGGTTGACAGCCGCCCCGGGATCGCTCACGCTGGGTTCGCTGCGTCGGATGCTGCGGCATCCGCCCCTGTCGACATCGGAGAACCATGACTCGTGTGCGCGTCGATCTGAACATCTCTCTCGACGGCTTCGCCACGACGACCGATCAGACCCCCGAGAATCCGTTCGGCGAGGACTGGGGTCGGCTCACGGCGGCGTATGTCGCGACGCGCACGTTCCACGAACGCGTGTTCCACGACACGAGCGGTGCCGGCACGACCGGCGTCGACGAGAAGTATGCGGCGCACTACTTCGAGAACATCGGGGCGGAGATCATGGGTGCCGGGATGTTCGGTCTGCACGCCAATCCCGACGACCCCGAGTGGCGCGGCTGGTGGGGCGACGAGCCGCCGTTCCGCGCGCCGGTCTTCGTGCTCACCCACACCCCGCGTCCGTCGATCGAGTTCGACAACGGCACGAGCTTCCACTTCCTCAGTGCGCCACCCGAAGAGGCGCTGCGCACGGCCGTCGCCGCGGCCGGCGGGGGAGACGTGCGGGTCGGTGGCGGAGCATCCACGGTTCGCGAGTACCTGCGCGCGGGCCTCGTCGACGAGTTGCACGTGGGCATCACCCCGATCCTGATCGGCAGCGGCATCCGTCTGTGGGACGACCTGCGCGGCCTCGAATCCGGATATCGGGTGACGTCGGAGACGGCGGAGAGCGGTGTGGTGCACCTCACGTTCTCCCGCGAGGGCTGAGCGCGCTCGACGATCCCGGGCGCCCCACGGGCGCGGTGACACCGGGAAATCCACCCTTCGCGCATCCGGTATACCGATGTACCCTGACGGAATGCGCGCCACACGAAGCAGCCTCCTCGTCGGAGCGATCGCCCTTCTCGCGGCTGTCGCCGTGGCTGTGCCCGCCGCCGCCGCGACCACGACGTCGTGGGCGACCTGGCAGCCGTTGACCGGCACGGGTGGCGCGTACTCGACGTCGGTGCAGATCACGCCCGATCCCGCGATCACCGCGACCGTCACGAGCGACTCGCGCGCCGGACAGGTCGGCGTGATCTCCGGCGCATCGACCTGGCTGTCGGAGGGCACCCCGGTCGGAGCGAAGTACGGCACCAGCCGAGACAAGCCCTACCTGAACCTGCGACCGAAGGCCGACACGCCCACGGGCTCGTCGACCACCACGTACACCTTCCAGAAGGCGACGCCTCCTGGGGGCTGGACCTTCGTGCTCGGCGACATCGATGCCGATGCGGTGCGCATCCAGGCCACGGGTCCGAACGGCCAAGCCCTCACGGCCGAGCAGCTGGGATTCCGCGGCGGCTTCAACTACTGCGCTCCGGGCGTCGTCGGCAAGCCCTCCTGCACGGGCGACGCGACCGACGTCCCCACGTGGGACCCCGCCACCCTCACGCTCAGCGGCAACGCGGCCGCGGTCGACACCGCGGGAGCCGCAGCCTGGTTCGAACCGAACGTGCCGGTCAGCACCCTCAGCTTCATCTTCACCCGCCGCTCCGGACTACCGGTGTACCAGACCTGGTTCGCGTCGCTCGCCCGAGACATCTCGGGAGCCGTGCGCGACAACGGCAATGTTCCGCAGTCCGATGTGGCGCTGAGCCTGACCGACGCGAACGGCGCCGTGGTCGCGACGACGACGACGGCCGCCGACGGCACCTACTCGTTCCCGGGCATCCTCGGCACGAGCGGATACACCGTGCGCGTGACGGCACCCGAAGACACGATCGCGGTCGGGTCGTCGTCGCAGACCGTCGACCTCACCGGCACCGATGCCGAGAACGTCGACTTCGTCGTGCGCCCCATCATTCCCGTGGCGGTTTCGGGGCAGGCGCTGGATGCCGACGAGAACCCCGTGCCCGGCGCGACCATCACGGTGGCCGGCCAGACCACGACGACGGATGCTCAGGGCAACTACCTCTTCGACTCGGTACTGCCGGGTGAGTACAGCGTGTTCGTCACCCCTCCGCCGGGATACACCACGTCAGAACCCGGGTTGCCGATCGTCGTCGAGGAGGGGACCGAGATCCCCATCACGGGCGTCGACTTCGAGGTCGCCGCGAACCCCGATCTGAGCGGCACGGTGACCGTGCCCGCGACCGGCCTCGGCTTGGCCGGCGTCGTCGTGACCGCGACGAACGGTGAGGGCGATGTCGTCACCGCCGTGACGCAGCCTCTGGGCGGATACACGTTCCCGCGGCTTCCGTCCGGCGAGTACACGATCTCGATCACGCCGCCCAACGGATACGCCCCGCTCGGACCGGTCAGTCGCCCGGAGCAGGTCGAAACGACAGATGTCACCGGCGTCGACTTCCAGCTCGCGCTGCTCGGCAGCTTCTCGGGCACCGTGCGGAACGCCGCCGGGGAGCCGCTCGCGGGCATGGTGCTGACGCTCACCGGCCCGAACGGCACGCAGCAGCTGGTCTCCGACGACGACGGCACCTACAGCCTCGGCGGCCTCCCGCAGGGCGACTACACCCTCGACGTCATCCCGCCGGAGGGCACGACAGCGGTCGACTTCGCCCGGCGTTCGTTCGGCTTCCCGCCCCAGGGCGGCGGCACCTTCACCATGCAGGACTTCACGCTGACGGCCGTCGTCGTCGTGCCGACCCCCGACCCCGATCCGCCCGTCGTCGTGCCCCCGGGTTCGGGCGCCGGGTCTGCGGGCAGTGGCGGGACCCTCCCGGCCACGGGCCTTCCGCCCGAGACGTTCGCGTGGGCGGCGGGCGGCGCCGTCGTGCTGATCCTCGGGGCGACCCTGCTCATCGTCAGTCGGCGTCGGTCTCACCGCGACGACAGCTGAGGCATCCGCTCGGGGCTTCTCGGCCGGTTTCGGCCGTCTTGGCCGCAGGGTCGGCTGTTTCACGACGCGACGGCGGCCATAACTCAGGACAGATCGCCGATCGAAGCCGCTCGTGGCCCGAATCGGTCGGTTTGGTGCCGATTGTCCTGAGTTAGGTACGCCCAGCGGGGTGCACCAGGCGGAAGAGCTCGCAGACCACGGGCATCTGCGGCTCGAACCCACGCGGGTTCTCGGAGTGCGCGCGCCAGTACCGCTCGTGCGAGGCGCGCCAGTAGTCGAGCGTGCGATCACCCTCACCCTCGGCAGCCGCGTGCTCGGCGTCGACCTCGTCGAACGCCACGATACGGATGCTGGTCGTCTCGATCACCGCGCGCGGCGCGCCATCGCCGTCGAGGATGATGCTCAACTCGCCCTCTGCGGGCAGTGGGTCTTCGGCCTCTTCGTAGTCCCAGAGCGATGACGCCGTGCCGGTCTTCACCCCGGCGAGTACGAGCGCGAGCAACTCATCGGCATGCGCGGGCGTGGCGCCGAAGGCCCACGCCTCGGGAACGTCGACGGGAAGGTCCGGATGCTCCGCCCGCACCGTTTCCCAGTAAGAGGCGAGTGCGGAGCGGTCGGGCGTTGTCATGCCTTCAGCCTAGGGATGCCCGCGTCGGGTCAGGTTCCGGGAGGGCCGAACAGCTCCTCGCCGTGCTCGTGCAGCAGACGGTAGGCGTCGGCGAACGTTTCGGGCTCTTCCTCGCCGGGCTTGCCATACCGCGAGAGGAGCAGACCCAGCAGCCCGCGGGCGGGCGGGGTCAGCGGCTTCAGATGATCTTTCACGCCGGGCTCGGGGGCCGACTGCTCGGGGTTCGGCGGCGTGTAGGCGGGGCGGGTGCGGGGCCAGTCGGCCGGATGCCGCGGCTGATCCAGATTCACCACGTTGTACAGCGTGTTCGCCGACGCATCGCGTTCGTTGAGGGGCGAGAGGCCGTGCAGGCGCGAGAGCGTCGCGATGACCGAACCGTGGTGCATCTCGTCGTGCACGATCGTGCCGCGCTTCGTGTACGCCGACACGGCGATCGCGGGCACGCGGCATCCGAGGCGGTCGAAGGCGAATCCCATCTCGCCGGGCTCGGTGTCTTTCATCGGCTTCGTCGCGGAGGGCGGCGGCACGTGGTCGTAGCATCCGCCGTGCTCGTCGAACGTGACGAGCAGCAGGGTGTTGATCGCGTTCGATCCCTTGCCCGAAGCGCTCGTGCGCACGGCCTCGTAGATGTCGTGGATCAGACGGTCTCCGGCGCGCACATCGGAGATGGCACTGTCGAACACGGCCTCGCCTTCGACCTCGCTCTCGCGCGGCGAACCGAACGGCGGGTGGAAGTCGTTGTGGTCGTAGACCATGCGCGGCTCGATGAAGGCATAGGCGGGAAGGGTGCCGGCCTTCGTCTCGGCGTAGAAATCTTCCATGGTGCCGAAGTGGTCGGTGCGCCAGAACTTCTCGAGCACCGGGGCATGCAGCATCCCGGTGAACGACACCATCTGCAGCTTGTCGAAGTAGATCTTCCAGTGGATGCCGGCCTCTTCGAGTCGATTGAAGATCGTCGGCGCCGCGGGTGCATCGAGCCACTTGTCGTAGCCGCCGCCCGCCTTGTTCGTGACGAAACCGTGCGATGTCGACGCGTGGAAGAACGAACGGTTGCAGAACGTCTGCGAGGGCACGCCCGCGAACCAGTGGTCGTAGACCGCGAACTCCGACGCGAGGGTCGACAGCACGGGCAGCATCTCGGGCGAGAACGACCCCATGATGTGACGGGCCTCGTCGGCCGAAGGGTCGGTGCCCTTGCGCAGGCGCCGGAAGTTGATGATGTAGTCCTCGAGGAACCCCGACATCGTCGCCTTCTCGCCGCCGGTGGGGGCATTGTACGGAGACTCCATCTCTTCGACGAACAGCTCGGCGTTGGTCTTGGGGTCGACCGTGCCGAAGATCTGCGTGTTGACGTGCGGGTACTCCTCGCCGGGATCCGGGTCGGGGTGGCTCATGATGCGGTCGGTGTCGCCGATGTAGATGTGGGCGTTGATCACCGTGCCGTCGGGGGCGGTGTTGCTGTGGTCGCCGAACCCGAGCCCTTCGAAGCTCTCGCCCTCGGGCAGGGTCTCTTTCGAGTACAGGTAGCCGAGGAGGTTGTCGAACGAACGGTTCTCGCCCATCACGACCACGATGTGCTCGAATCCGGGTTCCGCGCGCGGGGTGAGGGCGGCGAAGTGGTCTTCCTCGCTTGCGAATCCGCTCCGGTTGTTGGCGGCGATCGAGGCGCCGATCGCCGCACCGCCCGCGCCGCCGACCACAGCGCCCGCGAGCGCGGCGCCGCCCATCTTGAGAAAGCCTCGCCGGGATGGTTCGGGGGCGGGGGAGGACTCTTCGCTCATTTGCCGATCCTATGGGCGCGGGGGAGCGAGCGGAATACCGGTGTGCGGGAGGGGGGCGGCATCGACAGCCTTCCCCTGCCTTGAGAGCGCAAGGTCTCTACAGGCTTGCCGTGAAACACGATGCTCACGAAGACCCGCGCCACCTCCTCCTTCGCCAGACAGGCCAGCATTGCTCGCGCGTCGATCGCCGTGCCCCCGTTTTCGAATCCAGTCTGCAATGACCGTCGCGGGCCATCAGCGCGACGATAACGAAACTGATCGCCCGCTGCGCCCTCACCCATGTAGACGCCCACGACCCAGAATCTGCTGGGTATATGCCACGCAGACATCGACGGCATGTCGGTGACACCCACCAAAATGGACCAATGCCCACACTCGACCGAATGATCTACGTCGACGACTCCGGGCACCCGCAAACCGGACTAGTCGTCTACGGGTGGGTCGAGTGTTCCCCCGACCGATGGACCAGCGTGCTGCGGACCTGGCTCGATCTGAGAAGACGTCTTTGGCGGGAGGCGGGAGTACCTGTGACGCAGGAGTTACACACCACCGAGTACGTCAACGGACGCGGACGCATCTCGCGGCGGTTTCCGGATCGGCACCGACACAATGGGGTCGACCATTGGAAAGACTTCGGGCGGGAGATCGCAACGGACTGCCTGGAGGCGTTGCGCAGTGCGGAAGGGCTGACAGTTGGCGCGGTCTTTCGCCGCGGCGATCCGAAGGATCTCGCTCAGACCCGATACGACACCTATGCGGCGCTCATCGATCGGATCGAAGGAGAACTCGAAGACCGCGATGCGCTCGGCATGGTTTTCATGGACGGCGATGGATCAGATTCCACGTACCGTACCGCGCATCGAGCGCTCAAGCTCGATAAGCGACGCGTCATCGAAGATGCCGTACACCTCGACTCGAAGCATTCACAGTTGGAGCAGATGGCCGACCTCGTCGCATGGAGCGCGTATTCTTCGCTCGACCGTCACCACGCGAACGAATTCGCCTGGAACTGGTACGCGACGTTCCTTGCCGAGCGTGACCCAAACCGGGCGCCTCGAGAAATCTGACCGTTATACAGCGAGACCCCCTTGATCCACGTGTGCGGAGGGGGTCTGCATTATTAGGATACCTGCAACGCCGTGGTGGCGCACCTATTAGGGCCGCCCTGAGAAGCAGCGCACCGCCTACCCCATAACGACGCCTAGCTTCTTTGCGAGGTGATGGTCGGCGTAGGGCGAAGTGGAGAAGGGATCGACGGCTTCGTAACCGAGCCGCTGGTAGAGCCCATGCGCCTCGGTGAGGTCGCTGCGCACGGTCAGCCTGAGAGTACTTACGTCGCGACGGGCGCTGACCGTCTCGAGCGCGTTGATCAGCGAACGACCAGCGCCCCGTCCGCGGGCGTCGTGGTCGATGAAGACCCGGGTGAGCTCACCCACTCCCGGTTCAATGAAACGGACGCCTCCGCAGCCGACCACGCGAGTACCGTCGCGGATGACGAGGAAAAAACCATCGTCGTCGCGGAGGTCGTCGCTGGGTTCGTCGAGCATCGCCCGTTCTACCTCGGCTGGAGAGGCGGGTCTTCCCCGGTACCGGCCGACGATGTCAGTGAAGAAGCGCTCCACGATCGCTCGCCCGTCGGGAGACCGAGGGTCCTCGATCGCGATCGTCAGTTGCTCATCCATCGCAACAGCTAAGCAGGTCGGCCCCGAATCGCCTGGGTCAGACAGCAGAACGCCGCCGAGACCCTCAGGTCCCGACGGCGTTCCACGTGAAACATCCGCTCGGTCGACTACTCCGCGCTCTCCGAACTGACGGCGCTCGCCGCGTGGCGGCGGCGGCGCATCGCGAACAGGCCGAGGCCCAGCGCGAGCAGCACCACGGCGCCGATGACGTACGGCATGCTGTCGGCACCCGTGACCGCCAGCGCACCGTCGGTCGCGTTGCCCGAACCGCCGGTGCCCGGGGCGACAGCCCCGCCGCCGGCCGCCGCGGTGACGGTGAGCGACGTGGTCACTTCGGTGCCGTCTGCGAGGATCACCGCTAGCGTGTGCACGCCCGCCGGGGTGTTCGCCGGGATGGTGAGCGTGCGGCTGAAGGCACCGTCCGCATCAGCGGTGGCCGTGCCCAGGTCGACGGGGTCGGAACGCAGCTCGAAGCGCAGCGCAGCATCCGCTTCGAATCCGGTACCCGAGATCGTCACCTTTCCGCCGGCGACGACGGATGCCGCGCCCAGCTCGACCTCGGGAGTCGCAGGCTCTTCGATCACCGGGGGAGTGACGCCGACCTCGGTGACGTACTTCTCACCGGCATCCGACTTCGTCACCGTGAACTCGTCGTAGACCGCCCCGACGGGGAGGTCGGTGGTGGCGTTCGGCTGCTTCTCGGCCAGGTACGACTTGTAGACGAGCTGGTTCTTCGAGACGTCGATGACCTGGTAGGTCGTGACGCCCTGGCCGCGCAGCACCTGGGTGGCGCCGTTGTTGGTCCAGACGTTCTTCTCGGGCGTCTCGAGGTCGTAGTGCTTCGCACCCGAGTTCGACACGACGTAGACCGGACCCGTCGTCATACCGGGGGTCTCGGTGGCGTCGGTGTTCACGAATCCACGCGCGTACGTGTGGTCGTGGCCCATGAGCACCAGGTCGATGTCGTTGCGCTGGAAGACCGGCAGCCACTCGGCGCGCAGCACCGGTTCGTTACGGCCTTCGGATGCCGAGAACACCGGCTGGTGGAAGGTGACGACGTTCCACTTCGACGGGCTGTTCTGCAGCAGCAGGTCGAGCCAGGCGCCCTGGAACCGGGTCCAGAGCACGTCGATCTGGTTCGACGGGCACTCCGCACCCGTGCACGACGGAAGGCCGGCCGGGGTGAGGAAGGTGGTGTCGCGCGTCGCGTTCAGGGTGATGAACCGCACACCCTGGTAGTCGGTGTAGTACGCCGTTTCGGCGGCGAACGAGCTCCAGTGGTCGAAGAACGCGCGGTACTGCTGTGCGACCTGCGAGTCGCCCTTCGCCAGCTCGGCGAGGTCGCCGATCGTGCTGGTCGAGGGGTTGTTGTGCGGGTACTCGAATGCGGCCTTCCAGGCGGTGAGCAGCTTGTCGCCCGAGTACTCGTGGTTGCCGGGGGCGGCCATCACGTTGGTGCGCACGGCCGAATCCTCCATGCCCTTGAACCAGTTGAGCCACTCGTTCTCGTTGCTCGACGTGTTGATCAGGTCACCGGCGTGCACCGAACCGATCGAGCGCGGGGCGTTGGCCTCGGCCTGCTTGACGACGCTCGGCCAGGTGGTGTCGAGTCCGATCTGCGCGTCGCCGTAGTAGATGAACTGGAAGTCGGTGGCCTTCGGGTCGGCGGTGCGGAACTCGTACCAGTCGCTCCAGCTGCCCGGCAGACCGACGCGGTAGCGGTAGGCGGTGGCGGGCTCGAGCCCGGTGACCGTGGCCGAGAAGTGCTTGTTCGGGTTGCCGTTCACGACACCCGCGTCATAGGCATCCACCGTGCGCACATCTCCACCGGCAGACGGGGCGATCTCGACCTGGCCGACCGTGTGCGAGGCGTCACCGGCGAGCCACGAGAACGCCTGCGAGTTCGTGGGCTGCTCGGTGGGGGTGAGGATCACGCGCGTCGGGGGAGCGACGATCGGTGCACCCGGCTCGGATGCCTCGACCAGCGTCAGCGACGACATGTCGAAGTAGATGTCGGAGCTGGTGTCACGGTCCTGGAAGAGCGCGACGGCGATGTCGTTCGTGCCGTCGTGCAGAAGCTCGCCCTCGGCGCTGAACGTGCTCGTCATCGGGTCGCTGTTGCCGTCGCCCGCGTATTCGAGGTTCGTGGTGTCGGTGATGCGGCCGTCGGCGTAGCGCGCGACCTCTTCGCCGTTGACCCACACGATGATCGCGTCGTCGTAGCTGATGGTGCTCTTGAGCGCGGCGACCTGCTCGGCGACGCCCTCGCCCAGTTCGAACGTCGTGCGGAAGAAGTAGGTGGGAACCGCCGGCGCCTTCGTGCCGTCGATGTAGTGGTTCAGGAGCGTCTTCGGGGTGACGGGGCCGACGGGGTTCAGCTTGCCGTTCTTCGCGCCGAAGGATCCGGGGGCCGACTTCCAGGTGGAGTCGTCGTACTCGGGCAGCGTCCACGCGCGCAGGGCCGCGGGGGCGGGAGACGGGTCGGAACCGTCGTCGAGGTAACGCCAGGTGGTGTCACCGGTGATCAGCGAACCCGTGGGAACTTCGGGGTCGGGTGCAGCGAGCGCCGCGGGGGCGACGACGGCGCCGCCGAGCACGGCGAGCAGCGCGACGGACGTCAGTCCGCGACGCCGCCACACCGCAGGGGTGGGGGAGGTCATGTCTGTCCTTCAAATGGGGGATGCCGTGTCTGAGCCGCACGGCTCCCTCAGCCCATCGAAGTCGGATGGCCGGGTGCTGACATCGAGGAGACCGGGAGGTGAACGTCGAGAGGGCTGGGCGATCGGGGGCCGCATCGCTAGCGTGGAGGCATGACCTACGCCGGAGACTCCTCGATCGATGCGCGCGTGCGAGCCGTCGTCGCCGACTTCAACACGCGGCAGACGAAGCTGTTCATCCGCTTCGCGCTGATCGAAGGGCCGATCCTGCTCCTGCTGGCCGTGCTGATCTTCGGTGTCGAGGTCATCGACCCCGACATCGGCGTCTGGGTTCTCGTGGCCGTCGCCGTCATCGGAGGTTTCCTGATGAGCATGCTGCTGATGCGTCTCATGCAGGCGCGCACGCAGGCGATCGCCCAGGCGCGAGGCGACAACCCGCTGTTCTAGTCAGTCACCGCGAGCCTGGGCCGCGGCATGGACCAGGTACGACACCCGGCTGGCCAGTTCGTACTTCGTCTGCGGCGGTACCGTCGCCGGGGTCGCACGGAAC
This sequence comes from Microbacterium sp. NPDC087665, assembly GCF_044743285.1. Taxonomy (NCBI): domain Bacteria; kingdom Bacillati; phylum Actinomycetota; class Actinomycetes; order Micrococcales; family Microbacteriaceae; genus Microbacterium; species Microbacterium sp. NPDC087665. Next base: position 391,500 of record NZ_JBIUWD010000001.1, on the reverse strand, counting down.
CGCTCCAGGTCGTGCACGTCTGTGCGCGTCAGGGCGGCGATGTTCGCATGGGTGAGGCCGAGCTGTTCGGTGAGCACGTCGAACATCGCTCGAAGCCGGTCGTCATCGTCGACCCGCAGGCCCTCGGTCAACTGCGCGGTGAGCAGGGAGATGCGGCCGACCTCATCGGAGGACAGCGGCTGAGCCCTGCTCGAACGCGATGCTGCAGCGCCATTGGGCGTTTCGAGGAGGGAACTCAGCGCATCCTCGCGCATCCTCGTGAGCGCGCTCAGAGCGTGAAGAGAGATCACATCGTCCTCGACGAGGCGCCTCAAGACGTCGGTGACATCGAATGCCGTCATGTGCGCATCCTTGCGGTCAAAGCTCCGTCATCCCTGTGTACGGATGCGCGACCTTCACTCGAAGAGCCCGCTGAGCACCACCGTGCGGGTCTGCGGGTCGAGGGCGACGGTGGCGGTGTAGCCGCCGGCGGAGAACTGCGCGTCGAGCTCGTCACTGCCGACGAATGGACCGGCGGGCACCTTCTCAGACATCCCGTCGACGAGCGGGGGTGCGTCGATCGTCTCGACGTCGGTCGATGCGAGCAGGGCGTCGAACTCATCCGCGGGCAGCACGGCGACGACATCGATCCAGTACGTCGAGGGCCCGAGGTCGGTCTCACCGGTCGTGCCGCCCATCCACTCGATCGACTCGACCGTGCTGAGCTGCGGGTAGCGCTTCGCGATGGGCTCGAGATCGGTGCGCAGTTCCATGTCACCGCTCTTGACGGCCGCTTCACTGCCCCGTGAGGTCTCGGTCGGCTGCGGGGTGGGCGACGCGCACCCGCTCACCCCGAGCGCCACGACGAGGAGAAGAACACCGGTGGCAAGACGCTGAGGCACGATCACGTCCCGACTCTGCGGTACAGCGCCGGAGATCGCATCCGACACGCCGGTCGGGCCAGAACGGATGCCGTCGCCGGAGCATCCGCAGACCGCCCGACTACGCTGGAACCCATGCTCAACATGGCCGAAGGCCTCGCCCGTCTCGGCGCGCTCGCCGAGAATCCGGTCGTCCGCACCCTCGCCACGGCGTTCGCCGATGCCGGGTTCGATCTCGCCGTGGTCGGCGGTCCCGTGCGCGACGCCCTCCTCGGGCGCGCCACGCACGACCTCGACTTCACCACGAACGCGCGGCCCGACGACATCCTGCGCATCGTGACTCCCGTCTCGACCGCCCAGTGGGACATCGGCCGCGCGTTCGGCACGATCGGTGCCCGCGTGCAGGGCGAGCAGGTCGAGATCACGACCTACCGCGCCGACAGCTACGACGGACTCACGCGCAAGCCCACCGTCGAGTTCGGCGACACCATCGACGGCGACCTCGTGCGCCGCGACTTCACCGTCAACTCGATGGCGCTGCTCGTGCCCTCGGTGAAGCTCATCGACCCGACCGGGGGCGTCGAAGACCTGGTTTCGGGCATCCTGCGCACTCCCGCCGATCCCGGCGTCTCATTCGGCGACGACCCCCTGCGCATGCTGCGGGCGGCCCGTTTCAGTGCGCAGCTCGGATTCCGCATCGAGGATTCGACGTTCGATGCGATCGAGCAGCTGCGCGAGACCCTGCGGATCGTCAGCCCCGAACGCATCCAGTCCGAACTCGTGCGCCTCATGCAGACCGATGACCCGGTGCGGGGCATCCGCGCCCTGGTCGACACGGGTCTCATCGACGAGTTCCTGCCCGAGGTCAGCGCCATGCGCCTCGAGGTCGACGAGCACCACCACCACAAAGACGTCTACGAGCACTCGCTCACGGTGCTGAGTCAGGCCATCGCGCTCGAGCACTCGCGCAACCCGGATGCCGCGCCCGACGTGGCCCTGCGCATCGCGGCGCTGCTGCACGACATCGGCAAGCCGCGCACCCGCAAGCTCGAAGACGGGGGAGTGGTCACCTTCCACCACCACGACATCGTCGGTTCGCGCATGGCCCGCAAGCGCCTGCAGTCGTTGCGCTTCGACAGCGCGACGACCGACGCCGTCGCCACGCTCATCGAACTGCACCTGCGGTTCTTCGGCTACGCCGAGGGTGCGTGGACGGATGCTGCGGTGCGGCGTTACGTGCGCGATGCGGGTGACCTGTTGGAGCGCCTGCACATCCTCACCCGCGCCGACGTGACCACGCGCAACAAGCGCAAGGCGTCGATGCTGGCGAACGCGTACGACGACATCGAGTCGCGCATCGAGGCGCTGCGCGAGCAGGAGCAGCTCGACGCGATGCGCCCCGAGCTCGACGGCAATCGCATCCAGGAGGTGCTCGGCATCCGCCCCGGTCGTGAGGTCGGCGAGGCGTACAAGTTCCTGCTCGATCTGCGTCTCGATGAGGGTGTGCTCGGCCCCGACGTCGCCGAGCAGCGCCTGCGCGAATGGTGGGCCGCGCGCAGCTGAGCTCGTCTGGCTCGTTGAGCCCCACTATCACCGACATTGTCCGCGGTGGCCGGTAGTGTGAGCCGCATGGTTTCCCAGATCACTCGGATTGAGGCGCGCAACTACAAGTCGTTGGAGCAGGTTGACGTCGAGTTGGGATCGTTCACGGTTCTCGTTGGGCCGAACGGTTCGGGGAAGACGAATCTCCTCTCTGTACTGCGCTTCGTCCGAGATGCCGCGCGCTTCGGCATCGAGGATGCGTTACGCACCAGGGGTGGATTCGAACGAATCAAGCGCCAAGATGGCCGACCTGGAAGGGTCTCCCTGACGTTGCACGGCAACGTCACAAGTCACTCATCTGCGGGTGCTCCCGATAAATACGAACTGTCTTTGGGAACTTCCAAGGGCGAGGTTACGCGTCGCGAGGAGTTCACCTATAAGCGTATGGCGGGGCAGGGCCGCCGCCTCACCTTGTCTGCCAACGAGACCGCGGTGGCGCGAATCGCGGCCGCGGGGTCCGGCGAATCTGCTCAGACTCGACGACTCGCATCGTCTACAACGACGATGCTCGGTACGTTTGCCCAGCTTAATGACGATGAAGTAGGTAGAGGACCTAGAGACTTTCTCGACTTCCTCACCGATATTCGGTACCTTGACCCGGCAGTAGGGGAGGCCAGAATGCCCTCTCGCCTTCAACGGGGCTCGATCGACGATTCAGCCTCGAACCTTTCGGCAGCGCTCTACGAACTTAGTCGAGTGGATCCTGACGCTCTCCAGGCGTTGACGCGAGACTTGCGGGATTGCCTCCCCGGCCTCGAAGCGATCGACTTCAGGCAGGGCGGCGGTAGTGCAGAAACAGTGGTGGTGTCGCTCGTCGAGGCAGGTCTCAGCCGTCCGATTGATCTCGCCGATGCATCGTTCGGAACGGTGCGGTTGCTTGCACTGCTCACCGCCTTGCATGAGCCCAACCCACCTGCCCTGACGGTGATCGAGGAAGTTGATCACGGGCTTCACCCGTATGCGCTCGATGTCTTGGTCGGGCGGATGCGCGAGGCGAGTAAGCGAACCCAACTGCTCGTCGCATCGCATTCGCCCACGCTGGTGAATCGACTTCAACCGGATGAGATCGTCATTTGCGACCGTGATTCCGTAACAGGAGAATCGATCATTCCCTCGCGGAGCTCTAGCGAGATCGCCGCTGCGGTAGAAGAGTCTGGATATCTTCCCGGAGAGCTTTGGTTCTCGGGCAGCCTCGGAGGCGTGCCGAATTGAGAACCAGGACCGGGCGCGCGGAGATTCTCGTCTTTGGCGAGAACACCAACGATTCCAAAGCAATTAAGGAGTTAGTTGAGTATCACCATCCGGGGTTGAGCGCGGGAGTTACGATCAGGGTCATGAGAGACCCCGTCTCTCTCACACGCGGCGCTGGTGCACCTGCGCGGGCCGACTGGGCTGGCAGAGTTCGAGCCGTGGTCCGCGCATCTGAAGCTGCTGGCGCGGTGGTTCGGGCCGTTCTCATTCATCAGGACGCTGACGGCATGGACCACGGGCCAGCATGCGAGGCTCAGATCGAACGAGACTTCGCGGGCATCGCCAAGAACCTGAACGGCATGCCGGTGGTTCCTGTGGTGATGATGGAATCTTGGTGGTTTCTCTTCCCGGACGCAGTGGAGGCACTCAAGCAAGCTTGGCGCGGCTTGATCCCTCGTCACCCACAGAACGTCGAGTACATCAACGCGCCCAAGAGGGAACTGCAGCGCAACACTCGAGGGTCGAAGCCGCAGCACCAGTACGCCGAATCGGACTCGCCCGCGATCGCCGCAAAGGTACGTGAGCTGGGACTCGTTCCGAACGGAACTTCGCCGTCTTACGACAGGTTTGTCGCGCGGGTAAAGACAATATGAACGAGGGTTCCCTCGGAAGACCGCGGCTCGTACACTGAGACCACGCTCCACCCCCGAGGAACGGAGTCCCTGTGTCTGTGCAGTGGCACGTGTCGCGAGACGCCTTGCCCGAGGCCTCCCGTCTGATCATCGAGCGTGCGCACGAAGAGATGCTCGCCGGCAACCTCGACGATCGGCGGCTGCAGCAGGTCAGGCCGTTGGTGCGGGCATCGTGGGAGCGATCGTGGCGTGGACGGGTCGGACCCGAGACGCCTCCCGAGGTCGATCTGGGGCGCGAGGCGCTCGAGGCGTATCGGCTCACCCACCCGCTCGCTGCGGTGATGGACACCATCCGTGGGCTGTTGCTGCCCGGCACCTCGGAAGACACCGGCGTTCTCATCGCGATCGGCGATCAGGCCGGCCGCTTGCTGTGGATCGAGGGCGACCGGCAACTGCAGACGCTCACCGATGACATGGGTTTCGTGGCCGGCGCAAACTGGGCGGAGGATGCCGTGGGCACGACCGCCCCGGGAACCGCGCTCGCCCTCGGCCAATCCGTGCAGATCCGCGGCGCCGAGCATTACAACCGTCTCGTGCACCCCTGGTCGTGCACCGCCGCTCCCGTGCGCGACCCCGAGACCCAGCAGGTGCTGGGTGTGATCGACATCACCGGCGGGCCCGAGGTGGTGACGCCGCAGGCGCGGATGCTCGTCGACGCGACGGCGCGCGCGGTCGAGTCGGAACTGCTGATCACGCGTCTCCGGGCCCGGCACGATTCGCCACCGCGCGTGCATATCGCCTCGAAGACGCGGGCGTCGACGCGCGCCACGCTGCACGTACTCGGCCGCGACAGGGCACGCCTGGTGTCGGCATCCGATCATGAGGAAGCGGTGATCGAGCTCAGCGCCCGACACGCGGCGATCCTGCTCATGCTCGCCGTGCACCGCCAGGGGCTCTCGGCCGAGCGCCTGTGCGAGCTCGTCTACGGCCCCGATGTCTCGCCCGACACCCTGCGCCCCGAGATGGTGCGACTGCGCAAGGTGCTCGAACTGCGGATGCCCGAACTGGTGCCCGAGTCCCGCCCGTACCGCCTGCCGATGCCGCTCGAGACCGACGCGCATGACGTGATGTCGCTGCTCGACCGCGGTGCCCACCGGGTGGCGCTCACCGCCTACCGCGGGCCTGTGCTTCCCGAGTCGATGTCGCCGGGTGTCGAGGAGTTCCGTGACACGCTGCGGGCGGCGTTGCGCGAGGCGATGCTGTCGGAGGCCAGCCTCGACGTGCTGCTCGCGTACGCCGACATCCCGGAGGGGCAGGGAGACGCCGCGGTGCTGCGCCTCGCACTCGAGATGCTGCCCGCGCGCTCGCCGAAGCGCGCCAGTCTGGTGTCGCGCATCGAGCGCGCCGAGTCGGGCTGAAGCCCACCGACCCCGCAACCCCTCGCAACGTTGCGCATCGGGGTGCAACGTCGGGCGACCTAACGTCGGGAAGACAGCCGCGCACCGAGGCGCGGCCCAGCCCGAGGAGTCACGATGACCATCGTCGAAGAAGACGTGTCCACTGCCTACGCCGCGCCGGGTCAGCCGGGATCCCTGGCCGACTACCGCCCCCGCTACGGCCACTACATCGGCGGCGAGTTCGTCGAACCCGCCAAAGGCCAGTACTTCGAGAACGTGAGCCCCGTCAACGGCAAGCCATTCACCGAGGTCGCCCGTGGCACCAGCGAAGACATCGACCGTGCCGTCGACGTCGCCTGGAAGGCGTTCGCCGGGTGGGGGAAGACGAGCCCGGCCGAACGGTCGGTGATCCTCAACAAGATCGCCGACCGCATCGAGCAGAACCTCGAGCGCATCGCGGTCGCTGAGACCTGGGAGAACGGCAAGCCGGTGCGCGAGACGCTCGCCGCCGACATCCCTCTCGCGGTCGACCACTTCCGCTACTTCGCGGGGGTGCTGCGGGCGCAGGAGGGCGGCATCAGCCAGCTCGACGAGAACACCGTCGCGTACCACTTCCACGAGCCGCTCGGTGTGGTCGGGCAGATCATCCCCTGGAACTTCCCCATCCTCATGGCGGTATGGAAGCTCGCACCCGCGCTCGCCGCGGGCAACTGCGTCGTCATCAAGCCGGCGGAGCAGACCCCGGCGTCCCTCCTGTTCCTCTTCGAGATCATCGGCGACCTGCTGCCGGCCGGCGTCGTGAACATCGTCAACGGCTTCGGCATCGAGGCGGGTGCCCCGCTCGCGCAGCACAAGCGCATCCGCAAGGTCGCGTTCACGGGCGAGACCACGACCGGCCGCCTGATCATGCAGTACGCCTCGCAGAACCTCATCCCGGTGACGCTCGAACTCGGAGGCAAGAGCCCGAACGTGTTCTTCGAAGACGTCGCGCGTTCGACCGCCGATCCCTTCTACGACAAGGCGCTCGAAGGCTTCACGATGTTCGCGCTCAACCAGGGCGAGGTCTGCACCTGCCCGTCGCGGGCGCTCATCCAGCGGTCGATCTACGACGGCTTCCTCGCCGACGGACTCGAGAGGGTCAAGAAGGTCGTGCAGGGCAACCCGCTCGATCCCGCGACGATGATCGGCGCCCAGGCATCCAACGACCAGCTCGAGAAGATCCTCAGCTACATCGACATCGGCAAGCAGGGCGGCGCGCGTCTGCTCGTCGGCGGCGACCGGGTCGATCTCGGTGGCGACCTGAGCGAAGGCTTCTACGTCGAGCCGACCGTGTTCGAGGGCACCAACGACATGCGAATCTTCCAAGAGGAGATCTTCGGACCCGTGCTGTCGGTCACCTCGTTCGACGACTTCGACGACGCGATCTCGATCGCCAACGACACCCTCTACGGTCTGGGCGCGGGCGTCTGGAGCCGCAGCGGTGACACTGCCTATCGCGCGGGACGGGCGATCGAGGCGGGGCGCGTGTGGACGAACACGTACCACCAGTACCCGGCGCACGCCGCGTTCGGCGGGTACAAGCAGTCGGGCGTCGGCCGCGAGAACCACAAGATGATGCTCGACCACTACCAGCAGACCAAGAACCTGCTCGTGTCGTACGCGGAAGGCCCGATGGGCTTCTTCTGAGCAGCATCCTTCCCGGGCGGGCGCTGCGCGGCGTCCGCCCGGAACCATCGCCCCGTCTCGCGGAAGGATTCACATGGTCAGCATCGGCACCTATCAGCGGGTGGCCGTGACGGATGCCGCGGCATCCCTCGTGCGCGACCTCACCGAGCAGCACGGACCCCTGATGTTCCATCAGTCGGGCGGATGCTGCGACGGATCGGCACCCATGTGCTTCCCCGTCGGCATGTTCATGACCGGTCCCGGCGACGTGTTGCTCGGAAACCTCGACGTGGGACTGGATGCTCCGGTCGAGATGTTCATGTCGGAGTCGCAGTTCGAGTACTGGAAGTACACGCACCTGACCGTCGACGTCGTGCCGGGGCGCGGGGCCGGGTTCTCGGTCGAGGGGCCGACGGGGATGCGGTTCCTGATCCGGTCGCGGATGCTCAACGAGGCGGAGCTGGAGTACTTCGGGCTGGCGTGACTCCTCTGCGCGCCGAGTCGCGGAGCGTCACTCGGGAGGAGATCGGCACTCGGGAGGAGAGAATCCGCGAGATCGTCCTCCCGAACGCCGATCTCCTCCGGAAGTGAAGGCCTACGCTCGGCGCTCGCTGAACCGCAGTCGACTGGCCACCCACACCAGCGACCCGAAAGCGAGCAGCGCCACGAGAAGCCCGGCTACGGTCGCCAGCAGTGCAGGGACTCCGCGCGCGGGCAGCAGGAATCCGTAGGGCACCCACCCATCGGTCGCGCCCCTGACGAGCACGACGGCGATCCACACGAGCGGGTAGACCACGACCGTCCAGAGGCGACGCCACGGCAGCGGCTCGCGGTCGTCGACGAGTGCCCAGTCGAGGGCCACGATCAGGGGGAACACGACGTGCAGGAGGATGCTCACCCACACAGGAGCCGAGCCCGTGCCCGGCACGACCACGTTGTAGATCACGGCCACGAGCAGCATGCAGGTCGTACCGATTCCGCGGAGCAGGGCGAGCGATGCGGGGGCTGCACGCCTGCGCAGAGTCAACGCGCCCGCGGTGACCAGCAGCGCGCTCATCAGCAGGCTGGTGAGGTTCGTGAAGTACCCGAAGTAGTCGAAGAGATTCACGCGCCCCGCGGGCAGCCCGATGACGTACGTGTAGATCAGCACCGCGATCACGGCGACGCCGACGACGATCCGTGCGAGTCCGACCGCGCGGGGAGCGACGGGAGGCACGTATGAATCAGGCATCCCGCACAGACTAACTCCGCCGGGCCCTTCGACGAACTCAGGGACCCAGCGGCGTGCGCAGTCGCCCGGCCTCATTCGGGAGGAGATCTGCACTCGGGAGGTCAGAATCTGCGAGGGCATCCTCCCGAATGCCGATCTCCTCCGCAGTGACGCTCCGCCAGGGCCGGGGCCACCGTGCCTCATTCAGGAGGAGATCGACAGTGCGGAGGGCCGATTTCTCACAAAACATCCTCCCGAACGCAGATCTCCTTCGAAATGCGAAATCTGGAGCCCGCCGAGCGCGAAAAGACGGGCGACAACAGCCGAATCGCCGCAACTTCCTGCAACGTTGCGGCCGATATTCTGCCACCAGGTGCCGATAACTGTCAGTCCCCAGCTGACGCCGGCACGACGGCACTGCCGTCTGCGGAGGGAGAGTCAGATCTTCTTCTGATCCCGAGGGGGGATGGGGTGGGTAGACGGTCCCCAGAACCGCACCCACCCCCACGAACCCCTCGACCGCTGCGGTTCCTGCTGCTCAGTTGAAGCGCGACCAGAACCAGAACACGCCGATGATCGCGAACGCGACGAACGGCAGCCAGGTCACCCGACGCTTGAGCCGTCGGCCCTGCGGAGCGACACCCGGCGGGGGAGTGATGCGTCCGGCGGGCGCCGCAAACGGCAACTGGCCCGGAGCCGGAGCATCCTGCGTCGGCTGACCCGCGAGGCGCAGGCGGTCGTCGCGCCAGCGCGCCCACTGATCGAACTTCGTGATGAGCGCGCCCACGACACCGAACAGCCACGCCCAGGTCGCCGGGTCGAGCGTCGAGATCTGACGCTTGGTGTAGAGGAACATCCAGTCGTCGACGATCTCGACATCGAGCTCTGCGGCGTGATCGATGAAGCGCGCCATGATGTCGGGTGTGAAGAGGTAGAGGGCATCCTGCTCATACCCCTCGGGGCAGTAGAGCGTGAAGTGATCGTTGAAGTCGCCTTCGAGCGAGAGCCGCTGCTCCCGCTGGAACGACGTGGGCAGGTTCGACCCGAACCCGTTGTTGCCGAGCGCATCGAGCACGATGTTGGGCAGCGGCACGTCGAGCTTCACGGCCACATAGCCCCATCGGTACGTCGTCGAGCTCTTGCCGTGGCGAACCGTGTACTGGTAGTTGCCGAACTCCACGAAACGCGGACGCGTGCCCCGCACGACGTCGGTCGATTGGCGGCCGGATCCGAGGCTGAAGATCATGCCCGGAAGGCCGGGAGCGGCGACCCGATCGGTGTACGTCATACCGTTCGCCTGCGCGAACATGCCGAGGCGATAGCGACGGATGCGCGCCGCCCGCCACGCGAAGAATCCGAAGACTCCGCCGGCGACGACGGCGATCGCGATCAGCGAGAAGACGACAGGCAGAGCGGATGCCCCGCCTCGGCGCGAGATGTCGCTGAAGAGCGACACGAAGACTCCGCCCATCATCGCCAGGACGATCGCGAAGATCACGACAGCGATGATCGTGCCCACTGACGATCCGCCGGTGCGGCGGGACTTGAGCTCGGTGGCGAATGCGCTGACGGCGCGCGGGTCCACGGGTCCGCTGAGCGGCCGCGCGTCGAAGGAGGATGCCGGTTGCTGCGGAGCGCTCATCGATTCACCTCGTCGGAATCCCAGGTCAGGTAAGAATCCTCAGGAATCGGGTGCGCTTCGAGGATCGGGTCGGCGCAGATCGCCGCGACGAGGGCCGCCGAGCCTCCGACGATCGTCGAGTCGTCGTCGATCTCGCTCACCACGACCCACGCCCGATCCTCGGGCCACAGGATGCCGGGACTCTGCGCCGATGGCGGGAACCCGTGCTCCTCGGCCGGGCGATCGCGCCACGGGGCGTCGAGGATCCACTCCGGGTCGGCGAAGCCGCGCGGTGCCGCCGAGAAGAGCACGTACGAGCGGCTCGGCAGTTCGAGGCGCGGACCCTCGGAGATCTCGCGCGACAGGATGCCCTCCTGCCAGGTGGGCTTGCGGAAGACGTTGTTGAACGGATCGCGGATGCTGCGCTGCAGCATCGCCTGGTGGTTCGGGTCGGAGTCGAAGGTGAGCGAGACCTGCGACGGCGCCTGTCCGAGATGCCCGACGAGCGCACCCCATCCGTCCCAGAGGCCCGCGTATCCGGCATCCGGGGTCGACGTGTGGTCGGCGAGCACCCGCGCGAGCGCCGGGAACAGGTCGGGATCGAGCTCACCTTCGGTCGGTGCAGAGAACTCGCGGCCGTCGGGCGCGGTACGTTCGCGCCAGTCGCCGTCGATCGGTGTCCTCACGATCCGCTGCCACTGCGCGAGCGGATGCATCGTGGTTCCGAACGCGGCGGCGGTATCCGCCCAGGTGATGGAGACGTCGGTCTGCTCGGCATCCGCGCCCTCGGGCGCAGACCGCACGAAGCCGGGGTGGAACACCCGCGCGTACGCCTCGAACCCCCGCGGAACCACGCCGTGCATCGTCCCGAATTCGGGGTCGATCCGCTCACGCAGCCAGTCGCCGACGGTCGGGTTCGCGATCCACTCCATGCGCCCACGCTACCCGGCGCACGAGTTCGTGGAACCGTACCGCCCTGCCGCCGCGATGTCCACGGGTGAGCGAGCACTGTGCCGCAGCATCCATAATCGAGAGGTGACTGCGACTGCAACCCTCCCCTCGCTCGATGGCCGCCGCTTCCGGATGATCTCGTCCACGACCTCGGCGGTCGACCCCGAATCGCCCAGCATCTTCGAGTATTTCGAAGCGGATGGCGCGATCTGGGGCGGGTACGTCGGCGACACCGTGACCTTCGGCAAGTTCGTGGGCACCCGCACCGGCGACACGATCTGGGTGTCGTTCGTGCACGTTCTCGTGAAAGACGGCTCGGTCGTGACCGGCGACGGCGAGAGCCAGCTCGAGGTCACCGAAGACGGCCGGATCCGCCTCATCGAGCACTACGAGATGCACGGTCTGCCGCAGCTCAGCATCTGCGAAGAGATCCCCGCGGCCTGACGTCGTTCGGGAGGTCAGCGCGGGGGGAGCACGTCGCGCCCCGGCGACGCCGGCGTCCACCGGGTCATGCCGAGCGGGATCTCGGTCTCGCGTTCGGGAAGATCCGACGGCAGCAGGTACGACCGGCGGATCACCTCGTCGAGCACGACGACACTGACCACGGTGCGCACCTCGGGCAGCTGCGCGATGACCCCGGTCGAGAACTCGTGCACGCCGCTCACGTCGACGGCTCGGATGAGCAGCATCGCGTCGTGCTCGCCGGTGGTGATGGCACACCATTCGACGTCGGGCATCTCGAGCACGCGCTCGCGGAACGATGCCCAGGCCTGGGGCAGCACCGTGACGAACACGAGGGCGCCGATCGACAGACCCGCCTTGGCCTGATCGACGCGGGCGCTGAATCCGGTGATGACGCCGTCGCTGACGAGCGCCTCAACCCGCGCGTAGGCACTGGCTCGGGAGATTCCGACCTTGTCGGCGAGAGCGGCGATCGAGATGCGACCGTTATCACGGAGGACTTCGAGGATTCTGTATCCGATCTCATCCACCGGGGCGGCACTTCGTCCAGAATGCTTCGAAGGTTCCGCATCCTTGCTGGACATATTGCTCCTGACGGCTGAGGTTCTGGACAGAGCGTGTCGGGGTGACGCGCACTCGCTGGACACATCGTCGCATATGATGCGAATCTGATCACCGGTCGTCCACATTGGTGGCGATCTACCCGGATGTACTCCTCGCCCTTGGAGGCCCTCATGTCGTCACGCCGCAATACGTCGGTCATCGCGTTCGGAGCCATCGCGCTCCTCGCGCTCGCAGGTTGCTCGGGAGGCAACTCCGCCAATAACGGCGACCAGTCCTCGGGTTCCGACTCGCTGGTCATCGACACCGCATTCTCGATCGAGACGACCGACCCCGGTCACACGTACGACCCGACCGGCAACATGATCGCGAAGGCGCTCTACGAGACCCTCGTCGACTTCGAGGGATCCGACGTCTCGACGCCGGTCCCCGGCCTCGCCTCGTGGGAGCAGAACGACACCGCGACCGAGTTCACCTTCACGCTCGAGGGTGACCGCGTCTTCTCCGACGGTTCGCCGATCGAAGCGAAGGACGTCGTCTTCTCGCTGCAGCGCATCCAGGGCATGGAAGACGCCAAGCCCAACTTCCTCCTCGGCGGCCTGACCATCACCGAGGTCGACGACAAGACGATCACGTTCACGTCCGAGACCCCGCTGCTGCAGCTGCCCGCGATCCTCGCGAACCCCGCACTCGGCATCGTCAACTCCGACGTCGTGATCGAGAACGGCGGCTCGACCGACGGTTCCGACAGCGCGCAGAAGTTCCTCGACGGCGAGTCGGCCGGTTCCGGCCCGTTCGTGCTCGACACCCTCGACCTCTCGTCGCAGGTCGTGCTCACCAAGAACGACGAGTACAACGGCGATGAGGAATCGGCCTACAGCCGCGTCGTCGTGCGCAACGTCTCGGAGAGCGCCACGCAGCTCGCCAACCTCAAGGGTGGCGACTCGATGGTCGCGATGGACCTGAACGGCGACCAGGTCGCCGGTCTCGGCGACGACCTCTCGGTCGACTCCGTCCCCTCGGGCCAGACGATCTTCCTGCTGCTCAACCAGGGCGAAGCCGGCGGTGAGCTGGCGAACGTCAAGATCGCCGAAGCGATCCGCTACGCACTCGACTACGACGCACTGCTCGAGCTGGCCGGCGCCGGCGCGGTTCAGGCGACGGGCGTCATCCCTCCCGGATTCGAGGGCTCGCTCGACACCGGCGTCACGCAGGACCTCGACAAGGCCAAGGCCGCACTCGCCGAGGCCGGCTACACGGGTCAGACCCTGAAGCTGCAGTTTCCGAACGACTACCCGGTCGGCGGCGTGGAGTTCACCCCGCTCGCCGAGCGCGTGCAGGCGCAGCTCGAAGATGCCGGCATCGCCGTGGAGCTCGCTCCCGCACCGTTCGCCACTGAACTCGACGCATACGTCAACGGCACCGAGGGCTTCGGCCTGTGGTTCTGGGGTCCGGACTACGCCGACTCGGCGAACTTCCTCCCCTTCGGTCCGGGACTCAAGGTCGGTCTCCGCTCCGGCTGGGCCGCCGAGGCCAACCCCGAGATCGCGGAGATCGCTGCGAACGCCGCCAGTGCGACGGATGCCGACGAGCGCACCGCGCTCTTCACGGAGTTCGCCGAGGCCATGCAGGCCGAGGGTCCGTTCGTGCCGCTCATCGTCCCGGGTCGCAACATCGCCTCGGCGGGTGACGTCACCGGCGCCGTGTACAACTCGGTGTGGGAGATGGACATCGCCGAGATCGCCCCGGCCGGCTGAACGGATAACGCATGACGACGGTGGCGATGCAGAGACAGGCGCGACGGCGCAGGTCTCCCCTGATCGGATACCTGCTGCGGCGGTTCGGTACTTCGGTGCTCCTATTGGTGGGCGTGACGATCGTCACGTTCCTGCTCACCAACCTGGTGCCCGGAGACCCCGTCTCGGCGGCACTCGGTGAGGGTGCATCGCAGAACCCGGCGACGCGTGAGGCGTTCATCCGGGAGCACGGACTCGATCAGCCGTTGATCGTGCAGTACTTCATCTACATGGGGAACCTGCTGCGCGGGGACCTCGGGACGTCGCTGGTGACCGGTCGTGCGGTCACCAGCGACCTCTCGACCGCGGTGCCGGCGACGATCGAGATCGCGATCAGCGCGATCATCGTGAGTCTCGCCGTCAGCGTGGTGCTGGGCACGCTCGCCGCCTACCGTCGCGGTCTCGTGACCGACCAGGTCATCCGCGTGGTGACGCTGGTGGGTCTGAGCGTTCCGACCTTCTGGCTCGCCCTGGTGAGCTTCTACGTCTTCTTCCTCGAGCTGCGCATCGCCCCCGGGTCGGGTCGCATCTCGCCGTCGATCATGCCGCCCCCGCGCGTGACGGGCCTCTACACGGTCGACTACCTGCTCAACGGCGACGCGGTCGGATTCTTCGATGCGCTCGCCCACCTCGCCCTGCCAGTCATGGTGCTCTCGCTCGTGACGATCGGTCTGCTGACCCGCTTCATCCGCACCTCGGTGCTCGAAGTGCTCGGCAGCGACTACGTGCGCGCCGCCCGGGCCAAGGGCCTCCCGGCGATGCGCGTCATCCTCGACTACGTGCTGCGCGGAGCATCCCTCCCCATCCTCACCGTCGTCGGTGTCGCCTTCGGCACCCTGCTGTCGGGCACCGTGCTCGTCGAATCGGTGTTCGCGTGGCCGGGCCTGGGAACCTACGCCTACAACTCGGCGGCGAACCTCGACCTCCCCGGCATCATGGGCGTCGGCCTGGTGGTCGGCTTCATCTATCTCCTCATCAACTTCGTCGTCGACATGCTCTACGGCGTCCTCGACCCGAGAGTGAGGATCGCATGAGCCGCATCGACGCAGCATCCGGGCCCTGGCGGTTCCGGTTCCGTTGGCCGCGCGCCTGGCGCACGCCCCTCGGCATCATCGGCACGGTCATCGCCGGCGCCTGGGTGATCATCGCGTTCACCGCGCAGTGGTGGGTGCCCTACGGCCCGAACGCCCAGATCTTCCCGCGTCTGCAGGAGCCGGGGGTCGACACCCTCCTCGGCACCGACGGCAACGGCCGCGACATCTTCTCGCGCCTCATGACCGGTGCGACGGTCAGCCTGCCGCTGGCGCTCATGCTCGTGATCGCCGCGATGGTGATCGGCACCCTGATCGGTGCGCTCGCCGGATACTTCGGCGGATGGCTCGACGAGACGCTCATGCGCATCACCGACCTGTTCATGGCGTTCCCGACCGTGATCCTCGCGATGGTGGTCGCCGCCTCGCTCGGCCCCTCGCTCTTCAACGCGGTGATCGCGGCGATCGTCGTCTCGTGGCCGCAGTACTCCCGTGTCACCCGCAGCATCGTGCTCGGGCTGCGCGGCCAGAACTACGTCATCGCCGGTCGTCTGCTCGGCCACTCGCCGGCGCGCACGCTGTTCGTCGACATCCTCCCGAACATCGCCGGTCCCGTGCTGGTGCTCGCCACCCTCGACATCGGCGCGGCCATCCTGCTGCTCTCCGGCCTCTCGTTCCTCGGACTCGGCGCCCAGCCGCCGACCGCGGAATGGGGATCGATGATCTCGGCGGCGATGCAGAACTTCGACGCCTGGTGGCTCGGAGTCTTCCCGGGTCTCGCGATCCTGACCGTGGTGCTCGCGTTCAACTTCCTCGGTGACGCGATGCGCGACATCCTCGACCCCACGGCCGAGGTCACCCACGAGAAGCAGGCCGAGCACAAGGCATCGGCGACGGGGGTGGCCGCATGACCGTTCTCCGCATCCGCGACCTGACGATCGACATCGGACGCCCGCTCGTGAAGGGCGTCTCGATCGACCTCGAACCCGGTCGCATCCACGGCCTCGCCGGCGAATCCGGCTCGGGCAAGACCCTCACCTCGCTCGCCGTTCTGGGACTCCTCCCGCGGCAGGCGAAGACCGGCGGATCGATCACCCTCGCGGGTGAAGAGCTCATCGGCCTCAAGCGCCGGGGGCTCAACCGCATCCGTGGCAAGCGCATCGCGATGATCTTCCAGGACCCGTCGGCGTCACTGCACCCCCAGCTGCCCATCGGCCGCCAGCTCACCGACCACATGCGCGTGCACCTCGGACTCAAGGGTGCTGCTGCGCGGGCCCGGGCCGTCGAACTGCTCCAGACCGTGCAGGTGCCGAACCCGGCCGAAGCGCTCAAGCGCTACCCGCACCAGTTCTCGGGCGGGCAGCGTCAGCGCATCGCGATCGCCTGCGCCCTGGCCTGCGACCCCGAGGTGCTGCTGGCCGACGAGCCGACCACCGCCCTCGATGTGACCGTGCAGGCGGGCATCCTGCGCCTGCTGCGCGATCTCGCCACCGACCGCGATCTCGCCGTGCTGCTCGTCACCCACGACCTCGGTGTCATGAGCGCGATCGCCGACGAGGTGGCCGTGATGAAAGACGGTGTGATCGTCGAACGCGCCGATCGCGCCACGCTGTTCAGCGACCCGCAGCACGAATACACGCGCACGCTGCTCGCCGCATTGCCCGGCTCGCGGATCGAGGAGGCCGACGATGAGTGACATCTCAGTCCTCGACGCACAGGACATCGTGGTGCGCTACCCCGGCAGCCCGCCCGTGATCGCCGTGAACGGGGTGTCGATGCGCGTCGCCGCCGGCGAGACCGTCGCCCTCGTCGGCGAGTCCGGCAGCGGTAAGTCGAGCTTCGCGCGCGCCGTCGTCGGCATCGAGAAGACCGCGGGCGGCAGGGTGCTGTTCCAGGATGCCCCGGTCTCGCCGCTCGGCATCCGTCGCCGCTCCATCGCCCTCACCGGCATCCAGATGGTCTTCCAGGATCCGTCGACGTCGCTCAACCCGCGCCGTCGCGTCGGCGACCAGATCGCCGACGGCATCGCCACCGCCCGCGCCCGCGGAGCCGAGGGGTCGACCGTCGAGGAGTGGCTCGAACGGGTGGGGCTGCCCACGAACGTCGTGACCCGCTTCCCGCACCAGTTCTCGGGTGGCCAGAAGCAGCGCATCGCGATCGCCCGGGCGCTCGCCGCGCGCCCGTCTCTGCTCGTCGCCGACGAGCCGATCTCGGCGCTCGACGCCTCGACGCAGACCAGCGTTGCCGGCCTTATGCGCGACCTCGTCGCCGAGTCCGGCGCGGGCATGCTGTTCATCTCGCACGACCTCGCCGTGGTGCGCCGCATCGCCGACCGTACGTTCGTGATGTTCTCGGGCCGCGTGCTCGAGTCGGGCCCCACCGATCAGGTGTGGGCGTCGCCGCAGCATCCGTACACGCAGTCGCTGCTGGCCGCGATCCCCGAACCCGACGGTGCCGGTCGCATTCCCGAGGCGCCCACGACCGAAGACCGCGAACTGTGGTCGGAGATCCCTCCCGTCCTCAACTGACCGTGCCTGTGGGGCCGTTGAGCGGTGCAAAATGTCGCTCATCCGGCTCCATGACCGGCATTTCACAACGATCAACGCGAGTGGGCGTGCCGTCAGGCCGGCCGCTGAGGGCCTAACGGTGCAGCGGTCGGATCGCCCGCCGCGTCGCCCTTGAGCTCGACGAGGATCGTGTGCGTCGGCGTCGTGCCGGTGTTCTCGCCGGAGTGCCGTTGGGCGGAGAGCCACACCGCCTGCCCGGCCGAGAGGGTCGTGTCGAACGTCCTTTCGCCCGCTGACAGTCGGCGATCGAAGTCGCTCAGGGTGACCATCACGGTGTTCGGATGCTCGTGGGGTGTGGTGCGGTCGCCGGGAGAGTCCGTGTATTCGAGCACGCGGACGTGCTCGTTCTCCCACAGGGTGCGGTAGTGATCGGGGTTCGTGGCGACGGGATCATCGGTGATCATGGGGTGACCCTACGCCTCGGCATCCGTCTGCATCAGCCCCATCTCGGGAGCGCTTCGCGGCCGCGCCGCGGGCGCGAAAAGGCCCGGCATCCGAAACGGATGCCGGGCCTTCGACGGGAGCGGATGCTCCGGCGTCAGTCGTCGATCACAGGGGTGCGACGATGTCCTGCGCGACGTCCCAGTCGGTGATCTCGAGAACCGACTCGATCGCCTGGCCGCTGACCTCGGCGCTCGTCGTGGTCGCGAGGATGATGTAGTCCTCGGTCACCTCGAAGGTGGCGTCGACCGAGACGCCCTCCTGCTCGGTGGTGCCCGAGACGATGAAGACCTTCTTGCCGAGGCGCTCGCCGGTGCCGGTGACGGTGAACTCACCGTTGAGGGCGGCGGCTGCGGTGGCCGGGTCCATCGTGTTGGCGGTCTCTGCAGCGGAGCTGAGGCCGGCGATGATCGGGTCGGAGGAAGCCGTGTCGGCGACCTGCCACTCGCCGGTCGACTTGACCCAGGCCTCGTCACCGATGACGATCATCGAGCCCATGGGCGAGATGAGCTCGGTGGCTTCGGTCTTCGGGTTGTGGCGAACGGTCGACTCCATGCCGAGCGTGTTCGACGTGGCGGCGTAGCCGGCCGCGTCCTTCATGTTCTCGGTGGCGCAGGTGCTGAGAGCGACGATGTCGACCGTGGCGCCTTCTGCCAGCTCGGGGCAGTCGGACGACGGTGCGGTGGTCTCTTCGGTGCTGCTGCTGCTCGGCTTCTCGTCGGCAGGCTTGTCTGCCGGAGCCGCGCAGCCGGTGAGCATGACGGCAGCGGCGAGTACAACGCCGATGCCCCATTTGTTGACGCGCATGCGTCCCCCCTTTTGGTCGCGCACCGATGAGGATCACCGGCGCGCGTCCATTGTGCCAACTGATGGCGGCTGTCGCTAATCCGCACTCCGTGGGCTGTGGATAAACACCGCTCGTGTCCGGCCGACGCTGTGGCTATCATGTCTCGGTGTCGGACCAGGAAGATCTGAGAACTGTTCCAACGCCTCCTCTGCAGGGGGTGCGCGTTCTCGACGTCTCGACGCTGTTCGCGGGACCCCTGGCGGCGACGTTCCTCGGCGACTTCGGGGCGGATGTGATCAAGGTCGAGCATCCGACCCGGCCCGATGCGTCGCGCGGCCACGGGCCGCAGAAGGACGGCGTCAATCTCTGGTGGAAGACGCTCGGGCGCAACAAGCGCACGATGACGATCGACCTGAGCACGCCTGCGGGCGCCGAGGTGCTGCTGCGCCTGGTCGCCGACGCCGACGTGATGATCGAGAACTTCCGGCCGGGAACGCTGGAGCGCTGGGGTCTCTCGCCCGAGACCCTGCATGCGACGAACCCGCGGCTGGTGCTGGCTCGTGTGACCGCCTTCGGGCAGTTCGGCCCGTACTCCGCCCGGCCCGGCTTCGGCAGTCTCGCCGAGGCGATGAGCGGTTTCGCCGCGCTCACCGGAGCCCCCGACGGGCCCCCGACGCTGCCGCCGTTCGGTCTCGCCGACGGCATCGCCGCCCTCGCCACCTCGTACGCGGTGATGGCGGCGCTGCGCAGCGCCGAGCGCGACGGGCAGGGGCAGGTGGTCGACATGGCGATCATCGAGCCGATCCTGATGCTGCTGGGCGGCCAGATCACCGCGTGGGATCAGCTCGGCATCGTGCAACCGCGCACCGGCAACCGCTCGGTCAACAACGCCCCGCGCAACGTCTACCGTTCGCGCGACGGGGTGTGGTTGGCGGTGTCGACGAGTTCGCAGTCGATCGCCGAGCGGGTGATGACCGTCGTGGGTCGTGCGGAACTGATCGACGAGCCCTGGTTCCACTCCGGGCACGAGCGGGCGCTGCATGCCGACGACCTCGACGATGCCGTGCAGTCGTGGATCGGCGTGCACGACGCCGATCAGGTGATTGCCGCGTTCGAGGCGGCGTCTGCCGCCATCGCCCCGGTCTACGACGTGCGGGGTGTGGTCGATGACCCGCAGTATCGGGCCCTCGGCACGGTCGTGCGGGTCGACGACGACGAACTCGGCGACGTCGCGATGCAGAATGTGCTGTTCCGCCTGTCGCGCACCCCGGGAGGGATCCGCTGGACCGGCCGCCGGCACGGCGTCGACACCGACGACGTGCTGCGGGAGGCGGGATTCTCGGATGCCGAGATCGCCGAGCTGCACGAAGGGGGAGCGGTGTGATGACCGACGTCTACCGCACCGGGCTCTACGTTCCCGGCGACCGCGCCGACCGCTTCGCGTCGGCGGAGAACAGCGGAGCCGACCTGGTGGTCTTCGACCTGGAGGACTCGGTCGCGCCGGATCGCAAGGATCAGGCGCGCACCGCCGTCGTCGACTGGCTGCGAGGAGATCAGCGCGGATCGGCTGCCGTACAGGTGCGGGTCAACCCGGGCGTCGACGACGACCTGCGCGCGCTCGCCGATCTCGCCCCGGACGTCGGCATCCGCCTGTCGAAGGTCGAGACGGCGGACGACGTCGATCGCGCCGCAGCTCTCGCGCCGGGGCATCCGCTCATCGCGCTGCTCGAGACCGCTCGCGGCGTCGTGAACGCGCTCGCCATCGCCGAGCATCCGGCCGTGACCGCCCTGGCTCTCGGCGACAGCGATCTGCGCAGCGAGGTCGGGGGCGGTGATCCGATGATCGATCACGCCCGGCTCTCGATGCTCTTCGCCGCGCGGGCGGCCGGCCTGCCGGCGCCGATGGCCTCGGTGTTCCCGGCCATTCGCGACGACGAGGGGCTTCGTGCCGACACTCGCCACGCGGCCGAGCTCGGCCTGTTCGGGCGGATGGCGGTGCATCCGGTGCAGCTGCCCGTGATCGCGGCGGTCTTCGCTCCCACCGACGCCGAGGTGGCCTGGGCGCGGCAGGTCGTCGCCGCCATGCACGCCGGGGGAGTGGCGACGCTCGCCTCGGGCGAGATGGTCGACCCGGCGATGCGCGGTCGCGCCGAGCGGATTCTGCGCTTCGTCGAACCGGGGTCTTGACACCCACCGGGGAGGGAGCCTAGATTCCCTGGAGCCCAACCAGCGTCGATTTGGAAACGTTTCCACATTCGACGACTGGAAACGTTTCCACTCGACGAGGAGAACCATGGGGACGAAGCCGACTCTGCACGAGGTCGCGGCTGCGGCCGGCGTCTCGCTGGCGTCCGCCTCGCGCGCACTCACCGGCCGCTCGGCGAGCCCCGAGATGGTGCGCAAGGTGCGCGTGGCCGCCAAGCGCATCGGCTACCTGCCCGACGCCACGGCGCGGTCACTGCGTCTGGGCGGGCATCCTCAGGTGGTCTTCGCGGTCGACGACATCGGCAACCCGAACTACGTGCAGATGCTGCGTGCGATCGAAGAGGAACTCGGCGAGACCACGCGCATCAGCGTCTCGGCGACCGGCCGACGCCCCGACCAGACCGTCGAACTCGTGCGCATGCTCAGCATGGGCGCCGGCGACGGCCTCATCATCTCGCCGCTGCGGGTCACGCCCGCTCTGCGGCAGGCACTGGCCGACACGGTCGTGCCCGTCGTCGTCATCGGTACCCTGCACTCCGAGCTCAGCATCGACAGCGTCTTCGTCGACTCGGCCGTCGCCGTCGGCATGGTCGTCGATCACCTGGTCGACATCGGCCGCACGCGCATCGGCGTCATCAACGGTCCCGGCAACACCAACCCGGGCGCCGCGCGCCGCGCCGGATTCACCGCCGCCGCCGAACGCCACGGGCTGACCCGCACCGATGCGCGTCAGGTCACCGCGACCGACTTCACGGTCGGCGCAGGAGTGGATGCCGCGGAGCGCCTGCTCACGGCGACCCGCGAGAGCGGCGAACCGATCGACGCGATCGTCTGCGCCAACGACCTGATCGCGATCGGCGCGATCAACGCCGCCCGTCGCCAGGGTCTGCGGGTACCCGAGGACATCGCCGTGACCGGCATCGACGACACCGACCTCGCGGCTCTCTACAGCCCACCTCTCACCTCCGTCTCGCTGCAGTCCGAACGCCGTGGCCGTATCGCGGCACGGATGCTCAGCGAGCGCTTCGCCGATCCGTCGCGTCCGACGCGGCGCGAGACGGTGGAGGCCACCCTCGTGGTGCGCGCATCGACGATCGGAGAAACCGCATGAGCACCACGAGCATGTTGCCCACGACGATGAAGCCGAAGGGATCGACCCCGAAGCCGGGAGGGCTCGCGCGCTCCCGCCGCAACGAAGCGCTGGGCCTCGTCATCCCCACGCTGATCCCGATCCTCGCTCTCAGCGTGATCCCGCTGTTCATCGGCGTGGCGACGGCGTTCACCGACTCGCGCCTCGCGCGCAATCACGAGACGCAGTTCATCGGCTTCGAGAACTTCATCAAGCTCGGCTCCGACACCCAGTTCTGGCAGTCGTTCGGCATCGGCATGATCTGGGCGGTCACGGTGACCGCGCTGCAGCTGATCGGCGGACTGTGCCTCGCTCTGCTGCTCAACACCGACATGCGCTTCCGCGGCATCACCCGTGTGCTCGCGCTGATCCCGTGGGCGATGCCGCCCGTGGTCGTCGCGGTGATGTGGCAGATGATCTACTCGCCGACCAACGGCCCGCTGAACTGGGCGATCGAGTCGCTCGGGGGCCCCGAGAACATCAACTGGCTCGGCGACTTCGGTCTGGCTCTTCCTGCCGTGATCCTGGTGGGCGTCTGGGTCGGGATGCCGCAGAACACCGTCGTGCTGCTCGCCGGACTGCAACAGGTTCCGGGCGAACTGCTCGAAGCCGCGGCCGTAGACGGGGCGAGCACCTGGCGCCGGTTCGTCAGCGTCACGCTGCCGGCGCTGCGCCCGGTGATCTTCTCGATCGCGAGCCTGAGCTTCATCTGGAACTTCAATTCGTTCGGCATCGTCTACGTCATGACCGAGGGCGGCCCCGGCGGTCGCACCATGCTGCCGATGCTCTTCACCTACCTCGAAGCCTTCAAGACCCGCAACACCGGTGGTGCGGCGGCGATGGGCGACGTGATCGTCATCTTCCTCGTGGTCATCCTGGTGATCGCCCTGTGGCGTCAGCTCCGTCCGGAAAAGAGTGCGCGATGAGTCAGAGCACCGTGACACAGAACATGGTCACCCAGAATACGAAGAAGAAGCACCGCCCGCGGATGAGCCACCGCACCCAGAAGCCGCTCGTGCGCATCTTGCAGTACGTGGCGCTCGCCGGGTTCCTCATCTTCCTCGGGTTCCCGCTGCTGTGGCTGATCTCGACGGCGTTCAAGTCGTCGGCCGAGATCAACTCCCTGGCGGTCAACCTGTTCCCGCTGCAGCCGACGATCGACAACTTCATCGTGGCGCTCGAACGCCAGGGCCTGGTGCGCGCGGCGGGCAACAGCCTGCTCGTGGCCGTCGCGACGACGATCATCGTGACGCTGCTGTCGATCCCGGGCGCGTACGTCATGGCGCGATACCAGGGAAAGCTGCGCTCCATCGGCGTCGGCTACATCCTGGTGAGTCAGATCTTCCCGGTGATCCTGGTCGTCATCCCGCTGTTCTTCATCCTGCGGTCGGTCGGCCTGGTCGATTCGCTGCTGGGTCTGGTGGCGGTCTACTCGGTCTACACGCTGCCGTTCTCGCTGTGGATGCTGCAGGGCTACGTCGCGGCGATCCCCTACGACATCGAAGAGGCGGCGGCGATCGACGGGGCCAACAAGGCCCGCACCCTGCAACGTGTCGTGTTTCCGCTGCTGATGCCCGGACTCGTCGCGACCGCGATGTTCAGTTTCGTCTCGGCGTACAACGAGTTCTTCTTCGCCCTGGTGCTGCTGCAGTCGCCCGAGAACTACACCCTGCCGATCGCGCTGAGCACCTTCGTCGGCGGCGAGGGCAAGGTCGCCGTCGGACCGCTCGCGGCCGGTGCGCTGCTGTCGAGCATCCCGAGCATCGTCTTCTTCACCCTGCTGCAGAAGCGTCTGGCCACCGGCCTGCTCTCGGGCGCCGTCAAGGGCTGACCCACAGATCCCCCGTAATTCCCATCACCATAAAGAAAGAGGTATGAAGTGAAGAAGCTTCATCGCGCGACCATCGCGCTCGCTGCAGCGGCGGTGACGGCGCTGACCCTCGCGTCCTGCTCATCAGGCGGCGACACGACCGAAGACACCGGAGACGGCGAACCGGTATCGATCACATTCCAGTCGTTCTCCGACCAGCCGGCCGCCATCCAGGCGACGAAGGAGATCGTGGATGCCTGGAACGAGGACAACCCCGACATCCAGGTCGAGATCGTGCAGGCCCCGACCGACAGCCTCGACGACAAGCTGACGACGCAGTTCGCGGGCGAGGTCGCCCCCGACATCATCCACTACGAGGTGCTGGGCATCGTGCCCTTCGCCCGTGACGGCTACGTCGCCGATCTGACCGATCTGCTCAGCAAGGAGACGATCGACGACATCGATCCGGGCGTGCTCGAGTCGGTGACGGTCGACGATCAGATCATCGGTGCTCCCACCGAGCTGCAGACCTACGTCGTGTTCGCGAACAAGACGCTGCTCGAAGCGGCCGGGGTCGAGATCCCGACCGGGGACTCGATGACGTGGGACGAGCTCGACGAGATCGCGAAGGCGACCACCTCGGGCGACGTGCACGGCATCACCTGGGGTCTGAAGAGCCCGACGGCCGCGTTCATGAGCCTGGGCATGGGCTTCGGCTCGGAGTACTTCACGGGCAAGGGCGACGAGATGAAGGTCGAGGTCAAGGATGCCGACCTCGAGGTGCCGAACCGTGTGCGGTCGATGATCGAAGACGGTTCGGTCGACCCGATCGGTGTGACGCAGTCGGGGTCGGACGTGCTCGCCACGTTCTACGCCGGCAAGGCGGCCATGACGGTGCAGGGTTCGTACCAGGTGGCCAACATCGCCACTGATGCCCCGGCCGACATGGACTGGATCGTGCTGCCGCCGCTCGCCGGTGACGACGGTGCGGTGCAGGCCGCCAACCCGCAGACGCTGTCGATCAACATCGACTCGCCTTACCAGGAGCAGTCGGCCAAGTTCCTCGACTACTTCATGCAGACCGACAACCTCGTGAAGATGAACATCGCCGACGGGCTGATCCCGACGACGGTGTCGGCGCGTGAGGCGCTGGCCGAGCAGACGGCCGACCAGAACGGCTGGCCCGAGATCGTGAAGTCGGCGGAGGGCCTCGAGGGCCCGGTGTTCCTGCAGGCGAACGGCTTCGTGCGTTGGAAGGACACCGTCGCGACTCCCGCGTTCCAGAAGTTCCTGGGCGGCGAGATCGACGACAAGGGTCTGGCGACCGAGCTCGACGACGGCTGGGCACAGGTCAACGGTTGACGACGGTGGGGCGGATGCTCGCATCCGCCCCACCTCAGAGGAAGTAGGGAATTGGTATGAGCTGGATTCGGGAACGCACGGCGGCCGTACTCGCGGGGTCGGCCATCGGCGACGCCCTCGGAGGGGCGGCCGAAGGGTTTAGTCCGGAGAAGATCAAGGAGCGGTACGGAGGCCCCATCACGGGCATCGTGCCGCCGTATCACCTGGACTGGAAGACCGCTCGGCCGGTCAGCCCGTACCACAAGGGCGACGGGCACATCACGGATGACACCCTGATGACGCAGGCGCTCATCCGGGTGTACGCCGAGCGCCGCGACCACATCGACGCGTTCGCGGTGGCCGAGCTGCTGGTGCCGCTGCTGCAGACCGAGATTCGCTGGATCCCGGAGCTGGAGCGCGAGTCGATCCTGCTGCAGCGCATCTTCCTGGCCGAGAAGTGGTTGGTGACGCGGCTGCAGTACGGGCACGTCGACCCGCGTGAGGCGGGCGTCGGCAACGTCGTGAACTGCGGCGCCGCGATGTACATGGCACCTGTCGGCATCGTCAATGCGGGCAACCCCGAGGCGGCGTACGCCGAGGCGATCGACGTCGCCGGTGCCCATCAGTCGAGCTACGGACGTGAGGCCGCTGGTGTGTTCGCGGCGGCTGTCGCGGCATCCGTCGCTGTCGATGCGACCGTCGATTCCGTCGTCGACGCCGCGCTGCGTGTGGCGCACGACGGCACCGCTGCGGCGATCCGCGCGGTGGTCGACGCGGCGCGCGCGCTCCCGGCGGATGCCGATGACGAGGCGATCGGGGTCGCGCTGCGCGACGCCATCCGTCCCTTCGACACCGTCGGCGACGCGTACCGCGAGCCGCTCATGGACGCCCGGGTGCCCTCGCGCACCAAGTCGATCGAGGAGCTGCCGGTGGCTTTCGGGTTCCTCGTCGCGCACGACGGCGCCTTCCTGCCGACCGTGCTGGGCGCGGTGAACTACGGTCGCGACTCCGACTCGATCGCATCGATGGCGGGCAGCCTCGCCGCGGGCATCGGCGGGGGAGCGGTCATCCCGACCGACATCTTCGACACGATCGCCACGGCCAGCCGCGTCGACTTCGACGAGTACGCGTCGCTGCTGTCGGACGTGGCCGTGGACATCATGGAGAAAGACGTCGCCCGCGCCGAGGCCGACGTGCGTCGGGTCGCGGCCCTGCGGGGGGCGTGATGCGCCTGACCTGGGCACAGCCCGAAGACCTGGTGCCGCACGAGCTCGTGCAGGCGCGGGCCGAGGGGAAAGATGTCGACGCGATCGCCGAGCGGTGGAGTGCCGCCGGCGGCAGTCTCGATCCGGTGCGCGGAGGGGCGACGGCGGATGCTGCGCCCGACGCGCTGCGCACTCTCGCCCGTGAGCTGCTGGTCGAGATCGACGATGTCGCCGCTGCCGAGTCGGAGCCGGGGGAGTGGGGCGCCGTGCGCGCGTTGCTCCCCGGCATCCCGGCTCCGATCGCCGTGGCGCACGACGCCGTGCTCGACCGGACCCATGGCGCGTGGGCCGGGCGATCGGCGGGATGCCTGTGGGGCAAGCCCGTCGAGAAGATCCCGCGGCAGGGCATCGAGGAGATCCTGCGGGCGACCGGTCGCTGGCCGCTCACCGACTACTTCACGGCGCAGGGCCTTCCGGCCGACGTCGCCGCGCGGTGGCCGTGGAACCGGCGCTCGTCGGTCAACTCCCTGGTCGAGAACATCGCCGGGATGCCGGAGGACGACGACCTCAACTACCCGCTGCTGAACCTGCGGGTGCTCGAGACGGCCGGCCGTGACTTCACGACCGATGACATCGCGCAGGCGTGGCTGGCCGATCTGCCCGCCGGGCGCACCTTCACCGCCGAGCGCATCGCCTACCGCAACCTGCTCGACGGCTACCGTCCCGACGAGGCGGCACGCGTGCGCAACCCGTTCCGTGAGTGGATCGGGGCGCTCATCCGCACCGACGTCTACGGCTGGATCAACCCCGGCGACCTCGCCGAGGCCGCGCGTATGGCCTGGACGGATGCCCGTCTCAGCCACACCCGCAACGGACTGTGGGGCGCGATGTGGGCGGCGGCGTTGACCTCGGCCTCGGTGGTCGCGGCATCCGTCGACGAGGTGCTCGACCTCGCAGCGACGGTCGTGCCCCCGGGCAGCGAGCTCGCGCAGGCCATCGCCCACGGGGCCGAGCTGGGTCGGGGCGACCTCGACGACGCTGCGGCCATCGACGAGCTGCACGCCACGTACGGTCACCTGCACTGGGTGCACACCCTCAACAACGCCGCGCTCATCGCCTTCGCCCTCGCGCGCAGCGGCGGCGACTTCGCCCGCGGTGTGCCGCTCGCCGTCATCACCGGGTGGGACACCGACTCGGCCGGCGCCACGGTCGGCTCCGTGCTCGGCGGCCTCGCCGGCGTCGCCGGGCTCCCCGCGCATTTCATCGATCCGCTGCAGAACCGCATCGCGACGAGCCTGCCCGGGTTCGACGGCGTCGAGATCGACGATCTCGCCCGCCGCACGGTCGCGTTGCTGCCGACCCGCTGAGGTACCCCTCTCTCAAGCCACCCCCTTCTCCAGACAAGGACGTTCATGACTTCTCCCACCCCGACCCTGCAGGACCGAGTGCGAGGATCGCTCGCCGGCCTCGCGATCGGTGACGCGATCGGGCGTCCGGTCGAAGGCTTCTCGGCCGCCGAGATCCAGGCGGCGCACGGCCGCGTGACCGGCTATCTCGACCCGGAGCCCGCCGGCAGCGACGACACCGAGTACGCCCTGCTCACCGCCAAGACCGTGCAGCGCGTGGGGGTCGGAGCGACCGCCGACGACTTCGCCCAGACCTGGATCGAAGACGTGCTGCCCCAGGCCGACGACTTCAAGGGGGGCGGGTTCAGCGAGATGGCCGCGATCGACAACCTGCGCCGGGGCATCCGTCCGCCGCTGAGCGGCGACACC
This sequence comes from Microbacterium sp. NPDC087665, assembly GCF_044743285.1. Lineage (NCBI taxonomy): Bacteria > Bacillati > Actinomycetota > Actinomycetes > Micrococcales > Microbacteriaceae > Microbacterium > Microbacterium sp. NPDC087665. The sequence goes on along the minus strand of NZ_JBIUWD010000001.1, from coordinate 363,261 downwards.
ATGCACGGCTGGAGCGACGGGCTCGCGATGCGGGTCAGCCCGCTCGGCATCGTCGCCGACGGCGATGTCGACCTGGCACGCCGCCTGACCGAGGCCGATGGTGCCGTGAGCCACACCACCGAGGGCATCTGGGCGGGAGTGGTCGTCGCGGTCGCCGTGACAACCGCCCTCACCGGCGCCGACGCCGCCGCCTGCTACGAGGCAGGGCTCGCTGCGATCCCGGCCGACAGTTGGACCGCTCGCAACCTGCGCGACGCCCGCGACCTCGTGCACTCCGGCCTCGACGACGACGCCCTCGCGATCGCCCTGCACGACCGCCTCGCCGTGGCCGACTACTTCTGGGCCGACCTCGCGCCCGAGGCCGTCGGGCTCGCCATGGCCTCGGTGCTCCACGCCGAAGGGCGCGCAGCCGACAGCATCCTCTTCGCCGTAAACATGGGCCGCGATGCCGACACGACCGCCGCGATCGCCGGTTGCATCGGCGGCGCGATCTCGGGCATCGGAGACCTGCCCGACGAGTGGGTGCAGGGGCTGCGACCGGTCGTGGGCTCGTGCATCCGCTCGATGGCCGGCATCCACCCGCTGGATGCCGCCGACACCCTGACCCGCATCGTCGAGGAGGCGCGCGCATGACCACCCCCCTGATCGATCTGCTCACCCGGGGCATTACCGCCGGTGAGGCGTCGTCGTCGATGAACGCCGACTTCCGCGTGTACGCGCTGCCGCCCAAGCGGGTCAACCGCGTGCGCATCCTCGCGAAGCTCGGTGACGAAGACCGCACCACCACGGTGCCGCGCCCGTTCACGCATGCCGCCCCGCCGAAGACCCTGCACCCCGGTGCCGGCGAGAACATCGAGTGGTTCGCGTTCTCGGCCCGCCAGCAGAAGCGCGACCTCGGGCTCACCGAGTGGCGCGAACTGGCCGAACTCGAAGCCGACCCCGCCAGCGGCCTGCGCGCCCGCATCGGCACCAAGCTCGCGCTGCAGAACCTGCGCAACGGCGCCGAGCCGCCCCAGTCCGGACACGACAACGCCCACTACTTCGACGACATAGCCACCGTGCGTGCGCTCGCTGCGGTCGCGGTGCACGGATCGTCGGGCGCGGTCGACGCGGCAGATGCGGATGCCTCGATCACCCACTCGCTCGACGGCGTGTGGTGCGCGCGGGCGAGTGCGGCGTTGTTCGTCGCCCTGATCGACGGGGCATCGGCGGCGGATGCCGTGCGGCTCGCGGTCGAGCAGCTGCCGGAGAACACGTGGAGCCGACGCATGGCCGAGACGTCGCTGAGCGTCGCGGCCGAGGCGAACGGCGCGATGGACCGCGCGCGACGGCTCAGCACGCAGGTCGGCGACTGGGTCTACAGCTACCCGATCGCGGGGCCCGAGACGTTCGGGTTCCTGCTCGCCCACGTGGCCACCGCCCGCTCGGCCGACGACCTGCTGCTCGGCGCTCTCGCGCAGCCGCGCAACGCCGCCTCTCTTCCGGCGTTGGCCGGAGCCGCGGCGGCCGTGCTGTTCGGCGAGGAGTGGATTCCCGAGGGGCTCGAGGCCGACAGCATCCGCCTCACCGGACTCGGCATTCCGGCGCTGGCCGGTCGCACGGTCGCCGAGGTCGTCGCGGGCTGACGTCGAATGCGGGTGCCGACGCACCCGCATTCGCAACACGCCCGGAAGTCCGCTAAGCTGTCCAGGTTGTCTGCCTTCTGGCGGGCACGTTCACACACCCTCCTGCTTTCGAGAAATCCTCGGAAGCCGTTCTAGTCCGAAGGAGGTGGGTAAGTGACGCACCAGTACGAACTCATGGTCATTCTGACCCCCGAGATCGACGAGCGCCAGGTCGCACCTACGCTCGACAAGTTCCTGAAGGTCATCACCAACGATGGTGGCTCGATTGACAAGGTCGACATCTGGGGTAAGCGCCGTCTGGCCTACGAAATCCAGAAGAAGAACGAAGGCATCTACGCCGTCGTCAACTTCACCGCTACCAGCGAGGCCACGCAGGAGCTCGACCGTCAGCTGAAGCTGAACGAGCAGATCATGCGCACCAAGGTCCTTCGTTCGGAAGAGGCTCAGGCGATGGTCGCAACCGAGGCCAAGCGCACCGAAGAGAAGGCAGCCCGCAAGGCCGCCAAGGCTGCGAAGGCCTAAGTCTCATGGCCGGCGAAACCGTCATCACCGTGGTGGGAAACCTCACGGCCGACCCCGAGCTGCGCTACACGCAGAATGGGCTGCCGGTGGCGAACTTCACCATCGCGTCGACGCCTCGCAACTTCGATCGTGCCGCGAATGAGTGGAAGGACGGCGATGCGCTGTTCCTCCGCGCATCCGTCTGGCGCGAATTCGCCGAGCACGTGGCGGGCTCGCTGACCAAGGGCATGCGCGTCATCGCGCAGGGCCGTCTGCGTCAGCGCTCCTACCAGGACCGCGAAGGCAACCAGCGCACCGCGATCGAGCTGGAGGTCGACGAGATCGGCCCCTCGCTGCGGTACGCGACTGCGCAGGTCACCCGTGCGGCCTCGACCGGCGGTGCCGGCGGAGGCGGAGGACAGGCTCGTCCCGCGCAGCAGCAGGTGTCGGAGGAGCCGTGGTCAACCCCCGGCTCGTCGACCAGCGCAGACGCCTGGAGCACTCCGGGCAGCTTCGGCGACGACACCCCGTTCTAAACAACTTCTGGATTCGATTCCTGGGCCTGGCTCCGGGATCGGCATCCGCTCTTAATTAAGGAAAAACCATGGCTGGAAAGTCGAGCGGCGACCGCCGCAAGCCGCGGAAGGGTGGCAAGCCCACCGCTCCCGCGAAGTCGATCCGGGTTGGTGTCATCGATTACAAGGATGTCGCCACCCTCCGCAAGTTCGTTTCGGAGCGCGGCAAGATCCGTGCCCGTCGTATCACCGGTGTCTCGGTGCAGGAGCAGCGTCTGATCGCCACGGCGATCAAGAACGCACGCGAAATGGCGCTCCTGCCCTACGCTGGCGCTGGCCGCTAAGGGGTATCGACATGGCAAAGCTGATTCTCACGAATGAGGTCGCCGGGCTGGGTAGTGCCGGTGACGTTGTCGAGGTCAAGAACGGGTACGCCCGTAACTTCCTCATCCCCCAGGGCTTCGCTACGGCGTGGACCCGCGGTGGCGAAAAGCAGGTCGCATCGATCCAGGCTGCGCGTCAGGCACGCGCGATCCACGATCGTGACGACGCTGTCGCACTGAAGAACGCTCTCGAGGGCACGAAGGTGCGTCTCGCGGTCAAGGCCGGCGCAACCGGTCGTCTCTTCGGATCGGTCAAGACCGATCACGTCGCTGACGCTGTCGCCGCTGCCGGTCTCGGCACGATCGACAAGCGCAAGGTGCACATCACCGCGCCGATCAAGGCAACGGGTGACCACGAGGCCACGGTTCGTCTTCACGAAGACGTGACCGCAGTCATCACCCTGCAGGTCGTCGCAGCCAAGTAATCCTGTCTTCGTAGGGCCGCTGAGCCCGTCGAAGTGCGAACGCCCCCTGTCCTTCGGGACGGGGGGCGTTCGGCGTATCCGGGTGGGTGTCACGGCATCCGCTCGTGCATAACTCCTCAGATCCTGGCGAATTCGCCCTGTTCGAAGGCGGGGAGGACTGGTTCACCCGTGTTTTGAGGAGTTATGCAGCCCGCGGCGGGCCTAACTCAGGAAAATCGCCGCCCAACCGCTCGGATTCGGCCAGGTCGGTCCGTTCTCGACCGGTCTTCCTGAGTTGGGGACGGCGCTCGGTTGAACCCGCGGGCGCGACGGATGCCCCACGCTCGGGTTGCGTGGGGCATCCGCCTTCTTGCGCGCGCGTCGCGGTCGACGTCGGGCTGGGGACCCGGGGGTTGATTCGTCGTTACCGGACCGACACGGTCGCGCACCGGTGGCGCAGCGCCTCCTCCCTCACGGACGCCGCACCGCCGGCGTCAGCACTACGCCGTCGTGTGGCGGCGACGCAGCAGGGCCACTCCGAGGAGCAGCATCAGCGATGCGACGAGCCCGAGGGCGATCGCGGGGGTGCCGCCGGTGTTGGCCAGCGCGTCCTCCGCAGCTCCCGAAGACGTCGTCATTCCGGATGCCGTCGCAGAACCGGCGCTCGTCACCGTGCCGGGGTTCGTCCCCGGGTCGGTGCCGGGGTCGGTTCCCGGGTCGGTGCCGGGGTCAGTACCCGGGTCGGTGCCGGGGTCAGTACCCGGGTCGGTCCCGGGGTCAGTGCCCGGGTCCGTGCCAGGATCGGTGACGGTCGGCGTGGTGACCGTGCTCTCACCGACCACCGCGATGGCGTTGCCGCCGATGGTGATCGGAAGAGTGATCGGCAGACCGATCTGCGTGCCGCCGAGGACCGACTCCGACCCGGAGGTCGTGTTGGATCCGCTGGCAGGTGCGCCCGGCGTGGTGCCGGTTCCGCCGGTGACGGCGCTCTCTCCGAGGGCGGAAATGGCGTTGCCGGTGACGGTGATCGGTGCGGTCACGGGTGCCGTGACCTGGGTGCCGCCGAGGATGCCGTCGTCTCCGGTGGTGGTGGAGCCGGTGCCGGGGGTCGCGGGTGCGGTGGTTCCGGTGTTGGTTCCGCCGGTGACGGCGCTCTCTCCGAGGATGGAGATCGCGTTGCCGGTGACGTTCACCGGTGCGGTGATCGGCGCGACCGCCTGAGTGCCGCCGAGGACCGCGTCATCACCCGAGGTGCCCGCCGAGGTGGCGGGAGCAGAGCTCGAGGTCGGTGCCGACGCAGAGGGCGCCGCTGCTGCGTCGCTCTCTCCGAGGATCGAGATGGCGTTGCCCGAGACGTTCACCGGAGCGGTGATCGGCGCCTGAACCTGCGTGCCACTGCCGATGCCATCGCTGCCATCGGTCGTCGGACCCGTCGAGGTCGCAGGAGCGGTCGGTGCTGCCGGTGCTGCGGCATCCTGACCCGTTGCGTCGCTCTCGCCGAGCAGCGCGATGGAGTTGCCCGACACGGTGATCGGGACGTCGACCTGCAGCAGCGCCTGGGTGCCCGAGAGCAGCCCGTCGATGCCGTTGGTCGTGATCGACGGCGCCGGTGCCGCCGGTGCCGGAGCCTCGGGAGCAGCTGCCGGCTCGCTGGCCGAGTCGCCCAGGATGCTGACCGCGTTGTCCGTCACAGTGACGGGCACGGTCACGGTCACGACGGCCTGGGTTCCGGACGCTGCGCCGGAATCACCGCTCGTCGTGGCCTCCGGCGCCGGAGCAGGGGCCGGAGCAGGTGCCGGAGCAGGTGCCGGAGCAGGGGCGGGTGCCGGTGCAGGGGCAGGTGCCGGAGCAGGGGCCGGAGCGGGCTGCACGGCGGCATCGCCGAGCAGGGAGATCGCGTTGTCCACGATCGTGACGGGAACCGAGATCGGTGCCTCCGCCTGGGTTCCCGAGAGCAGACCTTCGTCTCCCGAGGTGTCGGCCGCGTTGGCGGCTGTTGCGCCGAGCAGGGTGATCCCGCCGGCGAGAAGCGTTCCCCACAGGGCCCGCTTGAGGTAAGTACGCATGATGACTTTCTCCTGACTGGACTGGGGTGTCTGGATAGATGGGGTGCACGCGAGAACATGTGCGCGCGCAGCACGGCATCTGTCGTTCACGAGGAACGACCGGACAACCCGTCAGTCAGGAGAGACGTCGGTGTCGGCGATCAGCGACGTCGGCAAGACGTCGTCGGATGCGCCGGAGGTACGCTCCCAAGCACGGAGCGGAGTCAGGTTCACGTCGCTGAGGCGAGCGTGGGAAACAGCGGATGCTCCGCCGGAAGCGGCAGAGGAAGAAGGTGCCGCAGGTGCCCCGGGCAGACCGGTGAACGGCGAGGCCGGGTCCTCAGAAGCGGGCGCACTGGTCGCCGACGCGTCGAGGGCAGAGGTCGCCGGAGCGAGCGGGAATGCACGCAGGGCAGTGCTCGTCGCCGCAGAAATCGCCGGTTCGGACACGTCGGAAACCGCGGAATCAGCGGTGAGAAGCGGGGCGGACGTCGATGCATCCGGAACCAGGTCGATCGGCGTGACGGCCGGTGTGCTCGGGTCGAGAGCCTCGAGCACCGGCGGTACCGTCTGGTCGACGACTCCGCCGACGAGCGACGTGGTGTCGTCGACGATGCCGACGACGTTGTCGAGCAGGGTGATGACGCCGAGATCCTGCAGCAGCGATCCGACGATCGGCAGTGTGGCGACAGCATCCTGAACCGGCTGCACGATCTGCGAGACCGGAGCATCCTGCAGCAGATCGGTCACCGGCTCGACGACCGCCTGGGCCGTGTCTGTCACTGCCGCGACCACCGGAGCGGTCGCGGGGCCGACGACGGGAACCTCGGCCACGGTCGACGTGACGGTCTCGACCACGACGGGCGCGGCCTGCTGCACCGGAGCCACCACCTGGGTGACCACCGGAGCCACCACCTGGGTGACGACCGGGGCGAGCGGGGCCGTGACCGCGGTGACGGTATCGCCGACCGTGGAGACCGTGTTGCTGACGAGCGAGGTCACACCGTCGAGCAGGGGAGTGTCGTGCTGCTCGTCGGCGTGGGCCGAACCGCCTCCGGTGAGGACGGTCAGAGCCGCCCACGCGAGCGCGCCCAAACCACCCCAGAGAGCTACGGCAGGTACGCCGCGCCGGGTGGCTTGAGTGTTCACGATGACTTCCCTCCCCGAAAGACGATCGTTCTGACGCGCGGTTGCGTCGATGCGGCCACGGTACTCCCGGTATATCGGACTGTCTAGCCCCATCTGCGCGAAAAGTGATGACGTTTCGCGCACGATTCCGCGGGTCTGAGGCGTGACGCGCCCGGAAGAATTTCGGCTTGACTTTCCCCAAGTTCTACACATGTGGACTCTGCGCGCGGCAACCTTCAAGGGCGAGTTTAAGTACATTCTCATCCACAGGGTGGGGAAACAAGAAAGCCCAGATCAAGCGGCAGAATATTCTTGACAACTGGGGTACTCCACCGGGTTATCCACAGGCGTTCTGCACAGACACTCCGGACTTGTTAGTCCGCTCTCCACAGAGTTATCCACAGCCCGTGTTGCGGGTCGATTCGGTCGCTCGTAGCGTGGGCAAGCGACCGAATGTCGGGAGCTCCTGCTTTGCTGCGTTGCGGGCCTTTTCTCGGCCTGCCAGCACCAGGGGAACGTCGCACGAAGGGAACAGCGTGTCGATTGCGGACATCTCAGAAGAGCGCCTCGGCGGTCAGCGCCGCCCCGAGCGAACCCCTCCGCACGACCTGTTGGCCGAGCAGAGCGCGCTCGGCGGCATGCTGCTGTCGAAAGACGCCGTCGCCGATGTGATCGAGACGCTCAAGGGCGCCGACTTCTACGTGCCCAAGCACGAGCTCATCTTCGAGGCGATCCTGTCGCTCTACTCGCACGGCGAGCCCACCGACGTCGTCGCGGTCACCGACGAGCTCATCAAGACCGGCGAGCTCGGCCGGGCCGGCGGCGCCGACTACCTGCACACGCTCACCTCGATCGTCCCCACCGCGGCCAACGCCGGCTACTACGCCGGCATCGTCTCGGAGCGGGCGATCCTGCGCCGCCTCGTCGACGCGGGCACGCGCATCGTGCAGCTCGGCTACGACGGCCAGGGCGACGCGACCGACATCGTCAACAACGCCCAGGCCGAGATCTACTCGGTCACCGGTTCGGAGACCGCCGAAGACTACGTGCCCCTGACGATCGCGGTCGACGCGGCGCTCGAGGAGATCGAGGCCGCCAGCGGTCGCGACGGATCGATGACCGGCATCCCGACCGGCTTCAAAGAACTCGATGAGCTCACCAACGGTCTGCACGGCGGCCAGATGATCGTCGTCGCGGCCCGACCCGCCATGGGTAAGTCGACGCTCGCGCTCGACTTCGCCCGCGCGGCATCCATCGGCCACAACATCCCGTCGATCTTCTTCTCGCTCGAAATGGGCAAGAGCGAGATCGCGATGCGTCTGCTCAGCGCCGAGGGTGCGATCCCGCTGCAGAGCATGCGCAAGGGAACGCTCGACCCGCGTGACTGGACCACCGTCGCCGCGACCCGCGGTCGCATCAACGACGCCCCCCTCTACATCGACGACAGCCCCAACATGACGCTCGTCGAGATCCGCGCCAAGTGCCGACGCCTCAAGCAGCGCGCCGGCCTGCGCATGGTCGTCATCGACTACCTGCAGCTCATGACGTCGGGCAAGCGCGTCGAGTCGCGTCAGCAAGAGGTCTCGGAGTTCTCGCGTGCGCTCAAGCTGCTCGCCAAGGAACTGCACGTGCCCGTCATCGCGCTGTCGCAGCTGAACCGTGGTTCCGAGCAGCGCCAAGACAAGAAGCCCGCGATCAGCGACCTTCGTGAGTCCGGCTCGATCGAGCAGGATGCCGACATGGTCATGCTCCTGCACCGCGACTCGGTCTACGACAAAGACGTGCGCCCGGGCGAGGCCGACCTGATCGTCGCCAAGCACCGTAACGGTCCGACCGCGACGATCCCTCTCGCCTTCCAGGGCCACTACTCCCGCTTCATGGACATGGCCCCGGGCGGCGACTTCAACTGAGTGATCGCGGCGGTTTAGCCGCTGCGCACTTTGGTTCGCGACCCCAGAGTCGAGCTTCGCGTCGGGACCCGCAACGTAGTGTGGTGTTCACGTCCTGAGCAACGAGCACGCAGCCCTGTCGCGCATCCACCTCGTTCAGGCGGCTGGGCGGCCGGCGGGGTTTCGACATTCGATCGATGGAGAGACACGATGAGCGAGGCATCCCAGACTCCCGAACCCGTGGGACCCGGCGACAGCGGAGAAGCGACGCTCCCCGAGGCGCTCATGCTTCTTCTGTTCAACCCGCGCAACGGAACCATCGCCGGCGAGGGCTTGAATCTGATGTACGCGCTGGGCGGCGCGATGATCACCGAGCTCGCCATGCACGGGCACATCGAACTCGACCAGGCGAAGCGCAAGGCTCGACGAGTCGGCGACGGGCCGGCCTCGTCGCTGCTGCGGGGAGCCTGGAGCAGGGTCCCCGAGCAGACCACCGGGATCAGGTCGCTCGTCATCGACATCGGCAAACGATCGCGGGAGACCACTCTGGACCGCCTCATCGAGAGAGGTGACATCAACAAGGAAGCACGCCGCTTCCTCGGCTTCATCCCGACGCACGCGCTCGTCGCAGGAGCCACCGGAACCCGTGACCGTCTGCTCGCCCCGGTGCGGGCGGCGCTGGTCGACGGTGTGGAACCCGACTCCCGGACTGCCGCGCTCATCGCGTTGCTCTCGGCCAGCAACAACCTGCCGGCCATGCACGCGGACATTCCCTGGTCCGGCGAGATCCATACCCGCGGCAAGAAGTTCGAGCGGGGAGACTGGGGCGCGAAGGCCGCATCAGACCTCATCCTGAGCTCGCTGGTTGCACAGCTCGCTTCGACGGCGTTCGCGACGACCGTGTCGGCACTCGGGCGACCCGACTGATCAGGATGCTCCGCTGATCAGGAACCCCGAAGGGCTGCGTCAGTGCTCGGGGTGAACGATCAGCCACCGGGCGACGGCGTCTTCCGTGCCCGTGTTGTGGATGCGGTGGGGCAATGAGCAGGGGTAGTTGATGGCGTCGCCCGCACGAAGAATGACACGCTCAGCATCGAAGTCGATCGTCAGCTCTCCGGAGATCATCGTTCCCACCTCGTAGCCGTCGTGGCGGAACAGCCCGGCCTCGGCGTGAGCGCTCGCGCCGGGAGGATACGTCGACTCGAAGTAGTCCACGCCCGGTGTGCGCCCCGGTGAAAGTCGACGGAACAGCACGCCGCTCTCGAGTGTCACCGATGAGGAGTGTCCTGCGCGATCCAGGGTGAATCCGCCCGCAGGAGCCTCGGGCTCGGCGGCCGGCTCGATGCGTGCGTCGAAGACCGCCGCCAGCGGCACACCGAGAGCGTCGGTGATGGCGATCAGCCGCGAGACGCTCGGTTGCAGAACGCTGCGCTCAATCTGCGACACCGCACTCGGCGAGATGCCCAGCCGAAGTGCGAGGGATCGGGCCGACATCCCTTGCCCCTTGCGCAGATCGCGGAGGCGCGCACCCACGTCGAGGCCCGGGGGGAGCGGAGCGAGCGCGTTGTCGGCGTGCGGCATGTCTCGATTCTACGGATAGCTCGGGGCGAGTGAAGGCCGAACTTCACAACGACGTTACATGCGCGAAACCCGCGCAGCGATGTTAATCAATAGCTTCATTCTCAGTATCACCAATCCGGACCCCGACGTCGTGGTCATCGTCTTCATGACAGCAGGCCTCCTGGCCTCCTCCGGAAGGTATGGAAATGACTCCTCCGCACACGCAGGCGCCCACATCGGCGTCTCCGCAGACGAAACCGCAGGACATCGTCGAAGCCGCCGGGCACCCGACCGGCTCCGGCAACATGAAACCCGAGTACGACCCTCGCCTCGCCAACGAAGACCTCGCGCCCCTGCGCAAGCAGAAGTGGTCGTCGTACAACATCTTCGCGTTCTGGATGTCGGACGTTCACTCCGTGGGCGGGTACGTCACCGCGGGCTCGCTCTTCGCACTCGGCATCGCCGCCTGGCAGGTGCTCGTGGCTCTCGTCGTCGGCATCGTCATCGTGCAGGTGTTCACGAACCTGGTCGCGAAGCCGAGCCAGAAGACGGGCGTGCCCTACCCCGTCGTCAACCGCGCGATCTTCGGCGTGAAGGGCGCGAACATCCCGGCCGTGATCCGCGGGGTCATCGCCATCGCCTGGTACGGCGTGCAGACGTTCCTCGCCGCGCAGTCCCTGAACATCATCTTCCTCAAGTTCATCCCGGGGGCTGCCGCGCTTCTCGACGTGGGCTTCCTCGGTCTCTCCGCACTCGGCTGGATCTCTTATGCGATCCTCTGGGTCGCGCAGGTCGCCCTGTTCTGGAAGGGCATGGAGGTCATCCGCCGCTTCATCGACTGGGCGGGTCCTGCCGTCTACGTCGTCATGATCATCCTGGCCATCTACCTGGTCTCGCAGGCCGGATGGGAGAACATCAGCTTCGACCTCTCCGACCCGAGCCAGCCGGCGGTCGGATTCTGGGGATCGATCGGACTGATGTTCATGGCGATCGGCGTCGTGGTGTCGTACTTCTCGGGTCCGATGCTCAACTTCGGCGACTTCGCCCGCTACGGCAAGAGCTTCGACGCGGTCAAGAAGGGCAACTTCTGGGGCCTCCCGGTCAACTTCCTGTTCTTCTCCCTGCTGGTCGTCATCACGGCATCCGCCACCGTGCCCGTATTCGGCGAGCTCATCACCGACCCGATCCACACGGTGGAGCGCATCGACACCCCCGTCGCGATTCTGCTGGGTGGCCTGACGTTCGTCACGGCCACGGTCGGGATCAACATCGTCGCGAACTTCATCGCCCCCGCGTTCGACTTCTCGAACGTCGCACCGCAGAAGATCTCGTGGCGCATGGGTGGCATGATCGCCGCCGTCGGCTCGGTCTTCCTGCTCCCGTGGAACTGGTACTCCGACGCCACCGCCATCCACTACTCGCTCGGTGTGCTCGCCGCGCTCATCGGCCCGCTGTTCGGACTGCTGATCGCCGGGTACTACATCGCCGCGCGTCAGCGGATCAAGACCGACGAGATGTTCTCGATGTCGGAGCAGGGTGCCTACTGGTACAGCAAGGGCTACAACCCGAACGCGCTCAAGGCCCTGGCCTGGGCGGGCGTTCCGACGATCCTGATCGCCGTGCTTCCCAAGATGCTCGCCGACCTCGGACTGTTCGACATCTCGTGGATCGGCAACTTCACCTGGTTCATCGGGTGCGGGCTGGGCTTCCTCGCCTTCACCGTGCTCGAGCGGATCGACCCGAAGGTGCCGACCTTCGAGGGCGAGAGCGATGGCATCTCCGACGGCACGAGCGACGGCGCTGCGGCGACCGCCGAGTCCGAGCCGTCGCCCATCTCCGCCGAGGTGCCTGTGATCTCGGAGGGGCGTGCGTGAAGATCACGCTCATCAACCCGAACACCTCCCGGGCGATGACCGCGAAGATCGCGGTCGCCGCCCGGGAGGTGGCCGGACCCGATATCGAGATCGATGCGGTCTGCCCCGTGGACGGCCCCGATGCGATCGAGAGTCACGTCGATGAGGCTTTCGCCGCCGTCGCGGTGATCGACCTCATCGAAGACGATCAGCGCCGCGGTGGCAGCGACGCGTATGTGATCGCCTGCTTCGGCGACCCGGGATTGGATGCCGCGCGCGAGCTCGTCGACGTGCCCGTCGTCGGAATCGCGGAGGCCGCCATGCACGTCGCCGCGATCTCGGGACGATCGTTCGGTGTCGTCACGACGCTCACGCGAACCCTTGGCAGGGCGCGCGATCTCGTCGCCCGCTACGGCATGGGCGAGGCGTGCGTGTCACTGGCCGGCACCGGCATCCCCGTGCTCGATCTGGAGGACACGTCGTCGGAGTCGTTCGAGCGCATCGCGGAACTCTGCCATGCCGCGGTGGATGCCGAGGCGGATGTGATCGTGCTCGGCTGCGCGGGCATGGCCGATCTGTGCCGGACACTCGGGGTTCGCGTCGGTGTGCCCGTGGTCGACGGTGTCGGCGCGGCTGTCGGCATCGCCGCGGGGATGGTGCGGATGGGTGTGGGGACGAGCAAGCGTGATGAGTACGCGACGCCTCCACGACGAGCCGCGCTGGTCGGGAGCATCTGAGGGCATGAGCAGGACTCGCTTCACCATCCGGGCCACGCGCGCCTGGATCGACGGCACGATCCGTCCCGCAGACGTGCGCGTCGAGGACGGCATGATCACCGGCATCGACGTTCCGCGCGGTGCCCCGCGCCGCAGCGTCACCGTGCGTGACGATGCGGTCCTGCTTCCGGGGCTGATCGACTCGCACGTGCACGTCAACGACCCCGGTCGCACCGCTTGGGAGGGGTTCCGTTCGGCCACCCTCGCGGCTGCGGCCGGGGGCATCACGACGATCGTCGACATGCCGTTGAACTCGTTGCCGCCGACCACCACGCGCGCCGCACTCGACCGGAAGCGCGACACCGCCGCTCCGTCGGCGTTCGTCGACGTCGGATTCTGGGGCGGCGCCGTGCCCGAGAACCTCGCCGATCTCGCCGCGCTGCACGACGCGGGCGTCTTCGGTTTCAAGTGCTTCCTCTCGCCATCGGGCGTCGACGAGTTCGCGCATCTCGACGTCGTGCAGTTGGAGGCGGTGATGACCGAGGTGGCCCGCCTCGGGTCCCGTCTCATCGTGCACGCCGAGGATCCGGCGCTCCTGCAGGCCGACGGTCCGATGGGGCGCGAGTACCGCACGTTCCTCGAGTCTCGCCCGCCGGCGAGCGAGGCCTCCGCGATCGAGACCGTGATCGCGACCGCCCGGCGCACCGGTGCCCGAGCGCACATCCTGCACCTCAGTGACGCGACCGCGCTTCCGGTGATCATCGCCGCGAAGGCGGAAGGGCTGGCCTTGACGGTCGAGACCTGCCCGCACTACCTGACGTTGATCGCCGAAGACATCCCCGACGGGGCGAGCGAGTTCAAGTGCTGTCCGCCGATCCGCGAGGCCTCCAACCGCGACCTGCTGTGGGAGGGCATCCGCTCCGGCGCGATCGATGCCATCGTGAGCGACCATTCGCCGAGCACGATCGCGCTCAAGCGCGCCGGCGACGGAGATTTCGGTCTGGCCTGGGGTGGCATCTCGGGATTGCAGCTCGGGCTGTCGGTGGTATGGACCGAGGCCCGCACGCGCGGCATCCCGCTCGAAACCCTGCTGCCGCTCTTCACGACGGGCCCTGCCCGGGTCGCCGGCCTCACCGGTGTCGGCACCATCGAGGTCGGCGCCCCCGCCGATCTCACCGTGTTCGGCACGGAGGATCGATTCCCCATCCGCGCGTCTTCACTGCTGCACCGCAACCCCATCACGGCCTACGACGGTCGCACTCTCACCGGGCGCATCCGTCGCACATGGTTGCGCGGCCGACCGATCTACGACGTCACCGAGGGCGGGGCCGGAGAGGCGCCGTGGTTCCGGCGACGGGCATCGGGGCGCATTCTCTCGGCCGGGGAGGCACGCGCATGACTGCAGATCGGCCCGCCTTCGACCTCTCCCTTCCGGTGTTGCAGCCGCGGCAGGAGGAGGTCGATGGAGAACGATACCTATCGGCGGCGCCGCAGAACGTGCTGTGGGGGAGGCTCCCGTGCGCGACCGATCACGCAGTGCTGGAGATCTTGTCGGGCGAGACCGTCACGATCGACACCGTCAGTCACGAGGGCATCCTCGAGGACCAGGGGAAAGATCCGCTCGCCTACTTCGGGGCGCATGGCGTACCGGCCGAGGCGGTGCTCGACGACGCCATCGCCATCGCCAGCGCTCTCTCCCGCGACCCCGGTCACGACGGACCGCACGTTGTGACCGGGCCGATCCGGGTAACGGATGCCCGCCCCGGCGACCTTCTCCGCATCACGGTGCTGCGCCTCGAACCTCGCGTGCCCTATGGCGTGATCTCCAACCGGCACGGCAAGGGCGCGCTCGCCGGCGAGCTGCCCCGCAGCGCGGGACCCGTGAGCGTGTTCACCGCGGTGGCGCAGCGGCCGACGGGGCTCGTCGGCGTTCTGCCGGTGCACGAGGGCGGCCCCGCTCTCGTCGAGTTCCCGCTGGAGCCGTTCCTCGGCACGATGGGCGTGGCCGTCGCCGATGCCGAGCGGCCGCACTCGGTGCCACCGGGTGCCCACGGAGGCAACATCGACATCAAGCTGCTCACCGAGGGGGCGACGCTCTATCTGCCGGTGCAGGTGCCCGGTGCGCTCGCCTACGTGGGTGACCCGCACTTCGCGCAGGGCGACGGCGAGGTGGCGCTCACGGCGATGGAGGCGTCGTTGCGTGCGACGCTGCGCTTCGACGTGGTGCCGCGCGCGGAGGCCCTTTCCGAATTCGGTGAGGTGCTCGGACCGCTCATCCGTACGCCGGAGTATCTGGTTCCCACCGGCCTCGATCCCGACCTCGACGTCGCGATGCGCAACTGCGTGCGCGCCGCGCTGGGGCTCATCCGGGCTCGGTGGGGCCTCGACGAGCACCTCGCATACGCCTACCTGTCGGCGGCGACCGACTTCGACATCTCGCAGGTCGTCGACATCGTGTGCGGCGTGCACGCACGCATCCGCGAGTCGGACTTCGCCCGCGTCGATCGCCCGGCCGCACGCGAGAGTGAGGAGATCGTATGAGCGACACCTTCGATCACGGCATCCCCGACGATCTCTCGCGCGCGTTCGCGGAGTACGAGCGGGCCATCCTGGCGAACGACCTCGACGTGCTCGACGCGTCTTTCAGCCGACGGCCCGGCACGATGCGCGGCGACCATGCCGGGCTCCTGGTGGGCCACGACGCGATCAGCGCTTTCCGCAGCACGCGTGGGGGAGTTCCCACCCGTTCGATCGAGCGCATCGAATACCGTCCGCTCGGCGCTGACATCGCGCTCCTGGTCTCGGTCTCCCGCTACGCCGGCGGCGGCACCGGGTTGCAGACCCAGATCTGGGAACGGGAGGACGATCGCTGGCTGATCGTGTCGGCGCACGTGACCCCGCGATCGCCAGCCCTGGACCGTTCGGTGTGGCGCACCGTCGGCGACCCGCTCTGGCAGGGCGCCTGGGAGGGGCCGCTCGCCGGTCTCTCCGTCGCGGTGAAAGACCTCTTCGCCGTCAAGGGCTACCGGATCGGGGCGGGCAACCCGACCTACCTCGACGGTGCGCGCGCCGAGCCGAGCACCGCTCCGGCTGTCACCGACCTGCTGCGCGGCGGAGCATCGCTGCGGGGTATCGCACGCACCGACGAGTTCGCCTACTCGATCGCCGGAGACAACGCGCACTACGGCACCCCTCCGAACGGTGCTCTCCCCGGCGCTCTGCCCGGAGGGTCTTCGAGCGGAGCCGCATCCGCCGTCGCCACGGGGCAGGCCGATGTCGCCCTCGCCACAGACACTGCGGGGTCGATCCGGGTACCCGCGTCGTACCAGGGACTCTGGGGGCTGCGCACCACACACGGTCTGATCCCGCGGCAGGGACTGCTCCCGCTCGCGCAGACGTTCGACACCGTCGGGTGGCTCGCCCGCGACGGCGAGACGTTGCTGCGTGTGGCGGAATGGTGCCTGAGCTATGGCGGATCCGAGTCGACGGAGAGCGTCCAAGGGGAGTCGGATGCCGATCTCCCCTGGCGCCTCGTGGTGGCCGAAGAGATGGTCGACGCCTGCGACCCGGCCACGCGCGACGCTTTCGAGGAGATGCTGCTCGAGCTCGCTGCGAGCGACGACGCGCCGGACGTGCATCGCGAGTCGATCGGCCCGTTGGCGGACTACTCGACGCCGTTCCGCACCGTCCAGGCCGCGGAGGCCTGGCGGAACCACGGAGAGTGGGTGCAGGCGCATCCGTCCGCTCTCGGAGCGTCGGTGGCCGAGCGCTTCCGCTACGCGGCCTCGGTGACCGCCCACGACGAGACGGTCGCGCGGGCCGCGCTCGTCGCACCGCGCGACCGACTCGTGCGCCTCGTGCGCGACGCGGTGGTCATCGCACCGACGGTGCCGGGCCCCGCTCCTCTGCGCACGGCCCGGGGCGAGGGACTCGACCTCGTGCGGCAGGCCACGCTGCGTGTGACCAGTCCGGCGTCCGTCGCCGGACTCCCTGCCGCATCGGTGCCGCTGCTCACCGTCGACTCCGCGCTCGGACCCGCGCCGGTCGGAGTGACCCTCCTCTCTCGCCCCGGCACCGACATCGCGCTCGTGCGACTCGCCCGGCGGCTCGCGTCCTCGACGACCCACAGAACGGAAGAACCATGACGGATGCCGTGATCCCCGGCCCTATCGACCCACCCGCCCGCCTGCTGATGGGCCCGGGCCCGACGTCGGCGTACCCGAGCGTGCTGCGGGCGATGTCGGCGCCTCTCGTCGGCCAATACGACCCCTTCATGACGTCGGCGATGACCGAGACGCAGGAGCTCTACCGGAGCGTCTGGGGAACCGCCAACGAGGCGACCCTTCTGATCGACGGCACGTCGCGCGCCGGCATCGAGGCGGCCATCCTCTCGCTCGTGCGCCCGGGCGACCGCGTGCTCGTGCCGATCTTCGGGCGCTTCGGCCATCTGCTCGCCGAGATCGCCGAGCGTGCGCTCGCCGAGGTGCACACGATCGAGACCGAGTGGGGGCAGGTGTTCCCGGTGTCGGTGATCGAGGAGGCGATCGTACGGGTGCAGCCCACCCTGCTCGCGATCGTGCAGGGCGACACGTCGACCACGATGAATCAGCCCCTCGATGAGCTGGGCGAGATCTGCGCACGGCACGGCGTGCTGTTCTACTCCGATGTGACCGCGTCGTTGGGCGGCAACGAGTTCGAGGCGGATGCCTGGGGACTCGATGCCGCGACCGCAGGACTGCAGAAGTGCCTCGGCGGCCCGTCGGGATCCGCGCCGGTCACTCTCTCGCCACGCGCCGTCGAGGTGGTGCAGGCCCGCAAGAAGATCGAGGCGGGCATCCGTGAATCCGACGACGCCGACGCGACCGATTTCGTGCGGTCGAACTACTTCGATCTCGGGATGATCCTCGAATACTGGGGGCCGCGCCGACTCAACCACCACACCGAGGCGACGTCGATGCTCTACGCGGCACGCGAGTGCGCGCGGGTGCTGGTCGCTGAAGGGAGAGCCGCGGTGATCGCACGCCACCGGCTCGCGGGCGAGGCGATGCTCGCCGGCGTGCGCGGGCTCGGGCTCGAGGTGTTCGGCGACGTGTCGCACAAGATGAGCAACGTCGTCGCTGTCGAGATCCCCGACGGTGTGCCCGGAGACATCGCCCGCAAGGAGCTGCTCGATGATTTCGGCATCGAGATCGGCACCTCGTTCGGACCGCTGCACGGGAGGGTGTGGCGCATCGGGACCATGGGTGTGAACGCCCGACGCGATGCGGTGCTCACCACCCTCGCCGCGGTCGAATCGGTGCTGCGTCGTTTCGGGGCACCCGTCGCCGCGGGCGGGGGAGTGGACGCCGCCCGCGACACGTACGCGGGGGCCGAGTGAGCGCGCTTCTCGACCGGTTCCTCGATGATGCCGGCCTCGATCGGGTGACGGCTGCTGCACGACGGGTGATGACGAGGTGCGAGGAGCTCGCGCGCATCAGCGGTGCGGAGAGCGGCATCGAACGCGTGTACCTCTCGCCGGAGCACGCCCGCGCGAATCGCCTCGTCGCCGAATGGATGCGCGAGGCGGGGATGACGACGTGGCAGGATGCTGCGGGCAATCAGGTGGGGAGGCTGGAGGCGCGTTCGGTCACCGCGGACCCGCACGTCGATCGGGATGCTCCGGCGCTGCTGCTCGGCTCCCATCTCGACACCGTGCCGGATGCCGGACGATACGACGGCATCGTCGGAGTGCTGATGGCCATCGAGACGGTGCGGTTGCTGCGGGTGCGCGCCGGCGACTCCTGGATCTCGCCCTTCGCCTTCGCGATCGAGGTCATCGCTTTCTCGGATGAGGAGGGCACCCGGTTCGGCACGGCGCTGCTGGGTTCGGCGGCCGTCGCCGGCACCTGGGACCCCGAGTGGTGGACCCTCACGGATGCCGGAGGGACGACGCTGCGACAGGCGTTCCTGGAGTTCGGGCTCGACCCCGGCCGCGTCGGCGAGGCGGGCCGTCGCCCCGAGGAGCTGGTCGGCTACCTCGAGGCACACATCGAACAGGGCCCCGAGCTCGATCAGCGAGGCGAGGCGCTCGCCGTGGTCTCGTCGATCGCAAGCGCGCGACGCTTCCAGTTCGTGATGGAGGGCGAAGCCCGCCATGCCGGCGGAACGCCCTACGCGTCACGGCACGACGCTCTTCTCGGAGCCAGCGAAGCGGCGCTCGCGGTCGAGCGGATCTGCATGGCGGAGCATCATGTCGTCGGCACGGTCGGCCGATTCGAGGCGTTCCCCGGGGCGGTCAACGTCATTCCCGGCGAGGTGCGGTTCAGCCTCGATCTGCGCGGCGAGTTCGATGAGCGTCGAGACGAGGTCTGGAACCGGATCGCCGAGGACCTCGGAGCGATCGCCTGGCGGCGCGGGCTGCGGTGGCAGGCGCGCGAGGTGCACCGAGCGGCGGCCGTGACCTGCGCCCCGCTGCTGCAGGACGTCGTCCGCGAAGGTATTCTGACGACGCTTCCGAACGGTGCCGATGAACCCGCGGTGATCTTCAGCCGGGCAGGTCACGACGGCATGGCGATGGCGGCGATCACCGGTGTCGGCATGCTCTTCCTGCGCAACGCCCATGGCATCAGCCATCACCCCGACGAACATGTGGAGGGTGCCGACGTCGCCCGCGGCATCCGTGCCCTCGCCGAAGCCGTGCTGCAGCTGGGCTCCGAATCCCGCACCACTCTCGAGAGGATCCGCCGATGACGCTGATCACCCGCCCGCGCTCCGGTGAGCGAGCACCCACCGTCACGCTGTGGATGATGATGGTGCTGACCTTCGTCACAGGTGTCGTCGACGCCGTCGGATTCCTCGGTCTCGACCGCGTCTTCGTCGGCAACATGACGGGAAACATCGTGATCCTCGGCATGGCGGTGGCGGGCGCCGACGACCTTCCGGTCGTCGGTCCGGCGATCGCGCTCGGCACCTTCACCGCAGGGGCCTTCATCGGGGGCATGGTGCTGCGCTCACGACGCAAGATCTGGAGCGGAGGGGTCTCGATGCTGCTCGGCTGCGGTGCCGCCGTTCTGGGCCTGCTCGGGCTGGCATTCGTGGTGCCGGGGTGGGCGGAATCTCCGGCATTGGAACTCGTCGCCTCCTCGGCGACGGCGGCCGCCATGGGCGTGCAGGCGGCGGTCGCGCGCAGCCTCGCCGTCGCCGATGTCACGACCGTGGTGGTGACGTCGACCCTCACGTCTCTCGCGAGCGAGTCGCTGGTCTCGGGCGGGGCGAAGGGACTGTGGAACCGCCGCTTCGCCGCGATCGCGATCATCTTCGCCGGCGCGCTCGCCGGCGCCGTGCTGCTGCGTTTCGGAGTGGCCGTGCCTCTCTTCGTGGCGGCGCTGCTCACGCTGGTCGTGGTCGCCTGGGGCCACCGCTCGCTGCACGTGCCGGCGTGAGGCGCGCACGGACGGGCACTCCTCCCCATCGCCTCGGCGAGCCGCACCCGATACGGTGAGGCACCTGCGCGAAAGGATGGAGATATCGTGACTCAAAGCCCACCGGCAGCCGAAGCTGTAGCCACCCGCCTGCTCGCGGAGCGAGTGAAGCAGCTGGAGCGCGCTGTGCTCGTCTTCCCCGTCATGGTCATCGAGGTGCTGCTCGCCGCCTCGCTCGTTCTTCCCTTCGTGCGGGACACCGTCGATGATGAGGACACCTCGGTCACCTTCTTCGACCTCGCACTCGCCCTCCTCGCCCCGACCGACGACGGTGACGCCGATGAGGCCGACGTTCTCTTCGGAATCGCGTTCATCGTTCTCGTGGTCGTCATCATCGCGACCCTGATCGCGGTGGCGGTGACGCTGCGGAGTGCGGCCTCCAGGGCGGCGGAGATCACGCTGTCGATCGCCGTCGGGCTTCTCCTCGCCGGCACGCTCGGAGCATGGCTCACGGTTTCGATGTTCCTCAGCAAGAACAACCCCCCGAGCATCGAAATGGCGCTTCCCGTGCTCACCGTTGCGGCGCTGCTCGCGGCGGTGTTCGCGTTCCCGCCCGTGTATCGCAGCATCCGTGAACCGTAAGACCTCACAGAGAGAAGCAGAGACGATGACCGAGCAGGAGCTGCCACGGCACGACGTCTCACGACGAGTGCTTCTCGTCGTCGGGGTGGCCGCTGTGCTCGCCATCATCGTCTTGCTCTTTCTGCCGTCCCGCATTCACCTCGGGGTCGACGGCGACGACCACCCGGGTTACACCACGGAGTGCGCGTCGATCGCCGTCGCCGGATGGCCGCGTGATCTGGGCGCGTCTTCGGAAGACAGGATGGTCGCTCGCGGGGTCACATCGACCGACGATTCCGACGGCCCCGAGTACGAGATCTGTCACACCCGGCGAACCCTCTACACGGCGGGTATCGGCGTGCTCGCCGTTCCCGCGAGCGCCCTCATGATCTTGGCGGCGACGCGACGAAAGTCGTGATTCGGTCGGGTGAATCAGGCCCACGGATGTCACCCGCCGCCGCACAACCCACTCGAGAACGCCAGGAGAATCCATGCGCAAGGTGAAGAGCGGCTCAGCCGGTGCGGTCCTGATGGCAGTGCTGATGCTCGCGGGGTGTGCGCCCGACGGGGATGCGGACGGCGCCGACGACAAGACAGGGTTCGCGGAGGATGCCACGGTCGGTGTTCTTCTGCCCGAGGAGGAGGACGGCGACATCGGTCAGGCCCGCGACACCGGTGAGCTGTTCGCCGAAGCACTCGAAGGAGCGGGGTTCACTGCGGATGTGCAGTTCCAGAACCCGAGTCCGAAGGCGGATGAGCGGGGGCAGATCGAAGACATGATCGACAGCGGTGCGAAGGTGTTGATCATCGCAGATGTGCACATCGGTCGCTCGGTCGACGTGCTCAACGATGCCCGCGACGACGGAGTGATCATCATCGCCTACGAAAGGCTCAACCCCTGGGGAACGATCGCCGATTACGGAGTCGCCGTCGACCACTTCGAGGTCGGGGAGTCGCAGGCGAAGGCGCTGCTCGAGGGTCTGGCGGAGAAGTACCCGGAGCAATCGACGTACACCGTGGAACTGTTCTCGGGCGTTCCCTCCGATGACGACGACACGACGATGTTCGAGGGAGCGATGAGCATCCTGCAGCCGAAGATCGACGACGGCACGCTGGTCGTCGTCTCCGGTGAAGTGTCACGCAAAGAAACCGACACCGAATCCTGGCGGGAGAACTCGATCACGCGTATGGACGCGCTTCTTCAGGGTCCGTACCAATCGGTTTCGCTCGATGGGGTGCTGGTGCCGAATGACCTCCACGCCCAGGCCGTCATCGAGTCGGTGTCAGCCCACGGTCGCGAGGTGCCCGTCGTCGTCGGACAGGGGTCGGCTCCCGACGCGGTGAGCTCCATCGTGTCGGGCGTGCAATACGCGACGACGTATACGGACGAGCGAGACCTCGTCGATATGGCGATCACGATGGTCGAGCAGCTGCAGGGCGGGGAGAAAGTCACGGTCGTGCCTTCGCGACCCGAGACAGAGCAGTTCATCGACTTCCCGACGAACCTGTTGGCGCCCGTGCTCGCTACGCACGAGAACGCGGCGGAGGTCTACGCCGACGATCCCGACCTTGCACCGCTCACGCAGCCGTGACGCCGAGTCGACACGCGGCCGATGACCGCGACCGCCCGTAGGATCGGCTCATGCAACCGGGGGACGGCGCCGAGCGTCGAGAATTGGCATGGGCGGATGCTCCGGAGTGGCGCGATCCTGCACGAGCCGCTCGCTCCGACGCGCTTCGCCGCGATCTCGAACGCGAGACCAGCACGTTGCGCGGCTTCCGGCGGCGCATCCGCACCGACCGTGAATGGTCGATACTCGGGCTGATCCTCGGTGTGCCGGTGCTCGTGTTCACGCTCGCCGACCCGATTCAGGCGCTGCCCACCGTCGGTTTGTCCACCGTCTGGGAGCGCATGCTGACCGAGCACCGGCTCTGGTGGGTCGCGCTGGGCGTGGTGCTCGTCGGCATTGCGATGGTGTCGAGCGCGGTGCGGGTGCGGCGCGAGTTCGCGTGGTTCCGGCAGAACGGGTGGATCGCCTTGCAGGCGAACACCGGTCTGACCGAGGTGCACTCGGAGGGGCCGACCTATCTGGGCTACGACTACCGCCTGGTCGGCGGGGCGGCCGACAGTCTCGTGCGGAAGTTCGGGGACCCCGTCATGCTGATCTCGCCCGCCGGCATGGCGATCGGCACCTTCAGCGGAGCAGTTGCAGCGGTGCGGTCGAGCACGGTCGCGCGAAGCCGCGGCGACGAGATGCTGAGTCGACTCCGGCAGCAGCTCGGCAAGCTTCGAGCCGTGCCCGCCGAGCCGTGGTTCCCGAACACCGGCGGGTGCTTCGTCGGTCCGACGACGGATGCTCCGCTCGTCGCTGCCATCCCCCGCACCGTCGCCGACGGGCAGCGGATCCGGCTCGGACGGATCCGATTGTCGGCCGACGAGCGGGCGAGCCTCGCGTGAGCCGCGCTCGGTCGAAATGGCCGCGGACGCAGCGCTAGGGCAGCAGCACCGACAGGCGCTTCTTGCGCCGGTTCTCGGCGACGATCCAGGCGATGTCCGCGTGGGCAGTGTCGAGTGCGCGGAACGCCGGAAGGCCATGCTCGGGGTTGGCCGCGACGGCGATGCTCCAGCAATAGCCGAGTGCTTGGCGCAGAGTGCGGGCAGAACCGCCCTTGCGCTGCGAGTCCGGTAGGGCGGCGAGGCGCTCGGTCGCGATTCGGCAGACCTCGAGCGCCGCCGCCTTCGCCGCGTCTGTGTGCAGCAGCCGCGGTTCGCACAGCGCGGCGACGGCCGCCCGCTGCACGAGTGGATCGGCATCCTCCGCCCACTGGCGCGCGATTGGGATCAGCGAGGCGACGTCACGGTCGCCCAGGTGCTGCAGCCCGATGGCCACGCCCTCGCGAACACGCCAGCGTGAATCGGCCGCCAGGCCTCGCGCCTGCTCCTCGGCGAACGGGTCATCGGCGCGCCTGCCGATCAGGGCGGCCGCGCACATCGCCGTGTACTCGTCGCCATCGTCGAGCAGCAGAGGAGCCAGATCCGGATCGGCGAGCGAGACGACGGCGTCGACGAGGGTGAGGTTCGCCCGCGGACCGGGCAGACCCGATTGTTCCTTCAGGTACGCGGGTATCTCCGCACGGTCGAGCCCCTGCAGTGCCGTCACCCACACCTGTTTCGCGGACATGCGACGAGCTTAGGACAGGGGCGGTAGGGGAGCACAGCGAGCCCGCGCCGCGGCATCCGTCCCTGCCGGCGGCTCAGCCGCCGAACGGGTCGAGTCCCGTTGCAGCCACGGAGATGTCCCACAGCCGGTCGGCTGCGTCGACGTCGATGGCCCACTCCTTGACGCCGCCACCGGTGGTGTCGGTGTGCTCCGACGGCACGACGCCCTTGAGTGAGGAGTCTTCGGCGTAGGTGCCGCCGCGGGTGATCAGCTCGGGGGCGGTGGCGGCCCACAGCCCGGTGGCGGCGCCCTGGGCGGGCGTCTTGAAGAGCGGGTTCGGGGTGCCGTCGGCGTCGATCCAGTTGCGCTTCACGAGCTCTTCGTGGGGCATGTGGCGCTGCAGTTCGGTCATGATGCCCCCGGGGTGAACTGAGAACGCATGGATGCCGCGGCCCGCAGCGCGCGCATCGAGCCCGACGGCGAACAGCGCGTTCGCCGTCTTCGCCTGCCCGTACGACACCCAGGGGTCGTACGGGGTGACGTCGAAGTTGATGTCGTCGAAGCGCACGGGCGACCGGTAGTGACCGACCGACGAGTACGACACGACCCGTGCTCCCTCAGTCAGAAGGTCGGCGACGCCTCCGAGCAGAGCGAAGTGGCCGAGGTGGTTCGTGCCGAACTGCGACTCCCAACCCTGGGGTGTTCGCTGGAAGGGCGTCGCCATGATGCCGGCCACATTGAT
The DNA here is from genome assembly GCF_044743285.1 of Microbacterium sp. NPDC087665. NCBI lineage: Bacteria > Bacillati > Actinomycetota > Actinomycetes > Micrococcales > Microbacteriaceae > Microbacterium > Microbacterium sp. NPDC087665. The sequence goes on along the minus strand of NZ_JBIUWD010000001.1, from coordinate 338,718 downwards.
GACGAGATCGATCGGCGCCCCTGCCGCGCGCACACCCGCCGCGAACGCCGCGACGGAGTCGAGGTCCCCGAGATCCAGGGGCATGACCTGCACGCCGGCGATTCCCTCGAGCGCCGTGGTCGCAGCCTCGACGCGGCGGGCCGGTGCGATCACACCGACGCCGGCATCAGCGAGCGCCTTCACCGTCTCGAGGCCGAGCCCGGAGTATCCGCCGGTCACGATCGCCCTCTTGCCGGCCAGATCGTGGCCCGCGATGACTTCGGCGGCGGTCGTGCGATAGCCGAAGGCCGTGGCGAGCGGCTGCTGGCGAGCGATCATGTCGGATGTTGTCGTCATGGCTCGATCGTACGATCTGCAGCGACTACCGGGACGCGTTCGGGGGCGCGGTGCGTACTCTCTCGTCGACGTAGTCGCCCACGAACCACTCCGCCCGTCCGTCGACGCGCGAGCCGATCTTCGAGACGCGGTGCGACAGCAGCAACCATCCCGGGAACATCCCGCGCTCGCCGGGAGCATCCGGCAGTCGGGTGACCGTCGCCAATCCGCGCTCCTGCAGTGCCGCTGCCGCAGCCGTCAGCTCATCCGCCAGGCGGCGCCGGTGTGCGTCGGGGAGCGCCGCATACGCGTCTTCGATTCGGCGCGCTGTCACATCGGCCTGTGTGAGGAGGTTCCTGCGCAGTGCGCGAGGCCGCTCCTTCGCGGCAGCGTCGGCCTTCTTCGTGAGTTTCGGATCGCGGCGGCGCCTCGCCAGCCGGATGGTGCTGGAGCATCCACTCACCAGCAGCGCGACGGTCGTGAGAACCAGCGCCCACGGGGGTGTGGGAATCCCGCTCTCACGGACCAGGAACATCCAGACGAGGTTGGGAACGCCCAAGACCACGGGACCCCAGGCGAAGACGTCTCGCGGGGGAACGTGGTGCCGGTACGGCGCTTGCAGGGCGACCTGCGCGATGACCGACACGCTGAGGAGAACGGCCCCCCAGGAGTGCGTGGTGGGCGCCCATTCGATCGGGAGGGGCGTGCCCGACCTGCCGCCGCTGGGGAAGACGAAGGCGAAGAATGCGGCGAAGGCGAAGAGGCGAACGACGAGCAGGACCCCCATCAGCCGGTGGCCGCCCGTACTCGTCAACCACGCGGGCTGGTAGCGAGCATCCATCTTCCGGCGAGAGGCGATGGCGGCCTCGTCGAACCGGTCGAGTTCGGCGTCTACGGCCGCGGCGTATTCCGGCACTGCCGAGACGACCATCTCGTCGAGCACGTGCCGAGACCGTCGGTAGGCGCGCGGGTTCACGTGCGCCGCCCAGTCCGTCACGGGAGAGGATGCTGCGGGCGCGGTCATGCCCTCAGTATGGCAACCACGGTCGCGTGCAGGCGTCAGCGGAGGATGCCCTGGCGGCGGGCCTCGGAGACCGCCGCGGTGCGGGAGCTCACGTCGAGCTTCGAGAAGATGTGGGCGAGGTGCGACTTCACGGTCGTCTCGCTGACGAAGAGTTCCGCGGCGACGTCGGTGTTCGATCGCCCGGCGGCGACGAGTTCGAGCACCTGGATCTCGCGGCTGCTGAGACTGATCTGCGGGGCGCGCATTCGGTTGAGGAGCCGCGATGCGATGACGGGAGCCAGCGCGCTCTCGCCCGCGGAGGCCGCGCGCGCGGCCGCGATGAGTTCGTGCGGCGGGGCATCCTTCAGCAGGTAGCCGCTCGCCCCGGCCTCGACGGCGCTGAGGATGTCGGCATCCGAATCGTAATTCGTCAGCACCAGCACGTAGGGGGCCGCATCGAGGGCGCGGATGCGCCGGGTGGCGTCGGCGCCGGTGGATGCCTGGTGCGAACCGAACTGCAGGTCCATGAGCACGACGTCGGGGTTGTGGCTCTCGGCGAGCTCGACGGCCTCGTCGGGTGCGCCTGCTTCGGCGACGACCTCGAAGTCGGGTTCGAGGCTGAACAGCGCCCGGAGTCCGGCGCGCACGATGGGATGATCGTCGGCGATCACGAGCCGGATCATGCCGGCTCCGTCAGACGCAGATCGACGGCGAGGGTCGTTCCTCGGCCGGGCGACGAATCGACGGTGAGCGCTCCGCCGAGCTGCTGCACCCGCTCCGACGTGGCCTGCAGGCCGAACGAGTCCGACTTCTCGGCGGTGCCTTTCGCGCCGAGCAGCGGGTCGAATCCGACCCCGTCGTCGGTGATACTGAAGCGCAGCTGGTCGGCCTCGATCGCGAGCGTGATGGTTGCCGTGGTGGCGCGGGCGTGCTGGATGACGTTCGCGATCGCGCCCTGCGCGATGCGCAGCAGGGCGGTCTGCAGGTTCATCGGCAGGATCATCGTGTCGGAGACGCGCACCCGCACGTCGAGTCCCTGGCTCGCCCATTGGGTGCGGGCGAGACGCCGCAGCGCCCCACCCAGGGTCTGGTCGTCGAGTTGGGGCGGGGTCAGCTCGCGGATGAAGCGGCGGGCTTCGGCGAGGTTCGCCGCGGCGGTCTCACGGGCGAGTCGGATGTGCTCGATGCCGGGCCGGCCCGGGTCGGCCCGCTCGGCCGCGTGAAGGAGCATCTGGATGCTCGACAGCCCCTGGGCGAGGGTGTCGTGGATCTCGCGGGCGAGCCGCGCCCGCTCCGCGAGGACACCCGACTCGTGCTCGGTCACGGCCAGACGGCTCTGCGTCGCGATCAGTTCGGCGACGAGCGCCTCGCGTTGCTCGGCTTCGCGGGCGAGCGCCTGATAGCCGAGTCCGATCAGCAGGGCGACGCCGGCACCGACGAGCGGACCGACGACTCCGCCGACGCTCCATCCGCTGTGCAGACCGAGGGCGCAGATCGCGACCACGGTGGAGGCCAGGATCGCTGCCGACCCCCACCACCGGCCGAGAAGGTGCAGGTAGAGGAAGAACAGAGGGAACACCAGGTAGGCGGCATCCGGGATGAGCCACAGCAGCGCCACCCACTCGACGGTCAGGATCGCCAACCACACCCGCTGCAGCGCGCCGCGCGCGCGAAGGGAACGGGTCAGCGCCGCACCGAGCGCGTAGGTCGCCGCGAGCACGATCGCGACGACGATCACGGCGGCGCTCGCATCGGTCGGCGCGACGATCGCGCGCACGATCACGAGCGCGGTGAGGGCGATGAACAGCACGTGCAGACCGGTGCGCAGACCCACGAAGACGGGGGTCAGTGCGGTGTGTGCCATGGCCTGAACTTTACGCCGCCGCCCGAGTCGGGTCATCGTCCGAAAGGACGATTGACGACTCCGTACTCCGGCCGGGAAACGGTGTTCGGGTGGCCGATGACCGGGCAGGAGCCGACGGCGAGAGTGGAAGGGTCGCCGCATCCGGTGACAGGAAAGGTTCACCATGTTCGTCGCGTTACGCGATCTCCGCTTCGCCCGAGGCCGCTTCCTCCTGATCGGCACCGTCGTCGCCCTCATCACCGTTCTCGTCGGCTTCCTCAGTGGGCTGACGGGCGGTCTTGCGACCCAGAACGTCTCGGCGGTGCTTGCGCTGCCGGCCGACCGCATCGTGTTCTCGGCTCCCGCTGAGGGGGAGTCCGGAGCGAGCTTCGCCGACTCCGCCCTCACCGAGCAGCAGGCCACGGACTGGGCGGCGACCGCCGGCGTCACGAACGTACGGCCCGTCGGCATCAGCCAGACCCGCGGCGAGACCGGCGACACCCGCGCGGCGATCGCTGTCTTCGGCGTCGAACCCGGCTTCGAAGCCACCTCTCCCTCGGCGGACGGCCGTCTCGGCCTCTCCGACCCGGCTGCCGACGCCCTCGGCGCGGCCGTCGGAGATGACGTCACGATCGGCGGCACCACCTACACGGTCGAGAGCATCGGCGGCGACGGGTGGTACAGCCACACGCCCGTCGTGCAGATGACACTGCACGACTGGCAGGCATACTCCGCAGCGACCGGCAACCCCGATGCCTTCGCGACCGTGCTCGCGGTCACCGGCACTCCCGACTGGGACGCGGCCGATACCGCGAACAGCACCCTCTCGCAGACGTCGATCGAGTCGCTGATGGCGCTGAGCGCATTCCGCTCGGAGATCGGCTCGTTGCTGCTGATGGTCATGATGTTGTTCGGCATTTCCGGTCTCGTGATCGGTGCGTTCTTCACGGTGTGGACGATGCAGCGCAAGGGCGACGTCGCCGTGCTCAAAGCGCTGGGCGCCAGCACCGGGTCGCTCGTGCGCGACGCGCTCGGTCAGGCCCTGATCGTGCTGCTGCTGGGAATCGGGATCGGGCTGGGTCTCGTCGCCGTACTGGGCACTCTCGCCGGCTCCGCGCTGCCGTTCCTGCTCAGTCCGCTGACGACGCTTCTGCCGGGCGTGATCATGATCGTTCTCGGTCTGGCCGGCGCCGCCTTCGCCCTCCGTTCCGTCACCTCCGCCGATCCCCTCACCGCCCTCGGGAGCAACCGATGATCCGCCTGAACAACATCACCCTCACGTTCCTCGACGGCGATGGCCGCGTCACCGCCGTCGACGACGTCTCACTCACCGCCCACCCCGGCACCGTCACCGGCATCACCGGCCCCAGCGGCTCGGGCAAATCGAGCCTGCTCGCCGTCGCCGCGACCCTCATCCGCCCCGACGCGGGTCAGGTGCTGATCGACGACATCGACGCCACTCGGCTGAACGCCCGTGAGGCGACGGAGCTGCGCCGCGACAGCATCGGCATCGTGTTCCAGCAATCCAATCTGATCCCGGCGCTCACCGCCCGCGAGCAGCTGACCGTCATGAACGAGCTCGGCGCGCGGCACAGCCGTCGCCGGCGTGCGAAGGCGGCCGCCCGCGCGGATGAACTGCTGGATGCCGTCGGACTCGGCGATCAGAGAGACAAGCGGCCGCATCAGCTCTCGGGTGGCCAGCGTCAACGCGTCAACATCGCCCGGGCTCTGATGAACGACCCCCGCGTTCTTCTCGTCGACGAGCCGACGAGTGCTTTGGATCAGGAGCGCGGTGCGAGCATCATCGATCTCATCTTGCGTCTCGCCGACGAGTCGAACACGTCGACCCTGCTCGTGACGCACGACCTCGTGCACCTTCCGCGCATGCACGGCGTCGTCCACCTCGTCGACGGTCGACTGGTCGACGTGCCCGTGGGGGTGTGACGAGGCGCGAGCCGCGGCCCGCGCGGCGGCCGGCGGCTCAGCGTTCGCCGGGGACCGATCAGCGACGGATGCCGACGTAGACCGTGTTCGACGAGGTGCCGCCGGTGAGGCGGTTGTCGAAGTCGACGACGTGGGCGCGGGCGTCGTCGAACACCGCGGCGAGCGTGGTCATGAACTCGTCGTCGGGCGGGTCGTCCGACCAGAGGGCGAACACGCCGCGATCGGCGAGATGCCGCGCGAGCGCGGTGAGCCCCGCCTCGGTGTAGAGATCGGCGTGCGTCGGGTCGAGGGTGTGGCGGGGCGAGTGGTCGACGTCGAGCAGGATCGCATCGTGGCGTCGGGACGAGGCATCCGGCGCCTGGCGCACCACGGCGAAGAAGTCGTCGTGGGTCAGGGTGGTCCGCTCATCGCGCACGAGCTGCGGCGAGACAGGCAGCAGCTCGCGCTCGTGCCAGCCGATCACCGCGGGAAGGGCGTCGATCACCTCGAGGCGCGCGACGCGGGGGTCGGCGAGTGCGGTGACCGCCGTGTAGCCGAGTCCGAGCCCGCCGACGAGCACGCTGAGCCGGTCGCCCGTGGTGGCGGCGAGCCCGAGAGTGGCGAGTTCTTCTTCGGCGACCGTGAAGAGGCTCGACATCAGGTACTCGTCCTTGAGCTTGACCTCGTAGATCATCTCGCCCGTCGAGGGGTCTGCCCTGCGGCGCAGCACGAGCTCACCCATGCGCGTGTCCTGCCAGTCGAGTTCTTCGAACCCAGCGATCATGTCGACCCTCTCGTTGACAGCCCTCCCACCTTACGCAGGGTCAGGGTGTGGCGCGGTCGACCGGGTTCACGCCCCGACGAGGCGATTCGCTGCGAGACGGTTCAGGGAGACGTGCTGTTCGGCGGCGTCGAGTGCGAGCTGTCGGTGAGCCTCGGGGGTCAGGCGGACCATGAACTTTCCCGAGTATGAGCGATCGGCGATCGCTTCTGGGGCGGGCTCTCCGTTCTCCTCCATGTCTTTCAGCACGTCCGATACGAGGGCGCGGATGCCGAGGAATGCGTCGGGCTGCTTTTCCGCAATCCACGACAACGACGGAAGCTCGGCTACTGTGCCGACGAACGCTTCATCTTCGGCCGACCAACGGACTCGGTACGTGTAGTGGTCTGCGTCTACCGTGGTCATGATCTCTCCTCCTCGATCTTCTCGATCGCCGCGAGCACCTGGCGAACCTGGTATGGCTTTGCGGTTCCGTGGTCGTTCTGGATATTGACACGAGGATCTCCCTGCCAGGGCATTCGATACACCCGGTGGGAGGTTCCTTGCTGGCGAGGTTCTCCGAAGTAGTGATCGCAGACTTTGGCTAGATCTGCGAAACGAATTCCGACGGCACTGTCACGCATCTGTGTGAGCAGCTTCTCGATTCTCGCCATGCGATGAATAGTATCAATATTGATACTTTACGATCAAGATTGATATCTAGCGATCAAGACCGACACTCGATGTCCATCCGTTCGCTCCTCAATCCTGCGCGAGCAGCCCCGCCGCCCAGCGCCTCGCCACGGCGAACGGCTCGGGGAACGTCTCCATGCCGACCGTGACGATCGCCCCTTCGTAGAGCAGCATCATGGCCTCGGCCATCTCTGGGGCATCCTGTACGCCCGCCTCGGTGCACAGTTCTTCGAAGAGGTCGCGCAGCCAGGCCTTCTGGCGGGCGACCTCGGGGAACACCGGGTGACCGTCGTGGCCATCGCCGATCTCGGCGCGGGCATTGATGGCACTGCATCCCTTGGGGCTGTTCTCGTCGGACCACGAGATGGCGGCGTCGAAGATCGCGAGAACGCGGTCTGCTCCCGGCTCGGGCACGCGCGCCAGCTGCTCGGCGACGTGCACGCGCCAGCGGGCATCGCGGTGCTGCAGATACGAGACGACGAGCGCTTCTTTCGAGCCGAACCGGTCGTAGAGCGTCTTCTTCGTGACGCCGGCGGCCTCGGCGATCGTGTCGACGCCGACGGCGTGGATGCCGCGCTCGTAGAACAGCAGCGACGCGGCGTCGAGCACAAGGCGTGCGCCGGGCGTGAGGGGAGCGAGCTCGGGAACGGGCTGGGCCATGCGCCGAGTATACCAACCTGTATAGTCGCTGTCATGGGTAAACAGATCGGTGTACTTCAGGCGTCCGTGACCGTGCTGGCCGCGGTGGCGTTCGTCGTCACGTGGAGCTCCGGGTTCATCATCCCCGCGATCGCCACGGTCGACGTCTCGCCGATCACGCTCCTCGTCTGGCGGTTCGCCCCACTAGCCGTCGTGCTGCTCGTGATCGCGCACCTCTCGGGCGCCGCGAAAGGGGTGACGGCGAAAGACCTGTGCACCCAGGCCGCGATCGGACTGTTCGCGCAGTTCGGATACTGCGCGGCCGTCTACGCCGCCGTCGCCGCGGGCATCGCCACCGGCACGGTCGCCCTCATCGACGCGGTGCAGCCGCTCATCGTCGCCGTGCTCGTCGGCCCGGTGCTCGGACTCCGCGTGCGCGGCGCCCAGTGGGCAGGGCTCGCGGTCGGCGCGGTCGGTGTTCTGCTCGTCGTGCAGTCCCAGCTCGGAAGCTCCGACGCGCACCCGGCCGCCTATCTGCTGCCCGCGCTCGCGATGGTGTGCCTCATCGTGGGCACCTTCCTGCAGCGCCGCTCTTCGGTGCAGACCGGGGTGCTGCTGACACTGACCATCCACGTGACGGTGACGGCGGTGCTGCTGGTCGTGGTCGCCGCGGTGACGGGCTCGCTCGTGCCCCCGGCATCCGTCTCGTTCTGGCTGGCGGTCGTGCTCACCGCCGTGTCGCCGACCCTCGCGGCCTACGGCCTCTACTGGTGGCTGCTGCGCCGCGTGGGCATCACCGCGTTGCAGGCGTTGCTCTTCCTCATCGCGCCCGCCACGGCAGTGGGCGGCAGCATCCTGCTCGGAGAACCGCTTACTCTCGTGACCGTCGGCGGCTTCGTGCTCTGCGGGATCGGTGTCGCGGCGGTGCTCATGGGTGAAGCGAAGACACACGAATCTGCGACTGTCGCGTAATGAACGGCGCCTCGCTCCGTCTCATAAGTAGGTCCACGCGGCGGGGCCCATCGCAGATCTGAGAACGCCGCCTTCTGCGGAGGAACCATGCGGGCGACGGCGCACACCAACTTCTACACCTCGGCGGGCTCGGACTCTGTCATGAGCGTGCTGCAACAGATCACGGCCGACCTGAAGGCGGTCGACTGGCGTGTGGTCGACCGCCGCGCGGTCGCGTTCAGCACCCGGCGCACGATGTTCGCCGGCTCGAAAGAGGTGCGCGTGGTCGCCACTCCGTTGGCGGGCGGCTCCGACGTGCGGATCGTGCTGCACGCAGACGCCGGCCGCTCGGTGCGCGAAGCGACGACGCGGCGGGCGATCGAACGGCTCAGCACCCGTATTCAGTCGGCACTCGGCTGACCGGAATCGGCGAGAGCGCGGCACGTTGCGCACGATGTCGAGTCTTGCGGGGGAGCGGATGCCCCGGCCTATGCTGAGCGCATGGCCTGGACTCTCGAGCAGATCGCCGCGGCGATCCCTCAGCTGAACAACCCGAACGAGCCGATCCGCTACGAGATGAGCGGCACGCGGATCGTCGCGCGGTGGGACATCGTGCACGTCGCGTTCGTCGCGCTGCTGGGGGCGGGGACGATCGACAAGGAGTACACCCTGACCGTCGACCTCGATCCTGAGAAGGAGCGGTACTCGTACGAAGAGCACAAGGTCGACTCCGAGACGCACGGCTCCGTCAGCACTGACGGGACGCTCTCGTTCGGTGGTTCGAAGAGCACGTTCAAGGGAAAGCAGAAGAGCTTCTCGTTCGGCGCGGGCGCCGGCGCCCACGTCAGCGGCGGCGACACCAACCACACCTACAGCTATACGTTCGAGGACTCCCGCATCAAGCAGCCGCTCTTCGGTCTGCTCGAACAGGCCGGATACGAGCAGAAGAAGGGGTTGTTCGGGCGCCTCTTCGGCTGACCGGCACACGCACATGAAGAGACTCACCACACGCGCTGTCGCCCTGCTCGCCGGGGCGCTGCTGCTCAGCACCGGACTCGCGGGATGCTCGTCATCCGAGAAGACGATCGAATACACCGAGACGTCGGTCACGTTGGCGCCCGGTGAGGCGCTGGTCGTCGACTTCGGAGAGGTCAACGCGACGGTCGGCAACGAATGGGTGATCGTGCAACAGCCCGACGGATCGATCCTCGAAGAAGGCGAGCGGCGATCGAACTACCTGGGCGCTCCCGGCGAGACCGGGGCCTCGAGCGACCTCTCGTACCGCTTCGCCCCGGTCGGCGAGGGCACCACGGTGATCGAGTTCGAATACCGGTTCCGCGGATCGGTGCCCGAAGACGTCGAAGACCAGAAGACCGCGATGATCGAGGTCACGGTCGAGTAGTCGGGCCTGACGTCACGCCATCCGCAGCACGCACGAACGGTGTGGTCTGCCTGCTCAGCTCTTCGTGGGGCGAAGGCCGGCGGCGGGAAGGATGATGGCGTCGATGACCGAGGCCAGGAAATCACGATCCAGTCTCTTGCCGAGCATGAGGGTGTTGTAAGCGACCATCGCCGGGCCGATCATGCAGAGCTTCTCGATGTCGGCGTCGGCGGCGATCTCACCGCGCTCGACTGCTCGGCGGAAGAAGATGCGATTGGCGGCGGCGCGTGGCTCGACCAGCGCGTCGCGTGCCGCGTCGGCGATCTCGGGGTTACGAGCGATCAGGGAGACGATCCCTGCCATCACTTTGAGCTTGCGCTCACCGTCGCGGATGCCGGGCGGCTTGATCATCGCGATCAGGTCGCCTCGCAGCGTTCCGGTGTCGGGGAGGGTATCGAGGTCGATGACGCCCTTCATGCACACGACCGCGTCGAGCACGAGGTCGGGCTTCGATGCCCATCGTCGGTAAAGGGTGGCTTTTCCGGCCTTGGCGCGGGCGGCGACCATGTCGATCGTCATTCCGTCGTAGCCCGTCTCGGTGAGCACGTCGAGAGTTGCGTCGAGGATCTCGCGATCGCGAGAAGGGTCTCGCTTACGACCGAGCTTTGGAGCGGGCTGCTCGAGGTTGGTCTGCGTCATTGCGGCCTTCCCCTTCCTGTTGCTCTCACACACTACCAAGACCAATTCGAAACTGAACAATTCCGAAACTCTATATATCCGGAACTCCAGAGTATCGTATAGTGATCCGCATGTCTGAATCTTCCGCACCCGCAGTCGACAATCGTCGCTGGGTCACTCTCATCGTGGTCGGGCTCGCTCAGCTCATGGTCGTGCTCGACGCCACCGTCGTGAACATCGCTTTGCCATCGGCCCAGGCCGACCTCGGCTTCTCCGATGGCAACCGTCAATGGATCGTCACCGCATACTCCCTCGCCTTCGGAAGCCTTCTCCTCCTCGGCGGCCGCCTCTCCGACCTGATGGGGCGCAAGCGCACCTTCGTCATCGGTCTGATCGGGTTCGCGGTCGCTTCCGCGCTCGGCGGGGCAGCTGGTTCATTCGAGCTCCTCGTCGCCGCACGCGCGCTGCAGGGCGTTTTCGGTGCACTGCTCGCTCCCACGGCGCTCGCTGTGCTCACCACCACCTTCGTCGTGCCGAAGGAGCGCGCACGCGCCTTCGGCGTGTTCGGGGCGATCGCCGGCGCAGGGGGCGCCGTCGGCCTCCTCCTCGGAGGTTTCCTCACCGAGGCATTCGACTGGCGATGGAACCTCTACATCAACGTCGTGATCGCGGCGATCGCGCTCGTCGGCGCGCTCGCCTTCGTGCCGTCCGTCGCGCGCAGCGGACCGCGACCGAAGCTCGACCTTCCGGGAACCGTTCTCGTCTCCGCAGCCCTTTTCGGCCTGGTCTACGGTTTCTCGAATGCTGAGACCGATGGATGGGACTCGCCGCTGACATGGGGAATGCTCGTGGGGGCCGGCGTGCTTCTCGTCGTGTTCGTTCTCTGGCAGCGCCGCGCGGCACATCCGTTGCTCCCGCTCTCGATCGTTCTCGACCGCAACCGTGCAGCTGCCTACCTCTCGGTACTGATCGCCGGCGCGGGCATGTTCGGGATCTTCCTCTTCGTGACGTACTACTTGCAGATCACGCTCGGATACTCGCCCATCCAGACGGGGCTCTCGTTCCTGCCCATGATCGGAATGCTGGTGCTCGCCGCGCAGCTCGGTACGAACCTGCTCGTGCCGCGCCTCGGTCCGAAGGTCATGGTTCCGGCCGGCATGACGCTGGGGGCGATCGGGATGATCTGGCTCACCAGCCTCACTGCTTCGAGCGAGTACGTCCCGAACGTGCTTCTGCCGCTGATGACGCTCGGCTTCGCGATGGGCACGATCATGCCGGCTGCCATGCAGACGGCGACGCTCGGTGTCGATCGCCAGTTCGCAGGCGTCGCCTCGGCCATGGTCAACACGAGCCAGCAGGTGGGCGGCTCGATCGGCACTGCCGTGCTGAACACCCTCGCGGCCACCGCAGCGGCTGACTATCTTGCGGATCATGTTCCCGTCACCGAGGCGGCGGGCGTGCAGGCCGCGATCGCCAGCTATGCGACCGCGTACTGGTGGGGCGCCGGCTTCTTCGCCTTCGGCGCCGTGATGTCGGCGCTGCTGTTCCGGCGCCGCGGACAGGGGCTCTCTCTGAGCGATGCCCAGCGCGCTCCCATGGCGGAAGCCGAGCCGTCGATCGTCCACTGAGGTGCTGGTGCTCCTACCGTCATCACACTCGAGCGACCGGCACCAGCGTCACATCGCGCAGTTCGTCGCCGTCGATGGTGGCCGCCATGAGGGTGCACACGGGCTGCCGGCGGCGATCCGTCGGTGACCCGGGATTGAGCAGACGGATGCCGCGGGGCGTCGTCGAGTCCCACGGGATGTGGCTGTGACCGAAGACGAGCACGTCCAGGTCGTCGTCTGCGTAGGCCGCATCCATCCGCGCCTCCCGGCCGGCGGCTGACCCCGTCTCGTGCACGACGCCCACACGCAACTCTTCGATGCGTGCGACGGTGAACTCCGGCATCCGCTCGCGCAGCTCCGGTCCGTCGTTGTTACCCCACACCGCGATCAACCGTCGGGAGCGGGCTTCGAGGGCTTCGACGGTGGCGAGATCGACCCAGTCGCCGGCGTGCACGACGACGTCGGCCTCGTCGACCTGGCGCCAGACGTCGTCGGACAGCCGCTTCGCCCGCGTGGGCAGGTGCGTATCGGAGATGAGCAGGAGGCGTGTCGCCATGTCGGGGGTCTCCCATCGACGTCTGAGCGGATCAGATCAGTCTCTCGCGCAGAGCGAACGGCGGCGACGGGCTTGACGAGCCGGGCATGGTGTCGCCCCGGGACTGGGGAGAGCCCGGGGCGACGAGGATCTGGAGGATCCATGGGGTGGGGTGCCCCACGGCCATTGAGCCTCATCCGAGCCCGCGGGCGATAGAGCGAGCCAGGGTGAATCCGTGGGTGAATTTCGGTCGACCTGGGAGCCGCCGCTGGATCCGGGGAGACCGGGAGAGGGTGATTTTGAGGGTGAGATTTGTATCGCGGTATATCGCTGCTGTTCTCCCCTCCGTCAGACTCTCCGACGAACGTGCATGTCGGTCGACTCCGTGGGGGACGTGACGCTCAGGATTCCGTTACCTGGTCGTTACAAATAACGTCGTGAGCTTTTCGGTCATTGCTCGTATCAATGGGTGACACGTCGCTACCCGGCGACGGCACAGGGTCGGGGAGGCCTCTGATGAAACTGAACGACGCTTTGGCGCGTCTGCTGTCGACGCGACAGTACAACGCCCGAACCACACGAACCACCGAGACGCAGCACGGGGCTCCGCGCCACCGCGTGCGAACTGCAGTTGCCGCCGGAGCATCCGGCCTGATGGTCCTGCTGTCGCTCGCAGGCATGCCGATCGCCGCGAACGCCGCGGGTGAGACCCTGCAGATCACATTGACCCAGGCCACCGGCACGGTGCCCTTTGACGCCGACGATGCTGCCGGGCACGATTCCTCGGCGACGAACGACATCGTGCGCACCAACGACACGGTCGCCTACACGGTCGGCGTGCGCTACGAGGGTGGCGACCAGACCAATCCCGTCATCACTTTCACTCTCCCCAAGGGCGAAGAACTCATCTCGCTACCCGCCTACTGTCTTCAGCCGGGTTCGTCGGAGACGCCCGCTGACATTCCCGATCCGGTGATCCCGGTCACGGCGACCTCCTGGACCACGTTGCCTGCGCAGACGATCGTGTGCGAGGTCGCTCCGCAGGCTGCGGGAACGGCACTCGACTACACCTTCCTCTCGGTTGTGCGTCCCGAGGTGCCCAATGGCACCGCGCTCGACCCGGTCACGGTTCAGGTGACCTCCGACCAGGTGACGACCCCGGTCGTCTCCGACCCCGTCAACCACTCCGTCTCGGCTGCTCCTCAGTTCGATCTCTCGAAGCGGTTGAACGGCACCACCGACACCACGGGGCCGTTGTTCAGCCAGTACATCCCCTGCAGCTTCGACAACGCCCAGACGTGTCGCTGGACCGAGTACCCGCTGACCATTTCCGCCCCCGCCGGCGGAAAGGGTATTGCGCCTCTGGCAACTCCGATCACCTTCACCGACGACCTCAGCCCCGATGTGTTCTATCCGGCAGGCAGCACCTCCGACCCGGATTGGATCGCAGCCGGTGCAGGTGCCGCCGACAAGTACGGCGCCCGGATGGTGGGCTGTGGAGGCACAGGTTCTCTGAACCTGCACGGCTTCATTCCGAACCAGTCGGGTGGCTCCGTGACGAACGTCCGCGCGGTGCGCAACAGCGGCACGATCACGTGCGCGCAGCCCGGTGGGCCCGGAACCCCCGTGCAGTTCACAATCACCGGGGCAGACACCACCGCGGTCACGTACCCCAGCCAGAACACCGATGGCGGTGCGCTGCCGGCCAACCTCGCTTTGGTGGTCTCGACCACGATCATCGTCGAGATTCCGCTCACCGCCATCACCGACCTGGGAACAGCGTCGGGGAACACGTTCGCTCTCGCGACACACAACACGTTCACCGACGTCGTCGCCGCCGATGTCACCGGCCAGCCCAGCATCGACAACCCCGCGAACAATGTGCGCGATACCGTTGAGCGCCTCGAAGTCAGCGATGGAGAGATTGCGAAGGCTTTCGTCGGCATCACCGGCCGCGAGGGAAACACCGGGCCTTCCGGCTTCGGCGGCGTATGGGAGGGTCTGCCCGGATCGAGCTCGTACCGCGACGGCAACACCGTCGTCGTCAAGGACCAGACCGTGATCAGCGCCCTGACCTACTCGCGTTACGACATTCCGCCGAACTCGGGGACGCAGTACTCCAACACGTCGATCATGTGCGACGTGTGGGATGACACGAAGCTGGGCCTGCCGTCGACCTTCGCATACGCGGGTGCGGCGTCGACCAACCTTCGTGCGCCGTCGAACGGGTCTCCCGTATGGATGGCATCCGAGTACTCCGGCGGTGCCATCGCAACGGATCCCGCTCCGTCGGGCCTGAGGTTCCAGTACAGCTACACCCCCACCCCGGGCCCGGGCACCGCATCGTCGTGCGCTACCGGTCAGTGGTTCGACAGTCCGGCGCAGGTACCGGGTGCCACGCTCGTCGACGGTGTCTGGCAGGGCGTGAACCAGGTTCGCGCCTCGTTCACCGACCGGGCAGCGACCACGGCGGGTGCGTACCAGCTCAACATCGCGATCGCTCTCGAGGTCGTCTCGACCGACGCGACCGGTACCGTGCTGCCCAACTGGGCCAGCCGGATGGTCTCGACCGGTGTGAAATCGCTCGAGGCTGTGATCACGGCTCCGGATCGCCGGGATAACAACTCCACCTACGACCCGGCGACTGCCGGCGGAGGCCTGGGCGACCGGCTCATCCTCGGTGCGGCCAACGCTCGCATCGTGAAGTTCGTGAAGAACCCCACCACGGGCGAGTACACGAACACCGCCGTTCCGCAGTACACCGCGGGATCGATGATCGACTACCGCCTGAACCCCAGCCTCACAGCTGATGTCTCAGCAGGCACGTTCTCGGACGTGAGTGTGGAGGACTGCCTGCCCGAGTACCAGATGTTCGTATCCTCGGCCCGCGAAAGCGGGGCGGCCTTGGCGCCGACGGTTGTTCAGCAGGGTTCCCCTGCCGGCGCGGGTCTGACGTGTGCGGCCGGCGAGACCTACCTCCGGTGGGATCTCGGTTCACAGGAGGTGAACGTCCCGATCGACCCGATCGTCTACACGGTCGAGGTGCTCGCGACGGTTCGCAACGCGACCTACACCAACACGACTCTGGTGAGCTCGCCCGCAGACGGCTCGTCCGCCGCGGCACGCACCGACACGGCGCAGGTCCTGATCGAGGTTCCGACCGGCATCAAGGTCGCCAAGTCGGTCGACAAGCCGGTCGTCGAGGTCACCCCCGACGACGCGACGACTCCTCGTGGCTTCACGTGGACGGTGGACTTCGCGAACATCGACTCGCCGCAGAACGTGTCGAACGTCGATGTGATCGACGTGCTTCCGGCCAACGGGCTCGGCGGCAGTCAGTTCACCGGCACGCTCACGCTCGATTCGGTCACCCCGACGGGTGGGACGACGGGTGTCGACGTGCTCTACACGGCAACCCCGTCTGCACAGTTGGCGGCCGACCCGGACGACGCGACCAACGGGGCCTCCGGCTCGACCGTATGGTGCGACGCACCGTCCGGCGGCAGCGTGGTCTCCGGTTCGGGAACGGACGCCGACTGCCCGACGTCGCTCGACGCGGCCACCGGTCTGCGGTTCCTGCGCGATGGCGCGTTCACGCCGACCGACACGTTGAAGATGACGATCGCCATGACGCCGCGCGGTAATGCGCACGGCGACATCTACGAGAACCGCACTGCCGGTCGCGTCGATGGAGTTTCGCTGCCGGTCGGTCCTGCCATCCGTCAGGTCAACGTCGTCGCCTCGCAGATCGGTGACCGCGTCTGGGACGACCTCAACTCCAACGGCATCCTCGATGCGGGCGAGCCCGCCATCGTGGGCATGACGGTGACGTTGAGCGGCACCGACGTCGACGGCAACGCCATCACGGCGACCTCGGTCACCGACCCCCTCGGCCGGTACATCTTCCAGGGCCTTCCGTCTGGCACCTACACGGTGACGTTCGACAAGGCGTGGGCAGACGACCACGGCTACGCGTTCACGACGCAGACCGCCGGCACCGACGCGACGATCGATTCGGATGCTGATCCGGCCACCGGAGTCGCGGGTCCGATCGCGCTCGGGGTGAACGAGGAGCGACTCGACATCGATGCCGGACTCGTGCGGATCCTCGGCGGTCTCGTGATCGTCAAGGACATCGCGGGAGCAGGATCGGGACAGGCCACCGGCCCGTTCGAATTCAGCGTGGTCTGCACCCTGGAAGACGCGACGGTCTATGAGGGCACCGTGACGCTCGATCGCATCAACGAGTCGACGACTCTGACGAGCGAGCGGATCGGCGACATCCCGGTCGGGGCATCCTGCCTCGTCACGGAGACCAACACGGGAGGCGCCGACGAGACGCCGGCCCCGGTCACCGTCCTCATCGTCACCAACGACGATGACAACACGGTCACCGCAGGGTTCGTGAACGAGTTCTCGGCCGGCACTATCGCGGTCGAGAAGGTGCTCGCGGGAACGGGCGCGAACACCGATGCCGTGAAGGCCAAGGTGTTCACGGTCGAGGTGACCTGCCAGGTGCTGCTCGACGATGTCGAAGGCCCCGTGACCGTGTTCTCGCAGGCGGTGCAGATCAAGGGCGGACAGACCGTCACCCTCGAGGATGCCAATGGCGAGCCCATCCTGTTGCCGCTCGGTTCCGTCTGCTTCGGCGTCGAGACCGACAACGGGGGCGCGAAGACGGCGGTCGTGGACTACGACAGCTTCGAGAACGGTGTGACCGTCGAATCCGGGACTCCCGACGAGCTCCAGGCTCTGAAGGTCACGGCGACGAACACCTTCGATGCGGTCGTTCCGCCGGCGCCGACGGGTCCGACCTCGGGCCTGGCGATCACGGGAGCCGACCCGACGTGGCTGCTGATCATGGCGCTGCTTCTGCTCGGTGGCGGGGGAACCTTCCTGGTGATGCGGCGACGCAACCGGGTGGATACCCAGGTCTGAGTTCCTGATTGGCGCGGGTGGTGGTGGGTCGGGGGACCCGCCGCCACCCGCTCCGGCCCAGGGGAGGCCAGACATGGCGGAGCCAGAGACTTCGCACGATGAGGGCGACGACGAGTCGGCCCTCATTCTGGCGGCTGCGGCCGGCGACCGGCAGGCTGCGGGAGAGTACTTCGCCCGCACTCTGCCCCGGTTGTCGGCGATCGCACGCCGCGTCGCCGGAACGTCGCACGATCCCGGAGATCTGCTCGGTGATGCGCTCGTCATCATCCTGTCGAAGTGGGCAGACGGAACCGGACCCACCGATTTCGTACCGGCGTACATCGCCCAGACCATGCGCAACCGCATGAAGGACGACTTCAAGTCGCCGCGATCGAAGGTGCGGTACTTCGACGACGACGACGATCCCGCGGCACGCGAAGACCCGCGCATCCGCCGGGTCGAGATCGATGCGGAGCTCACCCTCATCCGTCGCGCGATGGCCGAGCTGCCCGCAGACCAGCAACTCATCCTGACCGCGACGATCGTCGAGGGCATCAAGCCGGGCGACCTGCAGGAACGACTCGCGCGGCCGATGACGGCGATCTACTCGCTCGCGCACCGGGCGCGCGCGAACCTGCGGCGTGCGACCCTGCGACTCATCCTCGAAGAAGATGCCAACCCGGAGTGCTACGCCGCCGCCCAGCACCTGCCCGAGCACGTCGAGAACTCGCCCGACGACATCCGCGGCAGCCGGTTCACCGCGCACTACAAGACCTGCCGGCGCTGCCGACGTGCGTGGGGAAGGTTCGGAGCGCTCGCGACTCTCGGCCTGGCACCGCTGCTCGTGATCGGAGACCTGCTGCTGGGTGCGCCCGCTCCGGCCCAGGCCAGTGAAGACGACGAGACCGACGACGACCAGTCTCAGAAAGACCAGCCGGGATCGTCACAGCCGGCTTCTCAGCCGGGGGCTCCGAGTTCCGGGCAGGCGAGTGCGGGCCCGCCCGCTGGTCAGCCCGCTGCCCCGTCTGCCTCTGCGCCGGCGCAGCCCGCGCCCGGGGCATCCGGTGCGAACTCTGCGCCCTCGGCCAGTCCCGCACCCGCCGCCACGCGGCTGGCCGTGTCGGTCGCGGTCGCCGCGAGCACGATCGGCGCGGCGATCCTCGCGTTCCTCGCCGTGGCCTTCGTCACGCAGACGTTCTGGTTCACGCCGAAGCCGACGGCATCGCTCACCGTGCTGGCCGAGACGCCGTCGGTCTCGCTCACCCGGCTCGACGTCGACTTCGACATCGACGGTGAATCGTGGACGATCCGCACCGCCCGCTTCGTGCTCTCCGAACCCGTCGAGGTGCAGCAGGCGCCCGAGGGGTGGGCGTGCTCAGCCGACGGAGAGGTCGTGACCTGCTCGACCGCGTTGATCGACGCCGACGGCGGGATGCTCGTGCTCGCCCACTCGCCGTCGATCCCGCGCCTGAAGTATGACGCGGAGGTCGTGGCCGTCACCGACAGCGGTGCAACGGTGGTCGGTACCTACGGCGACACCGTCGTCCGCTGATATACCGCTTGATTCTCGAAAATCCCGATGGATTCGACGCGCGACGTCGTGTCAGAGATGTGGGGTCCCAACCTCACCGGTGTGTCCGGCCTCCCCAATACGGGCACACGGGGTGGGGGTCCGCCCGTGGCCTCCACCCAAGGGGGAGTTAGCGGATGTTCCGGGCGAGGTGCCCGTCCAGTGTGAAGAGCTCGTGCTGCCAGGGGCTGGCGCCCGTGGTGACCAGGTCGGCGATGGCGCGTCCGTACACGGGCGCGAATTTGAATCCATAGCCCGACATTCCGACGGCGACGGTGACGCGCCCGTCGTCGAGCGTGTCGATGATGGGCATCTTGTCGCGGGTCTCCGAGTCGGAGTGCAGCGACCAACGCACGGGGTCGGGAACCAGATCAGGGAGGAGGCGCTCGGCCTGCTCGCCGATCCACCGCAATTGCTCACGGCTGATGCCGGTGGGGCGGTCCTCGAAGGTGACGGCCTCCTGGAGGCGGAGGTAGGGGCAGAACTTGATGCTGTACCCGTCGAGGGTGGGTGCCCCGAACGCATGGAGGTCACCGAGGTCGCGGAGGAACGCGGGGAAGCAGGAAGGTGCGAACTGCTCGATGTGACGCGGCATCAGCCACGTCAGCAGGTACGTGCTGACGGTCAGGAGCTGTTCGAGGTCGGGGAGTACTTTCGACGTCCACGCCCCGGTCGTGATCACGACCTGTCGTGCCCGCACTTCCCCCTCGCTCGTGGTGACGACGACGCCGTCTCCCGAGGTATCGATACCCAACACCTCGGTGTTGAAAGACACCTCGGCGCCGCAGCGGATGGCCTCCTGCGTTGCCGCATGCACGGCGACTTCGGGGCGAAGGCCTCCGGCCTGGGGATCGACGATGCCGATGTCGTCGTCCTCGACATGGAACTGGGGGTAGCGCGCGCGCACCTCGTCTGCTGACAGCTGCTCATGCGGGAGGACGAAGTCCGCGATCGCTCGTTGAGTCGCGATGATGTCGGGGTGGGTACCGGGCCCGAGGCTGAGAACACCGCATTGGACGAGGATCTCGCGCCGGGACGCCTGCTCGAGCTCGAGCCAGAGCTCCCGGGATCGCTGCAGGATCGGAACATACAGCTCGCCCTCTTTGGCGGCTACGCGAAAGAGTCGAGACTCTCCCGCATACGCACCGTTGGGATGCACCGGACCATACTGTTCGATGCCGAGCACCTTCTGTCGAGTCGTCGACGCGAGCTGCCAGAGCGCCATCGAGCCCATCGTTCCCAGACCGATCACGACGATGTCTGCGCTGCGCATACTGCCTCCCAGGGCTCTGTGGGGATCGGTTCAGGAAAGGACGGGTGTGTCCCACAGGTGCAGCGAGACGCCGATCTGTGCTCGGACTGCGGCGCGGTAGACCACCGTGCCCCACGCGACGTCTTCGACGGGGAGCCCCCCGACGGAGAGGATGATGATCTCATCGTCGTTCTTGCGAGCAGGGGCGGCGGCCGAGACGATTGCGCCGAGGCTCTCGAGATCGGGCTCCGGCATCCGGCCCTCGGCGATCAGGTCGAGGAACTTGCAGCCGATCACCGGGATGTGTTCATGCGCGGGCGCGGGTACTTCGCTGGCCCAGGCTTCGTAGAGGCCGATGTGGTCGGCGACCTTGCGCACATCGTCGCTCTCCATGCCCTCATCGATGTTGCACGCCGCGGGCATGCTCAAGAACGCGCCTGGCTTCACCCAGTCGCGCCGGACGAGCGGGTACGTCGACGGGTCGCCGGTCTCGGCAGAGGTGCAGTAGGTGACGATGTCGCTTCCGCGAACGACGTCTTCGAAGGTGTCGACCTCGATCACCTCGGTGATACCGGGGAACTCGCGGTGTACGAACTGCGTGAACTCATCGAGACTCCGCCGACCCCGCCCCTTGACCTTGACCGTCGTGATTCCCGGGCGCGCGGCGACGAACGCCGCAAGTGAGGTGCGCGCCATGACACCCGGCCCCGCGATGCCGACGACTTTCGCATCGGCACGGGCAAGATGCCGAGCACCGACCCCGGGGATCGCGCCGGTGCGATACGCCGACAGGAGGTTGGCCGACATGAGGGCGAGCGGGGCGGCCGTCTCGGTATCGCTGAGTAGGAACATCAGGATGGACCGCGGAAGTCCCCGCTCGCGATTGGCGATGTTCGATCCGTACCACTTGACGCCGGTGGTGCCGAAGGTCCCGCCGAGATACGCCGGCATCGCCATGAACCGGCGGTCGGCGGTCGGCTCGGGCATGCTCGGAAAGGGGGAGTTCTCGGGGAAGGTGATCATCGCTCCGTGCGAGTCGCTGTTCACGCCGGCCATTCGGTAGTCACCCGAGTGGAGAAGCTGCAGCATCTCCTCCATCGTGTCGACGCAGGCCGACATGTCGGTCACTCCCGCCGCCACCATGTCCGGTTCGGACAGGTAGAGGAAGTCGATAGCGGTCTTCGCCGCGGTCGTCGCTCCCGCGGCAGCAGCGACGGTGGGCGAGGAGCTGGCGGGCATGACGTTTCCTTTGCGACGATGCGCGATGCGCGGTTTCTCTACAGGTGTAGAGAGACTTGCACAGCCGAGTGCTGGCGGGCGACCGTACGGCACCAGTCGTAACCCAGCTGTTACATTCCGTTCGTCCGAGGTGCCCGTCAGCGAAGAGAGCGAAGGAGCAGATCGATGAGCGCCTCGAGACGCTCGGGTGTCGCGTCGTCGGGGCTCAGGACGCCCGTCGCCTGGATCCCCTGAGAGACGCCGATGAGGTGTGTGACCGTTATCTCGATGTCGATATCTGCGTCGAGGTCCCGGTCTTCGATGGCCTCCCGGAGAAGTGTGGCGAGCTCATCCTTCCAGCCCGCCATGAGCTCGACGTAGAGCTCGCGCATGCCCGCATCATGTGCGGCATGCTCCATGAACGGGATGGCGATCCGCGCCTCGAGCAACCTCTCCTCGTCGAGCGGGAACACCTGCATAAGGAAGGCGCGAAGCGCGGTCATCCCTCTGAGGCCCCGTCGTCGATCCACGTCGTACCGCTCGTTGGTGGCGGTGTAGACGTGACGGAAGGATGCGGCGAGTATGGCGCGCTTGTGCGGGAAGTACCCGCTGAGCGCGCCGTTGGCGTAGCCGAGCTCTTCGGCCATTCGTCGCATGCTCGCGCCTTCGATGCCGTCGCGCGCGATCAGCCGCCACACCGCGCGGACGATCTCCGCGCGTCGGGCATCGTGATCGACGGTCTTGGGCACGAGTGCAACCTAATCCAGATTCTCGACGCGGGCGATCGACCCCGGTGCCGCCCAGGGGGCGAGCAACGCATCGACGACGCGCAGCTGCGCGTCGGGCGATGCGAGCGGGGTGCTCAGCACGTGCTCCACCTGGTAGCCGACGGCCAGCACCACGAGAGTGTCCGCCAGCTGCCTTATCGGGGTGTCGGCCACCAGTTCGCCGTCGGCGACCGCCTCGGAGAGGTGTGCGATGTACGCGGCGTGCCACTGGCGTTCGATGAATCGCTGGTCATCCGAATAGCTGGGATGGGTTGCCACGCGACCCCAGAAGCTCACGACGACGAGCGCTTCGTCGTGCGAGGTCTTCTCCAGAGGGTGGATCTGCGCGATCATCCGGTGCAGGGCGTCGAGTCCTCGGCGGCCATCGGTGGCACGGGCGATTCGTTCGTTCGTGCGTTCGAAGACCAGGCGGAAGGCGGTGGAGAGCATCTCTTCGAAGTTCGCGAAGTAGTGCCACAGCGCGCCCGTCGCGACTCCGAGTTCCTCGGCCAGCCGACGGGACGTCGATCGCTGCATCCCCTCGCGGGCGACGAGGCCGAGGTAGCACTCGAGGATCTCGAGGCGACGAGCTTCTTTGTCGACGATCTTCGGCACGGGTCAAGCCTCTCTCATGGACGCCTCCTCGCCTCGACGCGGATCGATCCGGATCGTCGGGGAGGGGTGATAGTTACAATTCCGAAACATACTGGACATTTTAATGAGCGCATGCTCAATATAGTGAGTCACACGAATTCAACGAAGAGGGGTGGTGACATGGCATCCGCCGACCTGGTTTTCCGCAACGCGACTATTCACACGATGGACGACGATCGTCCGCTCGCTTCTGCACTCGCGATCTCCGACGGCATGATTCTCGCAGTCGGTGACGACAGCGACCTCGTCGAGTACATCGGAACTGACACTGAGATCGTCGACCTACGTGGATCGGCCGTGCTTCCCGGCCTGATCGATGCCCACAATCACCACCACCTCGCCGGCGAGGAAGATCTGTTCCGTGTCAGCTTCAGCCCCACGGCATCGATCGACGCGATCTGTGCGGCGGTGCACGAGTGGATCGTCACGCAGGGTCTCGGTCCCGGGCAGTGGGTGCTCGGTGGCAACTGGGGGTCGACCCTCGTCGCCGAACTGAGTGAGGCCCATGCGCTCGCCAAGCTCGACGCCGCAGCGCCCGAGAACCCGGTTCTCCTCAGCGATGACTCGCACCACAACCGATGGGTGAACTCTGCTGCTCTCCAGGCCGTCGGAATCGACAGCAGCAGCCCGGACCCCGAGGGCGGCAGAATCGTGCGCGACGGCCGTGGTGCACTGACCGGACTGCTCTTCGAGACGGCGGCCGGTGCATTCGAGCAGCGAGTGCTGCAGGACGAGGGTGTCGACATTCGCCGTCTCGCGCAAAGCTCCGAACGCGCGCTCGAGATGATGCACGGATACGGCATCACCGCTTTTCAAGACGCTTCCACCTCACACGAACTGCTCCAGGCGCTCCATCTGCTGAGCGGGGAGGGGCGCCTCACCTCCTGGGTGGTCTCCTCCATGCTCGTCAACGACACCATCCTCGGCAATCAGAATGTGGGAGCGGCCTTGCTTCCGCTGGGAGAGCGATACCGCAGCCACCGGCATCGGCCGGACTTCACCAAGATCTTCCTCGACGGTGTTCCGCCCACCCACACGGCGGCCCTGCTCCAGCCCTACCCGCACACGGAAGAGCACGGTTCCGAGCACACCGGGCAGCCGGTCATGACCTTCGACGAGCTCGAGCGGTGGCTGCGCCTCGTCGATGGCTACGGGCTCGGGGTCAAGGTGCACTGCACCGGTGACGCATCCGTGCGGCTCGTGCTCGACGCGGTCGAAGCCGTACGCCGCGACGGCCTCGGTCTGGTGGTGCAGATCGCCCACGGCCAACTCATCCACCCCGACGACATCCCGCGGTTCGCTGCCCTCGGAGTCGTCGCGGAGATATCTCCGTTCCTCTGGTACCCCGGGGTGATTCCGCAGGCTCTGCAGGAGGTGCTCCCTCCCGCTCTCGCCGCCCGCATCCACCCGAATCGAGACCTTCTCGATGCGGGGGCCCTTCTCGTCGCCGGATCCGACTGGCCCGTGTCGGAGTCACCGAATCCGTGGCACGCGATCTTTGGGCTGGTCACACGCAAGGACCCGACCAGAGTCTTCGACGGCTCACTCTGGCCCGAACAGCGCATCGATGTGCGCGAGGCGATCTGCGCCTTCACTCGCTCGTCGGCCACGGCGCTCGGTCTCGCCGACACGACCGGACGTATCCGGGCCGGACTCTCCGCGGACTTCGTCATCCTCAGTGCAGATCCGCTGGCCGTCGACTCCGAGGCTCTCAAAGACATCGTCGCCGAACAGACCTGGTTCGCCGGCGAGAAAGTGTACGACCGTTCACTCCCGAGCGCGGACAGTGCACACGCTTCACCCCGTTCTACCCGATGAATTCCTTCCCAGAATGAGGCTCCAATGAACAAGTCACGTGTCACGTCGCTCGCCGCTCTCGCTGCGGTGAGCGCGATCGTCCTCGCCGGTTGCTCCATCGATGAAGCGCCTTCGGCCGATACCCCGGACACCGGGGCATCCGGCGAAGTCGACAAGATCCTGTTCGACTATCCCTTCACCGCTCTCCCGGTCTATGCATCGCTCACTCAAGCGGTGGCGGACTACGCCGAGACCCAGGGAATCGAAGTCGTCTTCACCAACGACAACATGGATCTCGCCACACAGGTTAGTCAGCTCACGACGCACCTCGGCTCCGACATCGACGCGGTCGTGTCGTTCCCGATGGACAACGCTGCGGTGCAGACCGTCGCGAAGCAGTTCATCGACGACGGCACGCTGTGGATCACCTACGGCGGTGACCTCGATGAGCAGTCCTCGTCACTCCAGTTCAGCTTCCACGACTCGGGGATGACCCTCGGTGAGGATGCGGGGGAGTGGATCACCGAGAATCTCGACGGAGACGCCAAGGTGCTCGTCCTCGGCGATATGTCGATCCAGCTCGGACAGGAGCGCACGACGGGCATTCTCGACGGCCTCGAAGCGTCGGCTCCGGATGCCGAGATCATCGAGCAACAGGCGATCACCCCCGATGAGGGACTCAGCGTGACCTCGGCGGTGCTGGCACAGCATCCCGACATCGACGTCGTCGTGGCGACCTCCGGTGACGCTGCCGCCGGCGCCTACCAGGCGCTCATCGCATCGGGCCGCCCGGCCGACGACGCGAACACCTACGTCGGCGGTCTCGACGGCAACCTGACGCTCTACCAGGAGATGAAGGCCGGCAACTTCGTGCGCGGCGTCGTCACGGTGAAGTCGAGCGAACTCGCCCAGGCCATCGTCGACTTCCCGGTCAAGCTCGGCAAGGGCGAGGCGACGGAACGATTCGATGTTCCCGTCTACTTCGTCGACGCCGACAGCGCCGACCTGGACGACTACATCGTCGAGCTGGGCGGCTGACATGACGGTCAGGGTGCGCAGTCTCACCAAGCGTTACGGCGCGACCCTGGCACTGGATGGCGTGGACCTCGAGATCGTCTCGGGCGAGGTCCACGCCCTCCTGGGCCATAACGGGGCCGGGAAGTCGACCGTGATCGGTTGTCTGGGCGGGCGGACGACGCCCACGCAGGGCACCATCGAGATCGACGATGAAAAATACGACTCGCTCGACCCGCGGGCATCGATCGGCGCAGGCATCGCGGTGATCTATCAGCACCTGTCGCTCATCGACACGCTCACCGTGACGGAGAACCTCTTCCTGGGGCAGGAGAACACGAAGAACGGGATCATCCGCGCGTCTCACCAGGTGGAGCTCGCGCGGGCAGCCCTCGCGCGCGTGGGGGCGGACATCGACCCTCGCGCCATCGTGGGCGACCTCTCCATGGGGCAGCGTCAGATGGTCGAGATCGCGAAAGCACTGCGGCGCAACGCGCATCTGCTCATACTCGACGAACCCAGTGCGGCTCTCTCGCCCGTCGAGGCGCGTCGCCTGGCGGAGGTGGTCCTCTCCTTGAAGGAGCAGGGCATTGCGATCCTCTACGTCACCCACCTGCTGAACGAGGTGATGCAGGTGGCGGACCGCGCGACGGTGCTGAGCGGCGGCAGAGTGGTGTGGGCGTCGGACGGCAAGCAGTTCGACAAGAACGATCTCGTCGCGGCGATCTCGGGCGGCGCCCACACGTCTCGGGTGTCTCCGGCTCCGCTCGCCGCTGATGCCGCCCCCGCGCTCGAGCTGGAAGGATTCCGCGTGCAATCGGGGAGCCCCTTCGATCTGAGCGTACGCGCGGGGGAGATCGTCGCTCTCTACGGCCTGATCGGATCCGGACGTACGCGGCTGCTGGAAGGACTCTTCGGGCGCCGTGCGAACGCAGGATCGGTGCGGGTGCGCGGCGAGCAGGCAGCACCCAGGAATCCCGACCGGGCACTGCGCGCCGGCATCGCCTTCGTGCCGAGCGACCGGCAGAGGCAAGGCCTCTTCGGCATCCTCGGCGCAGGAGAGAACACGCTGACCCGGGCGATGGCGGACATCGGGGGAAGGTTCCTCCGCAACGCGGGGCGGGAGAGTCGGCTCGTGCAGAATGCCTTCGAGGCGATGAGCATCCGGCCCAACGCCCCCGATCTCCCGGTCGAGCGCTACTCCGGGGGGAACCAGCAGAAGGTGCTGATCGCCCGCTGGGTCAACACCGAGTCCCGCGTGCGGGTGCTGCTTCTCGACGACCCCACGCAGGGCGTCGATGTCGGGGCGCGTGCGGAGATCTACGAGGTCATTCGTCGGCTCGCCGCCGAGCGCGGTGTCGCGGTGGTCTACGCCACCAACGAACCGGAAGAGGTTCTGCAACTGGCGCACCGGTGCATCGTCATGCACGAAGGCGCGGTCGTGGAAGACATCACGATCGATGACGTGACCGGCATCACCGATGAGTACCTCCTCAACCTCATCCACACAGATACTCACCCGCCTCGTGACATCACCGGGGCAGATCGAAAGGTTTCCGCATGAGGTCCCTCGGATCCCGCCTTCTCCACGGCGTCGTCAGCAATCCTCTCGTCGTCCTGCTCGTGATCATGGTCGCGGCTGTGCAGATCTCCACCGGAGCGCAGCTCACCGGCGGGAACATCCGTGGCGTCCTGCAGGACGCAGCGATCATCGCCATCGTCGCCATCCCGATCGCCATGCTGGTGATCGCGGGGTACATCGACCTGTCGGTCGGTTCCACTCTGGCCCTCGGCGGGGTCATCGCCGCGCTCACGATGCACGCGACCGGTTCGGCGATCCTCGCTCTGGTAGCGGCGGTCGGTGCCGGGATGCTCGTCGGCATCGTCAACGCGATTCTCATCACCTTCGTGGGGCTGTCGTCGTTCATCACCACACTCGGCATGCTGGCTGCGGTCCGGGGAGTGGCCCAGTTGGTCGCTCCGCTTCCCATCTCCGGGTTCGACGTCAGCTTCTCCGTCTTCGGGATCGGCGCCGTCGCAGGAGTCCCCGTCTCGGCTTTGATCGCATTCGTGCTGCTCCTCGTTGCGGGCTTCTTCCTCACGATGACCCCGTCCGGGCGGCACGTCTACGCCATTGGCGTGAACCGTGAGGCGGCCTATCTCTCGGGCGTCTCCGTGCGCCGCATCCCCTTTTTCCTCTACATGTTCTCGGGCGCTGCAGCCGGTCTTGCCGGTGCGCTCACCGTCGCCCGGCTCAACAGTGCTCCCGCGGGCCAACTGGGCGTCGGCTTCGAACTCTCGGTTCTCACGGCGGTGCTGTTGGGCGGCATCATCCTGACCGGTGGTGGTGGCAATATGTTCGGCGTCTTGGTCGGTGTGCTGTTCATGGGGTTCCTGTCGAACAGTCTCACCCTCCTCGGAGTCTCGACGTTCTGGCAGAACGTGGCCAGCGGCGCGGCGCTCGTCGCCGCGATCGCCATCAACGCCGGCACGCAGATCCTGCGCGGGAAGCTCATGGCACGTGACGCCGAGCGCCTCGCTCGCCGCGCGCGCGAGGCGGCGGAACCGGCCCCCGTCGCTGCGGCGCAGAAGTGAACGACGACGCGCTCCCCCCGGACACAGCGTCCGAGGACTACCCCGCGACGACGTTCATCGTCGCGGGGCTCGAGCAGGATGCGGAGATCATCGTCGACCGCTGGGGGGTTCCTCATATCTCCGCGCAGACGCGGACGGATGTGTTCGTGGCGCAGGGGTTCAACGCGGCCCGTGACCGGCTCTTCCAGATCGACCTGTGGCGGCGACGGGGACTGGGTCGGCTTGCGGCCGCCTTCGGAGAGCGCTTCGTCGAGCAGGATCGCGCCAACCGTCTGTTCCGCTACCGCGGTGACATCGAAGAAGAATGGGCGGCGTACGCCGAGGGCACACGCGCGGCTGTGCGCTCGTTCGTCGCGGGCATCAACGCGTACATCCGATGGGCGACGTCTGCGCCTCGCCGCTTGCCCCCGGAGTTCGAGCTCCGGGGATACGTCCCTGAGCTGTGGGGTGACGACGACATCGTGATGTTCCGCACGCACGGTCTTTTCTACAACGCGGGGCATGAGGTCGCTCGCGCCCGGGCGCTGCGGTCCGGCGGCCCCGAGGTCGAGCGGATCCGCCAAACACGTGAGCCCGATCGCCCATTGCAGGTTCCGGACGGCATCGATCTGTCGCGTCTGGATGATGTGATGCGCACCTACGACCTCGCTTTCGCGGCCGTCGATCTGTCCGAGGACGGTGCCTCGGAGCCCTCGCGACAGCACGAGGGCGGCAGCAACAACTGGGTCGTCGACGCGACCCGCACCGCGACGGGCCGTCCCCTCCTCGCGAATGACCCGCATCGCGCCGTGACGCTGCCTTCTCTGCGTTACATCGCTCACCTCAGAGCCCCCGGATTGGATGTGATCGGTGCCGGCGAGCCCGGACTTCCCGGGATCACGATCGGGCACAACGGCGAGGTGGCGTTCGGGCTGACGATCTGGCCGGCGGATGTTGAGGACCTGTACGTCTACGATCTCGATCCCGCGTGTCCGGATCGCTATCTCGGGCCGGAGGGATGGACCGAGTTCACCGTCGTGACGGAGCACGTCGAGGTGAAGGGCCAGGCAGACGACACCGCGCGCCTTCTGTACACCGTGCACGGACCGGTCATCCATGTCGACGTCGAACGGGGGTTCGCGGTGGTGCTGCGCGCAGCCTGGCTCGAGCCGGGGATGGTCCCCTACCTCGCGAGCATCGGGTACAACGATGCCGTCGACGCGGACGAGTTCGTGGCCGCGCTCTCGCACTGGGGGGCGCCTGCCGTCAATCAGATCTTCGCGACTCCGGAGGGCGACTGGGGATGGCAGGCATCCGGAAAGATCCCACGCCGCGACGGCTGGGACGGAAGCCTGCCGGTACCCGGCGACGGCTCCCACGAATGGAACGGCCTCGCCTCCACGTCGGAGCTCCCCGCCGAACGCACACCGGCTCGAGGCTGGTTCGCCTCCGCGAACGAAGAGAACCTGCCGCGTAATTTTGCCGAAGGTTCACTCACCGTCACACACGATTGGTACTCATCGGCGCGCGCGGAGCGGATCAGCGAGTGGTTGTCGGCAGAAGCAGCAGTGTCGGTCGAATCCAGCGCTGTGATGCAGATGGACGTCCTGAGCGAGCATGCCCTTCGGATGCTCCGTCTGCTCGACAGCGCACTGGGCGGAGGCGATGCTGCCGGCCCCGAATGGAACGCGCTTCGGGGATGGGACGGCCGTCTGACTGCTGAGTCGCGGGAGGCTCTCGTGTTCGAGATCTGGGCGAGGAAGCACTTGCGCCCGCGGCTGGCCGAGGCGTACTTCCGCTCGCTCGGCATGGACGCCGAGGCGGCGCTCGCCGCGGTCGACGCAGCGAAGACCGATGAGGCGTCCGGCGGCGATCTGCGGGGTGACCTCGAGCTCATCGAGTGGGTGTCGCAGTCGGAATCCGCGTCGTACCTTCTCGCGACCGTGCGCGACACTGTGGCCTCTGCCGTCGCGCAGATCGAGTCGATGCTCGGCCCGGAGAGCGATGACAATATCTGGGCCTGGGGGCGTCTGCTCCATGTCGAGGTTCGGCATCCCGTCTTCTCACAGGGGTCGGGCCCCTACCGCGACTCCGGCATGCTCGGCCCTCTGTCCCGCGGCGGCAGCGGCGACACGGTGGGGCTCGCGGCATACGACGGGGAATTCCGCCAAGCGACCGGATCCACGTTCCGGATGGTGGTCGATGTGGGGAACTGGGACGCCAGCGTCGCATCGAACAGCCCGGGCCAGTCCGGGGACCCCCGCTCGCCCCACTATTCCGATCTCTTCGAGGGCTGGGTCGAGGGCCACACATTCCCCCTGTCCTACACGTCCGATGCCGTCCGAAGGCATGCCGAGCATCGCATCGTCTTGCGCGCCGATCCCGTGACTTCGCCCTCTCCTCTCACGACCCCATGATCCTCGGCGACGATGCCGAACGAACAGGAACGGAATCCCATGTCAGAAACGATCAGCTACGAATCTCTTCTCGCGCGCATCCAGGCGCGTGACGAACACTCGCATGACGTGCTCGATCCGGCCACGGGCGATCTCGTCGGCCGGGCGCCGGTGCAGGATCTCGACGCCCTCGAACGCGCGATCGAGAGAGCCCGTGCGGCTCAGCCTGGTTGGGCTGCGCTCACGGACCAAGCGCGCCGAGACCACCTCCACCGCGCAGCAGATGCCGTGGAACGGTGGGCGGAACCTCTGGCTGAACTGCTCTCGCGTGAGCAGGGCAAGCCGCTGGACGGCCTGAATGCTCGGTTCGAAGTCGGAGGATGCGTCGCGTGGTTGCGAGCCGCGGCGGAGACCCCTCTTCCCACCGAGGTGCTCGTCGACGACGGCGCGACGTACGCGGAGATGCAGTACCGTCCCATCGGGGTCGTTGGTGCCATCACGCCATGGAACTGGCCCATGATGATCGCGATCTGGCAGATCGCTCCTTCGCTCCGGATGGGCAACACGGTCGTCGCCAAGCCCGCGCAGAGCACTGACCTTTCCGGGCTGGCCATCGCAGCCGTGCTCAACACCACTCTCCCCGCAGACGTTCTCACGGTGGTCACTGGTCCGGGCCGCTCCATCGGGCAGGCTCTGAGTTCTCACCCGAGCATCGGCAAGATCATGTTCACGGGGTCCACCGAGGTCGGCAGGCAGATCATCGAGGCCAGCGCCGACAACATCACTCGTCTCACCCTCGAACTCGGGGGAAACGATGCGGGAATCGTGCTGCCGGACGTCGACCCGGCCGCCATCGCCGAAGGACTCTTCTGGGGTGCATTCATCAACACAGGGCAGACGTGCGCAGCCTTGAAGCGTCTCTATGTGCACGACTCGGTGTACGACGCCGTGGTCGAAAACCTCATTGCGTTCGCGGCATCCGTCCCGATGGGAATCGGCCTGCAGGAGGGCAACCTGCTGGGCCCCCTTCAGAATCGCAAGCAGTACGAGACGGTGGTGGCGCTCGTCGCAGCCGCGAAGGAGTCGGGCGCGCAGATCGTACTCGGGGGCGACCCCGACGATGCCGCGGTCGGCCATTTCTACCCGACGACCCTCGTGACCGACATCGATCCCCACAATGCCCTCGTCGTGGAGGAACAGTTCGGACCCGCCCTGCCGATCATCCGGTACTCGGAAGTCGAGGAGGCCATCCGACTGGCGAACGAACTCGACTTCGGCCTGGGAGCATCGGTGTGGTCGAGCGATCGCGCGAAGGCGCAGCAGATCGCCGGCCGACTGGAGGCGGGAACGGTGTGGCTCAATTCGCACGGCGGGCTCCACCCGATGGTGCCGTTCGGCGGAGCGAAGCAATCGGGCTACGGGCGCGAGTTCGGCGTCGAGGGGCTGAAGGCGGTCTCGGAGGCGCAGGTCATCGTCGGCTGACGAGCGCGCGGCCTGAACAGGCTGTGTCGCCGCACTATTCGGTCTCCCCAGGCCGGATGCCCGTCACCCCATCTCTGGCGGGCTGGTGCGGGGAGCCTTCCCCAGGGCTCCTCGCACCTCTTAGGCCAGCGCCGGGCGGAGCCCCGCGGTGGGATCCTCCGCCCACCGCGAGCTCTCCGCCCGACGCCACCACCCCCGAACGCGCGAGGCGTCAGGGGGTGGGCATGCCGCCGTTGACGTTGAGCGTCTCACCGGCGACATAACTCGACTCGGCCGAGGCCAGGAACACGTACGCCGGGGCGAGCTCGGCGGGCTGACCCATGCGCCCGAGCGGGGTGTCTTCGCCGAAGCTGTCGATCTTCTCCTGCGGCTGTCCGTCGCTCGGCTGCAGCGGGGTCCAGATGGGGCCGGGCGCCACGGCGTTCACGCGAATGCCCTTCGGCGCGAGCTGCTGCGCGAGCCCCTTCGTGAATGCGTTGATCGTGGCCTTCGTCGAGGCGTAGTCGACGAGGATGTCCGACGGCGAGTACGCCTGGATCGACGTCGTGTTGATGATCGCCGAGCCCGCGGGCAGGTGCGGGAGCGCGGCCTTGGTGATCCAGAACATCGCGTACACGTTGGTCTTGAACGTGTCGTCGAACTGCTCGTCGGTGATTTCGGCGAGCGACTCCTGATAGACCTGCTTGCCGCCGTTGTTCACGAGGATGTCGAGTCCACCGAGCGCCTCGACGGTGTCGGCCACGAGCGCGCGGCAGTACTCCGGGTCGCGCAGGTCGCCCGGCAGCGTGGCGACGGTCACGCCGGCCTCGCGCAGGATGCCGGCGATGCGGGTCGCATCCTTCTCCTCCTCGGGGAGGTAGGAGATCGCGACGTCAGCGCCCTCGCGGGCGAAGGCGATGGCGGTGGCGGCGCCGATGCCGGAGTCGCCGCCGGTGATGAGCGCCTTGCGCCCGGTGAGGCGGCCGGTGCCGCGGTAGGTCTCCTCGCCGAGGTCGGCTTTCGGCGTGAGGTCGGCGTCGAGGCCGGGCTCCGGCATGTGCTGCTTCTCGGGCTGGATGTCCGAGTAGAGCTCGGCGGGGTTCACGAAGGTGTACTGGTCGCGGGACATGGTGTCTCCTTCTCCTTGTTCCTATCGGTGGTTCGGTGGTCTGTCAGGTCTTGTCGCGCAGGGCTTCGGCGGGCACGACGTCGCGGATGGTCATGGCGGCCGAGAGGAAGGCGAGGTGGCTCAACGCCTGCGGGGTGTTGCCCCAGGCCGATCCGTCGTCGGCGTCGATCATCTCGGCGTAGATGCCGACGTCGTTGGCCAGGGCGATGAGCTCGTCGACCCGCGCGATCGCCTCGTCGTGACGGCCGACGCAGGCGAGCGCTTCGGCCCGCCAGAACGCACATGCCACGAAGGTCTTCTCCTCGGCGGCGACGCCGCTGTAGCGGTACATCAGCGGACCGGCGCCGAGCTCGTCGCTCAGTGCATCGATCGTCGAGGCCATGCGCTCCCCGCGGTCGAACCCCGACGGCGCGTGCAGCAGCACCGAGACGTCGAGCTCGTCGGCCCCGGCGTAGAAGACGTAGGCCCGCTGCTTCTCCGACCAGCAGTTCTCGTCGATCCAGAGGCGGATGCGGTCGCGCTCGGCGCTCCAGCGCTCCGCACTCCCCGGGATGGCTCCGCTCTCGGCCAGCGCGACGGCGTCGTCGAGCGCCTTCCAGCAGCCCATCTTCGACGAGGTGTACTGGCGCAGTTCCGGCAGCTCCCACATGCCTGAGTCGGGGTTGCGCCACAGATCGCAGGTGCGGTCGGCGATGCCCGCGAGCATCCGTGCCGTGCCCTTGTCGAGCACGTTCCCGGCGTCGACGTAGGTGCGGCAGATGGCGATGAGGTCGCCGTAGACCCCCAGCTGCAGCTGATCGCCGGCGGGATTGCCGGTGACGACCGGGCGGATGCCGGGCCACCCCGTGACGTCGTATTCGTGCGGTTCGGGCACGAGGTCTCCGTCGAGCGTGTACATCACGTGGAGTTCGGGTCCGTGGTCGCGGATCGTGCGCAGCATCCATGACAGCGCGGCCTGGGTCTCTTCGCGCAGTCCGAAGCGCACCAACGAATGCACCGTGTAAGCGAGGTCGCGCACCCAGGCGTGCCGGTAGTCCCAGTTCTTGCCGCCGTCGGGGTTCTCGGGAAGAGAGGTGGTCGCCGCCGCAGCGATCGCGCCCGAGGGACTGTAGATCAGCAGCTTGAGCGCCAGGGCGCTGCGCTGCACCTGCTCTTTCCAGGGGCCGTCGTAGGAGAACACCGATGACCAGTGCCGCCAGTTCTCGATGGTGCGGTCGATGCCGTCGTCGACGTTGTGCGGATCGGGCAGGTGCAGGGGTTCGTCGTGAGTCGCCGCCAGGGCGATGAGGTGGCGGGAACCGGGAGAGGTGGTGAACGCGCCGGCGAGCTCGGGGCCGGTGGGCGCGTCGACGCGCGGATGCCGGGGGCCGTGGTCGAACCCGACGACGGCGAACGCCGTCTCACCGCTGCGCACCACATCTCCCTGCGGGGTGTTCTCGATCCAGGGAGCGGCGGTCTGCAACGAGGTGCCGGGGTGCACGCGCCACTCCATGGCCACCTCGCCGTTCACGCCGTCGATGCGACGGGCGAACTCCGCCCACGGGAGGCGTCCGGCGACCCCCGAGACCAGGGCGTCGGTGACGCGCACGGTGCCGGAGGCGGTGAGGAAGGTGGTCTCGAGAACGTTGGTGTCGGGCACGTAGCGGCGCGTGGTGCGGAATTCGTCGCTCGGCCGCAGTTCGAGGCATCCGCCCGTCTCGCCGTCGAGAAGACGCGCGAACACCGGCAGATCGGTGAGGTCGGGAAGCGGTAGCCAGTCGACGCTGCCGTCGAGTCCGATCAGTGCGACCGTGCGCCCATCGCCGATCGGCGCATACGACTCGAGGGGGCGATCGGTGGGCATGGGGCCATCCTGCGGGGAGCCGATGAATACCGGAACGCCCTTGCCACCCAGGGTTCGCATTGATATGCGGACGGGGTCGAAAAGAAACTTCGAGAGAACCCGCCCGATTCCCGCCGGATGCTCGTGTATCCAGTGCGGGAGTACTCACTTCTGCTCGCCCTCCCCGGCGTTGACGCTCGTCTGATCGCAGACGGTGTCGGTGGGGGCCGCCGGTCCCGGGGGGAGATGGCGGCCCCCGCGTCACGCGGGAGGAGCGGATGCCGTGGGAGCACGAGAAGAACGAGGGGGACGAGATGTCGACGACGTCATCGATGAACAGAATCTTGGGCGCCGTTGCGCCGCAGGGGTTAGACGAGGGTGAAATTCTCGACCGAACCGCGATTTTTCGCGATCGCGACTCTACGTTGAGGCAAGACGACTCACGAGTGAGCCGTCTGCAGGGTGCACGCGCACGCGGATGGGAATCGCACGCGACACATGCGCTGCTTGAGAGGGCACCACGCTCCGGCGTTCTGCCGGTCTCTCGGGTGGGGGAAAACGTCACCGCAGGTGACAAAGACAAAGGGGAGACCGAATGAGCAAGCACATGGGCCGCGCTCCGTCGCGTGATTCTGCCGACAGGCAGACACGGGCGAGAATCGCAGGCAAGACACCACGCACTGCAGCCGGACGTTTCGTTCGCGCGGCCGCACTCGGGATCGCGGGCATTCTCGCGGGCTCGAGCCTGATACTCGGTGCCGCAGCACCCGCGAACGCCGCAGACGGCGACTACACGCTCGAGCTCGACGCTCCGGCATCAATCCCTGTCGGTCAGAACTTCAACTACACCGCCACCCTCGACTTCGAGGGCCCTGCGGCCACGCACAGCGGCATCGTGCTGACGACGACGCTCCCGGCCGGTGTGGAGTTCGAATCCTGCCCCATCGGCGGCTCGTCGCCGATCGCCTCGTGCAGCTACGACTCTGCGACCCGCGTGCTCACGATCAGCCTGAACGACACCGACACCGACCCGCTCAGCGTTGCCTACACAGTGCGCCAGGCTCCCTACAACGACCGGTACGAGGGTGAGGTCTTCGCGGCCTCCATCGCCGGAACCGGTGGGCCCTCGGGCGCCGTCACCTCTGACACCGTCGAGACAGTGGTCACCGGCTCGAACGACTACAACTCCTACAAGACTTCGCAAGTCATCACCGGGGGTGACAACCGCACGGTCACCTACTCCTTCAACATCAACGTGGCTGGGCCCATCCCCGGCACGTTCGCCTCGCATATGCAAGAACTCACCGACACGTTCCCCGGAGGGGTTGAGCTGGTGAGCTCGAACGCAGGTATCGGCGCATGGGACGTGTCGGCATTCCCCACGGTCGTGTGGAGCAACGACGCAGAGTTCTTTAGCTATGCGTCCGTCGATCCCTCGGGCTCAGCGATCAGCATCACCGTCCGCTACCCCGAGGACGCGTTCCCGGGACTCGTTTCGCCGCCCGCCAACACGGTCTCGCTGCGTACGCAGGATGCCGGTGGTGTCTGGCACGACGGCGCACCCGCCACCACCCAGTCCATTCCCTTCGCCGAGGGCGACGCCGCACGCGTCGCTGCCGACAAGTCCTTCACCCAGGGCGGTTCTTCAGCCGGGTACTTGGGGCACCAAGTACGCGCCAAGGGATCGTATGTCGGGCCGTCTGGCTCTCCGAACCTCGACGCCCTCGTCGTCGAGGACTCCGGCGCGACCGGCACCCCCAACGCGAGCTGGTACCAACACATCGACCTCAGCACCATCCAAGTGAGTTTCAACAGTGCTCTGGCAGCAGCGAACCTTCCGTACACGTTCGACTACCAGGTGAACGGCTCGACGACCTGGCAGAGCGTGACCCCGCCGGGCAGCACGGGAACGACGGCGGAATTCGCCACGCATGTCGCAGGCTCGCAGGCTTGGAATACGGGCACGACGGCGGTGGACCTCGCACCTGGCGAGACTATCAGCGGATGGCGCGTTGTCGTCGCTCCCGGAGCCGAGACGGTTCCCGTGAACAGTGAAGTGCAGGTCACGTTCGGCGGCCAGCCCGTCTTCCGCGCGATCGGCGAAGGAATCGTCGAGTCGCCTGCCGCGGCGGGCGCACCTGTCGGACCGACGGAGAACACCGTCTCCGTCCGCAACGGTGACGGAACACTTGTCACCGATGACACCTACAACTTCACGCCGGTCGACTCGGTATACCTGACGACCACCATCAGCGGTCCGTCGTCCATGAGCGTCGGTGGCACCGGCAGTTACCGGGCGTCGATCATCAACCAGAATCCGAGCGACGTCTACGCGGATTCGGTCATGACGGTCGTGCTTCCGTGCGGCATCCTCTACGACGATTCCCAGCCGTTCGTGCCGGAGGCGACCCCGCTCGTTGGCGTCCCGTCGCCGGCTCCCGCCATCGGATCGGGCGTGACGGTCGACACGACCAAGCGCATCACCGATGCGAACGGCTGCGCGATGCAGGTCGTCGAGTTCACGTTCGACGAGGTGCCGCCCATGCGTGCTCCCGGAGTGGCCAACCACCGCCGTGTCGAGGACAGCGGATGGACCTACACCATCCCGGTCATCGTGCTTGCCGAGGCCTACAACCCCGCAGGCACCACCGTGGTGCCGCAGTCGTGGTCGCACACCAACGACCCGCGCTTCCTCAGCGTCGCCGATGGCGGCACGGGTGCTACGACGGTTCCGATGATCGGCTACAACCCGTTCTTCAACGCCGACGGCTACGACCTCGACCCGACCCGCGACACCATCGGCTACTGGCAGACGCGTACCTCGATCAACACCGCGGGTGGCGTGCTCATCGACAAGCTGTCGTCCGCGACGGCCGACGGTGCGTATGCGCTGACGAGCCCGATCACGGACGACGCGTTCTGGCGCATCTTCGTGAGCAACGTCCTCCCGGGCACCGTCTCCAACGCGGTGTTCTTCGACAAGCTGCCGGCCGCGGCCGATGGTGATGACTTCGGCGTCACCCTCACGGGTCCGGTCACCGGAATCCCGGCGGGCGCCACGGTGGAGTACTCGACCGATGCCACCTCGGCGACGACGGGAACCTGGACGGCGACGCCGACCGGCGCCACCGCCTTCCGTGTCACCGTGCCGAGCATGGCCACGGCGACGAACTTCACCCTCACGGTCCCGACCTCGGTCGACGGCGAGACGGTCGCGGGCCAGTCGGCCGACAACCAGATCTCCGCCACGGCCGTCTACGGGGGCAACCCCGTGGCGTTCGAGTCGAACGAGGCCGTGGTGACGGTGGCCGCGGCATCCGCCATCAGCATCGTGAAGACCACGAACGGCATCGACGTCCCGACGTCTGATGACGCACCGGTGGTTCCCGCCGGCTCGACCGTGCAGTGGAGCTACCTGGTGACCAACACCGGCAACACCACGCTCTCCGACGTCACCGTCGCCGACATCGGCGGCGCGGCAGGAGAGGCCGGCGCAGAGGTCGAGGTCGTGGCCCCCGAGGGCTTCGACGGAATCCTCGCCCCCGGGGAGTCCGTGACGTTCACGGGCTCGGGTACGGCGATCGAGGGTCTCTACGAGAACGTCGCGACCGCGACGGGTGCGCCGTCGGATGCCGAGGGCACGCCGCTCCCCGAGACCGACCCGGTCACCGCGACCGACTCGTCGTGGTACACCGGTGGCGCTGTGGGCCTGACGATCGTCAAGCAGGTGTCGCTGAACGAAGACGGTCCCTGGTCGGAGTCGGTCACGGCACCGAGCGGCACGAAGATCTACTGGAGCATCGCGGTGACGAACACCGGCGAGGCGCCGTTGACGAACGTGGTCGTGTCGGATCCGCTGGCCCCGTCGTTCGAGCCGCAGACGATCGACCTCGCCATCGGTGAGACGCGCGTCTTCGTGGTCGAGCACACGCTGACGGAGGCGCTCACCAACGTCGCCACTGCCTCGGTCGACGTGAACGGCGACACCGTCGCCGTTGCCGACGACGCAGCAGCAGCGATCACACCGGTTCCGCCGGTACCCGACAAGCCGACCACCGGCTTGGCGATCACCGGTGCGGATGCGACCGCCATCCTGATCATCGCGCTCCTGCTCATCGCAGGCGGCATGGGGATCGTCGTGATGCGACGTCGCGTCGGCATCCAGGACTAGTCGTCACACACAGGGGGCGGCGGGCGTGATGCCCGTCGCCCCCTGTGGGCGGTAGTCCCGCAGTGCTCTGGGGAACGGGAGGTCTCTGGTGGGCGAGGATACGCGCGGTGCCGTCTCGCTGGACGAGACGGAACTGCAGGAGCGGAGTGCGGAGCTCGTGCGTGCCGCGGCGACGGGCGACCGGCGCGCGGCCGGCGAGTACTTCGCGATCCACCTGCCTCGGCTCTCCGCGATCGCGCGGCGGGTGGCCGGCACCTCGTTCGACTCCGGCGATCTGCTGGGCGAAGCACTGCTCATCGTGCTCGGCAAATGGGCCGACGGCACCGGACCGACCGGCAACGTGAACGCTTACATCACCAAGATCATGCGCAACCGCCTGCTCGACGAGTTCAAGTCTCCGCGCTCGCAGGTGCGATACCTCGAACCGACGGAAGACCCGATGGCGCACGAGGACGAACGCATCCGGCTCATCGAGATCGGCCCCGAACTCGACCTCGTGCGGCGCGCACTCGATGAACTGCGGCCCGAACAACGTGAGATCCTCACCGCGATCGTGCTCGACGGGTACAAGCCCCGCGAGCTCGAGGAGCGGTTCGACCGCCCTGCCACCGCGATCTACTCCCTCACCAAGCGCGCGAAGACGAACCTGCGCCGGGCGATGCTGCGGTTGATGCTGGAAGAGGATGCCCGCCCGGAATGCGCCGCGGCGGCACGACGGCTGCCCGAAGTCGTCGGCGACAGCCCGGAGGAGACGACCGGGGGCCGGAGCGCCGAGCACTACCGCACGTGCCGTCGGTGCCGGCGCAAGTGGGCGGGCTTCGCCGCGCTCGCCACCCTCGGCGTCGCGCCCCTGCTCATCGTCGGCGACCTGATGAACGCAGCGCCGGCGAGTGCCGACACGAGTGAGGAGACGAGCGAGGAGCCGCGCTCCGAGGGGCCGACGGCATCCCCTCCTCCCTCCTCCCGCGTTGCGCCGCCGACGACCCGAAGCATTCTGTCGAGGGGGATCACGGTCGTCGGTATCGCCGTCGCCACCGTCGGCGTCGCCCTCGTCGCGCTGCTCGCGATCGCCTTCTTCACCAAGACTCTCTGGTTCGTCGTTGAACCCGAAGCGCAGATCGACGTCGATGCGACGGCTCTCACGCGCACCGAGCTCGAACTGTCGCTCGACTTCGAGGTCGTCGACGAGACCTGGCACACCCGTGCGCTCACGCTGACGCTCTCGGAAGACGTGTACATCGCCTCCGTGCCCGCCGGCTGGGAGTGCACCAGCGCGGGCCGCGAGGTCACGTGCGCCACCGACGAGGTCAACGCCCCGGGCGGCAGCTTCCGCCTCGAGCACGAACCCGGGGCGCAGGCCACCGAGTACTGGATCGAGCTCGACACCCTGACCGAAGACGGCGCCACCGTCGTCGGCACGGCCTCCGGTCGCGTGCGGCCCTGACGCGGTCGGCGCTGCGCAGGAGAAGTGTGACACCGAAACTGCGGTGTTACACTTGACTCATGCCCACGAAGCACCCGCGCACCAACATCACGCACACGCCCCAGGTGGCGCATGCGCTGGAGGTTGCTCGTCGAGAATGGCCCCAAGAAAGCCGCGAGAGCGCCCTGCTCCTGCGTCTTCTCGATGAGGGTGCGAAGGTGGTCGAGGCGCGGGTCGATGATGCGGAGATCAGGAGACGTGCACAGATCGATGTGATTGCCGGCCGATACAGTGCGAGCTATCCTGCCGGCTATCTCGAAGATCTGCGTGAGGATTGGGACGGGTGATCGTCCTCGACGCTTCTGTGGCGATCGCATTCCTCAACAAGCTCGATGCGCACCACGAGTCTGCGGTGGAAGTACTCAAGCGAAACCCACCTACGTATCTGATGCACCCGCTCACATTGGCCGAAGTCTTGGTCGGGCCGGTATTGCTCGGCATCGACACGGCTGTCCTACGCGACCTCCGAGCGATCGGAGTGGAACAGGTGAGTGCTGGCGCGAATGAGGCGCTCGATCTCGCACGCTTGAGGGCTTCGCACAGACTCAAGATGCCGGACACGTGCGTGCTGGCGACCGCGCAGCATCATGATGTCGCGCTCGCGACCTTCGATGATCGACTTGCCGGCGCGGCGTCCGAATTCGGACTCCTCGCCGACGGGCTCTAGGCCGAACGCAGCACCCCTTCCGCCGCCCGGGCCCCGGGAGTACCGTCGGGCGTATGGCGCGCCTCATCTACTCCATGATCACCTCGCTCGACGGGTACGTCAGCGGGCCGGATGCCGGTTTCGACTGGGGTCTCGATGCCGATCTGCACGACTTCATCACCGAGCAGTTCTCCGGCGTCGGCACCTACCTCTAGGGCCGCCGCATGTACGAGACGATGGTCTACTGGGAGACCGCGCACCTCGAACCCGACCAGGAGCAGGCCGGAATCGACTACGCGCTGGGATGGCAGAAGGCCGAGAAGGTCGTCTTCTCCCGCACTCTCGCCGACGTGTCGAGCGAACGCACCCGCATCGAGCGGGAGTTCGATCCGGCGGCCGTCGCACGGTGGAAAGAGGAGTCACCGCACGACTTCACGGTCGACGGTCCGACGCTCGCCGCACATGCGATCCGTGCCGGGCTGGTCGACGAATACCAGATGTTCATCGGACCGGGCATCGTCGGCGGGGGACTGCCGTTCTTCCCCGACGGCGTGCACGTCGACCTCGAGCTTCTCGACGATCACCGCTTCGACAGCGGGCTGATGTGGCTGCGATACCAGGTGAAGCCGCGCTGAATCAGGGGCGGACGCGAACCGTGCGGCCCTCGAAAGTGACGAGGTCGCCGTCGTGCAGCTGGCGTCCGCGGCGGCGATCCACCTCGCCGTTGACGGTCACGTAGCCGTCGATGATGACCTCTTTGGCGTTGCCGCCCGAGTCGAGCAGGCCGGCGAACTTGAGGAACTGGCCGAGGCGGATGACCTCTCCGCCGATGGAGACGTCATCGATGTCGGTGCTCATCCTTGAATCGTAGCGACGTTTCGAATCGCCCACTTTGCGCTTCTCGGGCGGTGGATGCTGCAAAGTGGGCGATTCGAAAGCCGCCTCGGCCCCGGGGTCAGTCGTCGATGTCGGTGCCGACGACCGCGAACGAGGCATCGAGGTCGATGTCGATCGAGCGGTTGTCCGAGGTGAGCACCGAGACGTCGTAGGGGCTCACTTCGTCGCTGTCGACGTCGAGGTCGGTGATCATGCCCTCGGCCTCGTCGAGCGCTGCCGCGACGAGCGCGCGGATCGCGTCTTCGTCGAGGGTGAGCGTCGGTCCGGTGTCGTCGCCGTCGGCGGCGTCGGTCGAGACGACCGTGGTGGCGAGATCGGCATCGACGCGCACCTCGGTCTCGTCGCCGGCAGCGGTCTCGACGGTGACCTCCCACGCGCCGTCGCGCTTCGCGTCGATCGAGGTGACATCGCCCTCGGCCGCACCGCGGGCGGCGTCGGCGATCTCGACGAGCTCGTCGGCCGAGTCGGATCCGATGCCGGTCGCGGGGCCTCCGCCCTGCTGCGGGCCGCGGTCGTCGTTCTGGTCGTCGCCCTGCTGCGGGCCGCGGTCGTCGTCGTGGCGGGGGCCGTCAGACATCGAGGGGCGGTCGTCGTCATCGCCGAACTCGTCGCCGATCGCGGCACCGACGGCGACTCCACCGCCGACGAGCACCACGGCTGCGGCGATGCCTCCGCCGATCAGCAGGGCGCGCTTGCGGCCGGGCTTCGTGGGGGCGGCGGATGCGGGGGCGGCGGATGCTGTCGCCGGAGCGTTGTGGGGAGCGGCGGGCTGACCGTCGCAAGCGGTGGGGGCCGAAGCGTCCTGCGCCGGGGCATCCTGCGCCGGGGTGAGCGGCACGGTCGGCTGGTCGGGCGTGGACTCGGGCGTCTGGTCGGGGTTCGGGGTCTTGTCGTTCATGTGACGATGTTCCCGCGGCACCGCTGAAGCCACCCTGAAGCGACCTGAAGCCGCCTTCAGGATCGGGCCTACGAGCCGAGGGGCAGCGTCACGACGAACCGGGCGCCGCCCCAGCGGGAGTCGTCGACGACGACGGTTCCGCCGGCAGCGCCCGCGATGCCCCGGGCGATCGCGAGGCCGAGTCCGCTGCCGCCGGCGTCGCGGCTGCGGGCTTCGTCGAGGCGCACGAAGCGTTCGAAGATGCGCTCGCGTTCGTCGGCGGGAACGCCCGCACCGTCGTCTTCGACCGTGACGAACACATGCTGCTCGACGGGCGCGACGCTGATCGCCACGCGTCCGCGGCTGTGGCGGGCGGCGTTGTCGGCGAGGTTGCGCAGCAGCTGTCCGAGCAGGCGGGGGTCGCCGGTCACCCGGGCGGCCTGGATGCCCGACCCGTCGACGTCGATTCCGGATGCTCGCAGCCGCCGCACCTCGCCGAGGGCGATGTCGTCGAGGTCGACGGCTTCGTCGTGACCGCCGACGCCCTCGTCGAGTCGGGCGAGCAGCAGCAGGGATTCGACGATGCCCTGCAGGCGGAGTCCTTCTTCCGAGACGACGTCGGCCAGCTCGCCGATGCTCGTCGTCGCCGGGTGGGCCTGCGCGAGCTCGGCGTGCTGACGGATTGTCGCGAGGGGGGAGCGCAGTTCGTGCGAAGCATCCGACACGAACCGTCGTTGCGCGGTCGCCGACGCGTCGAGACGATCGAGCATGCCGTTCATCGTCGTCGCGAGCGCGGCGATCTCATCGCCCGAATCGGGCACCGCGACTCGCTGGTGCAGGCGTTCGGCGGTGATGCCGTCGACCTCGCCGCGGATGCGCGTCACGGGGCGCAGTGCGCGGCCGGTGACGAGCCAGGTCGTGACGGCGACGAGCAGCAGCAACAGCGGTACGGCGACCGCGAGCAGCGTCGCCACGGTCGAGAGGGTCTCGGAGTCGTCTTCGATCGAGACGGCCAGCACGAGGGTGTCATCGTCGCCGATGCCGTCGGAGACGATCAGCATCGGCTCTTCGTCGATCGTGCGGGTCTGCGGGTCGTCGTCGAGGGGGAGCGGCGTCGATCCCAGCGCCTCGCGGGCGTCTTCGCTGGCGGCGCGCACCGAGCCGTCGGCTGCGACGATCTGCACGAACTCGTCTTCGAGGCGGTCGACCTCGCGTCCGCCGCGCTGGTCGAGGCGTTCGGCGAGTTCGTCGAGACGCTGTTCGGCCGTGCGCTCGGTGGCCGAATGGATGCTCGCGCTCAGGATGCCGTAGAACGACACCGCACCGATCGCCAACGCCACGGCCACGACGATCGTCGCGCCGAGTGTCGTGCGGCCGCGCACCGACCGCCACCCGCGGCTAACCACCGTCGGCCGCCAATCGGTAGCCGGCGCCGCGGATCGTCTCGATCGCCTCGCGACCGAAGGGCTTGTCGAGCTTGCGGCGCAGGTGTCCGACGTAGACCTCGACGATGTTCGGGTCGCCGTCGAAATCGTCGTCCCAGACGCCCTCGATCAGCGCGCGCTTCGAGAGCACCTGCCCGCGGTGCCGGAGCAGGAATTCGAGCACGGAGAACTCGCGGGCGGTCAGTGTGATGGGGGTCTCTCCGCGCCAGACGCGGTGCGCGGCGGGGTCGAGTCGCAGGTCGCCCGCTTCGAGGATCGCCGGTCGCGCGACGGCTCCGCGACGCACGAGGGCGCGGATGCGGGCGACGAGGATCGCGAACGAGAACGGCTTGGTGACGTAGTCGTCGGCGCCCGTCTCGAGCGCTTCGACCTGATCCCACTCGCCGTCTTTCGCGGTGAGCATGAGCACGGGCGTCCAGTTCTCCTCGGCGCGCAGCGCCTCGCACACCTTCCATCCGCTCATGCCGGGCATCATCAGGTCGAGCACGATCGCGTCGTA
This sequence comes from Microbacterium sp. NPDC087665, assembly GCF_044743285.1. NCBI lineage: Bacteria > Bacillati > Actinomycetota > Actinomycetes > Micrococcales > Microbacteriaceae > Microbacterium > Microbacterium sp. NPDC087665. The sequence continues at coordinate 293,801 of NZ_JBIUWD010000001.1, read as the reverse complement.
TCGGGTCTCGCGCGCCCGCCAGAGCCCGTCGACCCCGTTGTGGGCGACGTCGACGGCGAAGCCCTCGGCCTCCAAGCCACGGCGTACTCCGTCGGCGAGGCGCACCTCGTCGTCGACTACCAGGATCCGCATTCCTCCAGTGTGCTGCCTTTCTGCTGAAGCGCGGCTGAAGTCGTGCCTCTCAGCCCAGGAAGCCGAAGAACTCCCGGCGCACGGCGCTCACGTCGGCGTCTTCCCGGGTCGGGTGCACCCGGTTCGTCAGCAGCACCGCGAAGTCGCCCGTGCGCGGCGACACCGCGAAGGCGGTGCCGGTGAAGCCGGTGTGGCCGACGGCATCCGTGTCTCCCATCCAGGCCGCGTCGCGCACGCGCAGGCCGACGGCCTGGCCGTACCCGGCATCCGCCGTCACCACCGGTGTCGACATCAGACGGATGCTCTCACCCGACAGCACGCGCCCGGCACGGCCGACCCCGCCGGCGCCGATCATCCGCGCCAGGGCGGCCACGTCGTCCATCGACCCGAACAGCCCGGCGTGACCCGCCGGTCGCCCGAGAGCGTGGGCCAGCTCGTCGTGAACCTCGCCGCGCACCAGTCCGCGGTGCGGCTGCACCTCGGTCGCGACCGAGAGCTCGGCCGGCGGCGACCAGGTCAGCGACGCCGCCCCGAGCAGCGCGGCGAGTTCGGAGACGAGCTCGGCCAGCGGTCGCCCCGACACCCGCTCGACCAGCTCGCCGACCGAGATGAACCCGACGTCCGAGTAGCGGTGCACGGCGCCCGGCGCGGCGAGCAGCTCGCTGCCGATCACCGCCGCGCGCAGCTCGTCGCCCGTGAGCCCGCTGCGCCAGGCGCGTCCTTCGGCGGGCAGCCCCGACGTGTGGGTGAGCAGATGCCGCAGCGTGATGCGCTGCGCGCCGTCACCCGCGCCGACCTCGAGCAGAGGCCGCACCGGCGCGTCGAGATCGAGCACTCCCGTCTCGACGAGCCGCAGCGCCGCCACCGTCGTGAACGTCTTCGTGAGTGAGGCGAGATCGAACAGGTGCGCCGGGGTCAGCGGCATCCGCTCGTCGTTCGCCGCCGTTCCGAGCACGAGCCGGTGCTCGACCCCGTCGGCCGACCGCAGCGATGCCCACGCCGATCCCGGCGCACCGTTCACCACCCGAGGCTCACTTGCTCATGCCGGAGGTCAACCCGTTGATGATCTGCTTGGTCGCGAGCAGGAACAGCACGATCAGGGGGATCGTCGCGATCGTGAGACCCGCGAACAGCTGCGGCCAGTCGGTGGAGTACTCGCCGAAGAAGCGGGTGAGTCCGACGGGCAGCGTGTACGAGTCGCGGTCGCGCAGCAGGATCAGCGGGTAGAAGAAGTCGTTCCACACCGGCACGAAGCGGAACACGATCACCGTCGCGAGCGCCGGTCGCACCAGTGGCAGCAAGATCTGCACGAAGGTGCGGAACGGGCCAGCGCCGTCGATGCGCGCGGCCTCTTCGAGCTCGATCGGCAGCGCCCGGAAGAAGACCGTCAGCACGAAGGTCGTGAAGGGGATGCCGAGGGCGCCGTAGACGAGGATCAGGCTGAACACGTTGCTGGTCATCTTGAGCGAGTCGAGCAGGTAGAACAGCGGCAGGATCGCGAGGTGCACCGGCAGCATCAGACCCGACAGGAAGACCGCCTCGATGCCGCGGAAGAACTTCGCCCTGGCCCGCGCGAACGCATAGGCGGCGAGCACCGAGACGACGGTCGTCACGATGACGGAGCCGACGGTGACGGTGATCGAGTTGAGGAAGTAGGTGTCGAAGGATGCCGTGATCCACGCGCTCTGGAAGCTCGTGAACGTCGGCGGCACCGGCAGCCCGAGCGGCTCGGTCGCGATCTGCTGCTGGGTGCGCAGCGAGTTGTTGACCATGAGCAGCAGGGGGCCGATGGCGACGATCGCGTATCCCCAGAGGAAGACGTTCGCGAACAGGCGCCCGATAAACGGGGTGTCGGAGGTGCGGCTCGTGCGTCGCCGCGGGGCGGAGGGGCGACGGCCCGAGACGATCGCCTCGGTGGTCGGCTCGGTGCGGGGTTCGGTGACGGTGCTCATCAGAACAGCTTTCGTTCGGCTCGGCGCATCGTGGAGGTGATGAAGACCGAGATCACCATGATGAAGATGAAGAGGACCGTCGCGAGCGCGGACGAGACTCCGATGGAGTTCGGATTGCCCGACTCGAAGGCGGTGCGGTAGAAGAGCAGCATCATCACGTCGGTCGACCCTGCGGGGGCGCCGTTGGAACCGGCGAGGGCGAACGGGATCGCCATCGCCTCCATGCTGCCGATGAAGGTCAGCACGGTGATGATGCCGATCGTCGGCGTGAGCATCGGCAGGGTGATGTAGCGGAAGCGCTTGCCGGCTGTGGCGCCGTCGAGGGATGCTGCCTCTTCGATCTCTTCGGGGATGCCGCCGAGGGCTGCACCGTAGAGCAGGATCGGGAAGCCGATCCACTGCCAGGCGCTCACGAGCACGATGACCCAGATCGCGAGTTGAGGGTCGCCGAGCCAGGGGAGGGCGAGGCTCTCGAGGCCGACACCGCGCAGGATGGCGTTGACCGGACCGAACAGCGGGGAGAGCATCAGCGACCACAGGTAGCCGATGACCATGGGGCTCACCAGGTACGGGAGCGCGAAGATCGTCTGGAAGAAGCGCTTCGTGCGCTTGCGGCGGTGCAGCAGGGTGGCGATGCCGAGGCCGAGCGAGTTCTGGAAGACGAGGGCTCCCGCGAACAGCAGCAGGTTGTGGCCGAAGGCGTTCCAGAGCTCGGAGGCGTAGGGCTCCTTCGTCAGGAGCGTGATGTAGTTGGCGACGCCGGCGAATCCGCCCTGCTTGGTGCCCTGCCAATCGAAGAACGAGTAGCTGAGGGCGGCGAGCATCGGGTACAGGATGAGCACGGCGAACAGCACCGCGGCGGGGAGGACGAACAGCGTCGCGGTGGGCGTTGTCAGGGCGATGCCTGCGCGCGTGCGCCGTGTCTTCTCCCGACGGAGGGGGAGGGTCAGGGCCATGATGTCTCTCTCACTGCGTGGTGGGGAGCGCCGGGTTCGACGCTCCCCACCACGGTCGGATCAGGATGCGGGGGTGAACCAGGTGGAGATCCCGGACTGCAGATCCGTCCCGAGCTGCTCGGGCGTCTTGTCGCCGAGGAACATCGCCTGGATGTCCGGGCCGAGCACGGCGGTGCCGGTCGGGTCGCCGTAGCGGAAGTCGACGAGCAGCAGGTACGGCGCGGGGTTCTCGGTGTACGCCTCGTTCATCTCCTGCATGAGCGGGTCGGAGTACTTCACACCGGGGAGGGCGGAGAACTGGTCGACCTCGTCGGCGACGAGCTGGCCGAACTCCTTCGTGGTCATCCAGTTGAGCAGTTCGGCCGCGGCATCCTGCTGGTCGCTGGAGGCGTTGATGCCGAAGCTGCCGTCGGCGTAGCCCGGGGTGACCGCGTGGTCGAGCGCGCTGCCCGGTGCCGGCGGCACCTCGTAGACGCCCCACTCGGTGTCGGGCGCGGAGTTCTGGAACGTCGGCAGGTCGAACGAGCCGCCCGGCCACTGCGCGGCCTGGCCCGAGGTGAACTGCAGCACCGCGTCGGCGACGGCGATGGCGTTGACGTTCTTGTCGAGGTACTTCTGCATGTCCTTGACGATCTGCAGCGACGACACGTACGCCGGGTCGGTGAAGTCGACGTCGCCGGCGAGCACCTTCTCCTCGAAGTCCGCGCCGCCGTAGTTCGCCGAGCCCATGATGTCGTGGAACATCGGCAGCACCCAGTCCTCGCGGGCGCCGAGCGCCATGGGGGTGACGCCCTCCTTCAGCAGGGTCTCCTGCAGGTCGATGAACTCGTCCCAGTCGGTGGGCTCTTCGAGGCCCATCTCGTCGAACATCGTCTTGTTGTAGAACATCTGCATGGTCTGGTACGCGAAGGGCACGCCGTAGGTGGCGCCGTCGTCCTTGCCCTGAGCGGCGCGGAGCACGGTGGGGTCGAACTGGTCGAGCCCGTCGACGATGTCGTCGATCGGCACGATCTGCTCGGACTGGATGGCCGGCTGGATGCCGCCGTACGCACGGAGCATCGCGATGTCGGGACCATCGCTGCCCTCGAGCCCGGTGGCGAGGATCTGGTTGTACTCGGTGGGCTGGTAACCCTCGAATTCGATGGTCACGCCGGGGTGCGATTCTTCGTACTTGTCGAAGACGGCCTCCCACTTGGGTGAGGAGGATGCCTGCCAGGACCAGATCTTGAGCGTGATCTCTTCGCCGCTTTCGCCGCTCGACGCGGCGGGCGCGCAGCCCGCGACGGCGAGCCCGGTGACGAGAAGACCCGCGGTGAACGCGAGTCGGGTGGTGCGGTGTCGCATGGGTTTCCTCTCGGTGGTGAGAGCCTTCGGACGGGACCGGGGCGCTCTGCTGTGAATGCCTGTGCACTACTTTGGGCAATCAGTTACAGAAACTCAAGGTATTTCTGAAAATTCCTTTCACTTCTCGTCTCGATTCTGCAATCCTGTTCGCGTGACCACCAGTGCGATGACCGCCATCCACCAGCGACTCTCCGGGCTCACACCCACCGAGCGCCGCATCGCGACGCATGTGCTCGCCGACCCGCAGAGCGCGGTCGACAACTCGATCACCCAGCTCGCCGCCGCGTGCGGCACGTCAGTCGCCAGCATCGCCCGGTTCACGCAGAGCCTCGGCTTCGCCGGATACCCCGAGCTGCGCCTCGCGCTCGCCACCGAGCTCGACCGCACCGCCTCCGACCGCGAACGCTTCCAGGTCTCCGAGAGCGACGTCAACCGGCACGACGACGCGCTCACCACCGTGCGCAAGATCGCCTTCGCCGAAGCATCCGCCATCGAACGAACCGCACGGCAGATCGACATCGACGTGCTCGAACGATGCGTCGATGCGGTGCGCGGCGCTCGCCGCATCGACATCTACGGCACCGCGTCGAGTGGCCTCGCCGCGCACGACCTCGAGCAGAAGCTGCACCGCGCGGGGCTCGTGGCGCAGGCCCGCACCGACCTGCACCTCGCCCTGACCGGCGCCGCCCTGCTCGACGAGCGCGATGTCGCGATCGCGATCTCCCACTCCGGGCGCACGCTCGAGATCGTGCAGTCGGCCGAGGTCGCCGAGCGCGCGGGAGCCACGACCATCGCCATCACCAACAATCCGCGCTCGCCCCTCGCCCGCGTCTGCTCGCTCGTGCTCGTCACCGCCGTCTCGGAATCGACGTTCCGCTCCGGCGCGATGGCCAGCCGCATCGCGCAACTGGCCGTGCTCGACTTCCTGTTCACCCGCATCGCGCAGGCCGACTACGACACCATCGCCGACAACCTCCAACGCACCTACAACGCCGTCACCGACCACAGAATCGACTGAGACCATGCACCTCGGAATCGACCGCCTGATCCGCCGCGACATCCGCCCCGACCTGCTCGCCCGCCTCACCGGCGCGCGCCTGGGGATGGTCACAAACGACCTCGCCCTCACCTCCGACCTGCGGCGGGGGCGTGAGCCGCTCGCCGATGCGGGCTGGACGCTCACGCGGCTGTTCGGGCCCGAGCACGGCCTCAGCGGACGCGCGCGTGAGGGCGAGCATGTCGGTGATCTCGTCGACCCGGTCACGGGTGTCGAGGTGCGCAGCCTCTATGGTGACGCCGTGCGTCCCGCCGCGGGCGATCTCGCCGACCTCGACGTGATGCTGATCGACCTGCCCGATGTCGGCGCCCGCTTCTACACCTACGTCTGGACGATGAGTCACGTGCTCGAAGCCTGCGCCGACGCCGGAGTGGCCGTGGTCGTGCTCGACCGCCCCAACCCGCTCGGCGGGCGCCTCGACCGCGCCGAGGGCCCGATGCTCGACGAGCGTGCACAGTCGCTGGTGGGCCGATGGAGCATGCCCATCCGTCACGGACTCACGATCGGCGAGCTGGCACGGCACTGGGTGCGCACCCGCGGAATCGACGTCGAACTCGACGTGATCGAGGTCGACGGGCTCACGCGCGACGCCGCGATCGGCGGAGGAGATGCGACCTGGATGCCGCCGTCGCCGAACCTGCCGAGTCCGACCACGACGCTGCTCTACCCGGGCACCTGCCTGGCCGAGGGCGTGAACGTCTCGGAAGGACGCAGCACCGCGGTGCCGTTCCGCGTGATCGCCGCGCCTTTCATCGACGGGGAGCGCTATGCATCCGCCATCAATGCCGCCGACCTGCCGGGCCTCGTCGCCGTTCCCTACGGATTCACGCCGCTCGTGCGCGACCATGCCGGCGAAGCGTGCGAGGGCGTGATCCTGCACGTCACCGACGCCGAGGCGCTGCGCCCGGTGCACGCGGGCGCACGCATGCTGTCGCTGATCGACGAGATCCACCCCGGTGCCCTCGTCGAACGGTCGCTCGTGCCGATGCCGGGGGAGTCGGACTGGAGCCCCCTCGAGAAACTGTTCGGCGTGCAGGGTGCGTTCTCGCAGATCGTCGCCGGGGAGTGGAACGATCCCGCCCGCTTCGCGGTGCCCGAGTGGGCGGATGCCGTCGCCGCCGACCTCCTCTACCGGTGAGGGGTCGCTGGATGAGATCCGCACTCGGGAGGAGATCCGCACTCGGGAGGATGGATCGGCCGCGAAGGTCCTCCGCTTCGTCGATATCCTCCCGGATGACGGGCAGAGGCGCATACTGGGGCGGTGAATGCCACTCCTCCCTCCCCGCGTGACGGCGGCACGTCGTGAAGGTGCTCATCCTCAGCGCCGATCTGGGCGGCAATGTCCCGCCCGCTCTGGCCATAGCGGATGCTCTCGCTCGCCGCGGAGTCGAGGTCGAGATCGCGGGGTTGGTGCCGGGAAGCACCGAGTTGGAGCACGTCCCCTTCCTCCCCGGGGAGGCGGCCGGCCCACAGGGGCAGCAAGGTCTGCGAAAGACAGCGTCGATGTATCGGCTCTTCGCGAGCAAACGCGTCTCCGCTGAGACCGAAACCCTGATGGACGCCCGTCGCCCCGATGTCGTCCTCGTCGACTGCATGCTGATTGCGCCCTTGCGGGGTGCCCTGCGAACCGGTTTCCCGGTCGTGGTGATGTTTCACACGCTGGGGGAGTTCTGGTCGCGCATCGACCGAACGGTGGGTCGGGTGCTCGGTCTCCTCGGGTTCCGGCCGCACGCGCTCTGGGCGAAGGCCGACGAACGTCTTATGCTCACCGATGCGGATCTCGATCGTGCCGACGCCGGGGACTTCCCGGATTCGATTTGGACGGGAACGACGGAGGTCGGTGTCGAGCCATCTCCGCGCCGTGCGCGACCGCGCATTCTCGTGGCGCTCAGCACGACGGACTGGCCCGGCATGCTCCCCGTCTATCGGCGGATCGTCACGGCATTGTCGGGCCTTTCCGTCGACGCCGTGGTGACCACGGGCGGTGTCGACCTCGGCGGGCCGCTCGCGGGTGCGGCGAACGTCGACGTGCGCGGTTGGGCGGGTCACGCCGAGCTGCTCCCGTCGATGGATCTCGTCATCGGCCACGGCGGCCACTCGACGACGATGAAGGTGCTCGCTCACGGGGTGCCGCTGCTGGTGCTCCCGATCAATCCGACTTCTGACCAGCGCCTCGTCGGCGATGCGGTGGAGAGGTCGGGTGTCGGGCGAGTGCTGCCGAAGTCGACACGCGTGAGCGGGCTGAGGTCGGCTGTCGAGTCGATGCTCGGCGACGGCGACCTCCGAGAGCGCGCCGCGACCAACGGTCGACGGCTGCGGGCTGCGCCCGCCGGTGCGGAGGCGGCAGCCGAACGGATCATTGCCGTCGGAGATGCCAGGCTGAGACCGTGATTGCTCTGCTCTCCGCCCCCACCAACCTCGGACTCCGACCACCGCAACGAGGGAGTGTGCCCGGCGCGGACAAAGCGCCCGAGGCGCTGCGGGAAGCCGGGCTGTTCCGGCGTCTCCTCGCGGGCGGAGCGCGCGACGCCGGGGTCGTGCTCGCCGGGCGATATCTCGACGACGACGATGTGCGTCCGGTCGGGCACGTACGCAACGAGACGGCGATGGTCGACCATGCCCGGAGGCTCGCCGACCGGGTCGTGAGCATTCTCGACGCAGGCGACGCGCCACTCGTCATCGGGGGTGATTGCAGCGTGCTCCTCGGCATCGGAGTGGCCCTCGCGCGCAGGGGAGGAGTGGGACTGGTGCACATCGACGGTCACACCGACTTCCGCCACCCGGGCAACAGCGAGGAGTGCGCCAGCGTGGCGGGGGAAGACCTCGCGGCGGCCGTCGGCATGCACTGGCCGGCGATCGCGGACATCGACGGCCTGGCCCCGTACTTCGACGCGCGTCGCGTGGTGCACATCGGACACCGCGACGACGACGAGGAAGCCGCCGAAACGCGCGGCATCCTGGGTCGTCTCATCTCCGCGCGCGATCTTCGGGAGCAGACGGCCGAGAACGCAGCCTCCGCGACGGCCGAGATCGTCGGCGCCGGTTACTGGCTGCAGATCGACGTCGACGTGCTCGATCCCGACATCATGCCCGCGGTCGACAGCCCCGATGCCGGCGGGGTGAGCGCTTCGGAGCTGATCGAACTCCTGGCCCGGCTGGCTCCCGGCGCTGTCGGCGCATCGATCACGGTATTCGATCCCGATCTCGACCCCGACGGCCGCTACGCCACCCTCCTTGCCGAGATCATCGCGACAGGTCTGGCGCGGTTGGGCGCCGCCTACCCGAGCGCGATCAGCTGATCGAGCAGGGCGGGTGACAGGTCGCGGTCGCTGTAGACGCGGCGCTCGACGCCCGAGGTGAGGGGGTAGTCGGCCGGGTCGTCGCCCTCCCAGACCAGTGACAGGCCGGCGCGTTCGAGGGTGCGCCACGATGCCGGGTTGCGCGTGAGCGCGCGGGCGGTGACGGGCAGGTCGGGGCGCGCGGCGTGCGCGGCGGCCAGAGCCGCACGGCTCACCTCGCCGGCGAAACCATGGCCCCACGCGGCGGGCGTCAGGCGGTAGCCCACGTTCCAGGCCTGCACTTCGGGTCGCCTCACCGCGGCGCCGCCGAGCCCTATGATGGCCCCCGCGTCGAGCGCATCGAGCGGCTCGCGCAGCCGGACCGCCCACCAGCCCAGGCCGAAGTCCGTCCACGAGCGGGCGTGGTCCTCGGCGATGCTGCGGCTCTCCGCGATATCGGTATCGACCGCGTCGGGCAGATGCGTCCACGTCGCCGGGTCCGACTGGATCGCGAACAACGCCTCCACGATCGCGGCATCCGTCGGATCGATGGGAGTGAGGATCAGGCGGTCGGTCACGGTCTCTTCGAACACCTGCCCACGGTACCCGGGTTCGCGTCGCGGCGCTCTACGCGTACGCGCGGGTCAGCTGCCGCACGAGCCGCACCGCGAAGAGCGCCGCCGCAACCAGCAACAGCGAGCTGACGAGGCTCGCGGTCATCGCACCGAGATACTCCTCGAGCGATTGCGCGCGGAAGGACATCTGGCCGGAGATGCCGCCGGTCACCGAGCTCGCGATCCAGAGCCCCCACCACGCGGCCTGCCAACCGGGCCGAGTGCGACCGGCGGCCCGCCAGAGGTCGGAGACGTTCTGATACGGGAACCACCAGTTGACGACCGGAATGAACCACGATCCGGTATGCCACCCGGGCGTGCGGCGGGTGCGGCCGAGCACCTGCTTCGCGAGACGGTACTGCCAGATCATCCAGAGGATGCCGGTGCCGACGAGAACGATGAGCGAGAAGATTGCCACGACGACGGAGAACGTGTCGTAGGTCTCGATCATCGCGGCCGCGCCGTAATTGCCACCGAGGTAGTCGTCGACGCTCGCGATCCCGAACGCCTCGACCGCGACGGTCGCGAGGGCCAGGGCCGCGCTGGCGAACAGGAGCACCTGGACCACGATGGCGAGACGGAGGGTCGCAGGGCCGGCGGGCGGGATCGGTGACACCTCGAGCCGGGGCGGCATCCACTGCGCTCCGTCCCACCACCACGACTGTCCGGATCCGTCGGGCGCCGGGTACCACCCGGCATTCATGGAAGGAATGGTCATCTCGTTGCCCCCACCTCTCGGGGCTCGCGTGCCGAACCCTCCGGATAAGAGACGAGGAAGGCCCCCGTTTATGTCGGCGGCGGGCGCTTTCGGTCGCTGAGCCCGTGTCCCTCTCGGTCGCTGAGCCCGTCTCCCTCTGGGTCGCTGAGCCTGTCGAAGCGCCCCGCCCTGCACAACTTCGGAGATCCGACGAGACTCGCCGCGTCGCGGCATCCGTCCCCCGTCGTGTCGCTCGAGAACTCCGAAGTTGTGCAGGGACCGGGCGGATGCCGGGGCACTCAGGAAGCCGCGAACGCCTTCCGTGCCGCCGCTACCGCGCCCATCGCCCGCGGCCAGCCCACGTAGAACGCGAGGTGGGTGATGGCCTCGACCAGCTCTTCCTCGGTGACGCCGTTGTCGCGCGCGAAGCCGAGGTGGAACTCGAGCTGGTCGACGGCTCCGAGCGTGACGAGCGCCGACACCGTGACGAGGCTGCGGTCGCGCGGCGAGAGTTCGGGTCGTGCCCAGACCTCGTCGAACAGCACGGCATCGGTGTAGTGCGCGAGGGCCGGGGCGATGTCGCCGACGGAACGCTGCCCGCCCGTCCAGCCGGTCATGCGCCGACCGACCCGTCGAACTCGGCATCCGTCACGTGCTCTTTCCACGTCGTGGTCGCCTCCGGGTCGTCGCCCGCTTCGAGGAACACGTCGAGCCACACGTCGCCGGCGAACTGCTCCGGCGGGTTCTTCGTGGTGGGAACGGATGCTTCGATGTTCATGATCTTCCTCTGGTGGTCAGTCGGTGGTGAGCAGCACTTTGGTGGCGCGACGCTCGTCCATGGCCTTGTATCCCGCGGATGCTTCGTCGAGGGACAACGTGAGGTCGAAGACGACACCGGGGTCGATCTCGCGGTTCCAGATGAGCTGGATCAGCTCGGGCAGGTACTGGCGCACCGGTGCCGGCCCGCCGTGCAGGTGCACGCTCGAGAAGAACAGCTCGAACCCGTCGAGCGACACGTCGTGCGAGACGCCGACGTACCCGATGTGCCCGCCCGCGCGGGTGGCGCGGATCGCCTGGTCCATCGACTCCTGCGTGCCGACGGCTTCGATCGTGCTGTGCGCACCGAGCCCGCCGGTCAGCTCCTTGATCGCGGCGACGCCGGCATCCCCCCGCTCCTCGACGATGTCGGTGGCACCGAAGCGGCGGGCGAGCGCCTGCCGGTCGGCGTGCCGCGACATCGCGATGATCCGCTCGGCACCGAGCTGCTTCGCGGCGAGGATGCCGAGCAGTCCCACCGCGCCATCACCGACGACCGCGACGGTCTTCCCTGGCCCGGCTTCGGCGGCGATCGCGGCGTACCAGCCGGTGCCGAGCACGTCGGACGCGGCGAGCAACGACGGCACCAGATCGGCGGAGGGAACGCCGGGCGTCTTCACGAGCGTGCCGTCAGCGAGGGGGATCCGCGCGAACTGCGCCTGGGTGCCGACCGAGCCCATCATCACCTGGTGCACGCACCGCGACTGGTAGCCGGCCCGGCAGATCTCGCAGGTGTTGTCGGAGGCGACGAACGAGCCCACGACGTAGTCGCCAGGCTGCACGTCGGTCACGGCGTCGCCGATGGTCTCGACGATCCCGATGTACTCGTGACCCATCGGCTGCCCGCCCTCATGGAGGGGCTCGAGGCCGCGGTACGGCCAGAGGTCCGACCCGCAGATGCAGGTCGCGGTGACGCGGATGATCGCGTCGGTCGGCTCGACGATGACGGGCATCTCGAGGTCTTCGGTCCGGACATCGCCCGGGGCATACATGACGACTCCACGCATGGTGGTTCGCTCCTTAGTGATCGGTGGTGCGGATGAGGAAGAACTGCGCGAGAACTGCGAGAGCGACGGCGACGATCGTGACGAGCCCGAGCGGGAGGATACTGGCGGCACCGGCGATGCCGACGAGAGGCGCGGCGACGGCGCCGAACCCGAATCGCACCATTCCGAGCAGAGACGAAGAGGTTCCAGCGATCTGCGGATAGCGCACGAGGGCGAGCGTCGTCGACGGCGGGGAGCTGACGGCCACCCCGCTCGCGAGCAGGAACAGCGAAACGAGAACGACCCACAGCGGCAGATCGATGAGACCGCACGCCAGCAGCCCGAGAGCGCCGAGACCGGCCAGACCGCCGCCGACCGCGAGCACCCGCCGCGTGCTCCACCGCTCCGACGCTCGGCCGGAGAGATACCCGAACACCATGAAACCTGCCGAGTTGGCACCGAAGGCGAGCGCGTAGCCGAGGGGCGAGAGTCCGTAGATCTCCTGCAGCACGAACGTCGCACCCGACAGATAGGCGAAGAGTGCCGCGTAGAGGAAACCCTGATTGAGGATCGCCCCGAAGAACACGCGATCCGACAGGAGGGTGCGGAAGTCCGTGAGGGTGCGGATGAAGCCGCCGCGCGTTCGCTCCTCTGCCGGCAGGGTCTCGTCGAAGGCGAGCAGGGTGAGGGCGAGGATGCCGGCGCCGATCACCGCGAGGAAGACGAACAGCCCGCGCCAGTCCGTGAAGGTGTTGAGCACCCCGCCCAGCAGCGGTCCGACGATCGCCGCGAACCCGCCGACGACGGTCAATCGTCCGTAGAAGCGGACCAGCGCACCGCCCGAGTAGATGTCACGGCCGGCGGCCTGGGCGATCACGATGCCGACACCGCCCGCCAGGCCCTGCACGAGCCGGGCGACGATGAGCAGCTCGACGCTCGGGCTGAGGGCGCAGAGCGCTGAGGTCGCAACGTACGCGATGATCCCGACGATCAAGATCCCTCGTCGTCCGTATCGGTCCGACAGGGGCCCCGCGATCAGCTGTCCGAGCGCAAGGCCGATCAGGCAGGAGGTGACGGTCAGTTGGGCGACCGAGGTGACTGCGTCGAGCTCGGTCGAGAGCGCGGGAAGCGCAGGAAGATACAGATCCATCGAGATCGGACCGAACACGGTCAGCAGCAGCAACAGCGCTGGAAGGACGCGTCGCGTAGCGGAACGGGTGAGGGTCGAGCTTGTCATGTGATCCAGCATCCGTCCGTCGCCGAGTGCGCGGGAGTCCCTGCGAAGGGGTGTACCACCAGGGCACCTTTCGCGCCCCCGCGCCGAGCATCGGCGACCTACCCTTCTTCTATGGACAATCGAGCAGAGGTCCGCGAGTTCCTGATGACCCGCCGCGCCCGCCTCACCCCTGAAGCGGTGGGTCTGACTGCAGGAGCCAACCGACGGGTCGCCGGGCTCCGCCGCAGCGAGGTTGCGGCGCTCGCCGGAGTCAGCGTCGAGTACTACGCGAAGCTCGAGCGGGGCGCGATCGCCGGGGCATCGGCATCCGTTCTCGATGCGCTCGCCCGTGCCCTGCTGCTCGACGATGCCGAGCAGGCGCACCTGCTCGACCTCGCCCGGGCGGCAGACGGCATCCCCGCCAGCGGGCGCTCACGTCGACGCGCGACCCGCTCGGGAGCGCCCCGTCTCAGCCTGCAATGGGCGCTCGCCTCGATCACAGACTCCATCGCTTTCGTGCGCGACGCGCAGCAGAACCTGATCGCCACCAACGACCTCGGGCGTGCGTTCTACTCGCCCGTGATCGGCGACGGCGGGCGCACGCCCAATCTCGCGCGCTTTCAGTTCCTCGACCCCGCCGCCCGCGACTTCTACCCCGACTGGGACCTGTTCGCGAGCATGTGCGTCGGCATCATGCGCGCCGAAGCCGGCCGCGACCCGCACGACAAGGGGATGCAAGACCTGGTCGGCGAACTCTCGACCCGCAGCGAGACATTCCGCACGCTGTGGGCGGCGCACGACGTGCGCATCCACGGCACCGGGACCAAGCGTTTCCATCACCCGGTCGTCGGCGAACTGACCCTCGCCTACGAGGAACTCGCGATCACCGCCGAGCCCGGCAACGTGCTCATGGTCTACTCGGCAGAGCCGGGATCGCCGTCGGCGGAGCGGTTGCGTCTTCTCGCCTCGTGGGCGGCGCAGCATCCGCAATCGGATGCCGAAGCCCTCGCCGCGGGATCCTGAGGTTTCACCCTCACCTGTCGAAACGCGCGAACCGCGTGAGAAAACCGCCGCTCGCTCGTCGTAGTAAGTGGAGCTCGTCCCTCATCGAGCACCACTTCTCCGAGCGCCGCTCCCCAGCGGACCGGAGAGCACCGCCGGCAGCCCTCCCGCTGACGGCGCGAGGGGAGGAGGCTGGGGAGTCTCCTCCCCTCCCTTCGTGGTGCGCGGTGTCAGGGCGCGACGGGGTAGTGACTCGTGATCGCGATGCGGTTCCAGCTGTTGATGACGACCGTCAGCCAGGTCACCGCGGCGATCTGCTGGTCGGTGAGCACGTCTTCGGGAGCGATGCCGCGGTCGGGCAGCCGGCCGTGGTCGCTGATCAGCGTCACCCGTTCGGCGATCTGCAACGCCGCCTGCTCCTCCGCCGAGAAGTACTGCGACTCCCACCAGCCGGCGAGAACGGCCAGGCGGTCGGCGGCCTCGCCGTGTTTCACGGCATCCGCCGCGTGCATCTTCAGGCAGAACGCGCAGCCGTTCAGCTGCGACGCCCGCACCTTGACCAGTTCGACGAGCAGCGGCGAGAGGCCGGCATCCACTCCGGCTTCGGCGGCTTTGCCGGCGAACTCCAACATCGCCTGGTACGGGGCGGGGTAGAGCTTGCCGATGTTCACGTGCGACACGTTGTCTCCTTCGTTCCGGCGCTGTCTGCGCCTCTGAAGGGGTGACGCCGTAGCCCGGCGATGTGTGACGTGTGTGGTGTACCCAACTCAGGACAGATCGATTCCGACGGGCAGGAAACGGCTGCGGGGGGCACGATCTGGTGCGTTTTGTCCTGAGTTGTGGCCGGCGTGCGCGGCTGCGCTGTGCACAACTCCTCAGAATCCGCCGCTCGGCCCCGAAGTCGGTCGAATTTCGGCTCCCGCGGCGCGGCTCTGTGGAGTTATGCAGGAGTCTCGCCCGAGACCAGCGCGCCGATCAGGGGATTCCGGTCGCGCGGGTCGGTGATGACGGCCGTGACGGCCGCGAGATCGAGCACGGGGAACCGCGAGACGGCGCCGATCTTCTCTTCGCTGGCGAGCACGATCGTCTCGGCGCAGCGTTCGGCGATGGCGCGCTTGGTGACGGCGTCGTCGAGGCTGCCGGTGGTGAGGCCGTGCTCGGGGTGGATGCCGGTGACCCCGACGAAGAACACGTCGGCGGCGAGGTGGCGGATCGCCTCCATCGCGAGCGATCCGCTGGCCACCATCGAGTGCCGCGAGAGCTCGCCGCCGATCATGACGACGCGGGCATCCGAATGCTCGGCGACCGCGAGGGCGATCGCGGGGCTCGGCGTGATGACGGTGAGCCCGGTGCCGCTCGGCAGCAGGCGAGCCATCGCGAGGGTGGTGGTGCCGGCGTCGAGAACGATGGTCGAGGAGGGGCGGATGCTGTCGACCGCACGTCGCGCGACCCGCTCCTTGCTGGCCGTCGCGAGTTCGCGGCGCTCCTCGACCGGTCGATCGGCGGCGGGCACGGGCAGCGCTCCTCCGTACACGCGGACGAGCTTGCCCTCTTCGGCGAGTTCGCGCAGGTCGCGGCGGATCGAGTCTTCCGAGATGCCGAGCTCGTCGGCGACGGTCTTCGCGACCACCCGCCCGTCGCGGGCGAGGATCTCGAGCAGGTGGGACTTGCGCTGTGCGCTGAGCATAGTGTTCCTTCACGGAGTTGCACGTTCTTGCACGGTTAACGATACAGTCTTCGCCATGACGACTCCACTCCTGATTCTCATCGCCGGCCCGTACCGCTCGGGAACCGACGGCGACCCGGCGCGCATCGCCGCCAACCTCGAACGCCTCGAAGAGGCATCCGCCCCGATCTTCCGCCTCGGTCACGTGCCGATGATCGGCGAATGGGTGGCGCTGCCGATCCTGCGGAACATCGACGCGGCGGATGCTGACGGCGACGTCATGTACGAGACCGCGCACCGGCTGCTGCAGCACTGCGATGCCGTGCTGCGCCTGCCCGGGGCATCCGCCGGTGCCGATATGGACGTGACGATCGCCCGCGAGCGCGGCCTGCCGGTCTACTTCGCGGTCGACGAGATTCCCGCGGCCTGAGCGCAGAGCGAACGTCCGTAGGCTGGAGGCATGACCAAGACCAGCATCTGGACCATCGTCGGCGTGATCGTCGCGATCGTGATCGCCTGGTGGATCGTCGGCGCGCTGTTCTCGCTGCTGTGGTTCATCGCGAAGCTGGCGATCGTGCTGGTCGTCGCCGTCGTGGTGTTCATCGCGCTGCGGAGCATCTTCGGGTCGCGCTCCGACGACTGACCTGCGCTCCCGTCGCGAAAAGGCCCGGTATCCCGCTCGGATACCGGGCTTTTTCGCGACCGGAATGAGGCAGCCGGTCAGTCGGGGAAGGAGACGCCCGCCAGTTCTTCCGACGCGGCCCAGATGCGCGCGGCATCCGATTCGCTGCGCAATCGCGAGTAGAGCGCCTGTTCGGCGGGCGCGCCGCCGAGATGACCGGCCCTCTTCGGCCCATACAGTCGGCGCGCCTGCGCCTCGCTAGACGTGGCGGCGTAGAGCGCGGGCAGGGCGGCGGTCTCCGGGGTGCCGACGACCAGGCCGCGCGCCGATGCCCAGCGGATCAGCCGCACGCCGAGGGTGTCCTGCGCGCGTCCGAGCTCCGGGCGCGCAGAGAGCAGACTCGTCGGGGCGATGCCGGGGTGCGAAAGATTGCTCGTGATGCCCCATCCCCGGCTCTCGCTGCGGCGGTCGAGCTCGAGGCCGAACATCCCGAAGGCGATCTTCGACTGGCTGTAGGCACGCATGCCGTTGTACGAGCGCTCCCAGTTCAGGTCGTCCCAGTGGATCGAGCCCTGGTTGGCCGCGACGCTGATCTGTGACGTCACGCGCGCCCGCCCCGCGCGCAGCAACGGAAGAAGATGGGCTACGAGCGCGAAATGGCCGAGGTGATTGGTGCCGAACTGCACCTCGATACCGTCGGCGGTGGTCTGCCGCTGAGGCGGCGTCATGACCCCCGCGTTGTTGATCAAGAGATGCACCGGTCGGCCGCTGGCTCGCATCGTGTCGCCGAACGCGGCAACGGATTCGAGCGACGACAGGTCGAGTGGCATGGTCTGCACCAGCGCTTCGGGCGCGACGGCCCGGATGGCGGATGCTGCGGCGTCGCCCTTGCGCGGATTACGTACCGGCAGCACGAGGTCGGCGCCGGCGCGAGCGAGTCGCGTCGCGATGCGCAGGCCGATGCCGTCGCTGCCTCCTGTGACGACGGCGCGGCGGCCGGCGAGGGAGGGGATCTCGATGTCGATGGTTCTGCGGGTCATGATGCTCCTTGAGGTCTTCTCCAGCCTGCGGTCGATCGTGCCGCGCAACCAGGACACGCCATGCAGTGGATACGCGTCGATGGGGAGTGCGAAGATCGGGGACGTCGGAACGAGGGGGCACAGATGGCGATCGACCGAGCCGAACTGGCGGGATTTCTGCGGCTGCGCAGGGATGCGCTGCAACCGGAGGACGTCGGGCTGCCGCGGGGGCAGCGGCGTCGCACCGAGGGCTTGCGGCGTGAGGAGGTCGCGGCGCTCAGCCACATGTCGGCCGACTACTACGCGCGGCTCGAGCGCGGCGATGGCCCGCTGCCGTCGGAGCAGATGCTCGCGTCGATCGCTCAGGGGTTGCACCTCACGATCGACGAGCGCGACCACCTCTTCCGACTCGCCGGGCATCCGGCGCCGGCGCGCGGCGGTGCGATCACGCACATCAGCCCGGGGATGCTCCGCATCCTCGACCGCCTGCAGGACACCCCGGCCGAGATCGTCAGCGAACTCGGGGAGACCCTGCGGCAGACGCCGCTCGGGGTGGCGCTGACGGGCGAGACGGCGGCGATCACGGGCCCGGAGCGCAGCCTGGGCTATCGCTGGTTCAGCGATCCATCGACCCGTTCGCTCTATGCCGAGGAGGAGCACGAGTTCCTCTCGCGCCTGTGGGTGTCGGGGTTGCGCGAGGTGATCGCGCGGCGTGGGCCCGAATCCCGGGCTGCCGAGTATGCGGCGTCGTTGCGCCGGAGCAGCGCGGAGTTCCGGGCGATCTGGGAGACGCACGAGGTGGGGGTGCGGCCGCGCGAGACGAAGCGCTTCGTGCATCGCGAGCTCGGCGCGCTCGAACTCACGTGCCAGAGCCTGGTCGATCCCGAGCAGTCGCATGCGCTGCTGGTGTACACCGCGATCCCCGGAACCGAGAGCTACGACAAGCTGCAGTTGCTGTCGACGATCGCGCCGCGCACCGCCGTCTGACTAAATGCGTACGAACGTACGCAAACTCTGATACGCTCTCCCGGTGACCGATGACTTCGCGGGCGACCCCCGCACCAACCGGGAGCGGATGCTCGCCGGCGATCTGTACATCGGCGACGACCCCGAACTCGCCGCGCGGTCGGCTCGCGCCGCCCGCCTCGCCGACCTCTACCACCGCCAGACGATCTCGGGCGACCCGGCCGCCCGCGGCTGGCTCGACGACCTCATCGGCCACCTCGGCGAAGACGTCATCATCCGCCCACCGCTGCACGTCGACTACGGCGATCACGTCACCATCGGCGCGCGCACGTTCATCAACTTCCACCTCACCGCGCTCGACACCGCGGCGATCACGATCGGCGCCGACTGCCAGATCGGACCGAACGTGCAACTGCTCACGCCCACGCATCCGATCGACCCGACGATGCGCCGCGACAAGCTCGAAGCCGCCGAACCCATCGTGATCGGCGACAACGTCTGGCTCGGCGGGGGAGCGATCGTCTGCCCCGGCGTCACCATCGGTGAGAACTCGGTGATCGGCGCGGGCGCCGTCGTCACCCGCGACATTCCGGCGAACGTCGTCGCCGTCGGCAACCCGGCCCGCGTCATCCGTACGATCGGCGGCGCCGATGACTGAGCCGATGTCTGAGCCCGTCACCGAGCCGGCGACGGAGCCGGGCACCCGCCGCGGACGCCAGAACGACCCCGAGCGCCGCGACCGCATCATCGACGCCTGCCTCGACGTGATCGCCGAATCCGGGGTCGCCGGTGCCTCGCACCGCCGCATCGCCGAGGCCGCCGGCGTGCCGCTCGGCTCGATGACCTACTACTTCGACGGCATCGACGGCCTGCTGCGCGAGGCGTTCACGCGCTTCGGCACCACGATCAGCGAGCGGTTCGAGAAGCGGATGGCCGAAGCATCCGACATCGAATCGGCCCGCCAGGCCGTGGTCGAGATCATCCTCGCCGACGTCTTCGGCGACGCCCGAGAGCTCGTCCTCTCGCACGAGCTCTACACGCTCGCCGCCCGCGAACCGGCCTACCGCGCCCTCACCACCGCCTGGATGGGCCGAAGCCGCACCGCGCTCGAGCGGCACTTCGACCCGCAGACGGCCCGCCTGCTCGACGCGCTGATCGAGGGCCTCTCGATCCACCGCGCACTCGACGACGAAGAACGCGATTCTGTCGAAGTGGCCATCGCCGTCGCCCGCATCACCGCGCGCTGACCTCCTCTCTCCCCACCCGAAAGTCGCCATGAGCTCCACTGCCTCGCCCACCCGCGCCGACCGTCGCGCCCGCGGCGCCGTCGCCACCCTGTTCCTCACCAACGGGGCGCTGTTCGCGAACATCCTTCCGCGCTACCCCGAGATCAAAGAGCAGCTCGGACTCGACAACACCGCCTACGGGCTCGCCATCGCGTCGTTCCCGGTGGGCGCGATCGTGGCGGGACTCGCCGCGGCCGCACTGATCCGACGGTTCGGATCGGCGAAGGTCGCCGTGATCGGCACGGTGCTCACCAGCATCGGCGTGCTCGGCGCCGGACTCGCGCCCAGCGTGCTGCTGTTCGCGCTCGGCCTGTTCATCGGCGGCGCCATGGATGCCATCACCGACGTCGCCCAGAACGCCCACGGCCTGCGCGTGCAGCGCGGCTACGGGCGCTCGATCCTGAACTCGTTCCACGCGTTGTGGTCGGTCGGTGCCGTGATCGGCGGATCGATGGCCGCCGGCGCGATCGCCCTCGGGCTGCCGATCGGTGTGCACCTCGCGATCTCGGCGGCACTGTTCTCGGTGGTCTCGCTGACCGCGCTGCGGTTCTGCCTTCCAGGGCTCGACACGGCGGCCGACGAAGCTGCGGTCGCGGACCCCTCGGAGGTGCAGGCGACGTTGCGCGCCGGCATCCGCCCTCGCGTGATCCTGATGCTCATCGCCCTCGTCGTCATCGCCATGGCGGGCACGATCGTCGAAGACGCGGGCAACTCGTGGGCGACCCTCTACCTCGGGTCGCTCGGCGCCCCGGCCGCGATCGCCGCCACCGGGTTCATCGTCCTCGTCGGCGCACAGTTCATCGGACGCCTGCTCGGCGACGGACTCGTCGACCGGTTCGGCCAGCGCCTGGTCGCGCGGGTCGGCGGGTTGATCGTGCTGGTCGGCATGGGCGTCGCGCTGGCGTTCCCGACCATTCCGGGAACCATCATCGGATTCGCGGCGGCGGGCTTCGGCGTCGCGACCCTCGTGCCCGCGGCCATGAGCGAGGCCGACCGACTGCCCGGCCTGCGCCACGGCACGGGGCTCACGGTGGTGTCGTGGCTGATGCGCCTCGGATTCCTGCTCTCGCCGCCGGTCGTGGGTCTCATCGCCGATGCCACCAGCCTGCGCGTGGGGCTCATGATCATCCCGGTCGTGGGGGTGGCCGTCGTGCTGCTGGCCGGGGTGCTGCGCGGGCGCGAGCGCGCCTGACGCGGGGAGAGCGAGAGCCGGGCCCAACTCAGGAAAATCGGCGCCATTCGCCCTGATCCACCCCAGATTCAGCCGGTTTCGAACCGATCTTCCTGAGTTGGGCCCGGGCTCGCGGGCATAAGTCCTCAAAAACGCTGCAGAATCCGCTGGATCGAGGCCGATCCAGGCTCCCGAGCACCCGTTCTGAGGAGTTATGAAGGCCGAAGACCTCACATCCGCCCGCGCCACGGCGTCATCAGCAGTATGAGACGACTCCATTTCTTCGCCCTCGGCCTCTCGACCCTCCTCGGACTCTTCGTCGGAGGCTGGGCGTACTTCGCCCCGCAGAGCTTCTACGACTCGTTCCCCGGCGTGCTCGGGTCGTGGGTGTCGGTCGACGGCCCGTTCAACGAGCACCTGATCCGCGATGTCGGCGCGATGTACCTCGCCCTCGGAGCGGCGAGCGTCGGCGGATTGATCTGGCGCAACGCGGTGGCGTACCGCATCCTCGGCTTCGCCTGGACGGTCTTCGGCACAATGCACTTCGCCTACCACGCCCTGCATCTCGAGCACATGTCGCTCGAGGCGGCGATCGGCGAGATGGTCGCGCTGGGGGTGAGCCTGCTGCTCGGAGTGGTGCTGCTCATCCCCGAGCGAGCGCCCGTGCGACAGTAGTCGCTCCGGGCGGATGCCCCGACCTCAGTCGCGCCGGCCGCGCCCTCTCTTGCGCACCGGGATCAATCCGGTCTGCGCGGTGAGGATCGGCTCGACCTGTCGGCGGTGCGTGCGCATCCAGACGACGAACCCGATGGCGGTGAACAGTCCGTAGAACACGTACATGAGCCCGGTGGCGTAGTAGCCCGAGCTGAAGAGCAACGGCACGCCGACCACATCGACGGCGATCCAGATGAGCCAGAACTCGGTCCAGCCCTTCGCCATGCCGTACGTCGCGAGCAGCGATCCGACGAAGGTCCAGGCATCGGCCCAGACCGGTTCCCACGATCCGAGCGCGCGGAAGAGGGGCGTCAGGGCGATCGTGCCGACGATCATCACGGCGACGATGCCGATGCGCGCGCCGGTCGGCGCCCACCGCGGGGTGACGCGGCCGCCCTCGAGGTTTCGCCAGCGCACCCACCCGTAGATCGCGACGGCGATGAACATGATCTGCCGCCCGGCCTGGCCGAGCAGGTGGGGGAGCGACTGGTCGGGGCTCAGGATCGAGCCGAGGAACACGGTCAGCAGCAGGAGGTTGCCGATGATGCCGACCGGCCACGCCCAGATGCGGCGCCGCATGCCGCCGATCGCACTCGCGAGCCCGAAGGCGTTGCCCACCACCTCGCGCACGAGAAGCGTCTGCCCGCCGGGCAGCACCCACTGCGAGTTGAACGCCTCGACGAGCCAGTTCAGCGGATCCATCGGCGTGCGTTCAGGATGCCGCGGTCGGAGCCGACGCCGTGGTCGGCGTCGGCCGATCGTCGAGCGTGAGCTGCAGGAACGAGAGGTCGAGCCAGCGTCCGAACTTGGCACCGACCTGCGGCATCCGTCCGACGTCGACGAACCCGAGCTTCTCGTGCAGGGCGACCGAGGCGGCGTTGCCGCTCTCGACGGCCGCGACCATCACGTGGATTCCCTGTGCGCGGGCCCGTGCGATCAGCTCGACCATGAGCGTCTTGCCGATGCCGCGCCCCTGCTGTCCGTCGCGCACGTAGACGCTGTGTTCGACGGTGTGCTTGAAGCCGCTGTGCGGACGCCACCGACCGAACGAGGCGTAGCCGAGAACGCCCGAGTCGTCGGCCGCGACGATCACGGGGAACCCGTCGCACGTGCGCTCGGCGAGCCAGACCGCGCGGTCGTCGACGTCAACGGCGTCTTCGTTCCAGATCGCGGTGGTGTGCACGACGGCGTTGTTGTGGATCGCGGTGATCGGCTCGAGGTCGGTGATGACCGCATCTCTGATCTGCACGTGTGGTCTCCTGCATCTGCGCCTGCGCTTCGGGTGCGCATCGCTGACGCTAGCAGGGAGCGGAGGAGTCGGATGCTGTCATTTCCGATCTCTTCTGCACGCCGGCGCATCTCGCGGGGAATTGCACCGATCGCGCCGATCCCGGGGATGAGACGTGAACGGCGATCGAGGCGGTGGAAGTCTGGCGGGATGCCTTCACTTTCGTCTCCCACGCACGGCTCCGATGTATAGTCCTTACATCATGACTCTCCGGCGCACGCAGATCTCTCTGAGCGACGACGATCGCCGAGTGCTCGACGCGGTATCGAGCCGCACGGGCATGTCGATGAGTCTGTTGATCCGCCAGGCGATCCACTCCACCTACGGCCACGTGGGCCAGCGGGAGGCGACTCGGCTCGCGCTTGCGTCGACGTTCGGAGCGGTCGAGAACGACGTGTCGGGCGAAGAGCTCGTCGAGGGGCTCCGTTCGGGGCGCCGCCTCTCATCGCTCGCATGATCAGCCTCATCGACACGTCGGTTCTGATCGACCACACGCGGGGTGTTCCGGATGCGCACCGGGTTCTGCTCGATGCTCTCGATCGCGGGGTGTTGCACTCGAGCGAGATCGTTCGCGCGGAGCTTCTCGTCCTGATCCGCGATCGGGAGTTCGATGCGGTGACCCCGCTTCTCGACCAGATCGTCTGGCATCCCGTCGACCGCCCTGTCGCCGAGCGCGCGGGTGAGTTCGGGCGTCGCTGGCTTCCGGCCTATTCCGGTATCGATGCCGCCGATTTCGTCGTCGCCGCGACGGCCGACCTGCTCGGTGCGGAATTGCTCACGCGCAACGTCAAGCACTTCCCGATGTTCGAAGGTCTCGCCGCACCGTACTGACGTCAGCGCTTGGCGCCACCACCGAGCGCATCGCGCACGAGGATCGCGCGGCGCATGTCGGCCATGATCGGGTCGAAGAAGCGCTCCCGGTAGCGGGCCTCGCTGACGGCCGAGAACACGAAGGGCAGCGTCGCGATCAGCGAGAGCAGAGTGGCGGCCTTCAGCAGATTGACGGTGATCGGCAGCTCGGCCGAGCCGATCATGAACTTCTCGATCAGCATCGGCTGCGTGGCCGACCCGGGCCCGAGCCAGAGCTCGGCGACGCCGACGGGAACGGCGATGCTGCCGATCACGATGAGCAGTGCGCACAGCAGACCCGCGAAGAACAGCGCCTGCAGCAGCTGCGCGAAAGTGAGCGCGAGCAGGATGTTCATGCGCTGTGGTGCGCGCAGGGGCTGGCGGCGGACGGATGCTTCGGCACGGTGCTCCGCCGGAGTGCCGACGAGCAGGGCGCGGCGCTGCTCGTCGGTCGGCGTGTGCGCCTCGTCGTCGATCTCCGACGCGCTGACCCGCAGCACCACAACGCCGGCGAGCACGGCGACGACTAGGCCGATGAGCGCCAGCGACCCCCAGTGCAGGGCCGAGGCCATCTGCCACACCTCGGCAGAGAAGAACGCGAAGACGACGAGCATCAGGATCACGGGCAGCGCGATCGACGCCATGTGCCCGATCGCCGACGCGTTGCGCACCGCCAGCCGCGACGCCCAGGAGATGAGCGAGCCGCCACCCATGCCGGTCACCAGACAGCACACCGCGATGATCGCCAGCGTCTCGAACACCGGACCGACCGTCGCACGGGGCCGGTCGAGGTAGCCGGCGACGATGAGCGAGGCGATGCACGCGACGATGATCACCGAGGCGACGACCGTGCCGATCCCGACGGACATGCGGCGCAGCATCCATCGCACGAAGATGTACGCGCCCCATGCCAGCGCGACGCACGCGACGAGGAAGATCACGACCAGCACGGCGATCAGGAAATCGCCGTCGCTGATCGTGATGACGATGTCGGTGACCTCGTCGGTGCCGTCGCCGAGCAGGAACGCGACGAGCGCCACCCACACCACGAGCGGGGCGACGCGACGCGGCAGGTCGGTGAACCAGCGGCGCAGCGGCACGAACGTGGGTAGGCCCTGCTCGCGGAACCAGAGGTCGGCGTCGCGCCGCGTGCGCGCGGTGCGGGGCCGTTCGGATGACATAGAGCCGAGACTACGGCACGTCGGGGGCGGCGACGGATGCCGGTCGCCACGGGGTGAGCTTGGCCGGGTTCATCATGATCCAGACCCGGGTGATGAGCCCGTCTTCGACGGCGAAGTTCGTCACCGACACGACCTCGCCGTGCTCGCGGAAGAGGAAGGCGAGCCCGTCGCCCGTCTGCAGGTCTTCGACGGTCATGTCGGGGCGCTTCGCCGCGATGCCCAGCAGGAAGCGGGCCACGCGGTCGGCACCGCTGACGACGTTGAGGGCAGCGCGCACGACGCCGC
Source organism: Microbacterium sp. NPDC087665 (assembly GCF_044743285.1). Lineage (NCBI taxonomy): Bacteria > Bacillati > Actinomycetota > Actinomycetes > Micrococcales > Microbacteriaceae > Microbacterium > Microbacterium sp. NPDC087665. The sequence goes on along the minus strand of NZ_JBIUWD010000001.1, from coordinate 268,704 downwards.
CGCCATCGCTGTGCAGCTCGACATCGGGGGCGAGAACACGCAGCAGTGCATCGACGCCGCCGGTGCTCGTCGCGAGGCGGAACGCCCGCACCACGCGTTCGTGCTCGGCGCGCGGCACGGCGGTGGCGCGGTTCTCGCGCACGTGACGGCGGGCGGATGTCGCGAGCTGGCGCACCGCCGCCGACGATCGGCCCACGATCTCGGCGATCTCGGTGAACGGCACATCGAAGATGTCGTGCAGCACGAACGCCACCCGCTCGGCCGGAGTCATCGCCTCGAGCACCACGAGCAGCGCCGTCGACACCGAGTCGTCGCGGGTGATGCGCTCGAGCGGATCGACCGTGTCGACGGATGCCGGGGCCAGCCGCCCCCTCTCGGAGAAGTGATCGACGGGCACCGGCTCGGGCAGCCACTGGCCCACGTACTGCTCTCGGCGGTGCCGGGCCGAGGTGAGCAGATCGAGCGAGATGCGGCTCGCGACGGTGGTGAGCCACCCCGCCGGATTCGCGATCTCGTCGCGCTCGGCATCCGTCATCCGATACCAGCGCACGTAGGCCTCTTGCACGACGTCTTCGGCATCGGCGAGGGTGCCCGTCATGCGGTACGCCAGAGCGGTGAGTCGCCGTCGTTCACGCAACACGTCGCTCAGGTCGTCGTCCACGGTTCTCCTCGTCGGGGTGCTCTCCGCAGACTATCGACACCCACCGACCTCACACTTCCGCGCGCTGCGTCGTCGGACATATGACAGGGTGACGAGCAGCGCACCCCGAACGAGAGGGAACCCGATGAAGATCGCCGTCGCAGGAGGCACCGGAACCGTCGGCCGCCACACCGTCGAGGCCGCGCGCGAAGCCGGGCACGACGTCGTCGTGCTGAGCCGCGCGAACGGCGCGAACGTGCTCACGGGCGAGGGGCTGGCCGCCGCGCTCGCCGGAGCGGATGCCGTCATCGACGTCACCAATCTGGCCACCACCCTCTCGGCGAAGAAGTCGATCGGCTTCTTCGAGACCGCGGCGCAGCACCTGCTGGCGGCTGAGCTGCAGGCCGGCGTCGGGCACCACGTCGTGCTGTCGATCGTCGGCATCGACGACATCGACACCTCGTACTACGCCGGCAAGCTCGCGCAGGAGCGGGCGGTCGCCGCCGGGCCGGTGCCGTTCACGATCGCCCGAGCCGGGCAGTTCCACGAGTTCGCCGGGCAGATCTTGGGGCTCGTGAGCGGGCCCTTCGCGCCGATGCCGCGCACGCTCATGCGCCCCGTCGCCGCGCGCGAGGTCGGAGCGCACCTGGTGCGGGTGGCCGAGGCGGGTGCCGTCGGCCGGGCGCAGGATCTGGTGGGCCCGCGCGACGAGACTCTTGCCGACGTCGCCCGACGGCAGCTCGCTGTCGACGGCATCCGTCGGCGAGTGCTCGACGTGAGGCTGCCCGGCGCGTACGGTCGCGGCCTGGCGTCGGGGGCGCTCCGCGGCGGGCCCGACGCCCTGCAGGGCGAGATCACGTTCGACGAGTGGCTCCGCAGCCCGGATCACGCGCGCAGCTGAGCCGGGGTCGCCGGGGGCCTGTCCCTCACTCAGGACAGACCGCCGCCCCCGGGGCGAATCGGGGCCGAACAGCGTCGCGCGGCGAGGTTTGTCCTGAGTTGTGGTCACCGCTCGTCGAGACGACGACGGCCGACCCCGCCCGGCGCGCAGCGCATCACCGATGTCTGAGAGGATCGACGGCATGTCGGGGGATGTGAAGACGCGGCGGCGGAGAAGGCCGATCGTGCGGGGCGTCGTGATCGGCGTCGTCGTGCTGGTCGTGGCGCTGACGGCGATGCGGTTCTCGTACCCGCTCTGGCCGTCGTCGGAGCAGGAATCGTGCACGGTGACGAGCCCGTCGGAGCGGCACAGCGGTTATCGGCAGCACGACTTCTTCCCGAGCATCGGTAGCGACTGCGGTTCCTTCACCGCGGAGAAGGAGGTGACGTGCACCGCCGATCCGTCGCGCACCGTTCTGCTCGCGCGGGACACGACCTACGATCTCACCGTCGCCGGGCCGCGGATCCCGGTGCTCTCCGACCCGACCGTGCTGTCCGCTCAGGTGTCGACCGCACAGCAGATCGTGCCCGACGCCGAGTCCGACCTCGATCTCGGCGACGACCCGAAGTACGACAACCTCCGCTCGCTGCGGGAGCAGTTCTCACCCGAGACCCTGCGAGCCTTCGACTACGAGCAACCGCCCTTCGATCCGCAGTGCGATCCGTATCGGATGCTCATGACATCCCAGGGCGTGCAGATGGTGCATCCCGCCCGAGCCGACGAGCTGCTCCAGGCGCCCGAGGGCACGGTGGCCAGCGATCCGAAGCTGCCCTGCGACGACTGGTATCACTGCGAAGAGCACTGAGCCCGTCGCCGACCGTCTCAGACGTGCACGTCGGCGGGCGACTCCTCGCCCTCGTGGAAGCTCGGCTTCTTGCCGAAGATCTTCGCGATCCCCAGCACGATGCCGACGATGATCAGCCCGCCGGCCAGGCCCGCGATCGCCGAGAAGAGGGTGTCACCGATCCAGACGATGACCGGGCCCGCGGGTTCGAGCGCGTGCTCGATGCCGTGCAGGATGTCGGCGCCGAAGTGCACGCCCACTTCGCCGAGGTTGACGAGCAGCAGGTGGCCGCCGACCCAGAGCATGGCGACGGTGCCGAGGATGCTGATGAAGCGGAACACCGCGGGCATCGACCGCACGATGCGCATGCCCGTGTGGCGCACGCGCTTCTCGCGGCTCTTCGCCATCTTGAGGCCGATGTCGTCGATCTTCACGAGCAGCGCCACGGCGCCGTAGACGACGCCGGTCATGATGAGGGCGATGACGGCGAGGATCGCGAGCGTCGTCCAGATGTCGAGGCCCGCTTCGAGGTTCGCCAGCGAGATGAGCATGATCTCGGTCGAGAGGATCAGGTCGGTGCGCACGGCGCCCCAGACGAGCTTGTTCTCGTTGCGGTCGCCCTCTTCGGCGTGGCCGTGCTGCACGCCGAACCACTCGAGCACCTTCTCGGCGCCTTCGAAGCAGAGGTAGGCGCCGCCGAGGATGAGCAGGAATGGCAGCACCTGCGGCGCGAAGGCCGTGAGCAGCAGCGCGATCGGGATGATGATGACGAACTTGTTCGCCAGCGAGCCGAGGGCGATCTTGGCGACCACCGGCAGCTCACGCGCGGGGGTGATGCCCTGCACGTACTGGGGTGTGACGGCGGCGTCGTCGATCACGATGCCCGCGGCCTTGGCCGAAGCCTTCATCGCAGCGCTCAGAATGTCGTCGACGACGGCGAGCAGACCAACCGACATGTGCGTCCCCCAGGGTTTGTGTGCAGAGGAGACACTCTATCCGTGACGGATGGCGTCGATGATTCCGTGCGCTGTCCGCAGCTCCCGATACGCTCGGATCGGGGCGCGCGACCGGCGTGCGGATGCCGTCTGCAGAGCCCGCGACCTCGAATCAAGGAGCCCGCCCATGACCGCGCCGATCCTCGTCAGCGCCTACCCCGTGTCGCCCGCGCACGCGGTGTGGGACCCGGCCCTCGAGGCCGACCTGCTCCCGGCGATCTGCGCGCTTCCGGGCGTCGCCGGTCTCGAGGTGCCCTGGATGGGCAGCATCCATCCGCATGACGACGCCTGGTTCCTCGCCCACGTTCCCGCCGTGTCGCTGGCGGTCACACCGATCCCGTTCGTGATGGGACGGGTGGGGGCGGATGCCCGGTACGGCCTCGCCTCGGCCGATGACGACGGCCGTGCCGCCGCGCTCGCCGATCTGCGCGCCGTGGCGCAGGGCATCGCACGCATCGACGGCGAGAGCCCGGCCTCGGTCGACGTGGTCATGCTGCACACGGCTCCGCAGGCGGGTGGCGATGTCGCGGCGCTCGCACGGTCGCTCGACGAGGTCGCGGGGTGGGGCTGGCAGGGTGCGCGCCTCGTGATCGAGCACTGCGACGCGTTCGTCCCCGGGCAGGAGTACTCGAAGGGGTTCCTGCCGCTCGACGACGAGATCGCGGCGATCGAGCAGACCGGTGCGCCCATCGGGCTCTGGATGAACTGGGGTCGCTCGGCCATCGAACTGCGCGATGCGGATGCCGTCTCCGCACAGATCGCGCGAGCCGCAGCATCCGGCCGTCTCGTCGGCCTCGCCTTCTCGGGCGCTGCCCCCGTGCAGAGCGTCTACGGCCCCGCGTGGATCGACGCGCACCTGCCGATCGCCTCGACCTACCCCGAATCGCAGTCGCTGCTCGACGAGCAGCACGTCGCCGACGCGCTCGCCGCCGCTCCCGACGTGACCTGGCTCGGACTCAAGGCGGCTCGCCGCCTCGACGACACGACAGCGGCAGATGCTCTCGCCACCGTCGTGCGCAACCTCGACGTGATCCGCGCGGCATCCTGAATCGCCGGCACCCGCGAAACTCACAGCCCGCTCCCAGTCCTGCGGGACCAAAACGGCCTCCTCCCTGGTTGTGATCAGAGACGCCGCAGCCAGCTGCGTCTCACAAAGGAGACAGATCGTGTCGAACGAGTACCGCAAGACTTCCGAGGCCGTCAGCGACCTCACGCACACCCAGTACGAGGTCACGCAGGAAGACGGCACCGAGCCGCCCTTCCGCAACGCCTACTGGAACACCCACGACGACGGCATCTACGTCGATGTCGTCTCGGGCCAGCCCCTGTTCAGCTCGATCGACAAGTTCGACAGCGGCACCGGATGGCCGAGCTTCACGAAGCCCATCGATGCGGATGCGGTCACCACCCGCACCGACCGCAAGCTGTTCATGACCCGCACCGAGGCCAGGTCCACCGGGGCCGACAGCCATCTCGGGCACGTCTTCGACGACGGGCCCCGCGACGCCGGCGGCCTGCGCTACTGCATGAATTCCGCGGCACTGCGTTTCATCCCCGCCGATCAGTTGGAGCAGGAGGGGTACGGTCGCTACAGCGGCCTCTTCGCCGGCGCCGACTCCACCGACACCACCACCGACATCTCTGAGGAGCAGTCATGACCGACGACACCGGAACCATCACCCGCACCCCCGGCACCGAGACCGCCGTGCTCGCCGGCGGTTGTTTCTGGGGCATGGAAGACCTGATCCGCCGCCAGCCCGGCGTGCTCGACACCCGAGTCGGCTACACCGGGGGTCAGAACGACCACGCGACCTACCGCAACCACCCCGGTCACGCCGAGGCGGTCGAGATCGTCTTCGACCCGACCAAGACGACGTATCGCGACATCCTGGCGTTCTTCTTCCAGATCCACGACCCGTCGACGCGTGACCGTCAGGGCAACGACATCGGATCGAGCTACCGGTCGGCGATCTTCCCGCTCAGCCCCGAGCAGCAGCAGGTCGCCCGCGACACGATCGCCGACGTCGACGCCTCGGGGCTCTGGCCGGGCAAGGCCGTCACCACGATCGAGGCCGAGGGTCCGTTCTGGGAGGCCGAGACCGAGCACCAGGACTACCTGATCAAGTACCCCAACGGGTACACGTGCCACTTCCCGCGTGCGGGTTGGGTGCTGCCGAAGCGCGAGCAGGCCGCGGTCTGATTCACCAGAAGGCCCCTCGTCTCTCGAGACGAGGGGCCTTCTTCATGCTCGGGCGCCCTTCGTCTCGTCGCTGAGCGAGCGAAGCGAGACGAAGGGTCCCAGCCGCACCCGGCGCCTCACTGCTCGGCGAGGAACCTCAGCGCCTCGGCCTTGAATGCCGAAGATCCCGGCGCGTTGAAGTGGTTGCGGTCGGGGATCTCGAAGAAGCGGCCGTCGGGGGCGGCGGATGCCAGGGCGCGCGAGCCCTCGATGATCGCGTCTTTCGACCCGGTCGCGAACAGGATCGGGCGGGTCGGAGCATCCGCCGGATCCGGGTCGATCGTTCCCGACGCCCGCATTCCTTCGGCGAGGGCGACGAGCGCCTGCAGGTCGTCGCCCGGAACGCGCTCGGTGAGCGCGATGTAGTTCTGCGTGGTCTGGTCGGCCACCGGGGTGCCGTCGGCGATGTATGCGCGCACCTGGTCGAGGTCGAGGCGGGCGAGGGGGATGCCGTCAGGCACCCCGCCGAGCACGGCACGGCCGATGCGCTGCGGCAGGTCGCGCACGACCTCCCAGCCGACGCGGGCGCCGAGCGAGTAGCCCACGTACACGGCGTCGTCGACGAGGTACGCATCCATGACGCTCTCGACATCGGTGACCAGCGTGCGGATGCTGTAGTCCTCGGCGCGGTGCGGCCTCTCGCTGTGCCCGTGGCCGCGCTGGTCGAGGGCCAGCACACGGTACCCGGCCTTGGTGAGCTCGCGCACCCAGCCGGTCAGCACCCAGTTGTCGCGGGCGCTCGACGCGAAGCCGTGCACGGTCACGACGACCGGTGCGTCGGGCTCGCCCCACGTGTAGGTGGCGAGGCGGGTGCCGTCGGCGGCGTAGACCTGCTGGGGTGCGGGCATGCGGGTGAGGTCGGAGAGGGGAACAGCCACGTCATCCATTCTCCCCCTCGGGACGGCCCCGAGACCCACCGGCAACGCCGAGACCCACCGCCCCCGACGTGCGGGGCGATGGGTCTCGGCGGGCGTGATGGGTCTCGATGAAACCCAGTGGACTCAGACGCGGGCGCGCAGCGCCTCTCCGAGCGCGGCATCCACGTTGGTCCAGTACTGGAAGAAGCGCTCGCGGATCTCGTCGATCGTGATGCTCTTGCCCTGGCCGGTCAGCGTGTCGACGAAGCGCGCACGCTGCTCGTCGTCGAAGACCACGCGGTACAGCGTGCCGGCCTGACCGAAGTCGTCGTCGTCGAGGTGCAGGGTCGCCGCCGAGCGCATCAGCTCGCCGTCGGACTCCCAGCTCGCCTCGACGCCCGCGAGCGGGTCGGCCTCGGGGCCACCGGCTGCGCCGAACGAGTTCGGCGTGTACGTGCGGTGCGCGGCGCCGTTGGGGCGGAACTGCATCTGCCCCTCGTGCATGTAGTTGCGCACCTCGGCCGCGTGCGGCTGGTTGACCGGCAGCTGGTTGTAGTTCGCGCCGATGCGGTACCGCTGCGCGTCGGAGTACGCGAAGACTCGCGCCATGAGCATCTTGTCGGGCGAGATGCCGGTGCCAGGCACCTGGTTGCCGGGCGAGAACGCCGCCTGCTCGATGTCGGCGAAGAAGTTCTCCGGGTTGCGGTTCAGGGTGAACGTACCCACCTTGATGCGCGGGTAGTCCTTCTTCGACCAGGTCTTCGTCAGATCGAACGGGTTGAAGCGGTACTCCTTCGCCTCGTCGTACGGCATGATCTGCACGTACACGTCCCACGACGGGTGGTCGCCGTTGGCGATCGCGTCGAACAGGTCGCGACGGTAGTGGTCGGCATCCGATCCGGCCAGCTGCTGGGCCTCGTCGGCGCCCATGCTCTCGACGCCCTGCTTCGACAGGAAGTGGTACTGCACCCAGAAGCGCTCGCCCGCGGCGTTGACCCACTGGTAGGTGTGCGATCCGTAGCCGTTCATGTGGCGCCAGCTGCGGGGCAGACCGCGGTCGCCCATGAGGTAGGTGACCTGGTGGGCGGTCTCGGGCGAGAGCGTCCAGAAGTCCCACTGCATGTCGGCGTCGCGCAGGCCCGAGTCGCCCAGGCGCTTCTGCGAGTGGATGAAGTCGGGGAACTTCATCGCGTCGCGCAGGAAGAACGTCGGGGTGTTGTTGCCGACGATGTCGAGGTTGCCCTCGCTCGTGTAGAAGCGCAGCGAGAATCCGCGCACGTCGCGCCAGGTGTCGGGGGAGCCCTGCTCGCCGGCGACCGACGAGAAGCGCAGCAGCGTCTCGCTGGTCGCGCCGGGCTGGAACGCCGCCGCGCGGGTGTAGGCCGAGACGTCTTCTGTCACGACGAACTCACCGAAGGCGCCGCCGCCCTTGGCGTGCGGGTTGCGCTCCGGCACACGCTCGCGGTTGAAGGAGGCGAGCTTCTCGACGAGGTAGCGGTCGTGGAGGACGGTGGGGCCGTCGGCTCCGACGGTGAGCGAGTGGGCGTCGCTCGCGACCGGCGTGCCGGTCTGGGTGGTCGTGGCGGGTTTCGTCATGGTGTTTCTCCTTCTGCGCGCAGGTACGACGAACAGCCCTCTCCCACGGCGTGGGACAGGCGGCTGATGTGTGGCATTACGCGGCGTTCTGGCAGGTGGGGCAGAGGCCCCAGAATGTGACTTCTGCTGTCTGGACGGTGAATCCCCCCGCCGATGACGGGGTGAGGCACGGTGCTTCGCCGACCACGCAGTCCACATCGCCGACCGCACCGCAGGAGGTGCAGACGATGTGGTGGTGGTTGTCGTCGATGCGCCGTTCGTACAGCGCCGCGGAACCGGCCGGTTCGATCCGGCGGAGCAGGCCCGCCGTCGTCAGGTCCGCGAGGATGTTGTGCACCGACTGGATCGACGTGGTCGGCAGCACATCGGACACGGTGCGGTAGACCCGCTCCGCGTTCGAATGGGGCAGGGAGTCCAGGGCCTCGAGAACGGCGACCCGGCCTGCGGTCGCCTTCAGTCCGGCGCCGCGAAGCGCCGAGTCGAGTGTGGTCTCCATGTCTTCGACCCTACCCGTTATTTTTAGTGATTCAAAAGTACGGCGTGTCTGCACGGTGTCAGTCGATGCGGATGCTGTGGCGCAGACGCGTGCGCACATCGAACAGCTCGTTGCCGCCGATCGTGCGCGAACCCGGGATTCCGCTGCGCAGCAGCGTGGGCAGGATGCTGCGGCGCACGACGATGGCAGGCAGTCCACGGATGCTCCCCAGCGGCGTCGAGGCGAGAGCCAGGTCGTCGTCGGGCAGCACCACGATCGCGCCGCTGAACTTCACGCGAGCGACGCGGGCGACATCGCGGATCTGCGCGAGCAGCTCGGTGACCGGTGCGCGGTGCCCGAGGCTCGGCCCCGTGATCTCCCCGCGGCGGAACCCGACGACCCCGCCGAAGTCGGCCGACATCACCCCGTAGAGACCCGAGGGGCCGAGCACGATGTGGTCGAGCCGGTCGGCGGCATCCGCCTGCGCCGGATCCGGGGCGGATTCTCCGACCGCAGCGCCGTGCCACAGCGTGAACCCCATGCCGAGGCCTGAGACCGCGTGGGCGGTGGCCTCTTCGGCGAGGGCTTCGGCGAGCAGTCGACGAAGGGCGCGCGGGGCCGCGCGCACGACGCTCGGTGCGTACGGGTCGGGGAGCTCTTCTCCCGCCCACTCCTGCAGCAGCGCGGTGTAGCGGGCGCGGCGGTGGATGCCGGGCTCCCCATAGGTCTTCGGGCGCGGGCGCGTGTCGGAGCGCTCGGCGCTGGGCGCCCGCCATCCGTCCCACTCGCTGTCGCCGCCGCGACTGCGGTCGTAGCTCGCCCGTCCGGTCGGAGTGCCGATCAGTTCCCAGGCGCGCTGCACGCGGATGAACACCGCCGCATCGCCGCCCGTATCGGGATGCGTCTCGCGCAGGCGCACCCGGTACGCACGCCGCAGCTGCTCGTCGTCGACGCCCGGAGCCACCCCGAGAACCTCGTACGCCGAGGCCGAGAGCGGGCTGTCGAACATCGTCTCAGCCTAGGACGTCACGCGGGAACGTCGACGATGCGCTCCACGCCGACCACGGGAACGACGACCCCGCCGGATGCCGCGGCGACGGCATCCGTCAGGTGCGCGATCTCCGCCGCCGGCGCCCAGACCTCGAACGTCGCCACCGCGCCGTACTGGGCGTCGCCGAGCGTCGCGCCGTGGTGCGAGGCCCAGTCGCGTAGAAAGTTGTCGTAGCGACCGGCATCCGCATGCGCGACGTCGATGCGCATCTGCGTCAGCGCCTCCCGCCGCACGAGGCGGGCGAGGTCGAGGGCCTCCGATGTCGCGGTCGAGTACGCCCGCACGAGCCCACCGGCGCCGAGCTTCACGCCGCCCCAGTAGCGGGTGACGACGGCGACGACATCGGTCAGCTCGCGGCGCCGCAGAACTTCGAGCATCGGGATGCCGGCGGTGCCCGAGGGCTCCCCGTCATCGGACGAGCGGGCCTGATCGCCGAGCAGGCCCGTGACCATCGCGGTGCAGTTGTGACCGGCATCCCACGCTCGTTTGCGGATGCCGGCGATCACCGTCTCTGCGCCCTCGACCGAGTCGACCGGCGCGATGTGCGCGATGAACCGCGACTTCTTGATGACGATCTCGTGCTCCACCGGCGCTGCGATCGTCGCCGGGTACGGGGTCATCCGCCCACCCTATCCAGGGATTCGCGTGCACTTCACCGAATCGATTCGATAGACTTTTCGCGCGGCACGGAGAGGTGCTGCGAATCCCCGCATCCGTACTCCAGCCCTGCGAGTTCCTTCCTCATGGCAACCTCCCTCACGACGGGCCGTCCGTGGCGCGTCATCCTCGCTTTCTCGATCCCTCTGCTGCTCGGCAACGTCGTCCAGCAGCTCTACCAGTTCGCCGACGCGATCGTCGTGGGCCGCCACCTCGGCGTCAACTCCCTCGCCGCCGTCGGTGCGACCGGACCCCTGCTGTTCCTGCTGCTCGGATTCGCCTGGGGTCTGACGAGCGGATTCGCGATCCCGATCGCCCAGGCCTTCGGTGCACGCGACGACGCAGCGGTGCGTCGCTCGGTCGCCACCGGCGTGCTGCTCAGCGGCGTGACCAGCGTGATCCTCACCGCGTGCGCGCCGCTGATCGCCGGTCCGCTGCTCGCGCTGCTGCAGACCCCGCCCGAGCTCATGGCCGAAGCGACCGTCTTCACGCAGATCAGCTTCCTCGGCGCGAGCGCCACGATGTTCTTCAACTACCTGTCGGCGATCATCCGCGCGATCGGCGATTCCCGCACGCCGCTGGTGTTCCTCACGATCTCGTGCGCCCTGAACGTGGGGCTCGTCGTGCTCATGGTCGGGCCGCTCGAGTGGGGTGTCGGTGGGGCCGCGCTGGCGACGGTCATCGCGCAGGGCGTGTCTGTCGTGCTGTGCCTCGAGTTCGTGCGCCGCCGTCTGCCGATGCTGCACCTGCGTCGCAACGACTGGCGCATCACCCGCGCCGACATCGCCGAGCACCTGCGCCTCGGCCTGCCGATGGGGTTCCAGGCGTCGATCATCGCGATCGGCACGATCACGGTGCAGGTCGCGCTCAACACGCTCGGGGCGGATGCCGTCGCCGCCTACACGACCGGCGCTCGCGTCGACAGCCTCGCCGTCGCCTTCCTCTCGTCGCTCGGTCTCGCCGTCTCGATGTACGCGGCGCAGAACCATGGCGGTCGGCGTCCTGATCGCATCCGTCGCGGTGTCGTCGAGGCGACCTGGATGGCGATCGCCGCGGGCCTCGTGCTCGGCGGCCTGGTCGTCGCCTTCGGAACCCCGATGGTGCGTCTGTTCGTCGGAGAGGGTTCCGACGAGGTCGTCGATCTCGCGCATCTCATGCTCATGATCAACGGCGCGGGCTACTGGGCGCTCGGCGTGCTCTTCGTGCTGCGCGGTGCGATGCAGGGCCTCGGCCACACGCTCATCCCGACCGTCACGGGTGTGGTCGAGCTCGTCATGCGCGTCGTCGCGGCCGTCGTTCTCGGTGCGCTGATGGACTTCGCCGGCGTGGCGCTCAGCAACCCGCTCGCCTGGGTCGGAGCGATCGTGCTTCTGGTTCCGGCGTACGTCAAGGCGCACCGTGCGCTGGGCAGGCTGCCGGTCGACCCCGCCGAGTCGACCGAGACGTCGGCCATGGCCATCGTCGGCCCGACCGACGGCTCGATGGTGGTCGATGCGGTGGTCACGCAGCCGATCGCGATCGTGCGGCCCTCGCGTCTGCGTCGACTCACGCTGCGCGGCTCGCGCCGCTCGACCCAGCGCTCCGGTCGGCGCTGATCCGCACGCACGAATTCCGCGAACAACCGTCATAAAACGCGGTCTCAGTCGTCTATGAAGAGGGAGCGCACACGCGCGATGTCCTCCGAAAGGATGACAAAGATCATGCGTGAGACGGATGGTTTCGCGCGTACCATTTTCTAGTGTGAGAGTGCGGAGGTTCCGCAGACCGGGGGGTCATCATGACAACAACAGGTATGGCTCGAGACCTGGCTGCTTTTCTCGTTCCGATCGGAATGATCGGTGCCGTTCTCGCCATCGTCTGCGCGATCGTGGCCGGCATCGCGATCGCCCGCGGGGCCAGTGGTCTCGCCGGTGGCGCGGTGGGCGTCTGGATCCCGTTCGCGCTTCTGAGCGTCGCGGGATCGTTCGCGAATCAGTGGGTGCCGCTGATCGCCTCGGGCGCCGCGCTCGCCGTCATGCTCGTGCTGGGCGGCATCGCCCGCGCCGTCATCGGAGTGGCCGGCCGTGAACGCGCCCCGCGCACGGCCGCGTCCGAGGTCGTCGCGCCGGCGCCCACGATGACGACCGTCGTCGTTCCCTCGCGCAGCGCAGCTCCCGCGACGGGCACCATCGCGGTCGTCCGCTGACCGACACCGCTCAGCGGTAGTCGCGCTCCCAGTGCTGCCCGACCGGATCCCCCGATTCGACGCGCGCGGCCTCACGGGCGCGCAGCTCGACACGACGGATCTTGCCCGAGATCGTCTTCGGCAGCTCCGGCACGAACTCGATGACGCGCACCCAGAGATGCGATGACAGGCGCTCGTTCGCGTAGGCGAAGATCGAGCGCGCGGCGTCGGCTCCGGCATCCGATGCATCGGCCACGAGGCAGACGTACGCCTTCGGCACCGACAGGCGCGTCGGATCGGGGCTCGGCACGACGGCCGCCTCGATCACGAGGTCGTGCTCGAGCAGAACCGACTCGAGTTCGAACGGTGAGATCTTGTAGTCGGATGCTTTGAACACGTCGTCGGCCCGGCCGATGTAGGTGAGGTACCCGTCGGCGTCGCGCACGGCGATGTCGCCGGTGTGGTGGTATCCGCCGACGCGTGTCTCGGCGGTCTTGTCGGGGTCGTCGTAGTACCCGGCCATGAGACCCAGCGGTGGGTGCGCCAGGTCGAGCGCGATCTCGCCCTCGCCTTCACCCTCGACGACCTCGCCGGTGACCGGGTCGAGCAGCACCACCGGATACCCGGGCAGGGGCCGCCCCATCGAGCCGACCTTCACGGGCTGGCCGGGGGAGTTGCCCACGCAGCACGTCATCTCGGTCTGGCCGAAGCCGTCGCGGATCGTGCCGCCCCAGGCGTCGCGCACCCGATCGATGACCTCGGGGTTGAGCGGTTCGCCCGCGCCGACGAGCTCGCGCGGCGGGTGGGTGAGGCGTGCGAGGTCGGCCTGGATGAGCATCCGCCACACCGTCGGCGGCGCGCAGAACGTGCTCACGCGGTGGGTGTCCATGACCTGCATGAGGGTGTTGGCGTCGAAACGGTCGTAGTTGTAGACGAAGACGGTGGCCTCGGCGAGGAACGGCGAGTAGAAGCTCGACCATGCGTGCTTCGCCCAGCCGGGCGACGAGATGTTGAGGTGCACGTCGTCGGGGCGCACGCCCAGCCACCACATCGTCGAGAGATGCCCGATCGGGTACGAGACGTGCGTGTGCTGCACGAGCTTCGGGCGGTTCGTGGTGCCCGAGGTGAAGTACAGCAGCGAGGTGTCGGTCGCGGGGGTGGGGCCGTCGGGTTCGAAAGTCGTGGGCGCGCTCGCCGAGTCGGCGAAGCGGGCCCAACCGTCGGGGATGCCGTCGCCGATGCCGATGCGCAGGATGGCGTCGCCGACACCGCTCAGTCGGTCGGCGAGGGCGCCGAGAGTGACGACGGCAGAGGCCTCGCCGTGCTCGATGCGGTAAGTGAGGTCGGATGCCGACAGCAGCGTCGAGGTGGGGATCGACACCGCGCCGATCTTGGTGATGGCGAGCATCACCTCCCACAGCTCGATCGTGTTGCCGAGCATCACGATCACGTGATCGCCACGACGGATGCCGAGGCCGGTCAGCCAGGCGGCCACCTGGTCGGAGCGCGCCGACAGTCGGCCGTAGCTCCACGACAGCACCGAGAGGTCGGCCTCGACGATCTGCACCGCCGGGCGGTCGGGATTCTCAGCGGCGACCACGTCGAACCACTCGAGAGCGAAGTTGAACTCGTCGACCTGCGGCCACGCGAATCCGGCGCGGGCGGTGTCGTAGTCGGTGGCGTTCGCGAACAGGAAGTCGCGCATCTCGCGGATGGCGTGCGTGGCGGCGGTGGCGCTGCGGCTCATGGGTGCTCCCTTGCTGACCTTCGTTCCAAAGTACCGCTCGTGCCGCCGGGACTGGGTCCCTGGCCGCGCCTGGGTCCCTGAGCCTGTCGAAGGGCCCTTCGTCTCGCTGCGCTCGCTCAGGAACCGGCGGGTTGCAGCAGCCCCGCGCCGTCGCGCAGTTCGAACACCAGCTGCGTCTCGGTGCCGCGCACGACGGGGTGCACGGTGATGTGCTCGAGCACGATGTCGCGCAGGGCCGTGGCATCCTGCACCGCCACATGCACGAGGAAGTCGTCGACCCCCGCGACGTGGAACACCTGCAGCACGCGGGGGATGCCGGCGAGAGCGTCGAAGAGTGCTGTGACGGTCGGACCGGTGTGGTTCGCGAGGCGCACCTTGATGATGGCCTGCAGAGGGAATCCGACGGCGGCCTCATCGAGGCGGATGCGGGTGTCGCGGATGATCCCGCGCTCGCGCAGCGCCCGCACCCGGTGCGCGCACGTCGACTCGGCGAGGTTCAGCCGGTGCGCGAGGGCCTTGTTCGTGATGTCGGCGTCGCGCGTGAGCACGGCGAGCAGATCGAGGTCGATCTCGTCGAGTGGTGAGCCTTGTGATTTGGCCAACGCGGGTCCTTCCTCGGCATCCGTTCTTGCTCAGAATAGCGATTTCATCGTCCTTGACGGCGGATGCTGTCGAATCACAGCGTGATTCCCGTGATTCCGGCAACGTGGAACCATGACTGCACCGCTGCATCCCGACACCGTCGCCGTTCACTGCGGCCGTTCCGACCTCGACGGTCTCGGGGTCCACGCCTTGCCGCTCGACCTCTCGACCACCAACCCGTTGCCCGACGTCGAGCGCGGTGGCGACTCGTACGAGGCGATGGCCACGGGTGGCCGTCCGCCGGCCGACGGCAGCCTCGTCTACGCCCGCCTCTGGAACCCGACCGTCGCGCGCTTCGAAGAGGCGCTCGCCGAGATGGAGCATGCCGAGGCTTCCGTCGCGTTCGGTTCGGGCATGGCGGCGATGACGGCTGTGATCCTCGCGCACACGAACGCGGTCGGCAAGCGGCACGTGGTCGCGGTGCGCCCGCTCTACGGCGGCACCGACCACCTGCTCGGCTCGGGCCTGCTCGGCGCGGAGGTCACTTACTGCGACCCGCACGAGGTGGCGAACAGCATCCGGCCCGACACCGGGCTCGTCGTGCTCGAGACGCCGGCCAACCCCACCCTCGAACTCGCCGACATCGCCGACGTCGTGCGCCAGGCGGGCGCGGTGCCGGTCGTCGTCGACAACACCTTCGCGACGCCGATCCTGCAGAACCCCGTCGACCTGGGCGCCGCGATGTCGCTGCACAGCGCCACGAAGTACCTCGGCGGGCACGGCGATGTGATCGCCGGTGTCGTCGCCTGCAGCGAGCAGACCGCCGAAGCGCTGCGCCGCGTGCGCGCCGTGACGGGCGGGCTGCTGCATCCGCTCGGCGCCTACCTGTTGCACCGCGGACTCACGACCCTGCCCGTGCGCATGCAGCGCCAGCAGGAGACCGCCCGCCGCATCGTGTCGTGGCTGCTCGACCGACCCGAGGTCGCCGAGGTGTTCTACCCGGGACTCGATGGCGACCCCCACGGCATCCTCGAACGGCAGATGCGCGGCACGGGCGCGATGATCGCGATGCGGATGCAGGGCGGATACGCCGCGGCATCCGTCGTCGCCTCCGCCACCGACCTCTTCACGCACGCCGTCTCGCTCGGCGGCGTCGACTCGCTGATCCAGCACCCGGCCGCGCTCACGCACCGCCCGGTGCCGGCCGAGGCCCGCCCGGCCGCCGACGTGCTGCGCCTCTCGATCGGTCTCGAGAACGACGACGACCTGATCGCCGACCTCGCCCGCGCGTTCGGAGCGCTGGCCGTCGCCGAGCCCGCTCTCTCCGCGCCAACCACCCCTCTGCGTGACGAACTCCGGGGGGTCGTTCGCGCGTAGAGGGGTGGTTCGGGTCGTCGCTCAGAGCTTGGGCAGCGTCACCGTTCCGGTCGCGAGACGCTCGGTGGGCATGCGGTCGCGGTCGTAGGTGATGTCGCGGTAGCCGTGCGGGGTCGGGTTGCCGTCGTCGTCGAGACTCACGAAAACGATCTTCTCGATCGTGAGGATGCGCTTGCGGGTGATCATGTTGCGCGCCACCGCACGCATGGTCAGCGAGGTGCGGCCGAAGTGCGTGGCGGTCAGGCCGATCTCGATCAGGTCGCCCTGCACGGCCGATGCCTCGAAGTTGATCTCCGAGATCAGCTTCGTCACGGCGCGGTAGTTGCCCAGCTGCACGATCGCGTAGATCGCCGCCTCTTCATCGATCCACTTCAGCAGGCTGCCGCCGAACAGCGACCCGTTCGCGTTGAGGTCTTCCGGGCGCACCCACTTGCGCGTGCGGAAGTTGATCCCGTCTTCCGACCACGTCGGTTCCTTGTGCTTGGCCATGCTTCGAGCCTACGAACCCCATGAGTCGCGCAGGTTACGGCCCCTGGATCTGCCGAGGGCAGAGCGGCTGACGGCAGATTCCGGCGACCCGCGTCGATGGCGGACGGATGCTGGGGGCATGAGCGAAGACAACCCCACCCCGCAGTTCGGCCCCGAGGCCCGCCGCGCACTGTTCCACGAGCGCGTGCTCGTGCTCGACGGTGTTCTCGACGACGACAACGGCACCCTGCTGATGACGCAGATGCTGGCGCTGTCGACCGAAGACCCCGCCACCGACATCGCCCTCTGGATCCACTCGCCGGGCGGTTCGGTGCCGTCGATGCTCGCGATCCGCGACATCATGCGCCTCATCCCCAACGACGTCTCGACCCTGGCCCTCGGCCTCGCGTGCAGTGCCGGGCAGTTCCTGCTCTCGGCGGGCACGAAGGACAAGCGGCGGGCGCTGCCGCACGCGCGCATTCTCATGCATCAGGGCTCGGCGGGCATCGGCGGCTCGGCGGGTGAACTCGAGACCCAGGCCGACGACCTCCGTCACACGCGCGACACCGTTCTCGGGCTCATCTCCGACGACACCGGTCAGACCCCGGAGCGCATCTTCGACGACTCGCTGCACGACCGCTGGTACACCGCTATCGAAGCCCGCGAGTACGGCTTCATCGACGAGATCGTCACCTCGATCGCCGACGTCATGCCGCGACGACGCGCACGTGTCGGGCTGGGGGCGGGCGCATGAGCAGCTACACGATCCCGAACGTCATCGCGCAGCATCCGCGCGGCGAACGCGTCATGGACGTCTACTCGCACCTGCTCGCCGAGCGCGTCATCTACCTCGGCACCGGCATCGACGCGGGCGTCGCGAACGCGCTGATCGCCCAGCTGCTGCACCTCGATGCCGACAGTCCCGAGAGCGGCATCCAGTTCTACATCAACAGCGAGGGCGGCGACCCCGGGGCGGCGCTCGCCATCTACGACACGATGCAGCACATCCGTCCGCGCATCGCGACGACCTGTGTGGGGCAGGCGATCGGCCCGGCCGCACTGCTCGTCGCCGCCGGAGTCGAGGGGGAGCGGGCGGCCCTCGCCCACGCCCGCATCGTGCTGCACCAGCCCGCCGGGCAGTCGCGCGGGGCGATCCCCGACCTGATCCTCGCCGCCGACGAGGTCGTTCGGGTGCGCTCCGACATGGAGGAGGTCCTCGCCCGGCACAGCGGACGCTCGGTCGCCGAGCTGCGCGCCGACACCGACCGCGACCGGGTGTTCACGGCATCCGCCGCCCAGGCCTATGGCCTCATCGACACGGTGCTGGGGGCGCGGGGCTGACCCGACTGCTGTCCCTAACTCAGGACAGATCGGCCGGAACGGGCGCATCTGGCCCGATTCCGGCCGGTGACGACGGGTTTTTCCTGAGTTGGGGACAGCCCGGCGCCGAGAGCGTCTTCATAACTCCTCAGAAACGAGGCGCGCGGCGCCGAAACGGGCCCCGCGTCGGCCCGAACGGCCGGGTTCTGAGGAGTTATGAACCGCGCGGAGACCCCTCAGGCGGCGAGGGCGAACGCCGAGGCGCGGGCGGATGCCGGTGCCGACGCCGCACGCAACTCGTCGGCGACGGCGCTGGTGAGTTCGATCAGGCTGGTGTCGAGGGCGCCGGCGATGGCCGCGATCATCTCGCTCGACGGTTCCTTGCGGCCGCGTTCGACCTCCGAGAGGTACTGCGGTGAGACGCCGGCCGTGTCGGCTGTCTCGGTGAGCGTCTCTCCGCGGTCATGTCGTCGGCGTCGCAGCTGATCGCCGAGGAGGTGACGCCACAGCGGCTCGGGGTCGCTCGGGCGGGGTGCGCGCGGAAAGGGGACGATGTCGGCCATGCCTCACGGTACGACGCGTGCCGCATGCCGCTCCATCGTTTCTGCTCAGAGCAGAAACACAGAGCAGAACGTTCCCGGATTCGGAAAGGCGCGCGACTACAGCGCCGCGGTCACCCCGGGCAGCAGCTTCGTCAGGATCGACGCGAGCTGGCCGCGCTCTTCGTCGCTCAGCGGGTCGAGAACGAGCTCGCGGATCTGCTCGACGTGCACGGGGGCCGCCGCGCGCAGCATGTCGCGCCCCGCCGGTGTGAGGGTGGCCGAGAGCGTGCGCTTGTCGCTGTGGCACGAGGTGCGCTCGACCCAGCCGCGCTCCTCGAGCGAGTCGATGGCGTGGCTGAGGCGCGAGCGGCTGAGGCCGGCGATGCGGGCGAGCTCGGTCATCGTCACGGCTCCGCTGACCTGACCGCCGAGGGTGACGAGGATCGCGTAGCGCGCGTGGTTGAGCCCGACCTCTTCCTTCAGCGTGCGGTCGAGCACCTGGGGAAGCAACTGCACGAAGCGGATGACGGGCAGCCAGGCATCCATCTCAGCGTCGTCGAGCCGGCGGGCGAGCCGCCCCTCGGTCGTGACTGCGGCGGCGTCGGTCATCAGGCCGCCGACAGGTCGAGGGTGTGCGCGGTGTGGTCGCGCTTGGCTTCGAGGTAGCGGGTGTTCGACTCCGACAGGTGCACGCCGGTGGGAACGTGCTCGGTGACGCGGATGCCGAGGGCGTCGAGCTGCCGCGCCTTGTCGGGGTTGTTGCTGAGCAGGCGGATGCTGTCGCCCCCGAGCGTCGTGAGCATCTGGGCGGCGACGGTGTAGTCGCGCTCGTCTTCACCGCGGCCCAGGGCCACGTTCGCCTCGTAGGTGTCGAGGCCGGAGTCCTGCAGCGCGTAGGCGTCGAGCTTGGCATACAGGCCGATGCCGCGGCCCTCCTGGCGCAGGTAGAGCAGGAACCCGCCCTCGTCGGCGATGCGCTCGACGGCTTCGCGCAGCTGCGGCCCGCAGTCGCAGCGCTCCGAGCCGAAGACGTCGCCGGTGAGGCATTCGCTGTGCGGGCGCACGAGCGGCGCGGGGCCTCCGTCGGCTGCGCGGTCGAGTGCGGCGCGCCAGTCACCGAGGCCGAGCAGCAGGTGCTCGCGGCCGTCGACGAGTCCGTCGAAGGTGACGACGTCGGCGGTCGTGGCGTAGCCGTCGGCGAACCGCATCGGCACGCGCACGCGCGTGCGCTCGCTGGCGACCGGAACGACCGTTGAACTTTCAATCATGTGGGGTAGAACGCGCGGCCGCTCGGTCTATTCCCGGGCGAGGGTCGCAGCATCGGCCGTGCCCGACCGTCGCCGCACGAACTTCAGCTCGCTCGCGATCGTGCCGAGCACCACCAGCGCCCCGCCGACCAGCGCGAGCGCGGGCAGCCGCTCGCCGGCGATGCGTCCGATGATGCCCGCCCACACCGGTTCGCCGGCGTAGATGATGGTCGCGCGCGTGGGCGAGACCGACTTCTGCGCCCAGTTCATCGTGAGCTGGATGAGGCAGCTCGCGGCCCCGAGCCCGAGCGCGCACCCGACCCAGATCCACGAGAACTCGGGGATGCCCTCGCCCACGACCGGCATGGTCAGCAGCCCGAGCACTCCCGCCGTGAGCAGCTGGATGATCGTGATGCGGCCGAGGTCGATCTTGCCGGCGAACACGCTGATCAGGATGATCTCGGCGGCGATCGGCAGGGTGCTGATCATGGTCGCGATCTCGCCCGAGCCGAGTGTCAACGAGAACGCATCGGGGCCGGCGATGAGCATCAGCCCCACGAAGGCCAGCGCGGCTCCGACGAACGCCATCGCGGGCGGTCGCTTGCGGAACACGGCCCACTGCGCGAGCGGCACCAGCGGCACGTACATCGCGGTGATGAACGCCGAGGTGCTTGAGTCGATCGTCTGCAGCCCGTAGGTCTGCAGACCGTAGCCGAGGTAGATCATCACGCCGATCGCGACGCCCGCACCGATATCGCGCCAGCGGATGCCCCGCAGCACCCGGTGGAAGATGACCACGCTGATCAGCCCGGCCACCAAGAACCGGATGCCCACGAAGAACCAGGGTCCGGAGTGCTGCATCGCCCAGTGCACGAGCAGGAACGTGCTGCCCCAGACCGCGGTGATCGCGATGAGGGCGGCTTCCTGCGGGCGGAAGCGCATCCAGCGGAGACGAGTGGGCATCGGTGCCCTTTCTCAACGGCGGCCTCATCGAGGATAGCGCCGCACGGCACCCCGGATGACGACCGATGTCGGCTCGGAGCGGATGCATCGATCGGGTGGGTAGCCTCGCAGAATGAGCAACTTCGTGAGCCCCGAGGAACTGAGCGACCTGCGCGAGCAGGGAGCGGTCGTGCGCGTCATCGACGTGCGCTGGCGTCTCGACCGACCGGACGGTCGTGCCGAGTATCTCGACGGACACATCCCGGGAGCCGTGTACGTGCCTCTCGACACCGAGCTCTCGACGCACGGCGAGGCATCGGAGGGGCGGCATCCGCTCCCGTCGACCGCGACCCTGCAGGCGGCCGTGCGTCGCTGGGGCGTCGACGACGGTGACCTCGTGGTCGCGTACGACGATGCGAAGGGGCTGGCCGCGGCCCGGGCCTGGTGGCTGCTGCGCCAGGCGGGCGTCGACGTGCGCGTGCTCGAGGGCGGTATCCGCGGATGGCAGGCCGCCGGCTTCGGCGTCGCCACCGATGACGTCGCCCCGGTCCCCGGCTCCGCGGTGCTGCACGAGATCGGAGCCGATGCGCTGACGATCGACGAGGCGGCGGCGTTCCCGGCATCCGGCGTGCTGCTCGACGTGCGGGCCTCCGAGCGCTACCGCGGCGAGCACGAGCCGCTCGACCCGGTGGCCGGCCACATCCCCGGAGCCGTCAACCTGCCCACGATGCTGCACCTCGACGCCGAGGGCCGCATCCTCGATGCCGAGACCGTGCGCGCGAACCTCGCCACGGTCGGCATCGCCGAGGGCACCCGCGTCGCTGCGTACTGCGGCTCGGGCGTCACGGCCGCGCACACCGCGCTCGTCCTCGACGAGGTGCGTGTCGACGTGAAAGTCTTCCCCGGGTCGTGGAGCCAGTGGTCGAACACCCCGGGGCGCCCCGTCGCGACGGGCGATCAGCCCGGCTGAGCGCCGAGTTCACTCGCGCGGGCCGTACCCCCAGCGCAGCAGAAGGGCCCCGGGGCCGAAGGCCCGACGCACCTGGTGGATCGACGGGCCCGTCTCGAACGCGATCGGCGTGACCGTGGTGCCCTGAGGGGTGTCGACCTGCTCCTCGAGCCAGTCGGGCAGCGCATCGGGGTGGAATCGCGTCCATACGAGCAGCTCCCGGCACTGCCGGGCGACCGCGTGCCCGGTCTCGAGCGTCGGCGGGAACCCTTCGGGGTAGGCGACCGACCACTCGACCATGGCCGTGTTCGGGGCGGTGAGCGGAGCATCCAACTCGAACAGCACCCCGTGCACCTCGCCGTTCGGATGCGAATAGCGGTTCGCGATGCGCCCGCCGTAGTCCGCCGAGAACACGGGAGCCGGGGTCGGGACCCCGGGGCTCAGCTCCAAGAAGGGGATCGCCGTGATCGTCCCGACCGTCGACTGCACGATGCTGCGCGTGTGACTGTGCACGACGCTCCCGGTCGCGTCGACGTCGGTCACGGAGTGCGTCGTCAGCTCGCGCGAGGTGTCGGGGTAGTCCGCGCCGAGTGCGGCGAAAGCATCCATCACCGCACGTTCGATCTCTTCTTCGGAGAGCGGGAAGAGGTTCGGCCCGAGCGGGCCGGTGCGGTGCGACGAGCGCAGCAGGCCGCTCAGAGCGCCGGTGTCGAGGTCGAGCAGCTCCTCGATGTCGGCGACCGCGGCCATCGATTGCGCGCCCTCCGGATGCCGCGCACCGGATCGCCAGTAGCTGAGCGTGGCCATCGACACCTGGTTGCCGCGCGCCCGCAGCCGCTCCTGCAGCCACGACAGCGTCACGCGGCGTGCGTTGATCGCATCGCGGAACGATGCCGCGAAGCCCTCGACGCGGTGGCCGCGAGGGATTTCGTCATTCCCCATCACAGACCCCCTCTGGTATGTGAAGAACTCCCCTTTACAGTGAGCATAACGACCACACGACGTCACCTCTGGGGATTGGTGCCGATGTGTGATCGTCTGATCGTCTCGACGCGGGCAGGGTGCCCGAACCTGCGGAGGATGATCCAGCGTAGTGATGCCCCCGTGCTGCGTACTCGTGGGGCCTGGTAGTCGATCTGGGGAGATCTGCCGGGCCCCACGAGCGGCACCCGTCCGCCCGGCTCCGCGCCCCCGCGTAGACTGGGGGGAACACCCCGGAGGACTCTGGATCGTCATGTCTGCCCCTGCTCGCGCATTCACCGTGCGCCACGTGCAATTGCTGCGCGCACTCTTCGCGGCCGCCGCCGCCGTCATGATCACGTTCTCATCCGACCACTCCGCGGCCGTCGGCCTCTCGGTGTTCAGCGGGTTCGCCTTCGTGACCGGGTTCGTGCTGATCCTCGCCGTCTTCCTGGTGCTGCCGGCGGGTTCGCGCTGGCCGTACGTGATCCTCGGACTGCTCGGGTTCGCGGCCGGAATGGCCACCGGCATCCCGATGTGGCGCACGAACGATCTGTTCTTCATCGTCGTCTCCTCGTGGGCGCTGATCACGGGTGCCGTCGAACTCCTCGCCGGGGTTCGTGCGCGCCGCGCGGGTGACCCCACGGGTCGCGACGGCGTCATCATCGGTGCGTTCGGCGTGCTGCTCGGCATCCTGTTGCTGCTGATCCCCGCCGGATTCACCCACGACTACACGATCGACGAGGCGGGCACGTTCGAGCTGTCCGGCATCATCCTCGGCGTCGGCATGTTCGGCGGATACGCCGCGCTGGTCGCCGTGTTCCTGGGCATCGCCGGGTTGACCCCCAAGAAGGCGGATGCCGTGGCCTCCGCTTCCGTGCCGGCTGAGAGTGGAGACGCCCGATGAGTGACGAGAAGCCGAGCCGCCGCGACATCATGCGCCCCCTTCACCTGCTGGGCATCGCGCTCGCCTGCGGTGTGTTCGCGATGGTCGTGACGCTCGTCTCGACCGGCGCCTTCACCGCGCGGGTCAACGACGCGATCGCCAACGGCAGCTACCAGGGCCTGACTCCGGTCCTGCTCGGGCTCGTCGTCGGCGGTGGCGCGTTCATCGTGACGCTGCTCGGACTCGCGATGCTCCTGCTCGCGATCGACCCCGCCGACATCACGAAGACCATCGATCGGCCGGTGCTCTACGACGACGAGCCCGACGACGGTTCGGCCGAACCGCGCGACACGCGCGGCGACCGTCAGGAATAGGTCCCGTGCGGGGAGGCTTGTCACAGACGTGACCAATCCCGTCGAACGCTCCTCCGTCGGATTGCGCTCGGCACGGGGTCCCGTGCTCGGAGCGCTGATGCTGTCGACGGGGCTCATCGCCATCGACGCGACGATCCTCGCGACCGCGGTGCCCAGCATCGTCGACGATCTCGGCAGCTATCAGCAGTTTCCCTGGCTCTTCTCGGTGTACCTGCTCGCGCAGGCCGTGAGCGTTCCGATCTACTCGCGCTTCGCCGACACCGTCGGGCGCAAGCCGATCATCCTCCTCGGCATCGGGCTGTTCCTGCTCGGGTCGATTCTCTGCGGGTTCGCGTGGAGCATGCCCGCTCTCATCGCCTTCCGGGTGGTGCAGGGGCTGGGCGCCGGAGCGGTCGCGCCCATGTCGATGACCATCGTGGGCGATATCTACACCGTCGCCGAGCGGGCCAAGGTGCAGGGTTACATCGCCAGCGTCTGGGCGGTGTCGTCGGTCGTCGGCCCCGCACTCGGCGGACTCTTCGCCCAGCTCGACGCCTGGCGCTGGATCTTCTTCGTGAACATCCCGCTGTGTCTGATCGCCGGGTGGATGATCCTGCGCAAGTTCCACGAAGAGAAGCAGACGCAGCGCCACCGCATCGACTACCTCGGTGCCGTGCTGCTCACGATCGGGTTGACCGGGATCATTCTCGGGGTGCTCGAGGGGGGCAACGCCTGGGCGTGGCTCTCGATGCAGAGCGCCCTCTGTTTCGGCATCGGCGTGGTCGCCCTCACCGGGTTGGTGCTCGTCGAGCGACGGGTGCCAGAACCGATCGTCGATCTGCGCCTCGCCGCCCGGCCTCTGATCCTGACCACGACGATCGTGTCATTGGGGATCGGTGCGCTGCTGACGGGCATCACCAGCTTCGCGCCCGCGTACCTCGAGGGCTCGATCGGCATAGCGCCGCTGCTCGCCGGCCTCGCGGTCGCCGCCCTGACGCTCGGGTGGCCGCTCGCCGCCGCGAACGTCGGGCGCCTCTACATGCGCATCGGATTCCGCCGCACCGCCCTGATCGGTATGAGTATCGCCACCCTCGGCGCCACCGCTCTCGCGATCGTCTCGCCCTGGCCGAACCCGTTCGCGATCGCGGGCATCGCCTTCGTGCTCGGTTTCGGGCTGGGGTGGAGCGCCGCCCCCACGCTCATCGCCGCTCAGGCATCCGTCGGCTGGGGTGAGCGGGGCGCGGTCACGGGCATGAACGCGTTCGCGCGCTCCGCCGGCGCTGCCGTCGGTGTGGCGATCTTCGGCGCGATCTCCAACACGGTGATCGCCCAGGGCGCGGGGCCCGACGACCCGGGCACCATCATCGACGCCTCGGTGTGGGTGTTCGTCGCCGCGGCCGTGACCGCCGCGCTGACCCTGATCGCGGTGGCCTTCATGCCCCGGGAGCGGGTCGAGAGCTTCTCCGGCGAGGCCCGGGCGTAGCTGTTCGCGCTGTTCGGTGGGGTGGGCTGTCCCCAACTCAGGACAATCCGAAGCATCCGTCCGCGCGCGCCGCGGAATGACGTGGCCGGGGGCACCGGCGTCGTCGATTTTTCCTGAGTTAGGGCCGCGCGCCGAAGCAGAAACGCACCCCGCGAGGTGTGCGGGGTGCGTTTCCGGTGCATCCGAGGTCGGATGGGCGGGGTTCTCAGCGCGCGAGGCGCTCGGCGATGCCGATGTACGACGCCGGGGTGAGTGCGAGCAGGCGCTGCTTGGCGGCGTCGCCGATCTCGAGTCCCTCGACGAATGCGGCGAGCTCGGGCCCGGCGACACGGTGTCCGCGGGTGAGCTCCTTGAGCAGCGCGTACGGGTCGCTGATCGTCGAACGACCCGCCACCACCTCGGCGCGGATCACGGTCTGGATCGCCTCGGCGAGAACCTCCCAGTTCACGTCGAGGTCGGCCAGCAGCACATGACGCGAGAGCGAGATCTCGTTGAGGCCGCGACGCAGGTTGTCGAGCGCGAGCAGCGAGTGCCCGAACGCGACACCGATGTTGCGCTGCGTGGTCGAGTCGGTGAGGTCGCGCTGCAGGCGGCTGGTGACGAGGGTCTGCGAGAGCGAGCCGAGCAGCGCAGCCGAGAGCTCGAGGTTGGCCTCGGCGTTCTCGAAGCGGATCGGGTTGATCTTGTGCGGCATCGTCGACGAACCGGTGGCGCCGGCCACCGGGATCTGCGCGAAGTAGCCGAGCGAGATGTACGTCCAGATGTCGGTGGCGAGGTTGTGCAGGATGCCGCCGGCGTGACGCACCCGATCGTAGAGCTCGACCTGCCAGTCGTGCGATTCGATCTGGGTGGTCAGGATGTTGAAGCCGAGGCCGAGGCCCTCGACGTACTCGCGGGCGATGGTGGGCCAGTCGGCATCCGGATCGGCAGCGAGGTGCGCCGACCACGTGCCGGTCGCGCCCGAGAACTTGGCCAGGTAGTCGGATGCCGCGATCTGCTCGCGCACACGCTCGAGGCGCCACGCGAACACCGCGATCTCCTTGCCCATCGTCGACGGGGTGGCCGGCTGACCGTGCGTGCGCGAGAGCATCGCGGCGTCGGCGTGCTCGACGGCCAATTCACGGAGCTTGGCGATCACGCCGTCGAGTGCCGGCAGCCAGACGCCCTCGACCGCACGCTTCACGGTGAGCGCGTACGAGACCGAGTTGATGTCTTCGCTGGTGCAGGCGAAGTGGGTGAGCTCGGAGACCGCGTCGAGACCGAGCGTCGACAGGCGGTCGCGCACGAGGTACTCGACGGCCTTGACGTCGTGGCGGGTGACCGCTTCCTTCTCGGCGAGCCAGTCGATCTCGGTCTGGCCGAAGTCGCGGTAGAGCGCGCGCAGGCGCTCCTTGTCGGCGTCCGACAGGGGAGAGGTCTCGAACAGCGACCGGTCGGTGAGGGCGATGAGCCACTCGACCTCGACCTCGACGCGGGCCCGGTTGAGGCCCGCCTCCGAGAGGAAGTCGGA
This sequence comes from Microbacterium sp. NPDC087665, assembly GCF_044743285.1. NCBI lineage: Bacteria > Bacillati > Actinomycetota > Actinomycetes > Micrococcales > Microbacteriaceae > Microbacterium > Microbacterium sp. NPDC087665. Next base: position 241,940 of record NZ_JBIUWD010000001.1, on the reverse strand, counting down.
GAGTCCGGTGACGGCGCCGCGGTAGCGACCGTCGAGGGGGCTCAGGGGCTGCGGCGGAAGCGAAGGCTGGAAAGTCAGGGGAGTCCTCCTGATCGGGCCCCTCAGATGCGGGGCGTGCGGGGGAGACGCAGAGCTGGTTCGAGCTGGCGGAACAGGCCCCGAGTCGCCGTCTCAATCATACCGAGCACCGAATCGAACATCTCGGCCCCGGCGTAGTACGGGTCGGGCACATCGTGCGTCGAGGCATCGGGGTCGAAGGCGAGCAGCAGGGTGACCTTGCCCTCTTCGTCTTCGTCGCGTGCCCACTCGCGCAGGATGCGTTCGTGGGTGCGGTCGAGGGCGACGACGAGATCGTTGTCGGCGAAGGATGCTGCGCTGAACTGTCGCGCGCGATGCTGCGAGCCGTCGTAGCCGCGTCGCGCGAGCGAGTCGATGGTGCGGTGGTCGGCGCGTTCGCCGAGGTGCCAGTCGCCGGTGCCGGCGCTGCGCGAGACGATGCGCGAGCCGAGACCCTGGTGCTGCGCCAGATCGCGGAACACGACTTCGGCCATCGGGGACCGGCAGATGTTCCCCGTGCACACGAAGATCACGCGATAGGGATCCGGGGATGTCACTGTCCCATTCTGCCGGTCGATGGCGGTCGTGCACAGTTCGTCGTGCAGATCGTCGTGCAGTTCGGCGATGCACCGGTCCTGCACAGCCCCGCCCGAACGGCATCTGTGCACCGGTGCGGGGCATCCGTGCTTCCGCGTCGTCGCGCGGCCCGCATGCTTCTGGGCATGTACTCCTCACTCGCCTCGCCCACGTCTCTCCTCACCGATGATTGGTCGTCGTACGACCTCGCGATGTGGGAGCAGGCGGGGCTCGAGCTGCGCAACGCGCTCGAATCCGCCGAGTCCGCAGCAGCGGTGGCGGCGCCCCTGCCCGAAGAGACGGATTGGCAGGCCCGTGGCATGCAGGCGCTGCACGAGGCGATCGCCGAACAGAACGCCCTCCTGATCCTCGAGGTCATGGTGCTGCAGTCGCTCGTGGCCGACTGGCGGGCGGTCGGTGTCGCATGAGCGACGATCTCGATGTGCGATACGGCGGGGCGATCGCGGTCGACACCGCTGTCGTGCGCGACGTCGGTGCTCGTTTGGTGACGATCACGGCGTCGGTCGAGGCGGCCTGGGGTGGGGCATCCCGTGCGTACGCGCTGCTCATGGGCTCGGCGGCCTGCCGTGCGTGGAGCGAGTTCGACGCGCTGGGGCGTGTCGGCGGCCGCTGGAACCTGCTCCACGCGGAGTTCGAGAAGATCGCGTCGCGCACGCTGCTCATGGCCGATGCCTACGAAGTCGTCGAGCTTCGGGCGCAGGCGGCCGCCGTCGCCGCCGGTGACCCGGCGCTGGCCGGCGAGTTGCGGGACAGGGCCGACCAGATCGCCGCATCCGACGACCGCATCGGCGAGCTCGCGGATCGGTTGGTCGCGGAGTGGTCGGCGCATCGCTTCGACGGTCTGGGCGTGCAGGGGCCGGCGGGGAGTCGGCTCGGAGGCGCGTTCGGGGCGCTCCTGCTCGGCTTCGGGATGGCCGCCGGGCTCGCGCGGACGGGCGTCATCCCGGCAGGGACCGTGCTGCGCGGAAAGGCGGATGCCGTGACCGTCACACCCGTCAAGACCTCGTCGCCCAGCGGTCCGCCGACCTCGCTTCCCGAGGCGCTGCGACGCTTTCCGACGGCGGCGGGTGCACAGGTGAAGGTCGAGCGCTACGCGATGCCCGACGGCACCAATCGCTTCGTCGTCTACGCGAAGGGCACGCAGTCCGTCGGCTACGGCGGTAAGGAGCCGTGGGACATGAAGTCGAACAAGGAGCTCTACTCGGGTGAAACCTCGGCGTCGTATCAGGCGACGATGGATGCGCTGAAAGAGGCGGGGGCGGAGGAGGGCGATCGGGTCGACGTCTTCGCGCACTCGCAAGCCGGCATGATCGCTGCGCACCTCGCGATGGGGAGCGAGTTCGACGTGCGGGTCGAGGTCACGGCGGGCAGCCCGGTCGAGCCGACCCTCGACGACGACCAGTTGCTCGTGCAGTTGCGCCATACCGACGATCTGGTGTCTTCGCTCGCGGGCGGAGGATCACCGGGCGGTACCGGATCGCCCGACAGCTTCACGGCCGAACGCGTGGGCGACCCCGATCCGGGTCTTCAGGACTTCACGCTGCGCACCCACATGCTCGAGTCGTACATCGAGACGGCCGAGATGCTCGAAGAATCGGGCGACCCGAGGCTCGACGGTCTCGACGGCTTCTGGGACGAACTCGGCGAGGCCGAAGACATCGAGTCGACCGAGTATCACGCCGAGCGCGTCGACGACGGGGGTGACGAGTGCGAATGACCTCAGTCGCGGCGGCGCTGCTTCTTGCTCTGCGGCCGCAGGATGAAGCCGAAGATGCCGTTGATCACCGAGATGATCAGCGCAGCCAGCACTCCCCACCAGAAGTCGCCGACCGTGAGGCCCCAGCCGAAGCCGCTGGTGATCCAGGCGGTCAGCCACAGCAGGAACCCGTTGATGAGGAACCCGATCAGCCCGAAGGTGATGATGTAGAGCGGGAACGCGACGATCTTGACCACGGTGCCGATGATCGTGTTCACCAGCGCGAAGATCGCGGCGACCGCGAGCAGCGTCAGCACCAGCTGCAGCGTCTCTCCGGGGGGGAACGCGGTGATCGTGACCTGCAGGGCGGTGATCAGCGTGACCACCCACAGGGCGAAGGCATTGACGACGACTCGAATGATGAAACGCATGGTCCGCTCAGTCTCCCATGACCTTCGGTCGGTTGTCAGGAGGGGCGCGTCACCCTAACGCTGGTGGGCTCTGAACATGTCCGCGATCTCGTCGAGGTCGGCTTTGCTCTGTGCTGTGCGCAGCACGAGATCGAATGCTGCCTCGGTGCCCATATCGATAAAGACGCCGTTCATCTCGAGGAAGGTTAGTGTCAGCACCCAGGAGAAGCGTTTGTTGCCATCGAACAGAGGGTGGTTCTGGCTCAACGACGACAGCAAAGCCGCGGCCTTCACCTCGATCTCGGGGTACGCCTCGACACCGAACATCGAGCTCGATGGCCGAGCCAAGGCGGACGAAAGTAGCCCGATGTCGCGGATGTGGAGTCCAAGTGCATCGAGAACGCCGACTGCGTGGGGTAGTTCGACGTAACGCGTCACGCGTCTTCGAGCTTCTTGAGCAGCTCGGAGTAGCGGTCAGCGACGCCTCGCGCAATGGTGACTGCCTCCTCAGTGGTGACCTCTTCTCGGAGAAAGCGGTCGGCGGCTTCGATGAGAAGAGCATGCTTCGACGTGTGTCGCCGCTTTGCGAGCGCGCCAAGTTGCGCGTCCATCTCTTCGGGGAATCTCACTGTCATAGCCATACCAAAATGATACCAAGCATCCTCTTGCGCCGAAAGAGAGGCGACGCCGCAGCCCGCCCACCAGCGAACCAACACTCGTAGACTCATCCTCGTGACCGACCCGATCCTTCCGCGCATCCGCCCCGCCATCGCCGCCCTCGCGCCGTACCGCCAGGGCAAGCAGGCGGGTCCCGACGCGTTCAAGTTGTCGAGCAACGAGAACCCCTTCGATCCGCTGCCCTCGGTCGTCGAAGCCCTTCAGCACACGACGCCGATCAACCGCTACCCGGATGCGACGGCCGGTCGACTGCGCGAGCGCCTCGGCGCGCGCTACGGCGTGCGAGCCGACGAGGTGCACGTCGCGGCGGGCAGCGTCTCGATCCTGCACCAGCTGATCCTCGCCACCTCTTCCGTCGACGACGAGGTCATCTACGCCTGGCGCTCGTTCGAGGCGTACCCGAGCCTCCCGCTGGTCTCCGGCGCCACCGGAGTGCCGGTTCCGCTGGCAGCAGGCGCCCGGCACGACCTCGACGCGATGGCGGATGCCGTCACCGACCGCACCCGCGCGATCATCGTCTGCACGCCCAACAACCCCACCGGTCCGATCATCACGACCGCCGAGTTCGCCGCCTTCGTCGCCCGCGTCCCCGCCGACATCCTGATCATTCTCGATGAGGCATATGCCGAGTTCGTGACCGCGCCCGATGCGGTGAACGGTCTCGCCGAGCGCATCTTCGAGAAGCATCCGAACGTCGTCGTGCTGCGCACGTTCTCGAAGGCATACGGCCTCGCGGGCCTGCGCATCGGGTACGCGATCGGGCACGAGAAGGTGCTCGACGCGGCTCGCACCACCGGCGTTCCGCTGTCGGTGACGTCGGCCGCAGAGAACGCGGCGATCGCCAGCCTCGACGCCGAAGCCGAGCTCCTCGAGCGCGTGGCCGAGGTCGTCGTGCGCCGCACCCGCCTCGTCGAAGGGCTGCGCGCCCAGGGATGGGATGTCCCCGACGCGCAGGGCAACTTCGTATGGCTGCCCGCCGCCGAGCGCACCGACGAGATCGCCGGCGCGTTCGTCGCGGCCGATCTGATCGTGCGCCCCTTCTCGGGAGACGGCATTCGCATATCCGTCGGCGAGCATGAGTCGGTGGACAAGGTCCTACAGGTTTCCGAATCCGTTGTGCGGACCCTCCAGCCCTAGCGACCCAACCTCGGATAGCGTGGAACGGTGAGCTCGCCAGAGAACGAAATCGTCCGCGTCCTGGAGGCGGACGGTCGATTCGCCCCCACCCCCGCTGCTGAGCGCTACCTGTCACTGATCGAGAAGATCAGCGATGCGGAGCTCGAGCAGTTCTACCGCGACATGGTCGTCATCCGCGCCATCGACGGCCAGGCCACCAACCTGCAGCGTCAGGGACAGCTGGCCCTCTGGCCGCCGAGCCGTGGCCAAGAGGCCGCGCAGGTCGGTTCCGGTCGTGCCGCCCGCGCACAGGACACGCTCTTCCCCTCGTACCGCGAGCACGCGGTCACCCGCATCCGCGGCGTCGACCCGCTCGACATCATCAAGCTCATGCGCGGCGTCTCGCACGGCGGGTGGGACCCGACCGACCCGAAGAACGGCAACACGCGTCTCTACACGCTGGTGCTCGGGTCGCAGGCCCTGCACGCCACCGGATACGCGATGGGGCTCGCCTTCGACGGCCGCTCCGGCAGCGGCGACGTCGAGAAGGATGCTGCGGTCATCGTCTACTACGGCGACGGAGCTTCCAGCCAGGGCGACGTGCACGAGGCCATGGTCTTCGCCGCCAGCTACCAGGCGCCGACGGTCTTCTTCCTGCAGAACAACCACTGGGCCATCTCGGTGCCCGTATCGACGCAGTCGCGCGTTCCGCTCGTGCAGCGCAGCGCCGGCTACGGCATCCCCAGTGTGCGGGTCGACGGCAACGACGTGCTCGCCAGTTACGCCGTCTCCCGCGTCGCGCTCGATGAGGCACGCACCGGGCAGGGGCCGCGAGCGATCGAAGCGGTGACCTACCGCCTCGGTGCGCACACCACCAGCGACGACCCCACCAAGTACCGGGGCAACGACGAAGAGGAGTCGTGGGCGCAGCGCGACCCGATCACCCGCATGCGGGCGTTCCTCGAGAATCGCGGTGCCGGAGCATCCTTCTTCGACGACGTCGACGCCGAAGGGGCGGATGCTGCCGAAGATCTGCGTTCGCGCACCGTCGAACTCGGCCCGCCGCCGGTGAGCCGCATGTTCGACCACGTCTACAGCGAACCCCACTCCCTGATCGCCGAGCAGAAGGCCTGGCAAGCGCAGTACGAAGCATCGTTCGAAGGAGAACAGAAGTGACTCTCGAGACGATGCCGTTCAGCAAGGCGCTGAACGCCGGGCTCCGCGCGGCCATGGAGAACGACCCCAAGGTGCTGCTCATGGGTGAGGACATCGGCAAGCTCGGTGGCGTCTTCCGCGTGACCGAGCACCTGCAGCGCGACTTCGGCGACCAGCGGGTGCTCGACACCCCGCTCGCCGAGTCGGGGATCGTCGGTACGGCGATCGGTCTCGCGATGACGGGGTTCCGTCCCGTCATCGAGATCCAGTTCGACGGGTTCGTCTTCCCCGCCTTCGACCAGATCACCACGCAGCTCGCGAAGCTCACCAACCGTCACGAGGGCGCGCTCAGCCTGCCGGTCGTCATCCGCATCCCCTACGGCGGACACATCGGCGCGGTCGAGCATCACCAGGAGAGCCCGGAGGCGTACTTCGCGCACACCCCCGGACTGCGGGTCGTCTCACCCTCGACGCCCAACGACGCGTACTGGATGATCCAGGAAGCCATCGCCTCGAACGACCCCGTGATCTTCATGGAGCCCAAGAGCCGGTACTGGCAGAAGGGCGAGGTCGAACTCGACGCCTCCGCCGCGCCGCTGCACTCCTCGCGCGTCGTGCGCACCGGATCCGACGTCACGCTCGTCGGCCACGGCGCGATCGTCACCACGCTGTTGCAGGCCGCCGCGCTCGCCGAAGCCGAGGGCACGAGCTGCGAGGTCGTCGACCTGCGTTCGATCTCGCCGATCGACTACGCGCCCATCCTCGACTCGGTGCGCAAGACCGGTCGCATGGTCTACGCCCAAGAGGCGCAGGGCTTCGGCAGCATCGGCAGCGAGGTCGCCGCGACCGTCATGGAGCGTGCGTTCTACGCGCTCGAAGCGCCGGTGCTGCGCGTCTCCGGCTACGACACCCCGTTCCCGCCCGCCAAGCTCGAGGGCATCTACCTTCCGGATGCCGACCGCATCCTCGAGGCCGTCGACCGTTCCCTGGCCTACTGATCCGTTCCGAAAGGACCGCAGATGAGCACGCAGAACTTCACCCTTCCGGATGTCGGCGAAGGCCTGACCGAGGCCGAGATCGTCGCGTGGAAGGTCGCCCCCGGTGACTCCGTCGCCATCAACGACGTGATCTGCGAGATCGAGACCGCCAAGTCGCTCGTCGAGCTGCCCTCGCCGCACGCCGGCGTCGTCGGTGAGCTGCTGGTGGCCGAGGGCACGACGGTCGAGGTCGGTGCGCCGATCATCACCTTCGTGACGGATGCCCGAGACGATGCCGGTCCTGGCAAGGTCGTCACGGCCGAGGCCCCCGCGCCCGAAGAGGGCGGCGGTTCGGTGCTCGTCGGCTACGGCACCGGCGGCGGCGCGACCTCGCGGCGCAAGCGCCCGGCCGAGCGCCCGGTGCGCTCGTCGGTCGGCGTCATCGCGAAGCCTCCGATCCGCAAGCTCGCCCGCGACCTCGGGGTCGACCTCACCTCGGTCACCCCGACGGGGGCTGACGGCGAGGTCACGCGTGACGACGTGATGAGCCATGCCTCGCAGGCGAGCGTGTTCCGCAACATCGAGACGCCCGAGTGGGGCGCCGTGCGCGAAGAGACCGTGCCGGCACCACAGGCAGCGCCGGTCGGCATCGCCCGCGGGGTGGCCCCGTCTGCGGCATCCGACGACCGCACCGAGTCGATTCCGGTCAAGGGCGTCCGCAAGGCCACGTCGTCGGCGATGGTGCAGAGCGCGTACTCCGCTCCGCACGTCACGGTGTGGAAAGAGGTGGATGCCTCGCGCACGATGGAACTCGTCAAGCGCCTCAAGGCCGCGCCCGAGTACGCCGACATCAAGGTCTCGCCGCTGCTGATCATGGCGCGCGCCGTGATCTGGGCCGTGCGCCGCACACCCATGGTGAACGCCGCCTGGATCGACACCGAGAACGGTGCCGAGATCGCCGTGCGTCACTACGTGAATCTCGGCATCGCCGCGGCCACGCCCCGCGGTCTGCTCGTGCCGAACATCAAGGATGCGCAGGACCTGGGTATGAAGGATCTCGCCCGGGCGCTGAACCGCCTCACCCTCACGGCGCGTGAGGGCAAGACCTCGCCGGCCGATCAGCAGGGCGGCACGATCACGATCACCAACATCGGCGTGTTCGGGATGGATGCTGGAACCCCGATCATCAACCCGGGCGAAGCCGGCATCATCGCCATGGGCACGATCAGCCAGAAGCCGTGGGTCGTCGACGGCGAGGTGCGCCCCCGCTGGGTGACCACCGTCGCAGGCTCCTTCGACCACCGCGTGATCGACGGCGACGGCATGAGCCGCTTCATCGCCGACGTGGCATCGGTTCTCGAGGAGCCCGCGCTGCTCGTCGACTGATATGAGATGACCTTGAACCCGCGCCAATGGAGCCTCCAAGTTGCTCCTGAAAACCAGATCTGCTCCAGATCCGGTAGTTGCTCCATGGGATCACTGGGATCGCCACCAGACGCCACAGGAGGGCGCTGATGTCAGAACGAGTTCCTCGTAAGCCGCCCGCGGCTCTCGTGGATCAGTGGCCGGACACGCCGACCTCCGATCCAGCTGGTGAGGCTGTGCGACGCTTCGTAGTCAACCTTCGCGAAGCGCTCGGAGATCGAAGCGTACGAGCCGTGGCACGCGATGCGGGCTTGGACGAGCGCACCATCCGGCACGTGATGGCCGGATCCGTCTGGCCCGACCTCTTGACGGTGTCGCGACTTGAACACGTTCTCGGCGTGAACCTGTATCCCGGGGCCAACTAGCTGCGCTTCGCCCCCGAGTCACCTGCGGTTCCCTTTGGCCCTTGCGTTGGAGGCTTGGCGGACTGGTTCGGCTTCATCATGGTGGGCTTCGCGCCGAACTGACCGTCACTCTTCGGCGGCCGGCGCTGCTGAGGATCGTTAGCCATGGCTTCTACTTCTTGGAAGCGCCGGAGTCGCCGGCTCCACCGGAAGGTCCGCTCGACGGAGGCTTGACTGCCTGGTTGGGGTTGCTGCCGTTCGTCGGCTTTGCGCCTTCACCACCGCGGCGGGGCGAGCTGCCTTTCGAGAACGGCTCTGATTGGCGACCTTTGTCGGGCATAGCTATCCCTCTTCCTTCTGTGGTGGAGCTGCAATCCACTCCACGTGGCAATCGTCGGTGATGGGAACCCATACGCCGAGCGAGTCGTGAATAGGTTCCGGGAACTGCCCCCGTTTGCCCATGCGCCATTGATGCGCGATGAAGATGTCCCTCTCATACGGATACGTGCTCACGTACCCTTCGACATCGAACCATCCACCTACGTAGACGCCGGAGCTGGTCTTCACCCGGACAATCGCGGTGTCTCGGCGCCGTACGCCGACAGGTCCCATGCCCTGGGCAGACTCTGGTTTCGATTCACGCGACGTCGCTTGCGGGTGACCTTGCCGTCGTCGTCCACCTTCGTGATGAGTCGGCTCCAGCTCATCAGTGCGGCTACGCCCCCCGGGATGACCACGAGCAGCACAACGGTGACGAGCCCGATCCACCATGCGGGTGTATCTCGCCACCCATCGTTGACCCAGCGTTCGAACGATCCGAGCGTGACCATCCCGGTCCACTCGCTCGCGAGTCCGAATACAGCGAGTCCCAGTCCCACGTAGACGATGACGAAGATCGCGCTCACGTAGAGGGCCTCGAGAATACGAGAACCCGCTCCATAGTCCGGGGTCCGCCACCCGACGTACCAGGTGCGGACACTTACGAAGCTGACCCCCGGCACCAGCATGGCGATGAAGATCAGCACCTGCGGCAACGACTCGGGCACGGTCACAGCGTCAGGGTACACGCGACCAACGACGTTGGGCCTCAAGGTCATCGACGCCTTTGAGTTCACGCGCAGCGTCGGGGAACGCTGGGGCCTTCTCCAGCGGAGATCTCGCCGATTGCACGCAATTGGTTGCAGATATGGACACAATTACTGGATACGGGTGTACTCTGACCTTGTGATGAACCGAGATGACGTCCTAGAAGCCCTCCACGGCACCAACGCTGTCGCTGGCCTCTCCTGGGCCTTTGGCGTCGCATGCGAGCAGATCCTTGAAGACTTCACCCGAGGCTCCGGCTACGGGGCACTCACCGCTGGTGTCGGCCGTTACGAGGTGCTCGCCAACCGGCTCGACCGTGTCTTCTCTTGCGGTGACTACTCAGTCGACGCAGGCATGGAGTCCACCGGACTGGACTTCCTGTTCGAGGGGCTTTCCGAAAGGGCCCGCACGACGATGCCCCTCATCCCGGCAGGCGTCGTGACTCGCTCCAACCTCAACGGGAGCAACGGTTGGAGTGTCGAAGGTTTTCGGTTCATCACCCACGCCTTCGAAGTCGGAGAGCGAGCCAAGCTCGACTGGACTCGTGCGACCCCCACCGTGAGAGCCGTGTCGCGCCAGATGCCCGGGGCGTTTGTCCCCTCCACGCTGCTCGACCAGATTCTGCCGGCCGATGAGCGAGAAGAACTCGCCGCGCAGGACGCGCTCCCCGTCATCGGGATGCCCACCTACGTCCTCGGCCATGCACTGAATCTCGCGACGTTCGAGCGGGAGCTCATCATCGGGCATTCCCGGTACAACGACGATCTCGGTAACCCCTGGCACTGGGCAGAGCCGCTGAGTGGCGGCGTTGACGGAGACCCCATCGCCCGCCCGAAGCCCGGGTCAGTTCCGCCGCGTGTCGACGAGCCGGACGTCGCGGTTCGTCTGCGCCCGGCCGCCGCGTCGGAGAACACCAAGTGACGCTCTTCGCACCAGAACGACTCACCCTGGCGCGCCAGCTCGAAGGTCTCCGTAAGAGTGAGCTGGCAGCGCAGATCGGCAAGAGCTCGACGGCGCTTGCTGCCTGGGAATCGGGGGCGAAGCGTCCGACGCCGGCAAACGTTGCTGAGCTCGCCATGAGCCTGGGCGTGACCCCGGACTTTTTCAGTCCTCGGGGTGCGTCCAGACGACATGAAACCGCTGTTCCTCACTTTCGCTCTCTTCGCTCCACGAGCCAGCGCGCCCGCGACCAGGCGTTCGCGTTCGGGCTTCTTGCCGTCGACATCGCCGAGGCGGTGGAGAAGCACGTCGAGTTCCCCGAAGTGAACGTTCCATCCTTCGAGGTGTCATTCGATGATGAGGTCGATGCGCCGGAGGAAGCAGCTCGCCGTCTGCGACGCGAGTGGGGCCTGGAGGCAGGCCCGCTGAAGCATCTGGTCCGCCTCCTCGAGTCCCACGGTGTTCTTGTCGTGTTCAGCCCGCCGCAGACCTCGGCGGTGGATGCGTACTCGTTCGAGTCCACCGAGCGGCCGGTGGTTGTCCTCAACCCGACAAAGCGTGACTACTACCGTCAGCGGTTCGATGTGGCTCATGAGCTCGGGCATCTCATCATGCACCGGGATGCGGAACCGGGAGGTCGAGTCGTCGAAGAACAGGCCAACAGGTTTGCCGCTGAGTTCTTGATGCCGGAGGATGAACTTTGGCCGCTACTTCCTACCGCGATGAACGCGCGCGCCTGGGACACACTCGGGGCGCTGAAGGAACAGTGGGGTGTCAGCATTCAGGCCCTGCTGTTCCGCGCTCGGCGACTTGGATCCATCAGCGATGTGACCTACCGGAATGCAGTCATCACACTGACGCAGCGTGGTTGGCGGCGTCAGGAACCTGGTCTCATCAGTGCGACGGAGCAGCCTTCGATGCTGCCTCGGTCGGTTGAGCTGCTGGATTCCGCTGGCATCGAACGTGAGTCACTCATCGACCAGGCTCGCGCCCCGCGCGACCTCTTCGAGGTTGTGGTCGCGCGAACGCCTTCGGCTGCGGGGAGTGCACCGTCGGAGGCTGTGCGGCCGTCGAATGTGATCCCACTGCTCACCAGTTCACGCACGTAGGCGGCGCGCGGGGCGCCGAGGGCTATACCCCCGGCGGGAGCTGGATCTCTGGATCGCTGTGTTCCTTCGCGGTGAACTCTCCACCGTGCCCGCCGATGGAACCCTGTGGCCGTCGACTTTGGTTCGCGTTCTGTCGAGGCAGCGGGGTGGGGTGGGGAGGCTCCGTGCCCGCCATCTTCGCGGCGTAGAGCGAAGCTCGCCTCAGCGCCTGGGCTGCTTCCAGGCGAACGTCCTCGCGTCCTGTAGTGAGAGTCATGCTGTCTTCGCCGAAGACGGAGTAAGCGAGTTCGACAACCTCGTCGGGGTCCGTGATGTTCATGTCCAAGAGGAGGCGGCTGATGTCGCTCTGGTCCTTCTGGCGCGCCGCTGCGATCTTCATGGCCAGGAGTACTCGCTTGGAGGCAACGGCAACGCGGTGGCCGCCGACGTGTGTCACCAGCGCGTCGCTGTCGTCGGCTGGGTCGAACGCGATGAACCCCGCGGCATGTGTGTTGACCCAGTCCGGGTGCAGGCCGAGTTCGTCCGCCATCGCCTGAGCCTCCGCGAGTACCTCCGCGCGTGGCTGGAAGAATCCATCCACGTCGGGGGTCAGTTCGTTCCGGCCCAGCTGGATGGCAATGGCTGCACCGCCGATGATGTACGCGTCTACATCGATCTCACGCGCGGCGAGTCGATCCAGCAGGATCTCGAAGTAGCCGGCCAACTCGTCAGCGGTCAGCAGCTGTTCGGGAATGCTCACAGGATCCTCAGGTCGCGGTCGCGGAGCAAAAGCCCCTTGGCGAGGAACATAGGAGGAGTTTGCCTGCGGATGTACTCGCGATACTCGGGCAGAGGGTCAGGGTCCTGGTCCCAGACCCATTCCACGCTGAGCGCGGGGACTGCGTCCATCCATGCGGCGGGAGGGAGACCATGGGTCTTGAGTGCGTAGGCGAGTCCGACCGCGAGAAGGGTGTCGTAGCGCGCGTCGCCAGTGCTCCCCGGTCGGGCGAGGGCTTCGGCGGGGATCTCTCCGGATGCGTTGATGACGCGACCGAACAGCTCCGTGATGAGGCGGTCGGCGGCCTCGATGTTGTTCTGGCCCAGCGCGGTCCGGATCGCCGCGGCGGTGTTCGGAGCAGTGGGGAAACGTCTTTCGGACATCTCGTGCCTTCCTTTCCTCGGTAGTCTTTCACTCCTATGCGCGGTCCATCCGAATCTCAAGGACAGCGGCGATGGTGGTCGGGGGTCGCCCGAGCGATCTGCCATGGTCGTCGCTCACGCCAGGATGACTACGCGGTTGAACCCGAATCCTCGGATGCCGCCGTCGCCGATAGCGCGAAGGATCGCGTCGTCGCTCACGCCGAGCTGCGAGAGTCTGCCGACTACAAGGCGCAGATCACTCGCCTCGAACGTGTCACACGAGCCCTTATCGACATCATCCGCATGTCGTGGGCGGAGTCGAGTCGGAGCTCTCCGATAGTCGACGGACTGCTGCTGTACACATCGACTGACGACACCCTCGAGTCTGTCGTCGCCATCCTTGATCTCGTGAAGGTCGGGGTCCATAACGCTGCCCGACGAGAACTGCGCTACCTCCTAGAGTCATCGGTCAAGCATGTGTATGTGGACCAGCAGCTTCCTGATGTGAAGACGCACAGCCGGGAGGACCGGATCGCTTACCTCGCTTCCGCCGTGCCCCGTTCGTCCATCGACGTCGTGAAGCAGGTCGATGTGCTCTTCGGCAAGCCGGACGACCTGTCCAACTACCAGAACGATGTGAAGTCTCTCTGGTCTCGGATGAGCGGGTACGTCCACCCATCCGTGGCTCAAACGTCACAGCGACTGCAGCGGGCAGGGCGCGGCGCCTTCATCGGCTTCGAGGACGTGAAGGCTCTCCGCCAGATCGTCGACGACATCGTGAAGGCCTACGACATGCTCGGGGTCATGTGGCTGACCGGTGCCGGACCGTCGGCCGCCGGCGAAATCCTCACCGCGTTCGAGACACCGGACTGGGCATTCGCCAGGACGAAATGGCTTCCGGCGATGTCTCGCTACTACGACTACAAGAGCGAACGGAAGAAGTCGACCTAGAGCTTCGCCGTGCGCTCACTCGTCCAGCGGGGTCAGCCCCTGCTGGACTCGGGGTCGTTGCCGTAGGAGTTCTGCTGAGTGACCGCGCCATCGGTGCGGGTGATTCGGTGCTCGACCTTTCGCTCGCGCGCCATGTCGCGTCCAACGGCCGACTGTTCGGCCTTCGTTCCGCCGACGTGCGCGGCGCGGGAGCTGCCGTCCACCTTCGACTTCCACTGACCGTCTTCGTAGTACGTCCGGATGTCTCCGTTTGCCATTGCTGTTCCTTCTTGAAGGTCGGCTTCGTTGCCGACCTAATCAGTATTAGCATCGGTCTCCGACATTCACGTTCTTAGTCGTCGTCGTCGACGGTCACCGCGTTGCCCCACACCCAGCAACGAAACACCTGCTCGCCCGCCCGGAACTCGATTCCCGCGGCGAGTGGCGTCGACCTGGCGAGCTTCGCATCCACGCGGATCGCCTCCGCCCCGAAGTGCACCCACGCCCGCACCGCGCGATAGGGCTGCGGGTACGTGGTCAGAGGCTGCTCCTGCAGCGCCACTTCCCGCTCGGACAACGACTGGAGTGGCCCTGACTGGGTGGCGCGCAGGATCGCTTTGTGGTGTGCGCGCATGTCGTAGTGTGCGGCCAATCGCTTGCTGGAACCCATGCCGGCACCCTTCCTCCGGCCGAGCAAAAGGCTATCAACATTCGAACATCTGTTCTATCATTGTCGTTATGCGCGCCGACGTCGAACACCTCCCCGCCACCATATGGATGGTCAACGACATCCCCACGAGGATGGTGTTCGCTGGCCGTCGGTGGAGGGTTACGGACATGCCTACACGGCTGCGCGATGCGGTGTGGACGGTGCCGGTGGAGTCAGCGCATGCAAGCCGCGGCCTCTACGGGTGGCGGTTTCAGGGCACGGACGACGACGGACTGTCGCTGGTTTTCGACGTCTTCAAGGGCGAGGACGGATGGCACGTTCACCGCAGCTATGAGTGAACCGGATCCGGCGTGACCGAAGGCGGGGGTCTCTGCTGGCCGTCAGCAACGTCGACTTCGACCCCGCCTACGCCGAGGTCCGCGACCTCCTCCAGGCGAAGATGTGGCTCGCGCAGGCCGCGGTCGGCGACGAACCGCACACCAGCCAGAAGACTCCGAAGTACATCGCCGAGGGTCTCGCACTAGGTCTCGGTTATAACCCGGGGCACGTCGCCTACTCGGCCTCCAAGGGGGGCGATTCATGCAGTCACCCGGGCGATGGCCGTGGATCTCGGGCCGCGGGGCGTCCGGGTGAACACGATTGCTCCTGGCTGGATCGCGTCAGATCTCAGCGAGGGTAATCTCGACTCGCTCGGTGACCCGGATCGAGTGGCCGCTCGGCTCACCACACTCCACCCGGTGGGTCGCGTCGGCACACCGCAGGACATCGGCGACGTAGCAGTCTTCCTGGCGAGTGACCGCGCGGGCTTTCTGTCCGGGGAGACCACCGTCGTGGACGGCGCTTGCACGGTGAAACTCTCCAACCCCGCAGATTGAATCTCTGTCGTCGAGGCCTTGGCTCTAGTCGTTGTCAGGGCGCACTCCACGACCAGGCGTCATGGCCAGCGTTCCGGAGCGCCTCCTCGAGGCGCCCTTCATAGAGCAGCGTGATGTTGCGGGGCCGGTCCTTGTCGGGCAACGCGACGTTCAACCACTGCGCCCACGTCCATCTGCCCGCAGTCCCGGTCGCGAGGACGCGGAGGACGTCTTGGAGCCCGTCGACGATCTTCCCGTCCTGGAGCTGGAGCCGCGGGAACAGGTCGATGCCGTCGTCGGTGGTCAGCATGAGGAGGCGGAGATCGTTCCCCGCGGCCATGACTTCGGTTTCCGTCCACCGGAGGGTGCGGGCCATGCTCGCCACCGTGTAGCAGGGGCCGACGATGTCCGCCCAGGGGGTGTTGGTCATGAGTTCTCGTCGGGCTTGCGGGTGTGGCGTCGGCGGACGTCTTCGAGGATCTCCTCGAGACTACGGAGCCCGTCGATGTAGTCCTGGGCATCGCGGAGGGCTCGAGGAGTGGGCTTGAGTCCGTCCAGGACTCCTGTGTACAAGGATTCGGCGACGCTATTCGCGCGCAGCTCCCGAGCGCGACGAGAACCGTCGTCGTCGTTGGCGTATCCGCGGAGGGTCGCCAGGCTCGGCGTAGTCATCCTCAGGGTGCGCATGTCGAGGATCGTGACATTTCCCTCGTGACCCTCACGCCCGAGACTCGCCACTCGCCGGCCGTCCTCGGTCCTACCGCCCGCGGCGACGTGCATGTGACCATGCGCGAGCAGCTCGGGGCGCACCGCATCCCAGACCTGGCCGACCCGCGCGCGTGAAGCTGCGGACGCCTCCAGCGCCGCCTTGGTGAACCAGTGCGGGTTCGAGCGGAGGATCTCCCGGACCGCGCGCACCGGAGTACCGGCGGGTGACTCATGGGTGAGCATGAGGTCTGCGGGGCCGCCGGCGATGGCCGCCGCAACGCTCTCGTCACTGACGGCCTCCTCGGGCCACCAGGTCACCCCCTCGGTCCTCGACTCGCGGTCGACAGAGGACGCGCCACCGAGCGACAGGACATTGCGCCCCCCGATAGACAGGCGTGCCGGCCGTGGAAGCAGCCATACGATCTCCGAGACCCGGACGGCCTCGCCAGGGTACTTGTCGAAGAGTGGACTGAGTCGTCCAAAGTCCTCGTGGTTTCCGACCGTGAGGTAGAAGCGGGTGAGCGCGGTCTCGGCGAAGATCTCGTCGAACGCGTCCGGCGGCATCCACCAGTCGCCGAGGTGCAGCATCGTTGTCACATCGGGGGCGAGGTGGGGCAACGCGCGGGCGACGATTCGAGCCCATCCTTGATTCCCGTGCCAGTCTCCGCAGACTGCGACACGCTCGTCAGGAAGCACGATGCGGTCGGTGTGCTCGCGTGCCTTCATCAGACGCTTCCTCTCACGTGGCGGTGTGCTCCTGCCGGCCTTCGGTGGCTAGCACCATACTCTGAAACAGCCCAGGGCGGCAAATAATCCGCAGATAGTCGTCCCAGTGAAGGAGAGGTGTCACCTCGAACGCGCTCAAGCCGCGCATATAAGTGCTGAGAGGGCATGCGCTCGGCGGCCCTCATGATCAGAAAGTCGTCATGCGCCTTCACATCACTCCCACCTCTCAGCTCTCGGCCGACGGCATCCCCGCGTGGACGAGGTTCCACGGGCCGCTCGACACGGAGGTGACCTCCGACGGGGACATCGCCATGGACCTCCTCGACCTCATCGAGATGGGGAACGCGGTCGCCCGAATCCGAAGCTGGGTGCGAGCCCGTGGTCTCCGCGTCCAAGGAGCCGACATGACCACGGCGGTTCTCGTCCTCTGGGCGTGCTCGGTCGGGATGGCTCTCGATGAAGAAGCTGGCCAGGACCAGATCCATGACGTCGCCGAAGCGATGATGGAATCCGGCATCGACTTCCGAGTGCTCATGAACGGCGACTTCGCCATCGCGCAGTTGAAAGACTACTTCGATGGACGGTTCGTCACCCCCGAGGGTCAGGCGGCGAAGGGCGCGCGGCGTCTCGGACGTGTCAGTCAGGAGAGGCTCGCCGAGTACGTCGCCGCGGCCTAAGTCAGATGCTGGCCGAGAGCTGACTCCAGGTCGGCCATGGACGAAGCGCCATCCATCGTCGCGACGACCTGGCCGCCGCGGAGAGCGACGAAGTGGGGGACGACGTCGTCCACGTACTGGCCGTTGAGCCTCGGGTTCTCGTCCGACGTCACGGTGAGCACCTTGACGTTCGGGGAGTGCTTCGCGGCGAAGGCCTCCAGCATGCGCTGAACGTCCTCCCAGTGTTCGCCCTGCCAACTCGGTGCCAGGCCTACGACAACGACGCCTTGATGTGCATGGATGAGCTCGTCGAACGTGGCGTCCGTGGCCTTCTGCGAGTACCTCTTCGGGGATGGGCCTCCGGTGTGCGGATTCAACTTCGGGTCACGTGTCCGCTCAAGGAACCGGAGCTGCTTGCGGCCGGTCAGCCGTTCGGGCTCCGCGCTAGCGAAGCGGAGTCGAGGCGGCCACACATAGGTGACGGACTCGTCGCGCCAGGGGAACAGCGGCGACAGCCATTGCACCGTGACGAAGAACCCGTCACCGCGTTGCAGCGGAACCCGAAACTCATCGGCGCGAGCAGGGGATCCGAAGTGCGTCGTTCCGGCTTCGAAGGCCTGCACCAGGAGTGATTCTCCACGGTTGAGAGGATTCGACACAGGGTCGCCGGAACCCCACATGGCGAACCCGTTGTCATCCACGGCTCCGTAGGAGATGGTGGCATTCCGCACGGCAGATGATCCACTCGACGTCGCCACGATGTTCAACGACGGCGTGAGCGACGCCATCACGGACACCGAGAACGCCAGTTTCGGCCGGCCAGCGATGGCCCAGGCAACGCCGGCGATGGCGATGAGCCCGGCGATGACGGTGATGATGTTCGCGATGAGGCCGAACCAGAACATGAAGTCGTTCATGGCTCGAGCCTGGCATATGACGCGTGCCGCCAATCGGAGGGACGGTTCCGGGGCTATCCGGTGGGGTTGGTTCTCCCGCCAAGCTGCGCGAGCGCCGCGAACTGTTCAGGGACGAGCGCGGCGTCATCTGGATGGTGGAATACTCGCTCGCTCGCGTTCATCACGGTGCGAAGGTTGAACTCGCCCTGGTGATGGGGGTGACCGGAGATCGAGGTGTCGCGCGCGCCGCCGATGACCTCTTCTAGTACGCCGGGGCGAAAGTGTTCAGGCCGCGGCCGGAACATCTGCAGGCCCAGACGGCGATTCAACGGGAAGAGCAGCGCGTACGCGTTCTCCAGGCCGAGCGGACCGTCGTCCTCGGACATCGGGTCAGGCATCGGTGTGACCGGCGCGTCCGACGTGATGAGGGCAGGTTCGTCGAACCGCACCAGCCGCCAGCGACGGATGACGAAGAGGTAAGCGATCTCAGCCAGTCCGGTGGACATCTGGATCAGGTGGCCATCGAGGGCCTGGGACTCGTCCAGGCCCTCGGTCAAGAACCCCAGCCCATCGGGCGCGCCTCGGAGGCTCATGAGCCGGGCGAGCTCGTCTGGGTCTGTGGCTGCGAGTTGGCGAACGACAGTGTTCATGGCCTGATGTAATTGACGGCGGTGGTCGGGACCACGCATGAACTGCAGGGCGAGGTAGGCGGCGAACACCGCGCGCTCCTCTGGCGCGAGTGGCCAGAGTCCGTTGTCGATCTTCGTGAGGAGCGGCTTCGCTCGGTCTTCAACGGTGGAGAGGGCGTCCTCGAACCCGTTTGGATCCTCGGCGCTAGGCGACGAGTAGAAGTACCTCTGGGTCGTCGCGTCCTTGATGGATATACCGTGAACCTTCGAGGTTCGGACGTTGACGGCGGTCATCCTTAGGTCATCTGCGAACCCTTCGAGGTACATTCGCGGCACCGTGTGGTGCTGGATCTGTCCAGGCATCGAGCCACCTCCATCTGTCCCGTTTTACGCCGTAATCCTGCCGACGTTCAGGTCGGCGCGTGTGCGTCAACGACGGCATGCTAACGGCGAACTGAAGAAAAGAGGGGCTTGCGCGTGTCGCAAGTGCGGCATAAATTCCGCTCATGATAATGACGACGGCTCGACCAGAGCTGCTAGTCGGTACGAGGGGGTGGCTGGGGCGGTCGCTGACCGGCCTCCATCCTCGCGCGCCGTTCCTGCGTCATTCGGTCCTCGATCATGCGCACGACGTCGGCGGATTGGCCTCGAAGCATCCAGTAGTCCAGACGCGCACCGATCAGGACTCGCAGTCGACCGATGTCTTCGAGTTGCATGACGACCCGCCCCGACAGCATCTTCTGGAGACGGTCGTAGGTCATGTCCAGCGCCGCCGCGAGCTTGATGATCCGAGTGTTGCTCGACTCCGGCATGTAGAGCTTCAATACCCCACGGCAGAGCAGGTGCTGGAGTTCCGCGGCATCCCTCTGAGCCAGCTCGCGAGGTGTGGCGTCTGCGGGAACGGCGATCCACTCGAGGTTCTTCTTGCGCCCGAACTCGCCCGGATCCACGGCAAATTCGCGCGGAATGTAGCGGGGATTCGTCACCTGATTCATCCTAACGAAACTGGATCGAGCCAAAAGACATGATTTCTCTACAGGCCTCGAAGGTGCCGCGCACACGACGATACGTGAGCAAGAAAAAAGGAATCTCCCGGACCGTCGGAGACGGATTCGACCGCATCGAGTGGCTTGATGCCGAGCAGCGCAAGCGCTCCATCCGCGCCTATGACCCCGTCGCGGTTGACGCCGTCGTCCCCGGCAACCGTACCCGGCGCCCGGGCAAGGGCGTGGGACAGAAGACGTTCCAGGGGCACTACTGGTGCGCAGGTTCGGGAAAGCACGTCTTCCACGAGTCGATGCTCGAGTTCACCAGCATGATGCTCATCGACCACCTGAACGACATCGTCGCGCTGTTCGCCCAGCCGATGCTGCTCACCTTCGCCGACGGTACTTTCCACTACCCCGACTTCTTCGCGATCCTCGTCGGTGGCGAGCGGCTTCTCATGGACGCGCACTCCGAGTCCCTGACGACGGACGAAGACCGCCACAAGTTCGAGCTCACGCGACTGATGTGTGAGCGACTCGGCTGGCGCTATGTCCTCCTCAACGACCTGACCACCATCGTCAGCTGGAACCTCGAGTTCCTCGCCCGGTATCACCACCCGCGGTTCGCGCCGACGGAGGACCTGCGGGCCACGGTCCTCGGGCTCGCCGCCACGCACGCGACCTTCGGCCGCCTCATGGGCGCCCTGCGAACGACGAAGCCCGGCGAGAACATCCCCGCGCTGATCCACATGTTCTGGAAGCGCGAGCTCTCCTTCGATCTCACTCTCCCCCTCACGCCAGAAACACCCATCTGGGTGGCGTGACCCTCCTAACCCCGCAACACAACCCACCAAGAAATCGGAGCACCACAATGTCCACGCCCATCACCATCACCATCGGCCAGACCATCCACCTCGACACTGGCGACTTCACCGTCGTCGGATGGGGCGGCGGCAACTTCCGACTCCGCAACGAGCTGACCGACGAGTACGAGATCGCTGACCAGATCGACCTCGCCCGTCAGATGCGCGCTGAACTGAAGCTCGCCGCCCCAGCTTCGGCCGAGGAGAAGCCGAAGCACACCCTCAGCGAGATCGTCGACGACCTCGACGAGGCCACCCTGTTCCTCATCCCGCACCTGCAGGAACTCATCGATGGCACCCCGGCCGTCGGCGACGAGCCGCGGGAGAAGTACGCCGCAGGCGTCCCGATGACATCCAAGCTGCTCTCCAAGGCCAAGGAGCTCAAGGAGGATCACGGGTTCCTCATCAGCGACGGCACCTTGAAGCGTCGCATGCTCCACTTCCGCAAGGGCGGCATCGCCGCGCTCCGTGACGGCCGCACGGTCCGACAGGAACGGCCCCTCCGACGCGCGGATGAGAAGGTCACGGAAGCCCTCGCTGAACTCATCGCGAGCTACGTCGGCCGCTCGAGCCCCACGTACACCCGTATCCGCGCAGAACTGCACCGGAAGCTCATCAAGCAGTTCCCCAACCCCGAAGAGCGCCCTCAGCTGCCGTCGCTGAAGACGGTCGAGCGTTACGTCATCAAGCTCGCAGGCAGCCAGAACCCGGTGAAGCCGGCCCGCCAGCGTGAGACCGCGGCGCTGTCGCCGAAGAACCAGCACCGTCCCCGTGAGGTGAGCGCCCCCGGCGACGAGTGCCAGATGGACAGCACTATCCTGGATTGCCTCGTGCGGTTCCCGAACGGCAACATCCGCCGCCCGCACCTGACCATCCTCGTTGACAAGCGCACGCGGACCATCGTCGCGCACAACTTCACCGAGGGAGCCGCCAAGGGCTTCGACCACGCGACGCTTCTGGCCAACGCCCTCGTCCCACGGCGCCTGCGCTCCTGGTCGACGTACTACGACACGCTCGGCCTGCCGCAGATGCCGTGGTCGGCGCACCTCGACGTCGAACAGCTCAAGGAGTTCGACACGCACCGACCGTACATCGTCCCCCGGCGTATCCTCACCGACAACGGCACCGACTACCGCTCCAACGTCTTCCGGCTCGCGTGCGAGCGGTACGGCATCCACCTCACGGAAGCGCCGAAGAAGTCGCCGGCGAGCAAGCCCATCGTCGAGCGCACGTTCCACACCATCAAGACGCACTTCACCCAGTACCTCCAGGGGTACACGAGCGGCAACATCGAGTCCCGCGGCGAGAGGATCGTCTCCGAGGCCGTCCTCGACCTCGATGTTGTCCGAGAGCTTTTCGACCGCTGGGTCGCGGTGGTGTACCAGAACAAAACACACCGAGGCCTCGTCGACCCCATCAACCCGGACCAGCGTCACACCCCGAACTCCATGTTCGCCGCGTCCATGGAGATCTCCGGTCACTTCGTGCTCGCCTGGGAGGAGGAGGATTTCATCTCCCTGATGCCGCGCGAGACCCGCACGGTCCAGGCGAACGGCGTCGAGATCAACAACCGCAAGTACGACAGCCCGCACCTCGCGCTGCTGCGCGGCAAGAAGACCGCTGAAGGCGAGGGCAAGTCCGTCGATGTCCACTACGACCCGACCGACCTGAACCGGGTGTGGGTCCGGGCCGCCAACGACAGCTGGATCGAGTGCACGTGGAACCGCCAGGCAGGAATGTCTCGACCGCTCGAGCGCCTCTACAACCAGCGCGTGAACGACTTCACCCGCGACAACGTCGCCTTCAACGCGGCCGAAGCCGACGACCAGATGCTCGAACTCCTGGACGCGGTCATCGCCGAGAACGAAGGGCTCAAGCGGCAGGCGGCCGAGGAGGAGAAGGCCCTCCAGGAAGCCGAGCGACGACAGCGTCGGAAGAACACCATCGCCAGCGCGAAGGAGCGAGCCGACGACGGCTTCGGCGACTTCGGCGACGACGTCCCCGACCTCCGCATCGTCTGAAACCTCACACCCAGAAGGATCATCATGAACACCACACTCGACTTCGAGCTCGGACACTTCGACCGCGTCGAAGCACTCGAGCATCTGCTCGAGAACCACGCGCCGTCCGAACCGGAGACTGCGACCATCGACGAGTACCTGAGCTGGACGCCGAAGAAGCGCCTCGAGTTCAACGACCGCCGGAGCCTGCGCA
The DNA here is from genome assembly GCF_044743285.1 of Microbacterium sp. NPDC087665. NCBI lineage: Bacteria > Bacillati > Actinomycetota > Actinomycetes > Micrococcales > Microbacteriaceae > Microbacterium > Microbacterium sp. NPDC087665. Next base: position 219,100 of record NZ_JBIUWD010000001.1, on the reverse strand, counting down.
TCGCTGACTCCATCGTCGTGGAGACCCCCTCGATGCAGCAGCTCATCAAGCAGTGCCGGCTAGCGGCACGCTTCTCGCACCGTGACGTGGGCCGGACCGGAGTTCTGCTGTCGGGGAAGGCCACGGCGGGAAAGACGACGGCAGCGATCCGTGCGATGGTCGACGGCTTCCACCGGCACACCGCGCGCTACCCCGAATGGAGGGACCTCAAGCACCACCCGGTCGTGTACGTCGAGGTCCCCACCGGATGCAACGGCAAGAAGCTGATGGGCCGCTTCCTCTACTTCTTCGGTCAGCCCGTCCTCGACCGGATGACGCTGGAAGAGCGCACCCAGAGGGTCACCGAACTGCTTCAGGACCACAGGACGTCCCTCATCGTCATCGACGAGATGCAGAACCTCGCCGGAGTCGCGAGCACGGGGCGGTGGGAGTCCGCGCAGGCCATCAAGAACCTCCTCAACTCAGTGAAGGCCGTCCCGCTCTACGTCGGTATGAATCTCGACCGTTCTTCGCTGACGACCGGGGACCTCGGTGCGCAGCTCGCAGGCCGGAGCACGCTGGTTCAACTGGGGAAGATGGAGATCCGAACCGAAGAAGGCCAAAGGCTGTGGATCGCCGTCATCGACAGCTTCGAGAAGCAGCTCGGACTCATGAACCATCCGGAGCGCACGCTCCGGCCCCTGGCGCGATACCTCCACACCCGGACGCGCGGCTACATCCGGGGCCTCTCCCGGTTGTTGACGGTCGCGGCGCTCGAACTCATCGACAACGACGACCCGCACAGCGAGACCATCACGAAAGAGCTCCTGGCCGGCATCCAACTGGACCTGACCACCGAACGGAAAGTCGACCTCGCGGAAGCCATCGAAACTGAGCAGGGGGCTCGTCGTGCTGCCTAAGCTTCGCGTCTTGCCGACGCGTGTGCGCCCCATGCGGTACGAGACGGTCGAGAGCTACGCGACGCGAGTCCGCGACGCCAACCGCATCAGCAAGACTGTGTGGGTTCAGTGGCTAAAGCCTTACGCGCTCGTGCTCGGGCACGACCCGCGCCGGACCTCCGCAGACCTGCTCGAACAAGTGACCGGTATCGCCCGCGGCCACTTCGCGCGTACCGCGGAGATGCTCCCATCCCACGAAGACGGCGCTAGCTGTGTTCACTGCACCACCGGCCTGAACGACCGATACGGCTGCACTCGCTGTTCGGGAGGAACTGAGGTCATCGAAGAGGCCCACGACGGTCCGCGTGTCTGCCGGCGGCATTCTCGATGGGTCGGTCCCGGTACTGTGTCGGACGCACAGTTTCAGGTCGGCGCGAACATCATCAAGGCGGACCGGGTCTACCGGAAGCTGCGCGCCGACGGCGTTCTCGACGCGCACCGGCTGGCAGAAATCCTCGGCTGGGTCGACCTCTGGGTCGAAGCGGAGACGCTGGCGCTCGACGCTGCTCAACGCTTCGAAGTTGCCGTTCGACTGGCGGCGAGAGTGCTCCGTCCTGGGGGTATCGCTGCAGCCGAGCGCGACCCCGCGACACGATACGCCGAGCTTGACGCCGTCGTCTCCACGGTCGTGGCTGAATCCGCCGCCGTGCTCGTGGACGGGATCTGGCATCTCCTGCGGACCGCCGCCCACGCCGGAGCCGACCTTCCGCACGCGTTCGAGGTGGAGCGGGCGGTGGGGCTCCGAGATGAACGGGCGTACCTCGAACAGACGCGAACCTGCACCCTCCCGCGGGCCAAGCACCTCCACCTGACGCAATTCGTCAGCGGCGAGCGTGCCGGTACCCGCTTCGAGGCGTATGAGACCGTCCAGGTGAAGCACGACTATGCCTGCCCGCTTGGTCACCCGTTCAACTCAACGATGTTCATCATCCGTAACTCGAAGGAAAGCGGAGGATGCGGCTACTGTGCGAGCAGACGGATCCTGGCTGGCTTCAATTCGCTCGCCGACACCCACCCGAATGACGGGGTTGAGTGGCACCCCACCCTTAACGGTGAGCTGCGAGCTGACCAGGTCGGGGCCGGTTCCGAGGACCATGCCTACTGGTTGTGCATCGCCGAGGGTCACGAGTCCTGGCAGCAGATCAACATCCGCACGCGATACGGTGCCGGTTGCACGGTCTGCTCGAACCATTCGGTCGCCGCGGAAGTGAACTCACTCACCGCAGTCCGCCCAGACCTCGCCGCGGACTGGCACGACGAGCTCAATGCTCCGCTTCGCCCGGACGAGGTGCTGTTCAAGACCGAGCGGCCGGTCTGGTGGATCTGCAGGGAAGAGGATCACGAGCCCTACGAGATGTCAGTACTGCGGCGCATCAAGGGTGGTTGTTGCCGCGTCTGCAGCCGCGTCGAGGCGCATGAGACGACGAGCCTGGCTGCTACGCACCCGCACCTGCTGAAGCGGTGGGACAAGAAGAAAAACGGAAAGCTCGAGCCGGAGAACGTCTTGTCCGGGTCGGGACTGACCGCATGGTGGCGGTGCGAGCGTGGCCACAGCTTTCCCGCGGTCATCGAGAACATCACGAGGAAGTTCATATGTGGTGACTGCTCCGGCACGAAGGTCACCGCCGACAACTGCCTTCACGCTACGCACCCACATCTCGTGGAACAGTTCGACTTCTCTAGGAACGGCAAGTTCACCCCCGACAACATCACGGCGAAGTCGAGAGAACGCTTGTCCTGGATCTGTGAGCTTGGTCACGATTGGCCGGCCGAGGTAGTGAGTCGCGCTCGGGGCTCACGATGCCTGTACTGCATCAACAAGTGGGTGTGGGTGGGGTTCAACGATATGGCGACCACTCGACCGGACATGGCATCCGACTGGGACGATGCCAACGGCGACCTCAAGCCGACAGACGTCGTCGCCGGCACCAACAAGAAGCTCTGGTGGAAGTGCGACGTGCATGGCGCATGGCAGGCCACCGGGCAGGCGAAGTCGAAGGGCGGCGGATGCCAGGACTGCCTTGCGGAGCGCATCGAGCGAGAGCGGGAGCAGGTGCGTGCGGCAACAGGGGTGTTGTCGCCTTCAATGATGCTGGGTCGACTCGAGCGTACTTCTCGGCAACGCCAAGCGCCTCCAGTAGGCGCCTAAACTAGGTCGACACTTGCGCATAGACGGCAATGTCCGCGTCGCTCCCGGCGCGACGTGGTGTGAGATGGATACTTCTCACGAGAAGGGAAAACATGGACCTGGCTGAGCTTGTTCTGCGCGGCAACAGCCTTGTCCGTGCCCACGACGAGGCGCCCGACCTTCGCGCGTCCGCTAGCTCTTTCCTTGACTGCGTCGCAGGCTGGGAGAGCTTCACGGTAGAGGCGGCGAGTCCCGCTGCAGAGCGAGTTCTCGGCGCGGCAATGATGTTGAACCCCGACATCCGCGGCGGTCGTTCACGGCGAACCGTCGTCCTCGATGTCAATATCGCCAGCGGAACCCTTGTGGCGAATGCCGCCCGCCGGGTTCGCGAGGCGGTGGAGACCGACTGGCTCATCGCAGTGGTCGTCAACTCGCTGACGGACGCCGACCTGCGGTGGAACATCGACGGAGTGGACTCGCTCTTCGTGTGCCACCACTCATCGAGCAGCGAGGGCAGCCAGAGCGCCCACGATGGCGTCGGCGTTACCTCCGTCTGACGCGATCCGGTCGCGTAGCTCTTCGAAGTTGGTTTTGGTCATCCCGAAGGCTCTTGGCGCGCTGACGGGCTCGATTGTCACCACCGGAATGCCAAGTGCTTCGCGTAAGACGAAGAGCATCGCGCCTTCGCAGTGTGCTCGGACGAAAGAGGCCTTGCTGCGTCGCGCAACCGGCGGTGTACCAGCGATGCGTATGCCGGCGCCGTCGAGCTTCAAGGAAGCAAGCTTGCTACTGAGGTGGCGGGCGAGATCAACCGCTTGCTCGGATGGCTCGGTAGACGACGTGCGCAGTTCGAACCGGTCGACGTACGTCGGCTCCGCAAGGCTGCCGTCCAGAATCACCCCGTAGACGCGGGGTTGTTTGCCGCTGGGGGTGACGACCACTCCAAGAACGCTCATACCCGACAGTATCGTTGCTTGAATGAGCGTGAACGTGTTGCCGGAGGGAACTACTGTCAACGACAGGTATGTCCTAGCGCGCAAGCTCGGTTCCGATGGCGAGGTGTATCAGGCCCACGACCGTCACCTCGACCAGACCGTCGCGCTGAAGATCCTGCGCCCCGATGCGGGGGCGCCTCAGTCTTGGGATGAAGCCAAGCGCCTCGAGCAACTCCGCAGCCGATACATCGTCCCCATCATCAACGCGGACGTCATCGGCAACAGCGACCTCCGCTACATCGTCACTCAGCTGTTGCCCGACGGTGACCTTGAATCCGAGGCTGCTCCGCATGGTCTGCCCTCGAGTCTGGCTGCACGCTATGGCCAGCACATTGCTACCGGGCTCGATGCTGTTCATGCCATGGGGATGTTGCATCGCGATGTGAAGCCCGCCAACGCACTCCTCGAGGGTGACATCGCCGTCGTGTCCGATGTCGAGTTCTGCGTGGTTCCCAATGTGGACGGATTCGCGCCACGAACCGGCAGCTGGTGCACGCTAGCCCCCGAAGTCGCAGCCTTCGACGGCGCCTGCACTGTGTACAGCGACGTCTACTCGTTGGCGGCCACCGTGTACTACCTCCTCAGTGGCGAGTATCCGGTCGATCACCGCATCGACCGAGCGGAACAACAGCGCCGCATCGCTGGCGGTGAGCTCCGCCCGCTTAGCGAGTTAGCGCCACATGTACCCCGCGCTCTGGCGGCGGTTGTCAAGCGTGGACTGAGCTTCGAGCCACAGCATCGACACGAGTCAGCCGAAGCCTTTGGCAATGCTTTGGCCACTGCCGCGGGCGGTAAGCGTAGCTGGCGGCGAGTAGCCCATCCGGGACACCAGTTCTGCGCTGAGGGGCAAGCCTTGGGGCAGCGCGCCGCGGTCGGAGTCTGTTCGGAACCCTCCGCGACGGGAACGGTTTTGGTCCGCGCCTTCCATCTGGCGTCCGGCCGCCGGATCGCTACCGGCCAGCGCAGCGCTGTTCGACACGGGCGCTTGTCGGGCACTATACGCAGTGTGATCTCCGCACTCTCCTGAAGGCGGTGCGGGCCTCTGATGGAAGGTAGGGTCTTCCGCAACCCGACCGCCCACGGGTTCCTCCACCCGCGATGAGCGGAGAACACGAACGAGGCGGGTCGTGGGCGGCTCGATGTCGACGAATCATGTGAGGACCTCCAAGGCGCGCGAGGAACATGGGCACGAGCTACCATCGGCAGATGGTTCAGCCCGGCATCGATCCCTCACTGTCCGTTGCCCAAGGATTCGCGCTACTTTCCGAGGCGCAGTCCGCCCGGAACTTGATGCGTGACGCGGTAGCGGCCATCGCCTCGTTGCGCGAACCAGTAGTTCATAGCGACGCCGTCTTTACTCTCGGCAGCATCGGCGTCGAGAAGACCGCAAAGATCCTCCTCGGCTGTGCGGCGGTGGAGACCGACGGCCGCTGGCCGACGTTGAAGATGATGATGGGCTGGGGGCATGACATTGAGACGCTTGTGACGCTCGTTCTCGACACCGCCACAGAGCGCCAGTCGGACGCCGTTGCCACCGACTACGTCGCGACGCTGATAGGGGGGATCCGTTCGAGTCGCGCACTGCCGCTTCTCTTCTCCACATTGTCGCGCTACGGACGGTCAGGTCGGTTCCATTATCTGGACATCCTTGCGACAGGGGAGGCGGGAGAGTACGACGCGCCAGCCCAGTACTGGGATCGGTTGGAGGTCGAGGTGGCGACTTCCCTTGGCGGATCTCCACTCGATGCGACGCCCGCTGAGTTCGAGGCCTTCCTCGCCAGAGTCAGCGCGGCGACCGCGCGAGAACTCGACCAGTGGTGGTTCAGTATGCACCGGCTCGCCATCCAAGGTTGCTTCGGAGCGTTGGGGAAAAAGGTCGGGTGGGAGCTGTGGCCGTACGAACGCGCTGATCCGTTTAAGTAGCGTCGGCGGGAGGGGGTACTCCGAGTGAGCCGGTGGATAACATCAGCACGTGAGAGAACCTGAAGGCTTCACGCACCTGGCAGAGAACATATGCGTCGAGCACATAATCGACCCTGCGCTCGCGTCTCGTGTCATATCCGGAGTCGACGAACGAGAGTGCAGCTACTGCGGCCGACAGGTTGACGACGACGAGCTGCCCTTCGCGGTCTCGATGAACGTCGTCGGACAGCTCGTTTTCGATACAGCGTCGTGGCTCTTCGCCGAAGGATATGACGGCGACCCCGAGGATATGGGGGACTTCTACTTCGAGCAGCACGACACTGAACACGTCGTCGAGACCGTCCTCGACGGGGCACTTGACCCTACGGTCGCCGATGAAGTCGTGGCCCATGTCAGTGATGCCATAAGTACCCCGAAGAAATGGGCGGACTCGCAGCTCCAGGACGAGTTCCTGTTCTCCTGGGACAGCTTCGCAGACGCCGTCAAGCATCGTTCGCGGTTTGTCTACATCGGAGCCGAGGAGCGAAAAGGTCGTGAGAAGGAACCTCCAGCGAGAGTCTCTCGATTCCTCGAAGGGCTTGATGCCTACGTGCGTGATGACATGCTTACCGAGTTCAGGCCCGGAGACCTCCTCTACCGCGCCCGCATGGTCGATGACGGCTTCGCTTTCATCGACCAGGCACGACGAGATCCTGCGAGGAGCCTGGGGCCAGCACCGGCTGGCAAAGCATCTGCAGGACGGCTAAACCCCGAAGGTGTAGGACTGTTCTACAGCGCGACGACTCCGGATCTGGCCGTCAAGGAGACAGCACTGCACAGCCAGTTCGACGATGCAGTCGTTGGAGGGTTCGAAGTCAAACGCAAGCTCACCATTCTTGACTTCACTAAGCGGCCGAGCCTTCCCAGCGTGTTCGACGAGGCGCGCCGCACGGAGTACGTGTACGCGAGCTTCGCCGACGACTTCGTCGAGCGGCTTACGCGGTCTGTGCGGCTTACGGGAGAGGAGCGCGTCGAGTACGTCGTGACCCAGGTGATCTCTGAATACTTCCGTTGGGCCCCCAAGAGAAGACTCGATGGCATCGCTTGGGATAGCCATCTTCTTCGAGAGGGAGAGAGCGGAAAGAATGTCCTGGTGTGGGCGAGTGCAGACGATGTTCAGTCTGATCCGCCAGCATCAAGGGACCCGAAGACCTCAGCGCTCTGGCGGCGCTCGTTCGAAACATCCCCTGCGACGCTGACACTCGCTGGTAGGCGGATGAATGTCTACGCAGCGACGCGGTCCGTGACGGCGCACTTCGTCGGAATACCTGGTGACGATGATCCGGATCCGATGTTCATGTCGATGTAGCCGACTAGACGGCTCGACGCAGGCTCTCGTGTCACGTCGAAGGCGTCAGACGCCACCTAAGTGCCCTCTTCCCGCACTCCGATATGGTCACACCGCAATACCCCCGCGGTGTGACCAGCCGTCGCCGCTGCGAGATTAGTTGGGTCCTCGAGGCAGTTACCTCCGATTCGGCGTCGCTGCGACCCTCGGCTGGAGTCGCCGAGCGGCGCGTAGACCGTGCTAGAGCCGCATCCGCGCCACACGGATGCGCCAGCCTGCTACGACGCGTCCTCCTCCGGCGAGGGTCCTGGGTAGGCTCGATGCGTGACGGACGATGAAGCGTCGACTGCCGACGAGTTAGCGGCGAAGGAACGCGAGATCTACGAGCATCCCGGCAGCCGTGCTCACCGTCGCATCACCAATCTGGCGCGGGTGTTCGAGGTATGGCGTGACTTCACGTTCTCCCTCGACAACGTTCTCCTTCAATGCGAATCGGACGAGAACGTGATCCACGCCCTGATGAGGCAATCGGAACCGCGCGGCCGCGAGGTGGTCGAACGCGAGCTCGATAAGTCGCTGCTCGCATACGTGGCAGGGCTCGTCGCCGTCGTCGACCAGTCGCGCCCCGTCGTGAAACTCTTGACGTCCGACTTGCAGAAAGAGGCAGCTGAGCGTCTGAATACGCTGAAGCGGGCGCAGCCGGGCGCGATCTTTCTCGCGAAGCTCCGCAACTATGTCCTCCACTATCTGTCAGCCCCATGGTCGTTTCATGCGGAGCTGATCCCCGAGCCGGTGCGCGGTAGCGTCGGCGTCTCCACTGCGCAACTTCTCGAATGGCCGGACTGGCCGAGGGACGCGCAGGAGTTCCTCAGAGGTTCAGGTGACCGCCTGCTCATGCGACCGCTTGTTCGCGGGCATTACGAAGCTCAGGCGGCGTACGTCGGATGGCTGCACGATGCCGCGCATGACTCTCAAGCAACGGTCCGTGACGAAGTGAACGCCCTTATTGCGGAGCGAAACCTCATCATCACGGGCGGGGTGAGTGATGGGACCGACTGGAGCGAACGGACGGAACACCTGCAGGAGAACTTGCGCCGGCAGAGCGCCGGCGAGCGGCAGATTCCTTACGATGAATGGCGGAGGGTTAGACAGCACGGACCTAAGTAAGCCGGTGCGCCTGAAGCGAAGCGCGCCCTAGTAGGCCATTCCCCATTCAGGTTCGCGACCGTTGACCAGTCGATGCGGCAGCATCTCCAGCGTGGCTTCGTTGTACACGAGCTCGGGGGCCCAGCGACGCGACAGCCCGCCGCCCGACGCTGACACATCACTACCAAGGAGGCCGCGGTAGAACGGAGCTGCCTGTTCATCCTCTTGGGACAGGAAGCCGTAGAGCGCGCTGATGAACATAGAGAGCGGAGACCCGGACGTCTGTGACCAGTCACCGTTCGGCCCGGGGTACTTCTCCGACATCGACGTCTCTACGTCGATGAGAGTAGTGTCCACGCTGAATCCCTCCGGGACGAGGTTGCCCTTCACCCGCTCCTCTTCGTTCCAGACGGGGGAGTATGTGGACGTCATCTTCTCCCAGACGCCAAGGTCCGCGACACAGATCAGATCCAACGACTCGCGCGGGTGTGTAGAGAGTTCCAGGTCGCTTCGAAAGTAGTTGGTGGCGACATTTAGTCGAGGCTTCGTGCCGAACCTGTGCGCGTGGCCGAGCACTCCGTACCGGAACGCTGGCGTGGCCTCCTGCCGTGCGGTCCCGAGGCGCGGCGCGATGTGTCGCCGGACCAGCGCCGCCTCCTCGATGGCCTCTCTTAGGCCCGCCGGGTCCAAGGTCAGTTTCACCGAGAACGCTGCGGCGACGCCAGCCGCGAGCACCTCTTCCTGCCGCCTCAACGCTCGTGGGTAACCGGGGCGGAAGATCACGATGTCGGTCTCCCGCGGCGTGTAGTCCGCCGCGTCGACCTCTGGCAGGATGTAGCGGCGGTATGCAACCTCGTAGTGCGGAGGAAGCCACTCTTCGAGCAACTTGCCCCAGGCGTGTTCGGCGGCGTGGCCCGTCTGTTGGATTCGTTTCGAGTCGCGAGCCTTCGCGTGATTCTCCGCATAGCTGGCGCGCATCTCAGCGTCCGCCTTGTCGAACCACTCTCGGAGGCGGTTGTCCTCACTCATCGGTGCCTCCTCGCCGCCCGTCGGCTTGGAGCTCTCTGTCGAACAGTGTGAACCAACTGGTCGCGTCGCCCCAGATCGAGTCGTCATTCAGATGGGGTCGCAAGGCACGGATCCACTTCTTATTCGGATGTCCGGCTAGAGCGTCCTGAGCACACGCTCGCCCGACGCCGGCAAACAAGTCGGCGACCTGAACTCGAGGCTCGAGCTTCGAATCGACAGTGTTGATGCCGACAAGAGAGACGGGGGGAAGTCCAAGCTCGGCCGTGGCGGCCGCGCTCAACCCCAGCATCAATGCCGCCTTCAACTCGGGTGTGATGGCCGGTGCCTCGTCGTGAACGATCCGGATATCGGCGTTGGTGCGCTCATGCCACGTCCGTGCAGTCTGGCCAACGGCGGCAACGATGGGGTCTAGGTTCCGAAGTACCTCCTTGCTCGTATCGCTGGCTTCTCGCGCGAGGTCGAGCATGTGAGGCTCGCCTGCGTGCGCTATCCGCAGGATGTGCGCGACACGTCCGGTCGCTCCCGAGCGAGCATCTTCTAACGCCGCCAGGAATGTAGACGTCTCTGAGGCCTTGCTCCGTCCAGGCCGCCGCCAGGTCAGTTCGTTGAAGGCGTCTAGCAGCGCGGTCCAGGCCGGGCCGAGCTGAGCGGGAGCGTCTTGATACAGAATCCATGCCCAGGCGCGCGCGCGTCGATCTCGATAGATGTCTTCGCCTCGCTCATGCATCACTTCTTCCACGATTAGGTCGACCAACTTGCTCGCCAGGAAGAACCGCTTCTCCGTCAGATGGACGCTGACGCGACCTTGCAGGTCGGGGTTGTCGAGCAACGCCAGGAGAACGTCCTCGTTCCCCGGTGTCAGGAGAGTGCGCGACTTGATCTCGGGAGCCTGGCTGCGGGTATCGGTGCGAACCTGGTCCATGATGGCCGCCGCGGTGACCGCATCCAGATCCGTACTGGCATGTACAAAGACTGTGCTTCCGGAGGCGAACAGGTTCTCGCCTTCGTTCCCGGACTCATCGCAGGCGACTTCGACTTCGGTGGTCTTCATCTGGCGATGATCTCAGATTCAGGGCAGCGCGCACGTCGACGACGTCGTGTCGGATGCGGAGTTGGAGTGGCACTGAGGTCCGAGAGAACCGCGAGCTTCAAGGTCTCGGCGGATTCCTTCACACTGGAGCACCTTTCGTGACGCAGTGTGGTCCTCCGCGATGCCGCCGGTCTCAGTGCTCCCGTGGAGCAACTGGTCGCCAACTGGAGCGGGTTGAAAGTCACCTCATAACTGAGGGCGGCCGGCCGACGAACACTCCCTTCGAGGCGCGCCCCTGCGCCCCGGGGTGCCTCTAGCCTCGAGCTATGACGGACGCACCCTCGCTGAACGGACTCATCGACGGACACAACGACCTGCCGTGGGCGGCGCGCAACCTCGCCGCATACTCGGTGGAGGGTCTCGATGACCCGGCGGCGCCCGCGCCGTTCCAGACCGATCTGCACCGGATGCGGGAGGGCGGCGTGCTCGGGCAGTTCTGGTCGGTCTATGCCGACGACGCCCCCGACGTCGACGCGGTGCAGTACACGCTGGAGCAGATCGACTTCGTGCACCGCCTGGTGCAGCGGTACCCCGATCACCTCGAGTTCGCGCGCACGGCAGACGATGTCGTCCGGGCGGGGCACGAAGGCAGGACCGCCAGCCTGCTCGGTGCCGAGGGCGGTCACAGCATCGCCGGGTCGCTCGCGACGCTGCGGATGTTCGCGCGCCTGGGTGTGCGCTACATGACCCTCACACACAACAACAACACGCCCTGGGCCGACTCGGCCACCGATGAGCCGCAGCACGACGGGCTCAGCGAGTTCGGGGAGTCGGTGGTGCGCGAGATGAACGCGCTCGGCATGCTCGTCGACCTGTCTCACGTGTCGGAGGCGACGATGAACCACGCGCTGCGCGTCACCGACTCGCCGGTGATCTTCAGCCATTCCTCCTGCCGCGCCGTGACGGAGCATCCGCGCAATGTTCCCGACGGCGTGCTGCAACGGCTACAGGACAACGGCGGCGTGATCATGGTCTCGTTCGTCCCCGTCTTCGTCTCGCAGGACTACGCCGACTGGTGGGATGCTGGCCGTGACGGCGACGCCCCATCGGTGAGCATCGATCAGGTCGTGGCGCATCTCGATCACGCCCGTGACATCGCCGGCATCGATCACGTGGGAATCGGCAGCGACTACGACGGATTCCCCGACTTCCCCGACGGCCTCGGAGACGTCGCCGGATTCGCGCGCCTCCGCGAGGCCCTGTCGGCATCCGGGTGGTCGGATGCCGACATCGACAGGGTGTGGTCGGGCAACATCCTGCGCGTGCTCCGGGCGACGGACGAGCGGTTCATCCACCAGGCTCAGGAGTAGGCGACGTTCTTCCGCATTCGGGAGGAGATCGGCATTCGGGAGGATCAATAGCCCCCGAGTTATCCTCCGCTTCGCCGATCTCCTCCCGAACGGCGCGGTTCGCGTAGCTCGAGGATGCCGCGGCCTACGCGCGCAGGCTCAGCCGCTGCTCGGCGAGCTGGGGCACGGAAACGTCCCGGGCCGCCCGGCGTGCGGTGGCGATCGCGCCGACCGACACGACCTCGGCGCCGAGGGTCGAGGCGAGGATGAGGGGCGCCGGCAGGTGCAGCTCGGCGGGAAGCAGGCTGCGCGCCGCCGCGAGCACGGGCTCGATGCTCTCGGCCACGGCGCCGCAGACGATCACGCGCGCCGGGTCGTACATGCTGCCGAGCACGCCGACGATGCGGGCGACGACGGCCGCGACGCGGTCGGTGACCAGCCGGGCATCCGGGTCGCCGGAGGCGGCGAGCGTGAGCACGAGTCGCGGGTCGATGCGGTCCTCGGCGACGAGCTGCCCCAATGCAGAAGAGCTCGCCACGTCTCCGGCGGAGACGGCATCCCGCGCAGTATCCTGCACCGCGTAGGGCAGGCCGACGGCCGAGCCGACTCCGATGATGTGGTCGAAGACGACGCCCTCGCCGACACCGCCGTGGGCACCGTGCAGCACGTGGCCGTCGACGACCACGCCGCCGCCGTAGCGCTCGCTGGCGAGCAGGGCGACGTAGTCGCGGCATCCGATCGCCGCGCCGACCGCGCCCTCGGCGATGGCCGCGAGCTGTGCGTCGTTCTTGATCTGCACGACCGGCGCCCAGTCGCTCAGCGCTTCGGCGAGCCCGGGGTTGGTGCGCTCCCAGAAGCCGTCGGGGTGCGGGGGTGAGATGCCGTTGCGGTCGACGGGCGCGGCGACGCCCGCGCAGACGGCGAGCACGCGGTCGCGGGTGACGCCCGCCTCGTCGAGGGCGGCGCGGAGGCGCTCGATGATGAGCGCGCGGCGATCGGATGCGGGCTGTGCCTGCGACACCTCGACGCGGTGGTGCACGAGCGTCTGATCGAGAACATCGGCGACGGTGACCGAGAGGTGCGTGTCGCCGGCGTCGATGCCGACGACGACCCCGAGGTCGGGGGAGAGGGCGAAGCGTCGCGCGGGTCGACCGGAGCGGTAGTCGCCGACGGCGCGGGCGTTGGGCAGCTCGCGCAGTACGTCGGCGCCGAGCAGGGTGTCGATCGCGTCGATCGCGGTGGAGCGGGTGAGCGAGGTGCCGGCCATGACGTCGGTGGCCGTGAACTCTCCGGCCGCCCAGGCGAAGTCGAGGACCGCGCCGACGCTCGCGCGTCCGGTGCCGAGACCCGGTGAGACTTCTGACATGCCTCTTGACCTTCCTGTCGTTCCAATGAGAGAGTACCTCTCGACAGTAGATTCGCTCACTAGATTTAATCTGCGGATCTAAAGAATCGGAAGGACGACGGTGTCTGACAAACGAACACGCGTGGTGCGTATGATCGCCGGGGCCCTCGGGCTGACGCTGGTCGGGGCGGCTCTGACGAGCTGCGCGGCCGGTTCCGGAGCGGAGACGATCCGCTTCACCTTCAGCAAGCGCGAGGCGATCGAGTTCATGACCGAACTCGTCGCCGAGTACAACTCCTCGCAGGACGACGTGAAGGTCGAGATCGACACCTCGGGCGTCGACGTCGTCTCCGCCAGCTTCGTGCGCGGCAACCCGCCCGACATCATGCTCGCCAACTACAACTACGAGATCGCGCGGTTCGTGCAGCGTTGCGCACTCACCGACCTCTCGGGCACCGACGCCGCCGCGACCATCCGCGACGACCTCCAGCCGCTCATGGACCAGTACGGCTCGTGCAGCGGACGCACGAGCGCCCTGCCCTACTCGGTGATGGCAGCATCCGTCATCTACAACAAGGAGATCTTCGAGGCTCAGGGTCTCGAGATCCCGAAGACCTGGGACGAGCTGATCGCCGTGTGCGACCAGCTCAAGGCAGCCGGCATCGACCCGTTCTACGGCACGTTCAAAGACGACTGGACCGTCGGGCAGGGCTGGTACGACTACACCGCGGGCGGCTCGGTCGACGTGATCGAGTTCTTCGACGCGCTCGCCGCCGAAGGGGCCGACGTCGGCCCCGACTCCCCGGTCTCGTTCGAGAAGGACTTCTCCGAGCCCATGGATCGCATGCTGCTGCTCGCGAACGACTACACGAATGCGGATGCCGCGAGCCGAGGCTACGGCGACGGCAACCTCGCCTTCGCCAAGGGTGAGGCCGCGATGTACCTGCAGGGTCCGTGGGCCTTCAGCGAGATCGCGAAGACCGCACCCGACCTGCAGCTGGGCACCTTCCCGCTGCCGATGACCGACGACCCCGCCGATCTCGAGGTGCGCGTCAACATGGACCTCGCTGCGATGATCCCCGAGGAATCGAACCACCAGGAAGCCGCCCGCGACTTCCTCGAGTACCTCTACCTGCCCGAGAACATCGAGGAGTACAACGCCTCGCAGCTCGGATTCACCCCGACGACGGATGCTCCGGCCCCCGACGATCCGCGGATCGAGGGCATGACCGAGTACTACGCCGCCGGGAAGATCTACCAGGGGCCGTCAGTGCTCGTGCCCAAGACCCTGCCGATCTTCAACTACGCGCAGGCGATGGTCCTCGGGGCGAACACGACCTCGACCCTTCGCACGATGGACGCCGACTGGGCGCGCATCGCCTTCCGTGCTCCGATCCCGACGACGGACGACGCGGCATCCGCCGGCGAGACAGAGGAGTCCACGCCATGAGCACCACCACCAGCGCCGCCACCGGCGCCAGCACCACGGCGATCCTCACCGGTCAGGATCGCAAGATCCGGCGGCACACGCGTCGCGTCGAGCCGATCTACTACCTCTTCCTGCTGCCGACGCTCGTGCTGTTCACGCTGGCGATCACGGTGCCGGGCGTCATCGGCATCTTCTTCAGCTTCACCGACTCGATCGGCATCGGCGAGTGGAACTTCAACGGGTTCACCAACTACATCGCCCTGTTCAGCGACCCGGCGATCCTGCAGAGCTACCTGTTCACGTTCGGGTTCTCGATCGCCACGGTGATCGTGGTCAACGTGATCGCCTTCCTGCTCGCGGTGGGGCTCACCTCCCGCGTGCGGTTCAAGACGGGGCTGCGCACGATCTTCGTGATCCCGATGGTGATCTCGGGCATCATCATCGCCTACGTCTTCAACTTCCTGTTCTCGAACTCGATCCCCGCCGCGGGGGCGGCCACCGGCATCCCCTGGCTCGAGACGAGCCTGCTCGCCAACCCCGACCTCGCCTGGGTTGCGATCGTCATCGTCACCGCGTGGCAGGCCGTGCCCGGCACGCTGCTGATCTACATCGCCGGCCTGCTCTCGGTGCCCGGTGAGGTCTACGAGGCGGCGAGCATCGACGGCGCCAGCAAGACGCAGCAGCTCACACGCATCACGCTCCCGCTCGTCGCGGGCTACGTCGTGATCAACGTGATCCTCGGATTCAAGGGCTTCCTCAACGCCTACGACATCATCGTCGGCCTCACCAACGGAGGCCCCGGAACATCCACCCGAAGCGTCGCGATGACCATCATCGCGGGCTTCAACGGCGGCGACTACGCCTACCAGATGGCCAACGCGACCATCTTCTTCATCGTCGCCGTGCTCATCTCCCTCCTTCAGCTCTCGCTGACCCGCGGAAGGAACGCCCTCTGATGTCGACGCAGACACTCACCACCGTCACCCCCGGCAAGAAGAAGCCGCGCATCCGCATGGAGCGGGTGAACTGGTCGGGCACGATCATCCTGATCCTGTGCGCCGTCACCGTTCTGCTGCCCCTGTACGTCACCCTCTCGATGGCGTTCAAGACCACCGGACAGGCGGTCGACGGCAACGCCTTCTCGCTGCCGGCGCCGTTCAGCATCGACGGGTTCGTCGAGGCCTGGAACCTCACCAAGTTCCCGGTCGGGGCGGGCATCTCGCTGCTGGTGACCGCCGGCACCGTGATCGCCACGATCCTGCTCGCCGCCTTCGCCTCGTACGCGATCGTGCGCAACTGGGACCGCCGGCTGTTCCGCTACTCGTTCTTCTACCTGCTGGCCGCGATGTTCATCCCGTTCCCGGTGGTGGCGCTCCCGCAGATCCAGCTCACCGGACGCGTCGGACTCGACAACCCCTTCGGCGTGATCATCCTCGCGACGATGTTCCAGCTCAGCTTCAGCGTGCTGCTGTTCACCGCCTTCCTGCGCTCGATCCCGATCGAACTGGAGGAGAGCGCCCGCATCGACGGTGCGACGACGTGGCAGACCTTCTGGAAGCTGATCTTCCCCCTGCTCGCCCCCATGAGCGCCACGGTCGGCATCTTCGCCTTCCTCTACGCCTGGAACGACTTCATGATGCCGTCGCTGATCATCTCCGATCCGGCGATGCAGACGCTGCCCGTGCGGCAGAACCTGTTCCAGACCCAGTTCAGCAACAACTACAACGTGTCGTTCGCCTCGTACCTGATGGCGATGGCCCCGGCGATCCTGGCGTACCTGTTCACGCAGCGCTTCGTCATGGAAGGCGTCACCCAGGGCGCCGTCAAGGGTTAGCCCCTCAGATCCACCGCAAGACAAAGGAGTAACACCCCTCATGACCGATGCGCTTCTTCTCGAGACCCGCGAAGGCGACAAGACGGCAGCGTGGTGGCGTCAGGCCGCCGTCTACCAGATCTATCCCCGCAGCTTCGCCGATGCGAACGGCGACGGACTCGGTGACATCCCGGGCATCCTGTCGCGCGTCGACTACCTGGCCGACCTCGGCATCGATGCGGTCTGGCTGAGCCCCTTCTACCCGTCGGAGCTCGCCGACGGCGGTTACGACGTCGCCGACTACCGCAACGTCGACCCGCGTCTGGGCACGCTGGAAGACTTCGACGCGATGGTCGAGGCGCTGCACGCGCGCGGCATCCGCGTCGTCGTCGACATCGTCCCCAACCACACGTCCGATCAGCACGCGTGGTTCCAGGAGGCACTGGCGGCCGGCCGTGGTTCGGCGGCGCGCGAGCGGTACATCTTCCGCGAGGGCGAAGGGCCCGACGGCTCCGAGCCGCCCGCCGACTGGGTGTCGACGTTCGGCGGACCCGCCTGGCACCGCGTCGCCGACGGCCAGTGGTACTTCCACCACTTCGCCACCGAGCAGCCCGACCTCAACTGGGACAACCCCGAGGTGCGCGCGGACTTCGTGAAGACCCTGCGCTTCTGGTCGGACCGCGGCGTCGACGGCTTCCGCATCGACGTGGCGCACATGCTCACGAAGGACTTCGCCGAGAAGCTGCCGACGAGCGCCGAGCTCGACCTCATCCCCAAGGACGGCAACCACCCGCTCATCGACCGCGATGACGTGCACGAGATCTACGCCGAGTGGCGTCAGGTCTTCAATTCGTACGACCCGCCCCGCACGGCGGTCGCCGAGGCGTGGGTCGCCGCCGACCGCGTGCCCAAGTACGCGAGCCCCGAGAGTCTGGGCCAGTCGTTCAACTTCGACCTGCTCGAGGCCGACTTCGATGCCCCCGAGTTCCGCCGCATCGTGACCGAGAACCTCGCGCTCGCCGCGACGTCGGGATCGTCGAGCACGTGGGTGCTGTCGAACCACGACGTGGTGCGTCACGCCACGCGCTACGGCATCCCCGTGGCACAGGATTCGGATGCCCCGACCCGCCACGGCGGCCAGTGGCTGCTCGACGGCGGCGACGAGTCGGTGCTCGACCGTGAGAAGGGTGCGCGCCGGGCGACCGCCGCGACGCTCTTCCTGCTGGGGCTGCCCGGATCGACGTACCTGTACCAGGGCGAGGAGCTGGGCCTGCACGAGGTCGCGGCCATCCCCGCCGAAGACCGTCAGGACCCGACCTTCTTCCGCACCGGCGGCGAGGAGATCGGGCGGGACGGATGCCGCGTCCCGCTGCCGTGGTCGGCCGACGGCGACTCCTTCGGGTTCGGTTCGGCGGGCGCACACCTGCCTCAGCCGGCGTGGTTTGCCGACTATTCGGCGGATGCCGAGGCATCCGATCCGTCGTCGACCCTGTCGCTGTACCGCGAGGCGCTGCGCCTGCGGCACCCGCTGCAGACCGGTGAGACGCTCGAGTGGATCGAGACGGGCCGCGCCGATGTGCTGCGGTTCGCGCGTCCGAACGGCTGGCAGGTCGTGACGAACTTCGGCGCCGAGGCGTTCGACCTCGGAGCGGATGCTGCGGACGTGGTGCTGTCGAGCCGCGCGCTCGAGGGTTCGGCGTTGCCGGGCGAGGCCACGGCGTGGATCGCTCCGGCGGGGTTGCTCGGCTGACGGATCTCGGGGCCCTTCGTCTCGGAACTGAGCGAGACGAAGGGCCCACCCGGGTACCCAATTTGATAATGGTTCTCATTAGCGTTTAGAGTGGAGATCATGAAGAAGCCCGTCATCGCCCTCGCCCTCGCATCCGTCGCCGCCCTCGCGCTGGCCGGATGCACCGCCACCCCCGCAGCGGGAGAGGGCAGCGACGACGGCACGATCACCGTCGTCGCGAGCACCAACGTCTACGGCGACATCGCCGCGCACATCGGCGGCGACCGCATCGAAGTCGAGTCGATCATCACCTCGGCCTCGCAGGACCCGCACTCGTACGAGGCCACCGCCCGCGACCGGCTCACGGTGCAGAAGGCCGACCTCGTGATCGAGAACGGCGGCGGCTACGACGCCTTCATCGACACGCTGCTGCAGGATGCCGACGACCCCCACGTCGTCACGGCCGTCGAGTACTCGCACGACTTCCCCGGCAACGAGGGCCACGACGCCGAGTCCGAGGCCGAGCACGACCACGAGCACGCCGAGGGCGAAGAGGGCCACGAGGGTCACAACCACATCGAGGGCTTCAACGAGCATGTCTGGTTCGACCCGCACACGATGATCCACGTCGTCGAGGCGATCTCCGACGAGCTCTCCGAGCTCGACCCCGAGGGTGCCGACGAGTTCGCGGCGAACGCCGCCGAGCTCACCGCCGACCTCGAGGGTTTCGAGGCCGATCTCGCGACGATCAAGGCGGATGCTTCGGGCGTCAACGTCTTCATCACCGAGCCGCTGCCCGGCTACCTCGCCGCCGCCGCCGGATTCACCGACGTCACCCCCGAGGGCTTCGCCGAATCGGTCGAAGAGGGCACCGATGTCGCCCCCGCCGTGCTGCTCGAGTCGCTCGACGTGATCGGCAGCGGTGAGGTCACCGCGCTGCTCACCAACGCCCAGACCGGCGGAGCCGAGACCCAGCGCGTCGAACAGGCCGCGAAAGACGCCGGCATCCCCGTCGTCGCCTTCACGGAGCTGCTCGAAGAAGGATCGTCGTACTCTGAGTGGATGAGTGACGCGATCCAGAGCCTCGCCGCCGCGACCCAGTCGTGAGCCGGGCCCTTCGACAGGCTCAGGGACCCAGCGGCAGCCCCGTCCTCGAGATCGCGGATGCCGGGCTGCACCGCGGAGATCGGGAACTGTGGTCGGGCCTCGACCTGACGGTGAACCCCGGCGAGTTCATCGCCGTGCTGGGCCCGTCGGGCTCGGGCAAGACCACCCTGTTGCGGAGCATCCTGGGCCTGCAGCCGCTGTCGTCGGGAACGATCCGCGTCGCGGACGAGCCCGTGCACCGCGGCAACGCCCGCATCGGGTACATCCCGCAGCAGCGTTCGCTCGCTCCCGACACCAGCATGCGCGCCCGTGATCTGGTGGCGCTGGGTGTGCAGGGGAGTCGCTTCGGCTTCCCGATCCCGCATCGCGGCGACCGCGCCAAGGTCGATCGGCTGCTCGCATCGGTCGGCGCCTCGCACTTCGCCGAGCGACGGGTGGGGCTGCTCTCGGGCGGTGAGCAGCAGCGACTGCGGGTCGGTCAGGCGCTCGCCGACGAGCCCGCCCTTCTGCTCTGCGACGAGCCGCTGTCGAACCTCGACCTCGCGAACCAGCTCGCCGTGACCGACATCATCGACCGCCAGCGCCGTGAGCGCGAAGCGGCGGTGCTCTTCGTCACGCACGACATCAACCCGATCCTCGGCCGGGTCGACCGCATCCTCTACATCGCCGGCGGGCGGTTCCTGCTCGGAACACCCGACGAGGTGCTGCAGACCCGCGTGCTCACCGAGCTCTACGGCACCCCCGTGTTCGTGCTGCGCGCGGGCGACCGCCTGGTGGTCGTGGGGGTTCCGGATGCCGAGCCCCACCACGACCACGGTGACCACGAGCACGGCCACGCCCACGGAGGAGCCGCATGAGGCCGCTGATCGACTGGAGCGACGTCTTCTCGTTCCAGGACTACGGCGAGCTCGTCGCCCTGCTCGCGAACTCGATCATCGCGGGCGCCGTGCTGGGCATCGTCGGCGGTCTGATCGGCGTCTTCGTCATGCAGCGCGACCTCGCCTTCGCGGTGCACGGCGTGAGCGAACTCTCGTTCGCGGGAGCCGCGGCCGCCCTCCTCTTCGGTGGCAGCGTCGTCGTCGGATCCCTCGGCGGAGCCCTGGTCGCGGCGATCCTCATCGGCATCCTCGGAGCGAAAGCCCGCGACCGCAACTCGATCGTGGGCGTGCTCATGCCGTTCGGCCTCGGCCTCGGCATCCTGTTCCTGTCGCTCTACGACGGACGCAGCGCCAACCGCTTCAGCCTGCTCACCGGGCAGATCGTCTCGGTGTCGAGCCCCGACCTCGGCTGGCTGATCGGCATCAGCATGGTCGTGCTCATCGGCCTGCTGGTCATGTGGAACCCGCTGCGCTTCGACTCGCTCGACCCCGAATCGGCCGCCGCCCGCGGTGTGCCGACTCGCGCCGTGAGCCTGCTGTTCATGGTGCTGCTCGGACTCATCGTCGCCGTCAGCGTGCACATCATCGGCGCGCTGCTCGTGATGGCGCTGCTCGTCACTCCCGCAGCCGCCGCGATGCGCGTGACCGCGGGGCCGGTGGCGGTGCCGCTGCTCGCCGCCCTGTTCGGCTTCGTCTCGGCGGTGGGCGGCATCCTGCTCGCCCTCGCCGGCACCCTGCCCGTCAGCCCCTACATCACGACCCTGTCGTTCACGATCTACGTCGTGTGCTGGGTGGTGCAGAAGGCCCGGGCCCGGGTGAAGAGGGTTCCGGTCTGAGCCGGGAGAGGCTCGGCTCGGCTCGGTGCTGTCCCTCACTCAGGACAATCGGGCGGTCGCGGCCGGTTCCGACGTGTTTCGGGCCGCGCGGGGCCGGTCTGTCCTGAGTTGTGGCCGCCGGTCCGAGCGCCCGCCCGTGCATAATTCCTCAAGAACCCCGCCGCGGGGTCGCCTCCCGGCCCTTTTTGCGAGGATCTCACCGGTTTCTGAGGAGTTATGAACGCCGACCGCCCGGCGCCCCACGACTCCCAGCCCTCCACAATCCCCGACACCTAGAATCGACGGTATGGCTCAGCGGAACACCTGGCAGCGCGAACGCGTGCGCGAAGCACTCGCCGACGCGCGCGGTTTCGTGAGCGCGCAGAATCTGCACGCCTCGCTGCGCGACGAGAACACGGGCATCGGCCTGGCCACCGTGTACCGGGCACTCGCCGGACTCGCCGCCTCGGGCGACGCCGACTCGCTGCAGAGCCCCGAGGGTGAGGCGCTCTACCGCGCCTGCACCACGCAGGGCCACCACCATCACCTGATCTGCCGCAACTGCGGGCTCACGGTCGAGATCGAGGCCAAAGACGTCGAGCAGTGGGCGCATCGCACGGCTGCCCTGCACGGATTCACGGATGCTGCGCACGTGGTCGACATCTTCGGACTGTGCGCCCCCTGCACTAACAAGCGCGACGCCGAACGGGCTGCGACGGCGTGACTCTGCTCACCCCTCAGCGGCACGCGCACGCGCACGGCCCGACGCGCTCGCCGCGGTCGGCGTGGATCGGCCTCGGGTTGGGTGCCGTCATCATCGCGGCACTGTTCCTGGTCGACGCGTTCCTGCCCTCGCTCTTCCCCGCCTCGCTGCCGACCCGTGCGCAAGACGGTCTGACCCTCGCCCTCAGCGTGCTGATCGAGGCGCTGCCGTTCGTGATCCTCGGCGTGCTGCTCTCGATCGTCGTGCAGGTGTGGCTGCCGCCCGATGTCATCCACCGCTGGCTGCCGAAGCGCGCCTGGGCCCGCCGTGCGGTGCTGTCGCTGCTGGGCATGCTGATCCCGGTGTGCGAGTGCGGCAACGTGCCGTTCGCCCGCGGCCTCATGATGCGCGGCCTCGCTCCGGCCGAAGCGATGACGTTCCTGATCGCGGCGCCGATCGTGAACCCGATCGTGATCCTCACCACCCATGCCGCATTCGGGTGGGACGGCGGCATCCTGGTCGCCCGTCTCGTCGGCGGCTACCTGATCGCGAACCTCATCGGCTGGATCTACAGCCGCCACCCCTCGCCCGACGCCATGCTGACGCAGCGCTTCATCGACACGTGTGACCGCGTCACCCACGAGCACGGCACGCCGATCAAGCGCAGCCTCACGCAGTTCCTCGTCGAGCTGCGCGCGGTCATGCCCGCCCTCGTGATCGGTTCGGCGCTCGCCGGAGCCGTGCAGGTGCTGATCCCGCGCGACATGCTGCTCGCGATCGGCTCGAACCCGGTGCTCTCGATCGTCGCGATGATGGTGCTGGCGATGACCGTGGCGATCTGCTCGAACGTCGACGCCTTCTTCGCCCTGTCGTTCGCGTCGACGTTCTCGTCGGGCGCGCTGGTCGCCTTCCTGCTGGTGGGCCCCCTCGTCGACGTCAAGATGCTCGCGCTCATGCGCACCACCTTCACCGCCCGCACGCTCGTCGGTATCGTCGGGATCGTGCTCGCGGCGGCCTTCGCGATCGGAATCGGGGTGAACGTCCTTGTCTGAGCAGTCCACCGCTTCGCGCTTCCGCCTGCGCGCGCTCGGAGCGCGCTGGTTGGGCATCGGCCTGGCGACCTTCATCTCGATCGTCACGCTCGGGCTCGGCGTCACCGGTCGCCTCACGCTCTACATCAGCCCCGAGTCGATCTGGTTCGCCTGCGCGGCGGCCGTCGTGACCCTCGCGGGTGCGATCTGGTCGTGCACGCTCCCGCTCGGCGAAGAGGGCGACCACGGCCACGATCACGGAACGGCAGATGACGAGGCGGATGCTCCGGCCTCCCCGCGCCGCGCCCTCGCCGCCGCCGGCGCCGTGACCGGCGGCATCCTGGCGACCGGTGTGGTCGCCGCGGCACTCGTGCTGCCGCCCGCGTCGCTGTCAGTCGAGCTCGCGATGTCGCGCGTCGGAGAGCAGACCGCACTCTTCGCCGGATCCGACAAGGTCACCCTCGGCGTCGCCGACACCTCGACGTTCGGCGTCGGCGACTGGGCGAGCGTCTTCGCCACCGCCACCAACACGGCGGCGTACGACGGAGCATCCGTCACCCTGACCGGATTCGTCACCCCGGATGCCGTCAAAGACGGCGAGGTCAACCTCACCCGCATGGTCATCACGCACTGCGTGATCGATGCGCAGCCGGCGACCCTGCCCGTGAGCGTCGATGCGGGCGAGTACAAGACCGGCCAGTGGGTCGAGGTCACCGGAACCGTGCGGGCGGATGCCGACGGCACGCTGCGCATCGAACCGACCGAGGTCGTCGCGATCGACGAGCCGGGAGACCCCTATGAGTACTGACGACGAGCGCCCCGAGGCGTCCGGCGTCGCGCCCGTTCCGCAGACGCGCGCGGAGATGCGTGCCGCCCGCGAGGCGGCCGAGGCCGCAGCGGCAGCGCTCCCGGTTCCTGAGCGAGCGCAGCGAGACGAAGGGCCCGCCCCAACGGTCGACACGTCCGCGGACGATCCTCGGGCCCTTCGACAAGCTCAGGGGCCCAGGGGCGAGGAGTCGGTCGAGCTCCCGGTTCCTGAGCGAGCGCAGCGAGACGAAGGGCCCGCCCGCCGTTCGTCGTACGAAGCGCCCGCCTCGGACGAGGCGGACGCCCCTTCGTCTCCTCGCTTCGCTCGTCGCTCAGGGAGCGCGGAGCCGAAGGAACCGAAACCGGCGAAGGAACCCAAGCCGGCGAAGGAGCCGAAGGAGCCCAAGCCCGCCAAGGCGCCCAAGCCCGCGAAGCCGGCGAAGGAACCGAAGCCGGCCAAGCCCGCCCGCGCCCCGCGCGCGACCGACTCCGACGCCGCGAAGCCCTCGCGACGGTTCGGACTCGCGCTCGCTGCGGTGCTCGGCATCCTCGTGCTCGTCGGTGCCGCATTCGGCGTCGTGAGCCTCACGCAGGGGCCGCGCATCTCCGAAGTGCAGGTCGATCCCGAGCAGGCCATCAACTCGTCGGGGAGCCGCGTGATCCTCACGGCGAACCAGTCGCTCGCCGCCATCGATCCCGCACAGGTGACGGTCGAGCCGTCGGTGCCGTTCACGGTGGATGCCGCGGGCCGGGGCATCGGCATCCGCTTCACCGTCCCGCTCGACGACGACACGAAGTACACCGTGACCGTCGCCGATGCCGTCGGTGCCGGAGGCGGTCCGAAGAGCGACCTGACGACGAGCTTTACGACGCCCGGCTCGAGCATCTTCCTGCTGAACCGCGACCCCAAGAAGGACGACAAGATCTTCGACACCGTCGACCTCACGGGCGAGCAGGCGGTGCCGGTCTTCGCGGCCGACAAGATCAACGACTTCCGCGCCACGTCGACGCAGCTCGTGGTCACGGTCGAAGAAGACGACGGCTCGCACATCTACGTGATGGACCGCGACGGCAAGAACCAGCATGAACTCCCGCTGCCCGGCGAGGGCTACGTCGGCGCGATCCAGGTCTCGGAGCGCGGCGGACTCGTCGGCTACAGCTACTCCGACCGCGAGCTCAGCGACACCGAGGGGCGGGCGAGCGTGCTCGTGACCCAGTCGCTGAACGACTCGAACGACGAACCGCAGATCATCGAGGTCGGCGACACCGAGGCCAGCATCTTCGCCTGGCAGTTCGTGCCCGACAGCGCCGCGGTGCTCTTCATCGACTTCGACGGCGCCCTCTCGCTCGTCGACCGGTCCAGCGACGCCGGGGTGCAGTCCCTCGGGTTGGCGGCGAACATCCAGGGCATCAGCCGCGGCACGTACACCGCGATCGTCGAGCGCCTCGACGGCACGGTCGTCGAGCTCAACCTCGCCGACGGTTCGGAGCAGCCGCTCGCGGCATCCGACCCCGACTACGGCATCGCGTCGACGATCACGCCGTTCCCTGGAGGGACGCTGCGCCACATCGTGGCGCGCGACGAGAACGGCATCCCGACCGGTCAGGCGATCATCCGCGTCGCCGACGACGGCACCGCCACCACGCTCGTCGAGGTCGCCTCGACCGAGTCGATCCTGCAGGCTTGCGCGTCGCCGAGCGGGCAGTACGCCGCGGTCGTGATCGCTCCCGACATGACCAAGAACCCGTACGACGAGATGCTCCTCCCGCTGCCGCAGAACATGGAGACGCACCTGCTCGACCTGCGCACGGGCGAAGAGCTCGTCGCGTTGACCGGCTTCGACGCCTCGTGGTGTCAGACGGCCCCGCGCTTCTGACATGAGCACCACCCCGCACCTGCACCGTGCGACCCGCGACGAGCTGAGCGGGCTGGCCGTCGAGGTCGCGCCGCGTCTGCTGGGCGCCGAGCTGCGCACGATCGTCGCGCTGCCGGGTGAGCCAGAGGTCGAGGTGCACATGCGCCTCACCGAGGTCGAGGCCTATCACGGGCAGGGCACCGGCGACATGGCCGACCCGGGGTCGCACGCGCGCATGGGGCGCACCGCGCGCAACGCCACGATGTGGGGCGAACCGGGGCATCTGTACGTGTACCTGAGTCACGGCATCCATTCGTGCGTCAACGTCGTCTGCGGCCCCGAGGGCGTCGCCGGCGGTGTGCTGCTGCGCGCGGGCGAGGTCGTGTCCGGAGCGGATGCCGTCGCCCACCGCCGCGGCGTCACGACGCCGGTCACGCCCCGGGTGCTGCGCGACCTCGCCCGCGGGCCGGGGAGGTTCGGGCAGGCGGTGGGGCTGAAGCATCCGCTCCACGACGGCATCGACGCGGTCACGGGCGAGCAGTGGCACGGTGCGCGCGCGGAACTCTGGCTGAGCGACCCCGTGGTCGACATCGCGACCGGCCCGCGGGTGGGCGTCGCGGGCATCGCCGGAACGGATGCATTCCCCTGGCGCTTCTGGATCGCCGGCGACCCGACGGTCTCACCATTCCGCTGGGGCCGCGGGGCCGAGGATGCGTCGCTCGGCAGCAGTTAGGGCGGGCCTTCGCTGTTCTCGGCATCCGCCCTCGCCGTGATAGCATTGGCGATTGTCTGTGCACATTCCTGTGCGCAGTTCGCGTGCTGTTCGGTCCTGCGGGGTCGAGCGGCGTGCAGACAAGGGATCTTGGGTGGGGCCGTCCGGCCTCACGGTATAGAAGGAGTCACCATCATGGCAGCAGTGTGCCAGGTGACCGGAGCTGTTCCCGGTTTCGGTCACAACGTCTCGCACTCGCACCGCCGGACGAAGCGTCGCTTCGACCCGAACGTGCAGAAGAAGACCTATTTCGTTCCGTCGCTCGGTCGTAAGATCACGATCAACGTGTCCGCCAAGGGCATCAAGCTGATCGACGTGCGCGGCATCGAGAACGTCGTCAAGGACCTCAAGGCGAAGGGTGTGAAGCTCTAATGGCCAAGAAGGCTCAGGACGTACGTCCGATCATCAAGCTGCGTTCCACGGCAGGTACGGGATACACGTACGTGACCAAGAAGAACCGCCGCAACACCCCCGACCGTCTCGTGCTCAAGAAGTACGACCCGGTCGTCCGCAAGCACGTCGAATTCCGAGAGGAGCGTTGATCAATGGCTAAGAAGAGCAAGATCGCTCGCAACGAGCAGCGCAAGGTCATCGTCGAGCGGTACGCCGAGCGTCGCGCCGAGCTGAAGAAGACCCTGGTCGACCCGAACGCGACCGACGAGGCCCGCGAGGCCGCACGTCTCGGTCTGCAGAAGCTGCCGCGCAACGCGTCGCCGGCTCGCGTGCGTTCGCGCGACGTCATCGACGGCCGCCCCCGCGGTGTCCTCACGAAGTTCGGCATCTCGCGTGTCCGCTTCCGTGACATGGCACACCGTGGCGAGCTGCCCGGCGTGACCAAGTCCAGCTGGTAAGCATCAGCTAGTCGTTCGAAAGGGGCGAGGATCTTCGGATCCTCGCCCCTTTTGCGTGCCCGGGGGGTCGGTGTCGCGTGGGGCGGACTTCTCCGTGTGGGGCGGATGCTTGTGGGCGAAATTTCCTCCCATCGAGGAGTTCTCCGCCCAACGTGTTGTTCTGCACGAGAGTCGGGAGACGGCAATAGTGCACCGAACTCGACGATCAGTCGATCCGGGCTGCCTGACCGGCGGCATCATCGACGGATGCAGGTGATCGCCGAACTCGTCGCACGAGGTGGAGTCGCGCGGATCGCGACTCTGCGGCGCCGCGGCATCACAGAACACGCATTGCGGATGGCGACTCGTCAGCGCGCCGTCGTTTCGATCTGCCGCGGCTGGGTGGCACTCCCAGGCGCCGATCCGATGCTGGTCTCCGCGGCGAAGCGCGGCGTCGTGCTCAGCTGCGTCACTCTCGCCGAGCGTCGCGGACTCTGGGTGTCAGAGGCATCCGTTCCCCATGTCGCAGCTCCACCCAAGTCGGGTCGTGCGAGCGAGGTGCGTGGCGTCGTGCACTGGAGTGCGCCGCTCATTCCGCGCGATCCGGATCTTCTCGAGGACTCCATCGAGAACGCCCTGATCCTCATCGCGCGGTGTCAGCCTCACGAAGACGCGCTCGCCACGTGGGAATCGGCCCTGCGGACGAGGGCGGTCGACCCGACCGTTCTCGGTCGTGCGCCATTGCCGCCGTCTGCACGGCGTCTGTTGGCCGAGGCGGAACCCTTCGCCGATGCCGGAACCGAGACGATCCTCCGCACGCGCCTGGCCTGGCTGCGCCTGACCATCACACCCCAGGTATGGCTCTTCGGGCATCGGGTGGACTTCGTGATCGGCGAGCGTCTCGTGCTGCAGATCGACGGCGGTCACCATGTCGGAGCGCAGCGGACGCGTGACATCGCGCACGACGCCGAGCTGATGCTGCGCGGGTATCACGTCATCCGTGTCAGCTACGACCAGCTCATGAACCAGTGGGCATCGGTGCAGAATCGCATCCTGGCCGCGGTAGCCCAGCGACTTCACCTCGCCGCGTGAGGCGGAGATCTCGGCGTTGGGAGGAGATTCGGCCCGCAGTCTTCCTCCGCACAGGGAGTTCTCCGCCCAACGCCGGGCGCCGCCCCGAGCTCGCGCCCCCTCACGCCACGGCGGCGGCGGAGTGAGAGACGGCCCAGGCGAGGGCCTTGTCGGCGATCTCCTCCCAGCCGTCCTGGCTGACGAGGCGGTGGGTGCGACCGGGGTACTCGATGCGCTCGACGATGGCAGGGCTGCCGGAGGCGAGGTACTTCTTCTCGATCGCGCGCACGATGGCCGGCGGCACCACATGGTCGATTTCGCCGGCGATGAGCAGCAGCGGGGCGCGGTCGGCGCGGGCGTAGTCGACGTGCGTGACGCCGCCCTTCTCGTTGAGCACCGAGGTCACACCTTCGAAGAAGACCCGGTTGTACGAGTTGACCGCGTACTCCTCCCACAGGGCATCGGATGCTTCGCGCGGAAGGTCGTTGCCGAACGTGAAGTGGAAGTGACGCTTCGACAGCGGCTTGGCGCCGTTGCGTCCGAACGGGTTCGAGAGGATCGGTGTGCCGGTCCACAGGGTCGAGAGGGGGAGCGCGGTGACGCCGGCCGTCTGGCCGGGGGCTACGCCCACGTAGGCGACGCCGAGGCCGCGGTCGGCGAGCATCTGCGTGAGCACTCCGCCGAACGAGTGGCCCATGATGATCGGCTTCACGGGGAGTGCGCGGATGATGCGCTCGTAGTTGTCGGCGATCTGCTTCAGGCCGATGCCCTTGAGCGCCGACGGATCGCGACGGATGTCGTCGACGGTGCGGTCGTCGATGCCGGGCCATCCGGGCACGATGACCTCGTGACCCTGAGCGCGGAACCGGTCGGCCCAGGTGTCCCAGCTCTTCGGGGTGATCCAGAGGCCGTGGATGAGGACGATGGGGGTCTTGTCGCTGCTGTTCATGTTCTTCTCCTGTGTGAGTGGAAGTGCGTTAGGCTGATAGTAGACCGAACGTTCTATCTACCGCAAGGTATTCCCGAAGAATCGAGAAATCGACGAACGGATGCCACGATGAGGGGAGGACCCCCCATGAGCACCGACACCCCGAAGCGACCCAGCCCCGCCCGCGCGCGACTGATCGACGCCGCCACCCGCCTCTTCTACGAGGAGGGCATCCACGCGGTCGGCGTCGATCGCGTGATCGCCGAAGCCGAGGTCACCCGCGCGACGCTCTACAAGCAGTTCGGCGGCAAAGAGAATCTCGTCCTCGCGTACCTGCAGAATGAGGATCGGATGCTGCGCGAGATGTTCGCCGAGGCCGGAGCATCCGTCACCGAGCCCGAACGCCTCGTCGACGCGGTGATCGCCGGCATCGTCGCCGACATCGGTCAGCGGCACACGCGCGGATGCCCCTTCATCAACGCCGCCGCCGAATATCCCGACGCCGACGGTGCGGTGCGACAGATGATCGACGAGCACAGGGAGTGGTTCCGTTCCACGCTCGAGTCGGTGGCGGTTGCTGCCGGGCTGAGTCGACCGGCAGACGTCGCCGCGTCACTCGTGCTGCTGCGCGACGCGGCCCTCGTGGGCGGATATCTCGACGGGGACGACCGCGTTTCGCCCGCTTTCGCGCGCACGGCGCGTGCCGTGATCGACGCTCACCGGGCCTGAGAAGGGCTCGAAACAGGGCCGAATCCTGTGACTGGAGTGACAAAAGTGGTGCAACACGCCCAATAAATGACCAAAACCCGCGAAATGACGCGGAAATGTGGGCGGTCATTGATACATTCAAGGCGGTCACTCGACCACGGGGCATTTGCTCCGATCCACACAACGATGCGACGGAATCCACGTCGCTGGAGGATGACATGGCTGACAAGTCCATCACCAAGACCGAGCTCGTCGCGAGCATCGCAAGCGCCACGGGCCAGAGCCAGGCCACCGTCTCGGGTGTCCTCGACGCGCTGTTCTCCACGGTCTCCGACGCCGTTGCCAAGGGCAGCAAGGTCTCGATCCCGGGCTGGATCTCGTTCGAGCAGGTCGACACCGCGGCTCGCACCGGCCGCAACCCGCAGACCGGCGCCGAGATCAAGATCCCGGCCGGCAAGCGCGTCAAGGTGACCGCTGGTTCCAAGCTGAAGGCAGCCGTCAAGTAAGACAGTTTCCTGTCGAAGGCCGTCGCCCCTCGGGGTGGCGGCCTTCGTGCGTCCGGCCAACCCGCGCAGGTCAGCCGGCACGGATGCCGCGGCTTAGGCTTGAGGGGTGAGTTCCCGCGTGCAGTCGACCCGATCGAGCGCGTCGGCGTACCGCGTCGCGGGCATCGCGATCCTCGCTGCTGCCGCCGTCGTGGGCGTCGTCGCGGCGCTGATCGTCGGCGGGGGAGCGCAGCCGCTCCTGCTGCAGGACCCGGGGCCCTTCGTGATGTGGGCGACGCCGATCGTCAAGCTCACGATGAACATCGCGGCCGCGGCCATGCTGGGCTCGCTCGTGCTGGCGCTGTTCGCCCTGAAGAGCGGCGAGAAGTCGTTCGACACGGCGCTCAACATCGCCTCGATCGGCGCGGCCGTCTTCACGATCTCGGCCGGCTTCACGGCATTCCTCACCTTCATGGCGGCGTTCAACCCGCAGCTCAGCATCGAGCGCGAGTTCGGGTCGCAGCTCGGCCGCTACCTTCTCGAGACGGCCCTCGGGCAGTCGTGGCTCATCACCACGATCTTCGGCTCGGTCATCACGGTGCTCGCCTTCGCCTGGCGCACGTGGACTCCGACGCTCATCACGGCGCTGCTCGCCGCCGCATCGTTCCTCCCGCTCGCCACCCAGGGCCACTCCGGCGAGCTGTCGGGGCACACCGTCGCGGTGAACTCGATCCTGCTGCACACGATCGGTGCGGCCGTCTGGCTGGGCGGCCTGCTGCTCATCATCGTGCTGCGTGGCCGCGACGGCATCGACACGGCCCGCCTGGTCGGCCGGTACTCGTCGCTCGCGATCGCCGCGTTCGTGGTCGTCGCGGTCTCGGGCATCGCCCGCTCGGTGGTCGCGCTCGGCGACTGGAGTCAACTCTGGACGCCGTACGGCACGATCCTCCTCGCCAAGGTGGTGTTGCTGGGCGGCATGGGTCTGCTCGGCGCCTGGTATCGCGCCCGGTTGATCCCCAAGCTCGACGGAGAGCGGGCGGCAGGGTGGTTCTGGATGCTCGTGCTCTGCGAGGTCGCGCTCATGGGTCTCGCCTCGGGCGCTGCCGCAGCCCTCGCCCGCACGCCCCCTCCGACCGGTGAAGAGGCCGCGTTCGCGCAGACCCCCGCCGAGGTGCTGACGCGGTCGGCGGTGCCGCCGGAGTTCACGCTCGACCGCTGGTTCACGTCGTGGGATCTCGACATCCTGTGGCTGGTCGCCGCCGGGTTCGGTCTGTTCTTCTACATCGCCGGCGTCATCCGCCTGCACCGGCGCGGGGATCGCTGGCCGATCCACCGCACGATCTTCTGGGTGCTCGGTCTGCTGCTGCTGGTGTGGGTCACCTGCGGCCCGATCAATGCGTACCAGGAGTACCTGTTCAGCGTGCACATGCTCGGGCACATGATGCTGTCGATGGCGATCCCGTTGCTGCTCGTCTCCGGTGCGCCGGTCACGCTGGCGCTGCGCGCCATCCACAAGCGCGAAGACGGCACGCGCGGCGGTCGGGAGTGGATCCTCTGGGCGGTGCAGTCGCCGTTCTCGCGCGTCGTCACGCATCCGTTCGTCGCCGCCGGCATCTTCATCCTGTCGCTGTGGGCGTTCTACTTCACCGACCTCGTGCGGTGGTCGATGTTCGAGCACCTCGGGCACGAGTGGATGGTCACGCACTTCCTCATCTCGGGCTACCTGTTCGTGTTGACGCTCGTCGGCGAAGACCCCATCCCGTACCGCCTGCCGTACCCGGGACGCCTGATCACCCTCATCGCCATCATGGCCATGCACGCCTTCTTCGGCGTCGCGATCATGATGCAGGAGGGGCTCATGGTCGCCGACTGGTTCGGCTCGATGGGGCGCACCTGGGGTGCGACGCCCATGGAGGATCAGTACATCGGCGGCGGTGTCGCCTGGTCGATCGGTGAGATCCCCACGCTGATCCTCGCGATCACGGTGGCGATCCAGTGGAGCCGCAACGACACGAAGGTGCAGAAGCGCCGCGACCGGCACGCCGATCGCACGGGCGAGGCCGAGCTCGAGGAGTACAACGCCCAGCTCGCTGCTCTCGCCGAACGTGACCGGCGCGAGGCCGAGCGCACGTCGCGCTGAGCCAGAGCCTCAGCCGGCGGCGGCGTCTTCGGGAGAGCCGACGCGGATCGACGCCGAGCCGTCGGGCAGGATCACGATCGTGCCGTTCACCTGGAACGGCACGTCCTCGGAGATCGGTTGGATCGATCCGTCGAAGAGCGACTTGATGTCGACCTCGATGTGGGCGACGGCATCCGTCGGGGGGATCCGCCAGTTGCCGCCGTCGGGCTCGACGGTGACAGTCGGCTGGGTCGCGATCGACCACTTCGGGGGGTTGGCGATGCGGTTGCGCACCTGCATCCCGAAGGGGCAGGCCGTCGGCTGCAACACCTCTTGCGAGGTGCAACCGGTCAGGAACTGCTCGACGCGCTCCTGAACCACGGCGATGAACTCCTCGGTGGGTTCGGTCTGCACGTCGAGCGGGGTGATCGTGAGCGGGGAGTCGGCGAGCACGCCGTGCCCGGTCGAGGTGGCGATCGCCGTGTCGACCGTCACGGCGTAGAGGCCGGGTGTGAACACGAGCAGCGGAACCGGGTCGAGCGGCGCGGCCTCGACGCCCGCCGCCGAGACCTGCCGGCGATCGACGTCGAATCCGTTCACGGCGAACTGATCGGCGCCGCGCACGGTGAGCTCGACGACGGCGAGCGGGCTCTTCGTGAACCGCCAGCGGGGCGCGACCCCTTCCCAGCCGTCCTGCTCGACCGTGAAGGTGGTGCTGCCCGGGTGGCCGGCGGCCCGATAGCTGACGGTCACCGCGGTGCCGCCCTCGACGGGCTCCTCACCGTCGATGTGCACGTCGGTCAGGGGAGCGAGCGCGGCCTGGCGCAGGAGCGCTTCGGATGCTGTCGGGTCGATGCCGGCCGTGTCGAGCGTCTCGCGGTCGACGGCGACGCCGGGCACGCGCAGCGCGTCGGCGGCCTTTCCCGACGACAGGAGGTCGAGATAGCGCGTGACGAACGCCGAAGGACCGTAGAAGTCCTTGTAGAGGGTGGCTCCGCCGGCGAAGATCGCGGCGATCAGCAGCACCCCGACGAGGGCGAGCATGGCGAGGTCGACGCCGAGGCGCGCGCGCCCACGCGCCGTAGACTCCACCCCGTCCATGCCGTCAGTCTATGAGGGTGTCCTGAGACGAAGCCGAGCGCCGCGATGCCAGGGCGGATGCCGGGCCGTAGCATGGTGTGGCGCCCCGTATCCGTCCGCTTCCCTCTGTGAGATCCGTGTCCCTTCCTGCCCTGTCCGACGAGCAGCACGAGCTGTTCCGTCTCATCGAGGACACCAGCGAGCACGTCTTCATCACGGGGCGCGCGGGCACCGGAAAGTCCACGCTCCTGCAGTACTTCGCATGGAACACGAAGAAGCAGATCGCGATCTGCGCGCCGACGGGAGTGGCGGCGCTCAACGTCGAGGGGCAGACGATCCACTCGCTGTTCCGCCTGCCGATCGGACTCATCGCCGACGGCGACATCGATCAGAACGACGCGACCCGGCGCATCCTCAACGCCATCGAGACGCTGGTCATCGACGAGATCTCGATGGTCAACGCCGACCTGATGGATGCCATCGACCGCTCGCTGCGCCAGGCGCGCGGCCGCCGGGGCGAACCGTTCGGCGGCGTGCAGGTCGTCATGTTCGGCGACCCGTATCAGCTCGCCCCCGTGCCGCCCCGCGGCGACGAGGCCCGGTACGTGAAAGACCACTACCGCTCGTTCTGGTTCTTCGACGCGAAGGTGTGGACCGGCGGCACGACCGACGGACAGACCCAGCAGCAGGGCCTGTTCGAGGTCGACACCCGGGCCGAGCTGCACGTGCGCGAGCTCGTGCAGATCCACCGCCAGTCCGATGACGGATTCAAAGCGATGCTCAACGCGGTGCGGTACGGGCGGGTGACGGCCGAGATCGCGGGTGTGCTGAACAGTCACGGTGCGCGCCCGGCGCCCGACCCCGAACCGGGCGAAGTGCCGATGATCACCCTCGCGACCCGCAACGACATCGTCAACGGCATCAACACGCGTCACCTCGCCGCTCTCCCGGGCAAGGAGCAGACCGCGCGCGCCGAGGTGAGCGGAGAGTTCGGCCGGGGCGAGGCCTCGCTGCCCGCCGAATCGGAGCTGAGACTCAAGGTGGGCGCGCAGGTGATGTTCCTGCGCAACGACACCGCGATGTCGGGGGAGCCGCCGCGCTGGGTGAACGGCACGATCGGCACGGTCATCCGCATTCTCGGCAATGCGGTGCGCGTCGACATCGACGGCGAAGAGGTCGATGTCGAGCCAGCCGTCTGGGAACGGTTCCGCTATGCCTACGACGCCCACACCAAGAAGCTCAGCCGCGACGTCGTCGCCGAGTTCACGCAGTTCCCGCTGCGGTTGGCGTGGGCGGTGACGATCCACAAGTCGCAGGGCAAGACCTACGACCGTGCCGTCATCGATCTCGGATCGGGTGCGTTCGCCCCGGGGCAGACCTACGTCGCCCTCAGCCGGCTGACGTCGCTCGAGGGGCTGTACCTGTCACGCCCGCTGCGCCCGAGCGACATCCGCGTCGACGAAGATGTGCGCCGGTTCATGCGCGACGCCTGGCTCGCGGCATCCACCCCGGAGATCCCGAAGGGTTGACCCTCAGGGCGGCGCTTTGACAGGCTCAGCGACCCAGTGGGGCCCTGAGCCTGTCGAAGGGTCAGGCCGCGGCGCGGGCCCGGTCGAGGTCTTCGAAGAGCTCGGTGTTGAAGCGGTAGGCGAGCAGCACCTCGTCGATCACGCGCTCGCGCTCGGCGTCGTCCCACGGGGCCGCGTCGAGCTGGTCGCGGTACACGTCTTTGAAGGCCGACGGGTCGGCGATGTCGTCGAAGAGGTAGAAGCCGATGCCGTTGGTCTCGAAGCCGAAACGGCGGGCCATCACGCGGCCGATGAAGATGCCACCGGAGAGGTCGCCGAGGTAGCGCGTGTAGTGGTGTGCGACGAAGCCGCCCACCCAGGTCGCGCCCACCTGGTTGATGCGCTCGACGTAGCGCTGCGTCGTGGGCAAGGCCACGATCTGCTCGCGCCAGTCGGCACCGAGCAGGAACTCGAGGTCGGCTTCGAGGGCGGGCAGGCGGGTGAGCTTGTCGCTGATGAAGACGGCGGCCACCGGGTCCTGACGCATGCGGTCGCCCGTGGCCTCGAGGGCTTCGTAGATGAAGTAGTGCTGAGCGACGAGCGAGATATAGTCCTCGCGGGAGCCCTCGCCCTTCAGGAGGTCGGACATGAAGCCGGCGGTCTCGCTGCGGGAGTGCGATCCGGACGAACGCTCGCGCAGGGCGGCGGAGAAGGAGAGGATCTCGGACATGGTCTCAGTGTAAGGGTTACCTAAGTCCCGGCGAAACCCGCAATGTCACGCGGCGTCGCGGGTGCTCAAGCGTGCGGGCGGGGCTCGATGCCCAGGCGTTCGCACGCGGCGTCGTACAGGGCGACGATCTCGCGCCGCACCTCGGGGCGCTCGGTGATCGACCCGCCCGGCCAGGCCACCACGAGCTCTTCCGTCTCGCCGCCACGGGTCACCTGCCAGGTGCCGCCGTCGCCGTCGAACCCGGTCATGACGACGGCGGTGATCTCGGCATCCGTCTCCCCGCCGAAGGCGCGCGCGATCAACAGGTTGTCGTCGGTGTGGTCGTCGTTCATGTGGTGGAGCACGGCGGCGGTCACGGTATCATCGAAGATGTGGGGCACTCCTTCACCCTAGAACGAGAGCGGATGCGGCGGCTCGATGTCGTCTTTCAGGAAGCTCGCTCTAGACTCGGGAGACACATCCCCGGGGGTTTCTTCTATGCAGCTTCTCTCGTCGCGCCGGTGGCGCGCCGCAGCAGCCAGCGCTGTCGTGCTCGGTCTCATGCTCACCGGATGCTCCAGTGAGGAGACATTCACCTACACGCCGCCGACGCAGGTCGACGGCGCGCTTCCCGACGACATGGTCGCCCAGATGCAGGCCGCGGTCGACAACGCCATCGTCGCCTCGGGTTCGTCCGCCGCCATCGTCGGCGTGTGGGCACCGTGGAGCGGCCAGTGGGTGACCGGCGTCGGCAGCCAGGAGCCGGGCGGTGAGACCCCGGTCGATGTCGACATGTCGTTCCGCATCGCTGATGTCACCCGCCTCATGACCTGCGACGTGCTCTACGCGCTCGCCGACGAGGGCACCGTCGAGCTCGACGCGCCCGTTCCCGAGTACGTGGCGGGTGTCGCCGACCTGAAAGACGTCACCCTCCTCGACCTGTGCAACGGCACCAGCGGCGCCAGCTCGTCGGAAGAGACCGTCAAGGGCGCGTGGATCAACACCCCCGAGCGCGTCTGGACTCCGCTCGAACTCGCGTCGTTCGGCCTCTCGCACGGGCGCATCCCCCCGCACACGACCTACCGCGACTCCGATTCCGGGTACCTGCTGCTGGGCCTCGCGCTCGAGCGCGCGTCGGGGATGTCGGCATCCGAGCTGATCGCCGAGTATGTGACCGAGCCCCTGGGCCTGGCCAGCACGTCGCTGCCCGATCCGGTCGCTGCCCCGCCGTCGAGCGGACCCGTGCTCAACGGCCACTACCTCAACGCCGTCGAGGGCGGATACAACTGCGCAGCGCCCGTCGACATCACCACGCTGTCGTCGAGCACCGGGTTCACCGACTCGGGCGCCGTGTCGACCATCACCGACCTCGGTCGCTACGCGCAGGCCGAGGCGGCGCAGGTGCTGCGCACCGAGGAGAAGCCCGACCGCTTCGGCGCACCGCTCCCCGCCTACCAGGACGCCCCGTCGTGGCACCAGGCGACGGGCGGCGGCTTCATCGTCGGTTCGATGATCGGCCAGCAGGGCTGGACTCCGGGCTATGCCACGGCGGCCTACTCCGACCCCGCGACCGGCTTCACCGTCGCCGTGGTGCTGAACAACTCCACGGCGGGCGCCGGCATCGCGCAGTCGCTCGCGTGGGAGCTCGCGGCCATCGCCTCGAAGGCGCCCGCCGCGTCGGGCGAGGCCGCACCCGAGTTCGGTCTGCCGTTCACCGCCGAGCAATATCACCAGTCGATCACCGACTCGGCGATCCCCTGCGTCGCTCCTCCCGTGGAGTGATCTCGCACTGACATCGCGCGGCGGTGTCGCCGCGCCGGGAGGGTTCCATGGCGATCATCGACAATGCGATCTACGTCGACGGCGTGCGCACCGCGAACCCCCACAGCCTCAGTGAGACGTTCGAGACTCTGCGCGAGCGCGGCGGAATGGGGTGGATCGGGCTCTACCGGCCCAGCGAGCAGGAGATCCGCGAGGTCGCCGAGGAGTTCGGCGTGCACGCGCTCGTCGTCGAAGACGCCCTCTCGGGGCACCAGCGGTCGAAGCTCGAGCGCTACGGCGAGGTGCTCTTCATGGTGCTGCGGCCGGCGCGCTATCTCGACGCCACCGAAGAGGTGGAGTTCGGCGAGGTGCACGTGCTGGTCGGGCCCGATTTCGTCGTGACCATCCGTCACGCCGAGTCGCCCGACCTCGGGCGCGTGCGCCGCAGGGTCGAGGGCGACCCCGCCCTGCTGAAGCACGGCCCGGAGGCGGTGCTGTACGCGATCCTCGACGAGGTGGTCGACGAGTACTCGCCGGTGCTGGCCGGGCTCGAGAACGACATCGACGAGATCGAGAGCCAGCTCTTCGAAGACGGCGTCGATGCGACGCAGCGCATCTATGAGCTGGGGCGCGAGGTCATCGACTTCCAGCGGGCGACGCAGCCGCTGTCGGGGATGCTCGAGGCTCTGCTGCGGGGATCCGACAAGTATCGGGTCGACGAGGAGCTGCAGCGGTATCTGCGCGACGTGCTCGATCACACGCTGCGCATCGCCGACAAGGCGACGACCTTCCGCACCGTGCTCGACAACGCGCTGACGGTGGAGTCGACGATCGTCGCCCGCCGGCAGAACGAAGAGATGCGGCGCATGACCGAACTCAGCATCCGTCAGAACGAAGAGGTCAAGAAGATCTCCGGATGGGCCGCCATCCTCTTCGCGCCGACGCTCGTCGGAACCATCTACGGCATGAACTTCGATCACATGCCCGAGCTGCACTGGATGCTCGGCTACCCCATGGCGCTCGGCCTGATGCTCGCGATGGGGCTTGGCCTGTACGCGGCGTTCAAGCGCAAGGGCTGGCTGTAGCGCTCACCCGGTTCCTGAGCGAGCGCAGCGAGACGAAGGGCTGCGCTCTACTCGCCGTCGGCTTCGGGCATCCCGGGGCCGGGCCCCGGACGCACGTCGGCATCGGGAGCGATGTCGATGCGGGTGTTCCCGTCGTGCTCGGTGACCTCGATGCGCGGGTCGGCATCCGCCTCGGTCGCCTCGGGGGCGGTCGTCAGCTGATCGTGGCGGTTCTGCTCGAACGTCTCGCCGTCGTCGCCGGTCGTGTCACGCGTTGTCATCATCGTGCTCCTTCTGGGTGGTGGTGGTCTTCTCGGTGCGTCGTCGCGCGAGTCGGGTGATGAGGAAGAGCAGGGCGCCGACGGCGAGCAGGATCGCGCCGAACAGCCAGACCTGCGGGCGCTGCTGGGTGAACAGCAGGATGCAGGAGAGGATGCCGAGCACGGGCACGAACGTCCAGACGCGGAAGTGATCGTGCTCGACCTTGTCGCGGCGCAGCACCAGCACCGACACGTTCGCGCTGAGGAACACGATCAGCAGGAGCAGCACGACGGTCTCGGCGAGCGTCTGCAGGTCTCCGACGAGCGTGAGCCCCATCGCGACGAGCGTGGTCGTGAGAATCGCGACCCCGGGGTCTTGCGTTTCGGCAGAACCCGCGCGAGGGCGCTGGGCAGAAGCTTCTGCTCGGCCATCCCGTAGGTGAGGCGGCTGACCATGATCATCGTCAGCAGGGCGCCGTTCGCGACGGCGATGAGGGCGATCAGGCTGAACAGCCACGACGGGATGCTCGCCCCGGTCGCCTCGACGACGGCGAGGAGCGGTCCGGACGAATCCTGCAGCTCGGATGCCGGCAGGGCGATCGAGCTCGCGAGGCCGACGAGCACGTAGACGACGCCGGCGGTGATGAGCGAGGCGAACAGCGCGCGCGGGTAGGTGCGGCTGGGGTTCTTGACCTCTTCGATCATGTTCGCCGACGTCTCGAAGCCCACGAAGGAGTAGTACGCGATCACAGCACCCGCCAGCACGGCGATGGCCGCGGGGGTGCCTTCCGGTGTCTCGACGACCCGCGAGATGTCGCCGCCGCCCCCGCCGAAGAACATCGCGACCACGACGATCACGATCACGAGGCCGCTCAGCTCGATGGCCGTCATGACGAGGTTCGCACCGAGGGATTCGCGGATGCCGCGCGCATTGAGCAGCGCGATGACGGCGAGGAACACGATCGCGACCGGTGTCGTCGGAAGGTCGAAGAAGGTGCCGAGGTAGTCGCCGGCGAACGCGATCGACAGCCCCGCAGCGCTCACGACACCGGCGGCGAGCATGCTGAACCCGACGAGGAACGAGATCACCGGGCTGCGGAACGCCCGCTCGGCGAACACGGCGGCCCCGCCCGCGCGCGGGTACTTCGTGACGAGTTCGGCGTACGAGCCCGCAGTGAGCAGGGCGAGCAGCAGGGCCACGAGCAGGGGCGCCCACAGCATCCCGCCGACCGTCTCCGACAGCACGCCCATGAGCGCATAGATGCCCGCCCCGAGCACGTCACCCAGGATGAAGGCGAAGAGGAGGGGGCCGGTGATGGCCCGGCGCAGCCGCGTGGGCGCCTCGGCGTCCGGAGTGGTCTCGATGGTCATGCGAGCACGCTATTGCCGACGCGCCGGTACTGGCGACGGGGTTGACAGCGGCCGTCTCTCCCAGCAGGTTCACAGATTGCCCGCGCGGCGACGACGGCCGGCCGCGCTCGAACGCTATGTTTCAGCCGGCGGTCCGGGGGGATCGCGCATCATCAGACTGATCAGAAACGGGTTCTCATGACCGGTACCGCACGCAAGGCGCTCGCAGAAGCGCTCGCCACCTTCCTCTTCGTCCTCAGCATCATCGGCGCGGTCAACAGCGGCAGCCCGCTGACGCCGCTCGCGATCGGCTTCGCCCTCGCCGTGCTGATCTTCGCCACCGGGCACATCTCGGGCGCGCACCTCAACCCGGCCGTCTCGGTCGGCGTGTTCCTGCGCGGAGGCCTCAGCGTCGTCGACCTGGTCGCGTACATCATCGCCCAGGCCATCGGCGGCGTGCTCGCCGCTCTCGTCAGCTCGGTCTGGTGGGCTCCGTCCGAGACCGCGATGGTCATCGACATCTGGCCCGCGTTCCTCGTCGAGGCGATCTTCACGCTCTTCCTCGTCTATGTCGTGCTCAACGTCGCCACCTCGAAGGAGACCGCGGGCAACTCGTTCTACGGTCTCGCGATCGGTGGCGTCGTCTTCGTCGGCGCCACGACCGTCGGCTCGATCTCGGGCGGCGGGTTCAACCCGGCCGTCGCGCTCGGCCTCTCGGTCAGCGGTCACTTCGCATGGAGCTCGCTGTGGCTCTACATCCTCGCCCCGATCGTCGGTGGCGCCATCGCCGCGATCCTCTTCCGCGTGCTGAACACCGACGATGCCAAGAAGGTCGCCGCCGCGGAGTAACTCTTCTCCCAGGGACGCCCTTCGCCTCGCACCCGCGAAACGAAGGGCGTTCTCACGTTCGGGCTCCGGGGCTCGGGGCGAAGCATCCGTCGCGCGGGGGATGCGGCAGGCGCAGGCGGCGTCGTAGCGTGAGGGCATGTTGATCGTCGAGGAACTCCACCTGCTGCTGCTCCGGCCGGACGGACGCGTCGAGCCGTCAGCCGGCGGCTACCGTCCGTATGGCGAGATCGCCGCCGTCATCGTCGACCTGGTCCTGCACGGCCGGGTGCGCATCGGCGAAGGGAGGAACCCGGCCGTCGACGTTCTCTCGACCGAGCCGACCGGGCATCCGGTGCTCGATGCCGCGCTGGCGCGATTGGCTCCGCTGAGCGGCAAGAAGCTGCAGTCCCTCGTCGTTCGGTCGAAGCTCGATCCGCTCGACGACGTGGTCGCCTCGCTCGTCGCGCAGGGCGTGCTCGCCCACGGGGAGCGCGGCTTCTTCGGCTGGGGCGCCGAGCGCACCCCGGAGTCCGATCCCGGCCCCGAGATGCTGCTGCGTTCGCGGCTCGCCGGGGTGATCGCCGGTTCGGTGGCTCCCACGCAGGCCGACCTGACGCTGCTCGCGATCCTGCAGGGGCTCAATGCCGCGCATCCTCTGATGCGCCCCGAGGTGGGCGACCTCTCGGCGGGCAAGCTCAAGAAGCGCATCGAAGAGCTCGCGGAGTCGTCGCCGGCCGGAGATGCGGTGGCGGGGGCGGTGACCTCCGCGATCATGGTCGTGATGATGGCGGCCATGACCCCGGTGATCGTCGCGACGGTGAGCTGACGCTCGCGAGATCCGCGATCCGGGGTTGGCAGTGGGGGCCTGAGCCCGTCGAAGGGCCCGCACCGCACTGCATAACTCCTCAGATTCTGCAGCACCGGGGCGGATTCGGCGCGTTCCGGCCCGTTCCGGCCCGTTTCTGAGGAACTATGCGCGGGGCCGCCGTACCTAACTCAGGAAAAACTCCCGATTCGGGTCGGATATCGGGCGTTTCGGGTGGTTTCCGGCCCGAATGTCCTGAGTTAGGGACGGGATGCCGCGCCGCCTAGACTCCTCGACGTGACGGAGATCAACGGACGGGCGGTCGGTGTGCGCGATGTCGCCGCGCTCGCCGGGGTGTCGCGGCAGACCGTCTCGCGGGTGCTGAACGAGCATCCCGACGTCGCCGAACCCACGCGCGAGCGTGTGCTGCAGGCGATGGGCGAGCTCGGCTACCGCATGAACAACGCGGCCCGTGCGCTGGGCACCCGCCGGTCCCGCACGCTCGGGGTGCTCGCGTCGGACGCCCTGCAGTTCGGCCCGTCGCGCAGCATCGCGGCGATCGAGGCATCCGCTCGCGCAGCGGGGTATTGGGTGAGTGCGGCGTTCGCGGATGCCGATGACGCGGCGTCCGTCTCGTCGGCTGTCGACCATCTGGTGGCGCAGGGGGTCGAGGGCATCCTCGTGGTCGCACCGCACGCCCGCACGCTGCGGGTGCTCGAGACGGTGACCGCCGGCGTGCCGATCGTCACACTGCACTCCGCCGGTCACGATGCGCGCGGTGTCGGCGTCGATCAGGTCGCCGGGGCACGGCTCGCGGTCGGGGTGCTGGCGGATGCCGGACACACGCGCATCGCGCATCTCGCCGGCCCCGCGGACTGGCTCGAGGCGGAATCGCGAGCCGAGGGGTTCGCCGCCGAGCTCGCGGTGCGAGGCCTCGTGCCCGCCCTGACGATCGCCGGCGACTGGACCGCACGTGCCGGCTACGAGGCCGCGCCCGCGTTGCGCGCGGCCGGTGCCACGGCGGTGTTCGCGGCGAATGATCAGATGGCGCTCGGCCTGCTCGGCGCGCTGCACGCGGCCGGAGTCGCGGTGCCGGGGGAGATGAGCGTGGTGGGCTTCGACGACGTGCCCGAGGCGGCGTTCGCGTGGCCCCGGCTCACGACCGTGCGGCAGGACTTCGACGAGTTGGCGCGCCGAGCGGTGGCGGCGGTGATCGCGGGGGATGCCGCGGCATCCGCGTCGGCGATCGTGCCCGAGCTCGTCGTGCCCGAGCTCGTCGTGCCAGAGCTCGTCGTGCGCGACTCGGTGGCGGCGCCTCCTCTCCGGTGAGAGGTCAAGACACGCCGCATGAGGGCATCCGCGTGCGGCGTGTCTTGACCCCTCGCCGGCTGCGGCCTTGACCCCGCTGCACGCCCGGTCGTAGGCTTCCCGTGACACGAACTGTGACCGGTCACAGTCCACAACCACGACGAGGTGCCTGTGAGCGACGAAGCCCCCCGATACGCCCCCGAGGTCGAGGCGGCGATCGCCCGCACCCGCGACGAGGTGGCCCGTCTGCACGGCGAACTCGTGCGCAACGGCCTCGTCGTCTGGACCGGCGGCAACGTCTCGGGCCGCGTGCCCGGCGCCGACCTGTTCGTCATCAAGCCGTCCGGCGTGAGCTACGACGACCTCGCCCCTGAGAACATGATCCTCTGCGACCTCGACGGCACCGCGATCCCCGGTGCCCCGGGGTCAGAGCGTTCCCCGTCGAGCGACACCGCGGCCCACGCCTACGTCTACCGCCACATGCCCGCGGTCGGGGGAGTCGTGCACACGCACTCCACGTTCGCCGTCGCCTGGGCAGCGCGTGGCGAAGAGATCCCCTGCGTCATCACCGCCATGGCCGACGAGTTCGGGGGGCCGATCCCGGTCGGTCCGTTCGCGATCATCGGCGACGACTCGATCGGACGCGGCATCGTCGAGACCCTCACCGGTCACCGCTCGCGCGCGGTGCTCATGCAGAACCACGGTCCGTTCACGATCGGCGTGAATGCGAAGGATGCCGTGAAGGCGGCGATCATGGTCGAAGACGTCGCGCGCACCGTGCACTACGCCCGCGGGGCCGGGCCGCTGATCCCGATCCCGCAGGCGGCGATCGACCAACTCTACGACCGGTATCAGAACGTGTACGGCCAGAGTGCGGATGCCCGACGATGACCGCGGCGAGCGGCGCCGCCGCGATCGAACAGAACCGCACCGCCCTCGGCATCGAACTGGGGTCGACGCGCATCAAGGCGTGCCTGATCGACGCCGACACCGCCGAGGTGCTCGCGACCGGATCGCACACCTGGGAGAACCGTTTCGAAGACGGCCGCTGGACGTACGCGCTCGACGACGTCTGGTCGGGGCTGCAGGCGGCGTACTCGGCCCTGATCGATGAGGCGCAGCAGCACCACGGCATCCGTCCGTCGTCGTTCGGCGCGATCGGCATCTCGGCCATGATGCACGGCTACCTCGCCTTCGATGCGGCCGGCGAGCTGCTCGTGCCGTTC
Source organism: Microbacterium sp. NPDC087665 (assembly GCF_044743285.1). Taxonomy (NCBI): domain Bacteria; kingdom Bacillati; phylum Actinomycetota; class Actinomycetes; order Micrococcales; family Microbacteriaceae; genus Microbacterium; species Microbacterium sp. NPDC087665. Next base: position 174,910 of record NZ_JBIUWD010000001.1, on the reverse strand, counting down.
CGCACCTGGCGCAACACGAGCACGGGTGCCGCGTCAGCTGAACTCACCGCGCTGCTGAGCGTGAACATCCCGCAGCGCTGGTCGGTCGCGCATCTGCACCAGGCGGTACTCGACGATGAGCCGCACGTGGGCGATATCGCCTCGATCAACACTCTCGCCGGGTACGTGCACGAACGCCTCACGGGGCGCCGGGTGCTGGGTGTGGGTGACGCCTCGGGCATGTTCCCGATCGACTCCGCTGCGGTCGACTACGACGCGGTGCTGCTCGAGAAGTACCGCGCGCACACCGGCCGCGACCTCGCCGCGCTCCTGCCCGCCGTGCTGCCCGCGGGGGCGGATGCCGGCACCCTCACACCCGAGGGCGCCGCCCTGCTCGATCCGTCCGGTGCGCTGCAGGCGGGAGTTCCGCTGTGCCCGCCGGAGGGCGACGCCGGCACCGGCATGGTCGCGACCAACTCCGTCGCCCCGCTCACCGGCAACGTCAGTGCGGGCACGAGCATCTTCGCGATGGTGGTGCTCGAGAAGCCGCTGCCGTCGGTGCACGAAGAGCTCGACCTCGTCACGACTCCGGCCGGAGCGCCGGTCGCGATGGTGCACTGCAACAACGGCGCCAGCGAACTCGGCGCGTGGGCGGGGCTGTTCCACCGGTTCAGCGTCGCGAGTGGCCAGTACATCGACGAGGATGCCGTCTTCGCGACGCTCTTCGACGAGGCGCTGCAGGGCGACGCGGATGCGGGCGGCCTCCTCGCCTACAACCACCTCGCCGGCGAGCCGGTCGTGGGACTCTCGCAGGGACGCCCGCTCTTCGTGCGCACCCCGGATGCCTCGTTCACCCTCGCGAACGTGATGCGGTCGCAGATCTACGGGGTCTTCGGCACGCTCGCGCTGGGCATGCGCATCCTGTCGGACGACGGCGTGCGCATCGAGCGGATGTTCGCGCACGGTGGCCTGTTCCGCACCGCCGGAGTGGCTCAGCGGTTCCTCGCCGCCGCCCTCGACACCCCGGTTGACGTGGGCGAGCTCGCCGCCGAGGGCGGGGCGTGGGGCATCGCGGTGCTCGCCGCATACCTCGGTCATGCAGACCGCGACCTCAGTGCCTATCTCGACGACACCGTTTTCGCCGGAGCATCCGTCGTCACCGCCGAACCCGACCCGGCCGATGTCGCCGGCTTCGCCTCGTACCTCTCCCGCTACCGCGACGGCCTCGCCATCGAAGCCGCCGCGATCACCGCTCTGCCCACGAAGGACGCCTCATGACCCGCACCTCGCTCACCACCTCGCTCGACGGCTACGAGGTCTGGTTCCTCACCGGTAGCCAGCACCTCTACGGCCCCGAGACGCTCGCGCAGGTCGCGGCGCAGTCGCAGGAGATCGCGAACGTCCTCGACTCCGCCGACGACGTGCCGGTGCGCATCGTGTGGAAGCCGGTGCTCACCGACACCGACGCCATCCGCCGCATCGCCCTCGAGGCGAACGCCGACGACCGCGTGATCGGCGTCGTCGCCTGGATGCACACGTTCAGCCCCGCGAAGATGTGGATCACGGGCCTCGACAGCCTGCGCAAGCCCCTCGCGCACCTGCACACCCAGGCGAACGTGGCACTGCCGTGGAGCGAGATCGACTTCGACTTCATGAATCTCAACCAGGCCGCGCACGGTGACCGCGAGTTCGGATACATCCAGACCCGCCTCGGCATCCCGCGCAAGACGATCGTCGGTCACGCGAGCGACCCGCGCGTGCGCGCCGAGCTCGCGACCTGGCAGCGTGCGGCGGCGGGTCTCGCGGCGTCGCGCAGCCTGAAGCTGGCGCGTTTCGGCGACAACATGCGCTTCGTCGCGGTCACCGAGGGCGACAAGACCGAGGCCGAGCTGCAGTTCGGCGTGCAGGTGAACACGTGGGGCGTCAACGATCTGGCCGCGGCGGTGGATGCGGCGACGGATGCCGAGATCGACGCACTCGTCGCCGAGTACGAGCAGCTGTACGCGGTGGCGCCCGAGCTGCGCCGCGGGGGCGAGCGTCACCAGTCGCTGCGCGACGGAGCGGCGATCGAGGTCGGCCTGCGCTCGTTCCTGGAAGAGGGTGGCTTCGGCGCGTTCACGACCTCGTTCGAAGACCTCGGCACGCTGAAGCAGCTGCCGGGTCTCGCGGTGCAGCGTCTGATGGCCGAGGGCTACGGCTTCGGCGCCGAGGGCGACTGGAAGACCGCGCTGCTCGTCCGGGTCGCGAACGTGATGGGTGCGGGGCTGCCCGGCGGCGCGAGCCTCATGGAGGACTACACCTACGACATGACGCCGGGCGACGAGGTGATCCTCGGCGCGCACATGCTCGAGGTGTCGCCGTCGCTGTCGTCGGCGCAGCCGACGCTCGAGGTGCACCCGCTCGGCATCGGCGGCAAAGACGACCCGGTGCGCCTGGTCTTCACGGCCGATCCCGGCCCCGCGGTCGTGGTGGCGCTGTCGGACATGCGCGACCGGTTCCGCCTCACCGCCAACGTCGTCGAGAATGTCGAGCCCCGCGAGGCGCTGCCGAACCTCCCCGTCGGTCGTGCCGTGTGGAAGCCGCAGCCCGATTTCCCGACCAGTGCCGCCGCCTGGCTCACCGCCGGTGCCGCGCACCACACCGTGATGTCGACCGCCGTGGGCATCGAGGCGTTCCGCGACTTCGCCGAGATGGCCGAGATCGAACTGCTGGTGATCGACGAGTCGACGCGGCTGCCCGAGTTCCAGCAGCAGGTGCGCTGGAACCAGGCCTACCACCGCCTCGCCCAGGGCCTGTGACGGTGGGGGCCTGGGATGCTTCGACAGGCTCAGCAACCCAGGAGGGGGTCTCTGAGCCTGCCCCCGGCTGGGTCCCTGAGCCTGTCGAAGGGCCGCGTTCCGGTAGGCAGGTCACCATCGCCGCCGACGGATACGAGGCGACGATCGCGACCATCGGCGCGACGCTGCGTGCTCTCGCGAAAGACGACCGTGACCTGGTGGTTCCGTTCGCCGAAGACGAGGTGCGCCCGGCGTATCGCGGTGCCACGCTCGCGCCGTGGCCGAACCGCGTGGTCGATGGGAAGTACTCCTTCGGCGGGGTCGAGCATCAGCTCGCCCTGACCGAACCCGCCCGCGGGCACGCCCTGCACGGGCTGCTCGCCTGGGTCGATTTCGACGTGGTGGCGACGGCATCCGATCGCGTCGTGCTCGAGGCGACGATTCCTGCACAGGCCGGATACCCGTTCCGCGTGGTGGTGCAGACCGAGTTCGCGGTCGGTCCCGACGGCCTCACGCAGTCGGTGACTGCCACCAACACCGACGCCGTCGCGGCCCCGTGGGGCACCGGTCCGCATCCGTATCTCTCGGCCGGATCAGGACGGGTGGATGCTTGGATCCTGACGCTCCCCGCCGACGAGGTGCTGCTCGTGACCGAAGACCGCCTGAGCCCGGTGCGGGTCGACGCGATCGACGCGCACCCCGAGTTCGACTTCCGGGAGCCGGGGATCATCTGCGAGACGTTCATCGATCACGCCTTCACCTCGCTCACGCGGGATTCGGCGGGTGTCGCCACCGTGACCGTCCTCGCCGAAGACGGCCACGGGGTCGCGCTCACCTGGGACGAACGCTGCCCATGGGTGCAGATCCACACCGCAGACACCCCCGGTGTCGACGGCACGCACCGCATCGGCCTGGCCGTCGAGCCGATGACCTGCCCGCCGGATGCCTTCAACTCCGGCGTCGACCTCGTGGTGCTCGAGCCGGGCGAGTCGCACACGGCGGCCTGGAGTATTGCCGCCGTCTAGGTGTCACGCGCTTCACAACTCCTCAGAAGTGTCGCGAATCGCGCCGGGTTCGCTCCGAAACGCGCCATCGCTGACAGATTCTGAGGAGTTGTGCACCGGGTGCGGCGCTGCCCACCACGTCGGCCGTGCGGCGAGCGACAGCACGATCGCGGCCGCCAGAGGAACGAGCCCGGCGAAGAACGCGGCCTGCAGTACGTCGTACGTCGACCCCTCCGCAACGAGGCCGAACGTCAGCTCGGTGAGGAGCTGCGTGTCGCCGATCGAGTTCGGAAAACAGGTCATGACGACGGCGGAGCAGCACCACCACAGAACGATCATCACCAGCACGGAGCGGGGGAATGCGTCGTACCCTCGGCGGTGCAAGATGGCATACGGCCACCAACCGAGCAGCACGAGCGCCCCGATGATGATCGGAAGCACCTGTGCGACCCAGTGGAAGCCGTTCGGGTCGTGCCAGATCGCGAGACCGAAGAGCAGCACGGGCAGAAGCCACATCGCCCAGGGGTAGACGGCCCAGACCACCGCGCCCGCTGTGCGCCGTCCGGCGCCGTCCGGTAAGAGACTCCCCATTGCAGAAGGATGCGGCATGCCCGCGTGAATTCGCCGGATTCGCCCGCGATATACCCGCGCGTGCCTCCGTCCGGTCTGCTCCTGAGCGGGCGATCGAGGCGAAGGCCCGTCATTCGGGAGGAGATCTGCACGACGGAGGAGCGGATGCCCCGGCATCCGCCTCCCGAACGCCGATCTCCTCCCGAATGACAGTCGAAACCACGCATCTGAGGTCGACGCCGACAGAATTCGCACCCGATCTCGTCAAATGAATGGCAGGTGCTCGCGCAGCCGCTCGAACCCGAAATTCGAGGGCGTGACCGAGGGCATCCCGCCGTCATCCATCCACAGAACGACCGCGCACTGACGCGTGGTTGCCCCGAGTGTGCCCTCAGCCGTGTAACGTTGCCGCTCGGCGACGGCTTGCAGTGGAGCGTCGTGACTCTCTGGCCTCCGATCGACGAGGGATGTGATGACGGATACCTTCTCGAACCCCGCAGATGGGGATGACATCGAGCCGTCCGCCGCAGACCCCGAAGTGCTCTCGGCGCTGGTCGCACGTGCGGCCGCCGGCGATCGCGATGCGGCGGGGGAGTACTTCGCCCACACCCTGCCCGCGCTGACCATCACGGCCAAGCGCATCGCCGGAACCTCGCACGATGCCGACGATCTGCTGGGCGAGGCGCTGCTCGTGGTTCTCGCGAAGTGGTCCGAGGGGACGGGGCCGACCGACAACGTGCCGGCGTACATCGCGCAGACGATGCGCAATCGCATCCGTGACGACTTCCGCTCGCCGCGCTCGAAGGTCGCCGCGCTCGATGTGGTCGAGGAGCCGGCGTCGCGCGCCGACCCCCGCATCCGTGAGCTCGAGATCGAGTCGGAGCTGGCGGTCGTGCGTCGGGCCCTGGGTGAACTGCCCGAAGATCAGCAGCGCGTGCTCGTCGCCACGGTGCTCGAGGGCATGAAGCCGCGCGATCTCGAGGAGCATCTGGCTCGCCCGGCGGCTGCCATCTACTCGCTGTCGCGTCGCGCTCGCGGAAATTTGCGGCGCACGACGCTGCGCCTGCTGCTCGAAGAGAACGCCAGGCCCGAGTGCGTCGCGGCGGCTCAACTGCTGCCGGAGACCGTCGGCGACACCCCCGAAGACACCAAGGCCAACCGGTCGACCCAGCACTACCGCACCTGCCCGTACTGCCGTCGGTCGTGGCGGCGCTTCGCCGGACTAGCGACGCTCGGCGTGCTGCCGGTCGCGGGGGCCGTGGCGTTGGCGGGGCCTGCCGGATTGGCGGAGGCGAGTGAGATGCCGGCCGACGCGCCGACCGATGTTCCGGCGGATGCTCCGGCTGATGTGTCCGGCAGCGTCCCGACGGATGCGCCGGCCGGCTCCGGCTCCGGCGCCTCGCACGTGCACGAGTGGGCCCGCACAGCGGCGATGGTGGTCGCGGCCGGCACGGCACTCGTGCTGATGACCGTGATCACGGTGACCTTCGTCACCAAGACCTGGATCTTCGCCGAGGCGCCCGACGGCGACTTGAAGGTCACCGTGGCCTCGATCGATGAGGGCGTGACCGGTTTCGACGTCGACTTCGCGGTGGAGGGCGAGGCGTGGAGCGTGAGCAAGCTGCGGGTCGAGCTCTCAGCCGACGTCACCTCGGTGACCGCACCGGAGGGATGGGCGTGTGATGCGGATGGTGCGCTCGTCTCCTGCACCACCGACCTGATCTCGCCGCGAGGCGGGGTGTTCGTGATCGAGCACACGGGTCGTGGAGAGATCGACTACGCCGTTGCGATCGATGCTCTCGCCGAGCGGGGGGCGACGGTTCGCGCGACCTACTCCGACGACTACTCGGGCTGATCCTCGCCCGAGGCGGCCGCCTCACTGCGTATTTCTTCCGCCGATTTCGATCGGATGCCGACCGATTCCGCCTGCGACACCGTCAATTCTGATGTGGGGGAGTTTTCGCCCCCGCTCGACCCTCCCCAGTGTCGAAGCCCTTTGGGTGGCTGGGTGGAGAGCCTCCCCAAGTCGGCTTCTCCACCCAGCATTTCTTCACCGGGGTTGCCGACAAGGGGGCGTGGGTCGATGGGGCAGGGGGAGGCGACCGAGATGACAGCACTGTCGACGCTGCACGAAGCGGCTGAAGACTTCACACCCGATCGGGGTGAACTCATGCGCGCCCGCGGACACGATCTGCATCGTGTGCGGTGGGAGTCGACTCGGCGGATGCGCATGCTGTCCGCCCTCGCCGAAGGCACCGCCTCGGTGCCGCGGGTGGAGGCATGAGGTTCGGCCACTTCCGACGATCCGATGAGGGATCGTCGGCGGAACTGCACCAGGGCGAGGTGCGTGTCTCGATCGTCATCGAAGACGCCCACGGCTTCGTTCACCACTACGACGACATAGTGACCACGTCAGAGGCGGCGACGAACGCACTGCGCACACTCGCTCCCATGAGTGCACAAAATGTCCTCACATAATGCAGAAAATTGTTCACCTTAATTCACCACCGTTGCGTAATACTGAGCGATACCCGCAGTCTCTCTGGTCAGGAAGCACCCGCACATCCTGCTCGAAGGGCAACTTTGCGCATCACCTTGGCTAGGGGAAGGGCCATCATGACTCGCACGACCGCGCGCTCGCGCGCAATGACCAGGACAGTGGGGGTGGCAGCAGCGCTGAGCGCGCTGTTCGCCGGACTCATCGTCGCCACACCGGCGAATGCGGCGGCGACGCTCGCGCTCACCATCAGCCAGACCACGGGTACGGCGCCGTTCTCTGCCGACGATGCCGCCGGCAACGACTCGAGCGCGACGAACGACATCATCCGCACGAACGACACGATCTCGTACAACCTCGGCATCCGCTTCGAGGGCGACGACCAGACCACGCCGACCGTGCGCTTCACGGTTCCGCGCGGTCAGGAGCTCGTCAGCCTTCCGCCGTTCTGCCTTCCGGGCTCCGGCGCGACGCCGCAGACGCTGCCCGCGCTGACCCCGCCGATCACCGGCACGTCGTGGCAGTCCTACCCCACGCAGGAGGTCGTTTGTGTTCTCGACGACCAGACCGGTGGCACCTCGCTCAACTACCCCTTCGTGACCCGTGTCAAGCCCGAGGTGACGAACGGCACGACGATGGACGACGTCGTCTTCGACGTCACGTCCGACCAGATTCCGGAAGCCGTCTCCACCGACCCGATCTCGCAGACGGTTTCGGCCGCTCCGCGATTCGACCTGTCGAAGCGCCTCGATGCTGCTGCTGCGAACCAAGGGCCGCTCTTCCAGAACACGAACGCGTGCGTCAACGATCTCTCGAAGGTCTGCCGCGAGCTGTCGTACCCGGTGACGCTTTCAGTCCCAGCAGGGGGCAAAGGCGTCGCGCCATTGTCCTCGACGATCAGGTTCGAAGACAACATGGACCCGGCGTCGTTCTATGGCGCGACGGTATGGGCTCAAATGGTAGCTACTGCGGGATCCGACGCAGCTGCTCGTGCCGCGTACGCACCTATCTTCCGCAGCTGCGGGATCACGACCTCCGGCAGTGGCTTCCGCGCCTCGCTGCCGTACAGCCGCCTCAGCGTCGGTAGCTACGCGAACCCCGCCAACTCGGTTCGTGACAGTGGCATTGTGAGTTGCCCTGCGGGCACGACCCCGGGGCAGAACGGTGTCATCACCATCACGAATGCCGACACCACTGCTGTGACCGTCCCGACTACGACCGGTAGTGGAAACGCTCTATCGGGAAGCCAGAGCCTCGTCATCGCTTTCGAGCTTCGGGTGCAGATTCCGCAGCGAGCGATCCTTGAATTCGGCGGTGGCGCGACGCCGGGGGTCTACACCCTCAACACGCACAACGAGTACGTGAATCTTCAGATGACGGGCATTGATGGAACTCCGGCAGTGGATGACCCTTCCAACAACACTCGGGATGCTGCCATTACCTTGCAGGCCCAGGGGTCGCTCGACAAAGCCTTCACTGGCATCTTCGGTCAGCCGGGCAACACAGCCGGCATTCCGTTCTCCGGAAGTGGCGTCTACGAAGGACCTCCCGGCTCGGGCGTCCGAAAAGATGGAAACACCGTCGTTCTGCCTGGTCAGGCGGTTCAGAGCGTAATCGGAATCACCGAGGGGGCACCTGCGGGGACCGGGACGGACCTTTCACGTAGCGTCGTGGCCTGCGACGTCTGGGATGCCGATCGCCTAGCCCTCGCGGCGCGCTCCGACTGGGCCGGCCTACGTCCTGCGGACTATCCGAGCAACGGCAATCCGGTCTACCTCGCATACGCAACTCAGGCCAATGGTGCGGTTCCTTCAAGTCTTATCGGCACCGCGGCTTCCGGGGCACGCAACGTGCGAATTGAGTACAGCATGGGTGTCGCGGGCCCCAATGCGGCATCCGAGTGCTCCACAGGCACGTGGGTGGAAGATCCGAGCGACCTAGTCACTCCCGTCGTTGACGGGCAAGGCCGCACTATTTGGGAGGGCGTCAACCGTGTGCGAATCTCCTTCAATACGGAATGGCCTGTGGGTACGACTTTCGGTGACGTGAACCTTCAGTACGCGATCGGACAGGTAGTTCTCGACTCCGATGACACCTCTCCGATTGGCAACTGGGCATCCAAGATGGCCGTGATGGGGATAACGGATGCTGCGGGAGTGGTTACCAACCCCGCTCGGGCTACCAATCGTTCGAACTACAATCCGGTGACGCATACAGGCAATCTCGGTGACCGCCTCATCCAGGGTGAGGGGATCGTTCGCGTGCAGAAGTACGTCGAGAACCTGACTACTGGTGAGTTCATCGACAACTTTGTTCCTCAGTACACCTCCGGCTCGAACATCCGCTACCGACTGAACCCGACGCTGACGAGTCCGGTGACGGTCGAGGGCAACCCGGCGCTCGTCAAGATCGAGGACTGCCTGCCCGAGTACCAGGTGTACGGCTCGACCGTGCAGGGTGCCAACGCCATCACCCCTGAGGTCGTGCAGATGGGCGCTCCGGCCGATGCCGAGATCGCCTGTGCCGCGAACCGCCAGTACGTGCGGTTCAACCTGGGTGAGCTGCCGATCGGTGCGCCGATCGAACCGCTCATCGTGACGGCAGAGATCATCTCGACCGCCCGTAACGGCACATACACGAACCAGGTGCTCGCGTCGTCGCCGATCGATGGCAGCCCCGCGAACCTGCGTGACGACGACGTGCAGATCCAGCTGGTCGTTCCGACGGGTATCAAGGTTGCGAAGACGGTCGACAAGCCCGTCATCGAGGTCAACCCCGACGGCGTCACGAACCCGCGCACCATCCTGTGGAGCGTGTTCTTCGCCAACGTCGACGCGCCCGAGAACGTCACCGATGTCGACGTGATCGACGTCCTGCCGGCCAACGGGCTGAACAACAGTGACTTCGAAGGGGAGCTGGTGTTCGACTCCGCGACAGCCGTCGCGGGTGACAACATCCAGATCCTCTACACGGCCACGGCGCCTGGGTCGCTGAACGTCGCCCCCGGTCACGCCTCCAACGGCGCGAGCGGATCGACGGTCTGGTGCAGTGCGATCTCCGGCACCGTCGTGTCGGGTTCGGGAACGTCTGCGGACTGCCCCACCTCGAATGAAGAGGTGACGGGCCTGCGGTTCCAGCGTGCGGGCGCCTTCACTCCCGCGACCCCGTTCCAGGTCGACATCGCGATGACCCCGGTCGGCAACGCCGGCGGTGACGTGTACAACAACGTCACCGCAGGACGCGCCGGTGGTGTCACGCAGGGCGTCGGTCCCGCGATCCGCACCGTGCAGATCATCTCGTCGACGGTCGGCGACCGCGTCTGGGAAGACGTGAACGGCGACGGCCTGCAGACCGATGGTGAGCCGGGCATCGCCGGGTTCCCCGTGCGTCTGGTCGGAACCGATGTCGACGGCAACGCCGTCTCGCTCGAGACGACGACTGACGCGAACGGCAACTACTCGTTCGCGAACCTCGCATCGGGTGAGTACCAGGTCATCTTCGACCCGAACGGTCTGAACTCGAACACCACGTTCACCGCCCAGCACACGGGAGATGACACGACGATCGATTCGGATGCCGACCCCGCCACGGGCGCGACCCAGGTCTTCACCCTCGGGCAGGACTCGGCCGATCCGACGCTCGATGCCGGTCTGGTCATCGACCGCAACTTCGACATGGTTCTCGACAAGCGGTTCATCGGAGCGACCGACCTCACCGACGACAACCAGTCGACGGTGACGTACGAGCTCGACGTGATCAACAACGGCACCGCCGAGGGGGAGTACGACCTGGTCGATGCCCTCGACTTCGGCGGAGACGTCGAGATCGGTGACGTCGCGGTCGAGAACATCACCCCCGGTGAGGTCGACACCAACCCGGACTACGACGGGGTGGAAGACACCACGATCGCCGAAGGTGTGACGCTCGCCGGTGGCGAGACCCACACCTACCGAGTGACGATCGACACGACCGTCGAGACGGAGATCACCGTGGTGGAGGCCGAGTGCACCACCACGACCACCGAAACCGGCGGCGGCTTCATCAACGAAGCCGAACTCACCGTCGACGGCACCACCGTGACCGACAAGGCGTGCGGTGACATCCCGGTCACGCCGGCAACGCCCACACCTCCTGCGGGTGGCGGTGGTCTCGCGATCACCGGTGGCACGATGGTCGGCATCGGGATCGGTGCGGCCGCGCTGGCGATCATCATGCTCGGTCTCGTGCTCACCTTCCGACGCCGCAAGGAACAAGAAGCAGCCTGAGAACGATGAGTGACGTGGGGTCGGCCCGGCGCCGGCCCCACGTCATCCACCGCAGCACTGCCACTACGGGAGACACGTGCACGGCTACCAGCGTCCCCTGATCGCGTTCCGCGAATACCGCGACGACGACGGTCAGGTGATCGAATACGGGCACCAGTGGTCCGACCATCCGTCCGCCGAGTCCCATGAGCGGGTGCACGACCCGGACCGATTCGAACCCCTCCGACTCGTCGCCAACGCACTCATCGACTGGATGCTGCGCACGTACGACGCCGCGCTCATCCGCACCGTGGTGACCGATCCTTCCGCGCCGCGAGTGCTCGACGTCGTGCCACGAGACCCCACCGCCGCGCCGCTCTCGTTCTCGCTCATCGAACCTTCGGGGGTGCTGATCACCGCAGGCGTTCTGCACGAATTCCGCTTTCCCGACTGCCGATGCGACGCGTGCGACGAAGACATCCACGATCTCGCCGAAGACATGGAGTGGATCGTGAAGGCCGTCGTCGACGGCGGCTACAGCGAGCACATCGACGACTCGCCGTCGCCGCACGCCGAGTATCGCCTTCACGCCACCGGCGCGCAGCGCACCGCGAGCGCGCGCGGACCAGTCAGAACACCCGACCGTGATCGCCTCGCGCAAGCCCGCGCTGCCCTCCCGCCGGGCGGTGTCTGGGCTGCGTGGCCGCGGCGCACGGATGCTGCGTAGCATCCGCTCTCCCACCGCCCGATCGGCCACGCAGCGATCCACACGGCACGCTCAGGATCTCTACCTACGGTCGTCCGCATGAAACGCCCCGCTACATGGTTCTTCGCAGGAGCCGTCCTCATCAGTGCCGCCACGCTCGCCTATCTCTTCGACGCGGAGGTGGTGGCGGTCGTGTGCGGCACGCTCTCGCTCGTTCCCTTCATCGTCAGCATCGTGCAGCTCAACCGACAGCACCGCGGTGACGGCGCCGGCGTGCGCCGGTTCGCTACCGTTCCACTGGCGATCGCACTGTGGTTCGTAACCGCCGCCATGGTCGCCCTGTTCGTCGCACTCGACGGATGGCCTCTGCCGCTCATTCCGCTTACCGGCCCGCTGGCCGTCGTCTCGCTGGTGGTCACGCTTGCGGCGATCCGAAATCGACGCGAGACCGCGGCTGCGGTTTCTGGCGGCGCATCCGACTGATTCCGGGCCCCAACCCGTCTCTCTAGTAGCGCGTTCTGGGTTCTCTGACCCGGCGCGTCGTTCCGGCGGCCTCCCATCATCTGCCGGAACTCGGGGGGATGCGCGTCTCGCGATGCGCCCACTCGACGACGGCCGGCTCCTCCGCTCTGGAGCCGGCCGTCGACCATCTCGAGTGTCGGATCCGGAGGGGAACCATGGCATCCATCGCGCACGCCCGCTTGGCGACCTACGCGCGTCCTGCTTCGGTGGCCTCTGCCGTCGAGCTGCTCGCCGAGAGGGCGCGGCACGACGCCTTCGTGCGTGATCCCGATCACCTGCGCGTCAGCTTCCGCACGCGCCGAACGCTGTGGCACGGAGAGCTCGACGTGGTCATCGTCATCACGGCGCCGATCGGACGCGCGACCGAGGTAGACATCTGGCTCGACTCGGTCGGTGCGCCGACGGATGCTGCGGCAGAAGCGTCGGCAGCGATGAGGAACCTCAAGGCGGCAGAACGGCTTCGACGTGACATCCGGGTGGCGCTTCTCTGACCAGCGGAGAAAATGTGTCGCCATAGCGACCGGGCAGCGATACTCTGCTTGCTACCCGACCTGACGGTCTTCCACCCTGCATATCAACGCGAGCGGGACACGATGAACCGAACGAACGAACGAACGCGCACAAACACAGCTGCGCCTGTGGGGCGAAACGCGAGCAGGAGAGCCGCGTCGGCCATGGCGATGGGTGAAGCCGCTGCCGAGAAATGCGACGACTTCGGGTGGCAACCCCGCGGGGCGATCGATCCACGACTCGTGGCAGACACGATGCAGCATCCGAGATTCGGGATCGGTCGAGCGTGGTCGAATTCCGCGGGATACAGCCTGTCGGCCGCCCCGAACCTCATGTACCTCGTCTACACGGTCGAGGGGGCGTTCGAGTTCGAGGTCGACGGGTCGTCGGTCGAAGCCGAGGCCGGGTCGTTGATCCTGCTCGACGGAGAAGCCCCCACCACTGCGCAGACCCTCGCCGAGACGGCACGCTTCGTCTGGTACTTCGAACCCACGCTGCTGAGGGCCGGGCGTTCTCGATTTCGATTCCACGAGCCCGTGTCGATGCAGAACGCGTCGCTGAGCGCGCTGCTCTCGATGACCAACTCCATCCTGAACACGTCACCGCCCGCCACGGAATCCGCACGGACGCATCTCGGCATCTCACTCGAGCACCTCGTCGCCGGGGCGCTCGATGAGGCGGGCGCTTCTGCCGCGCGCTCCAGCTCGCTCCACCGAGACGGGCTGTTCATGAGCGCCCAGCTGGTGATCGAGACGCACTTCCGGGACGCGGGTTTCGACGTCGCGCGACTCACGAAGGAGCTGGCGGTGAGTGTGCGCACCGTCCATAGCGCGTTCAGCGACTTCGGAACCACACCGCGGCGGGAGATCGAGCGACGGCGTCTCAGCGAAGTCGAGCGGCTCCGTTCGTCGAACTCGTTCCCTGTCTCGCAGATCGCCGAGCAGTCCGGGTTCACGTCGACGAAACAGATGCTTCGCGCCACCCAGAGATCGCACGCTGTCGACGAGTTTGCGCGGCGCTCCGAGTTCTGAGCCCCGGCCGGACCGGGCCGGGCTGAGCGGCAGTCCGGTTCCCGGTCGTGCCCGGGAATCACGTTCTCCGCACCGGCGACAGATTCGGTATCCCATCTCGTCTTGGTTGTGACGCCCTCGGGTGCTTTCCTCACCACATGAGCGCGTCGACGGCGGCCGCCCGCTTCTCCCCCCAAGGGGCGGCCGCCACCCGCTGGGAATCGTGGGAATGGGGCTGATTGGTGCAGCCTTCGAGGACATTTTCTGCGAGACCGACCGATTCCTGGGGCCAATACGTCTTGTTTGTGGGGCTGAGCTTGACCTGGGGCATGCGGCACCGATTTACTCCCGAGTGGAGGGGACCTTCCCACACTCGTAGACGGTCGATCGGTTGCGGTTCGTCATCGTGGTGGAGCTCGAGGTTCCGAAAGAGGTCACACGACCTGCGTAACGAACGCGATATATCAGCGTCTCTTAGTCGGGGAACACCGACCGCTGAGCTTGGGAAGAGGAAACTGGGATGAATGGGAATGGTTCTGCTGTACTCCGAAAGCGCTCGCGCGCTACGGGGGCAGTCGTCGTACTGATCGGCATCGTGCTCGCGATGTTCTCGGCGGTGTTCACCGCTCCGGCCGCGGATGCTGCGGAAGTCAATGGCGTCACGAGTGTCGACATCGTCAACGCGCCGCCTTACGTGAAGGATGCGCAGTACCAGGTCAACGCGACGTGGGCCGTGCCGGACTCGGCTCAGCCGGGCGACACCTTCACCCTCGACTTCCCCGACGCTCTCGTCGGCTTCGGAGCGACGATCAACCTGCCGGACGCTGACGGAAACATCGTCGGCACCTGCGCTGTGACCGAGTCGCAGTTCGTCTGCACGCTCAGTGACTTCGTCGCCACGCACAACAACGTGAACGGCACACTCAACTTCAACGCGAAGTTCGTCGAGACGTTCACCGAAGAAGAGATCGAGTTCACGACCGGCAACGGCGTCACGATCGTCACTGACGTCGAGGGTGGTGTCGGCACGGCCGGCCCCGACGACGTTCCTTCGGCGCCGACCAAGTTCGGCTACATGAACAACGACGGCACCACGATGACCTGGGTCATCCGCGTTCCCAGCGACGACCTCGGCTCGGGTGCCAACCCGATCATCACCGATGACTACGACGCTCCGCTCGTCTTCGACCCGGCTCGCCTGACGGTCCGTTCGATCGCCAACGCCGACTGGGCGCAGAAGGACGACACGTCCAAGTGGACCTACCTGGGTCAGGGCACCACCGCGGGTAACTCGTACACGCTGACCAACCGCCCCGCCGACACGGCGTTCGACGTGCAGCTCAACGGTGCGAACACCGACGGCACGCGCGTCTACGAAGTCAGCTTCATCGTGGATCTTCCGACGGATGTCGCAAACGGTGACTTCTTCAACAACAAGGCGATCGTCAACGGCTCGACCTACAACGCCACTCCCGTCGAGTACGTCGGTGCCGGCGGTGGCGGCGAGGGCGACAACCTCGGCGACTTCGCGGTCACCAAGACGGTGACCGGCTCGGGTGCTCCGCAGGTCGCGGGCGTCGAGTACACCGTCAACTACTCGTACGTGGTGGGAACGGCGGCCCCGGTCACCGGCTCGCTCACCATCGCCGATGGCGAGACCGACGGAGTCGACGACATTCCCGAGGGCGCGGTCATCACGTTCACCGAGGTCGCCGCGATCGGAACGGGCGTCGTCTACGGCACCCCGGTCTTCTCCGGCACCGGCGTCACCGACAACGGCAACGGCACCGCGACCGCCACGATGATCGACGGCGTCATCGCCATCGGTCTCGAGAACCCGGTCACCCAGGTGCTCGGCGGCTTCGACGTCACCAAGACCGTCACCGGTGCAGGCGCTTCGCAGGTCGAGGGCGCCGAGTACACGGTCAACTACTCGTACACCGCAGCGGGTGCTCCCGTCACCGGTACGCTCACGATCGCCGACGGTGAGACCGACGGTCTCGACGAGCTTCCGTTCGGCACCGTCGTCACGCTCACCGAGGTCGCACCGACCGCCAACGGCGTCATCTACGGCACCCCGGTCTACACGGGCACCGGCGTCACCGACAACGGCGACGGCTCGGCCACCTTCACCATCGGTGCCGGCACCGTGGCCATCGGCCTCGAGAACCCCGTGGCCATCGAGTACACGGAGTTCGCCGTGACCAAGACCGTCACCGGCAACGGTGCGGCCAAGGTCGTCGGCGCCGAGTACACGGTCAACCTCTCGGCCGTCTACCCGGGCGAAACCGAGGAGCGGGCGGGTACGTTCAAGGTCTCCAACGGCACGATCTACACGGTCACCGAGGTTCCCGTGGGTACCGTCATCACGCTCTCCGAGGTCAAGGCCACGGCAGACGGCGTGGTCTACGGCGCACCGGTGTTCACCGGTGAGGGCCTGACGCACAACGCCGACGGCAGCGTGACGTTCACCGCCGGTGCCGGCCTGCTGGAGATCGGACTGGAGAACCCGGTCACGGTCGTTCCGCCGGTCACGCCTCCGACGTCCGACACCCCGCCGACGACGACGTACCTCGCAACGACGGGTGCAGACTCGCTGCCGCTGATCATCGTGGCCGCGCTGCTGCTGATCACCGGTGTCATGGCCCTGGTGGCTCGCCGCCGCCGCGGCCAGGCGTAATCCGCTGACGGGCGCAACGCGCTAACAGAGTGGGGCCGTGCATCAGTCGATGCGCGGCCCCACACTTTCATCCCCGGGGTGTTCGAGACGCATTACCCGATGCGACCTCGCACAGCATCCCCCGCGAACGACAAACCCTGAGTTCACGAAAGACCCGAACTGTGCGAACCCTGATCGACGAAAGCGCAGACCAGCCATGCAATGGCTGAGCGACGACCGCGCCCGTGTGCTCGACGAAGTGAAAGCCTCGCTCGATGAGCAGCGGTGGGGCGATTTCGGCGCACTGATCGACGACTACTTCTTCGCTCTCTCCGTCGCCGAACCCGACGCCCTGATCGCCGCCTGGCCCCGAGTGCCGGCCGACTGGCTCGCCGAGAACCCGCGCTATCAGCTCGCATCAGCATGGACGCGTGCGGCCTGGCGATCCGCCGAACTCGTCGAAGAACGCGTCGAGCGCACATTCACGCGATGGGTGCTCGACCACGAGACACCCGCCGTTCGTGACACGCTCTGCGCCCATGCCATGGATATCCGCCGCAATCTGGTCTCCGGTCGATTCACCCGCGCCAACGACGCCGCCGACGACGTGCAGCGCGTGATCCGCGACGCCGGCGAGCAGCAGGGATTCGACGACATCCTCGGGATGATCCTCATCCACGTCGGACTCGCCAGGCTCGTCGTCGGCGACCTCGCCCACGCCGCCGAAGCGTTCTCCGAAGGGTGGCGGTGGAGCGCGAGCGGGCTCCCGCATCCGATCACCCCGTACCTCGCCGGATACTGCGCGCTCGCACACGCGCTGGCCGGCGACAACGCCCGAGCCGACGAATGGCTCGCACGCAGTTCCGTGCCCGTCGAGTCGAACCCGCACGGTATGGCCTTCCGGCTGCAGATCGCCGGGGGTCTCGCCGAAGCGCTGGTGGCGATCGGCCGCCTCGACCGGGCATCGGCAGAAGCCGCCCTCGCCCGCATCCCGAGCGGCATCGAATCCGGAGACCTGTGGTGGGTCGGAACCCATGTTCGCGCCCGCATCGCCCTGATCTGGGGAGACCGGGCCCGTGCGGTGCGCCACATCGACGGCGAGCTCAACGCCTACCCGTCACTCACCCCGCCGAGCTCGCTCGCTGGAGCGCTGTTCCGTGCCGACCTCTCCGACATCCACCAGTCGCTCGGAGACCTCGACGCGGCGGGAGACGTTCTCGATGCCGTCCGCAGTGCGCAGCCCGACCCGTTCCTCGCAGCCAGCGCCGCACGATTCCTGATGGTGCGCGGCCGCACGACGGAAGCGGCCATGCTGCTCGCGCGCTCCCTCCAGGGCCAGGCGTCCTCCTTCACCGAGCCTTCGCGGTGGCGCGTACTGCGCGCCAACCTCGCCCACCTCACCCGCGCCGCGCACCGCGCGCAGGCGATTCGCTCGGCCGCCGAACACCTCGAGCGCACCCAGGCGTTCGACGCCGCCCACGATGCCCTCCCCGTCGTGTATGAAGCGCTTACCGAGCACACCCGCATTCCCACCGACGCGACCGCCCGGTTCACGCCGCCACCCCTGATCTCCCTCACCCCGCGCGAAAAACAGGTGCTCGGTCTGCTGGCCGCACACGCCTCGGTGCAAGAGATCGCCGAAGCCATGCACATCTCCCGCAACACGGCGAAGACCCACCTGCGCGCTCTCTATCGCAAGCTCGGCGTATCGACCCGGGCGGGCGCGCTCGAAGCAGCCGGCCGGTTCCGCTGAGTGTCTTGAGGTGGGCCCTTCGACACGCTCAGGGACCCAGGTGATGGGGCCCTTCGTCTCGTCGCTGCGCTCCTCGCTCAGGGACCGGGTTCTTCAGGTCTTGACGGGCCAGAGCACCCTGAGGGTGAGATGAGGGTGAGTTAACGACCCCACCAGGGTGATTTAACTTTCCTGAGCTTTACCTGTGCGTTCGGTGGCGATTGACTGAGCGCAAGTCCTGTCTGGCGTCCCCGAGCCGGATAGGGGGGAGAGGGACCCTTATGCGCGCGCACGCCAAAAAAACGAACCGCAGGACTCGACGATTGTCGGATTCTCGCGGCCCAGTGCTCGCGCGCAAGCGCCCGGCCCTGAGCATCGTCGCGGTGACCTCGCTTGTCATCGGTCTCATGTCGGCATTCGTGCCCACCGGTGCCGCGCTCGCCGCAGCTCCGGCCACCAGCACCGCGAGCATCGGCGGAGCATCGGCTGCCGCCGCCCTGATCGCGCCGCGGATGGCACCCGGAAACCCAGGAGTGCCCTCAGCCCCCACCACCCTCTTCGAGGAGAACTTCGAAAACACGCCGGGCTCCGCACCGGTTCTGCTCACGGCCTACACCGGGGTGAACGGCCAGAAGTACACCGCGAACAACGCCTGGCTGACGAACTGCAATGGGCAGATCGTCAACTACAACATCCCGTACACGACCCAGGGCAACTGCGCGAACGCGGGCAGCTCCGCCAATCTTCGCCAACTCGCCTGGGCGCTGGGCGCCCACGTGAACCCGGCGACGGCAGCCGCGAACGATGCGGTGGCAGCATTCACCGAGGGCAATCCCGGAGCGAACCTCATTCAGTTCGCCACCGTCGCGCAGATTCCCCTCGCATCGGCGACCGGACGGTTCATCACGTTCAGCGTCGACGGCGCGGCGAAGAACTGTTCCGTCTCAGCGCCGCTCTACAACTTCTCGCTGATCGCGCCCGCGGGTGGGGCAACCGCGGTCGGCGGAACCGTGAACGCGTGTACCTCGACCAAGACCGTCAATGCGCCCGCGGTCGGGGGCGCAGTCGTGGCCGCGACCGCCGTCAGCGTCGGCACCTACACGTCGAACGGCTCTGTGCTCTTCAATGGTGCATCCGTCGGTGTGCGCATGACCAATGCCAACGGCAGCGGCGTCGGCAACGACGCGGCCTTCGACAATATGCGCATCCTCGACGTGACCCCGCAGCTCGACAAGGCGTTCTCTCCGGCATCGGTCTACGTCGGTGGCACCTCGACGCTCACCTTCACAGTGACGAACACGTCGGAACTCGCGCAGAAGGTCGGCTGGGGCTTCACCGACACGCTGCCCGCGGGCGTGCGCGTCGCATCGACCCCAAACCTCGGTGGCACCTGCACGGCCACGCGCGCCGCGACCGCCGGCGGCAGCACCCTCACGGTGACCAACGGCACGCTCGCCGCCAACGCGGCATCCTGCACGATCACCGTCAACGTCACGTCCGACACCGTCGGCTCGTACACCAACGGCCCGGGCAACGTCACGCAGACCGGTCTGAACCCTCCCGGATCCACGACCCTCGACGTCGTCGACCCGCCGGTGTGGACCTGCTCGACCGACGGCTACCTCTTCCAGACCATCGGCACGGCACCGAATCAGCGCACCGGCATCTTTGCCGTCGATCTGATCACCGGAGCGAGTTCGCAGATCGGCGCGACGGTCATCGGGCAGACCGTCAACGCTCAGGGCTTCAACCAGACCGACAATTACGTCTACGGGTTCGACATCGGCGCCTTGCGGATCGTGCGCATGTCGATCAACGGCACGACGAATGACGTGACCCCCGCCGGACTCACATTCACCGGCGGCTTCAACATGGGCGATTTCGATGACCAGGGCCACTACTGGCTGACGCGAAATACATCAGCCGCACCCTGGTACGAGATCGATTACGCCCAGGGATCGCCGACCTTCGGCCAGGTGGTCTCCAGTGGAACTCTTGCGCCGACAGGCATGGTGCCTGGGCCCGACTGGGTGTTCGTCGACGGTAGCCTCTGGAGCGTCAACGCGACCTCGCGCCTGATCGAGTTCAACACGACGACCAACCAGCAGACCGATCATGGCGTCGTGCAGAACATGCCCACGGGCAGCTATGGCGCCGGATACGCGGATGCCGATGGCAACCTCTACTTCTCGAACAACACCACCGGCGGGATATTCCGCGTCGACACCGCCGCAGTCACCGCAGTGCTGTTCACGAACGGACCCGCTTCCGGTGGAAACGACGGCGCCCGCTGCGCGAGCGCCTCGCTCCTCGTCGATCTCGGCGACGCCCCGAACAGCTATGGCACCGACATCGCCTCGAACGGTGCCCGCCACGGACTGATCGGCTACGTCGAAGCCACCGGCACGGCTCCGCTCATGCTTGGATCGCTGGTCGACGCTGAACTCGACGGTCAGCCGACCGCCACGGCGAATGGCGACGACATCGACAACCTCGCCGACGAGGATGGCGTGACAACGCCCATCCTGCGCAAGGTCGGCGAGCAGACCGCCGTGACCGTCTCGGCGACGAACAACTCCCCCCTGCCGGCGACGCTCGCGGGCTGGATCGACCTCAACGGCAACGGAACTTTCGAGACCTCCGAACGCCTCACCGCCTCGGTGCCCGCTAACAGCGGTACGGCGAGCTACGTGCTCACTTTCCCCGTGGGCACAGTCGCGGCCGATACGTTCGCGAGATTCCGCCTCTTCTCAGGCGCAGTCGCCGATCCGCTCCCCACGGGCGCGGCATCGGGCGGTGAGGTCGAGGACTACCCGGTCGTATTCGGCGGGCGGGCGCTCGAGATCGAGAAGACGTCGACGCAGACGGAGAACTCGCGCCCCGGTGACACGATCACGTACACCGTGACGGCAACCAACACCGGTGTCGGCAACTACACCGCCGCATCGCCCGCCGTCGTCTTCGACGACCTGCGCGGCGTGCTCGATGATGCGACGTTCGGCAGTGCCGCGGCATCCGCCGGTGCCAACCCCGTCTACATCGCGCCCGGCTTCCTCTCGTGGAGCGGTGCGCTCGCCTCCCAGGCCTCGGTCACCATCACGTACACCGTGACGCTCGCCGCAGGTGGCGATGGAGTCGTGCGCAACGTCGCCTGGCAGCCGGCCACCCCGCCGCCGCCCGGCACGCCGCCCACGACGATTCCGACGTGTGACCCGGCGACGCCCGAGGGCACCGACCCGGTGACCGGTGAGCCCTGTGCCGCCACCCAGGCGGAGCTTCCGCGCCTCACCCTCACGAAGGTCGCCGACACCGACGAGCTCCCGGCCGACGGCGAGATCGTGACCTACACGATCACCGTCACCAACGAGGGCCCGGGCGCCTTCACAGCCGCCGCTCCCGCCACGTTCATCGACGACATGACCGACGTGCTCGACGATGCCGCCTACAACGGCGACGCCACGGCGGCGTTCGGCGATGTCGACTACGACGCCCCCGAGCTCAGCTGGTCGGGCGTCCTCGCGTCCGGACAGTCGTCGACCATCACCTACTCGGTGACCTACGACGCCTCCTCGGGCGACAACGTGCTCGTCAACACGGTCTGCGTGCCCGAAGACGACGCCCTCGACCCGGATGACGCGTGCACGTTCGCGCAGGTTCCGGCTGCGGCGCTCGAGGTCTCCAAGACCGTCGATCCTGCCAACGGCACCGCCGTCGTAGCTGGCCAGGCCGTGACCTACACGCTCGAGTTCACGAACGTCGGACAGGCCGCTGCGGCGGTCGATGCTCTCGACAACCTCGCGGGAGTGCTCGACGACGCCACGCTGACCGCTGGCCCGACAGCCGAAACCGGCCTGACGGCAACCCTCACCGGCGCCGATCTCGCGATCACCGGAGAGGTGCCGGTCGGCGAGACGCTCACCGTGACCTACACCGTGACGGTCGACCCCTACGCGGATCAGGGCGACCACTCGCTCGGCAACGTGCTCAGCAACGGCGACGGCACCTGCCCGCCGGCCGGTTGCGAGGTGACCGAGAACCCGGTCAGCCACTACACGGTCTCGAAGGAGGTCGCAGCGTCGACGCCCGAGGTTGTGAACGCGGGCGACGTCGTCACCTACACGTTGACGATCGTGAACGACGGTGGCACCGCCTACACGACGACCACACCGGCGACCCTCACCGACGACCTGTCGGCCGTGCTCGATGACGCGACCTACGGCAGCGGTTCGGCCGCGGTCGTCGGACAGCCCGGCATCCAGCTTCCTGCGCCGACCTTCACGTCGCCGACCCTCGCATGGTCGGGGGCGGTCAGCATCGGCCAGACCGTCGAGATCACCTACTCGGTGACCGTCAACGACCCGCGCACGGGCGACGGTGAGCTGACCAACGCGGTGCTCCCGACGGGCCCGGGCGGCGAGTGCGCTCCCGGCGAGTGCGCGACCACGACCGACGTGCAGTCGTACACGCTGTCGAAGGCAGCATCCACGACGTCTGCTCTGCCCGGCGACACCGTCACCTACACGGTGACCGTCACCAACACGAGCGAGGTCGACTACACGACGGCAGACCCGGCATCGTTCTCCGACGACCTGTCGGCCGTTCTCGATGACGCGACCTACAACGACGACGCCACCAACGGCGCGACCGTCACCGACGGTGCGCTCGAATGGGCGGGCCCCCTGGCCGCCGGCGCGTCGATCACCATCACCTACTCGGTGACGATCGACGACCCCAGCGAGGGTGACAGCGTGCTCACCAACGTCGTCGTGCCGACCGCCCCCGGCGGCGAGTGCACGCCCGACGAGTGCGGCACCACCACCCCGGTGCAGTCGTTCACGGTGTCGAAGTCGGTCTCGGCCGATGCCGTCGTGCCCGGTGCGACCCTCACCTACTCGATCACGGTCGCGAACACCGGAACGGTCGACTACACGGCTCTCAGCCCGGCATCCTTCACTGACGATCTGACGGCCGTGCTCGATGACGCGACCTACAACGGAGACGCCGACAACGGTGCGACCTACACCGCACCGACGCTGTCGTGGTCGGGTGCACTGGCCGCGGGCGACACGATCACCATCACCTACTCGGTGACGGTGAACGACCCGGCCACCGGCGATGACGTGCTCACCAACTCGGTCGTGCCGATCGGTCCCGGTGGTTCCTGCACCGGTGACTGCACGACCACGACCGGTGTGCAGTCGTACTCGGTGACGAAGGCCGCATCGTCGACCAGCGCCATCCCCGGCGCGACCATCACTTACACGGTGACGGTCGAGAACACCGGATCGGTGGACTACACCGACGCCGAACCGGCAGCGTTCACCGACAACCTGTCGGCCGTGATCGATGACGCGACCTACAACGATGACGCCACCAACGGCGCGACCTACGACGAGCCGACGCTCTCGTGGGAGGGCGCCCTCGATGCCGGCGACACGATCACCATCACCTACTCCGTGACGGTGAACGACCCGGCCACCGGCGACGACGTGCTCACCAACGGCGTCGTGCCGAACGGTCCCGGCGGCTCCTGTGAGGGCGACTGCTCGACGACCACCGGTGTGCAGTCGTACACGGTCACGAAGGTCGCCTCCACGGCGACCATCACCCCCGGCGCCACCATCACCTACACCGTGACGGTCGAGAACACCGGTTCGGTCGACTACACGGCGGCTGCCCCGGCATCCTTCACCGACGACCTGTCGGCCGTGATCGACGACGCGACGTACAACGACGACGCATCGGCGGGCGCGACCTACGACGCCCCGATGTTGACCTGGTCGGATGCTCTCGCCGCGGGTGACTCGATCGAGATCACCTACTCGGTCACCGTGAACAACCCGAACACCGGTGACGGCGCGCTGACAAACGGCGTCGTGCCGACGGCTCCCGGTGGCGAGTGCACCGGCGACTGCTCGATGATCACCGACGTGCAGTCGTACACGGTGACGAAGACCGCGTCGTCGGAGACCGTCGTGCCGGGCGCCACGCTCACGTACACGATCACGGTCGAGAACACCGGCACCGTCGACTACACCGACGCCGAACCGGCATCGCTCACCGACGACCTGTCGGCGGTGCTCGATGACGCGACCTACAACGACGACGCCACCAGCGGCGCGACCGTCACCGACGACACGCTCGGGTGGTCGGGTGCGCTCGCCGCGGGCGAGACCGTCACGATCACCTACTCGGTGACCGTCAACGCCCCGAACTCCGGCGACGGAGTGCTCACCAACGCGGTCGTGCCGACGGGCACCGGCGGCAACTGCGAGGGCGAATGCTCGACGACGACCGAGCTGCAGTCGTACACGGTCTCGAAGGAGGCATCGGCAGCGACGGTCGTGCCCGGCGCCACCGTCACCTACACGGTGACCGTGACGAACACGGGCGCGGTCGACTACACGACGGCAGACCCGGCATCGTTCACCGACGACCTGTCCGCCGTGCTCGACGACGCCACCTACAACGACGACGCCACGAATGACGCCACCGTCGAAGACGGCACGCTCACCTGGGCGGGCGCTCTCGCAGCCGGCGACTCGATCACCATCACCTACTCGGTGACGGTCGACGACCCCACCACCGGCGACAGCGTGCTGACCAACGCGGTCGTCCCCGACGGCCCCGGCGGCGCGTGCCTGCCCGACGAGTGCGTGACCGAGACGGCCGTGCAGTCGTACTCCGTGACGAAGGAGGCCTCCGCGTCGACCATCGTCCCGGGTGCCACCATCACCTACACGGTCACGGTCGAGAACACCGGCTCGGTCGACTACACGACGGCGGCCCCGGCATCCATCGCCGACGACCTGACGGCCGTGCTCGATGACGCCACCTACAACGCCGATGCCACGAACGGCGCCACCTACACGGCGCCGACGCTCACCTGGTCGGGTGCGCTCGCCGCGGGCGAATCGATCGAGATCACCTACTCGGTGACGGTCAACGACCCCAACACCGGCGACGGAGTGATCACCAACGCGGTCGCCCCGACGGCTCCCGGCGGAGACTGCATCGGCGAATGCTCGACCACCACGAACGTGCAGTCGTACACCGTCGCCAAGACGGCGTCGGCGGAGTCGATCCAGCTCGGCGGCACCATCATCTACACGGTGACGGTCACCAACACGGGCACGGTCGCCTACACGACGGCAGCTCCGGCATCGTTCACCGACAACCTGTCGGCCGTGCTCGATGACGCCGGCTACAACGACGACGCCACGGGCGGTGCCACCGTCACCGGAAACACGCTCGCCTGGTCGGGCGCGCTCGCCGCGGGCGATTCGATCGAGATCACCTACTCGGTGACGGTCAACAGTCCGAACACCGGCGACAACGTGCTCACCAACGCGGTCGTGCCGACCGGAGTCGGCGGCGCGTGCGAGCCGGGCGCCGAGTGCACGACGACCACCCCCGTGCAGTCGTTCACGGTGACGAAGACGGCGGATGCTGTCGACGTGATCCCCGGCGACACGATCAGCTACACGCTGACGATCACCAACACCGGAGAGGCCCCGTACACGACGGCAGCTCCGGCGGCGCTGACCGACGACATGACTGCGGTGCTCGACGACGCGGAGTACAACGACGACGCGACAAGCGGCGCCACGTACGACGAGCCGGTGCTCAGCTGGTCGGGCCCGCTCGACATCGGCGAGACCGTCACGGTCACCTACTCGGTGACGGTGAACGACCCGATCACGGGCGACAGCCAGATCGACAACGCGGTCGTCACCGAGAACGGCGGCAACTGCTCGCCCGACTCGAACGACCCGGCCTGCCTCGTCAACATCCCGGCCGGCGCGTACACGGTGTCGAAGTCGGCCTCCGGCGAGACGGCGCGGCCCGGCGACGTCATCACCTACACGGTGACCGTCACGAACATCGGTGCGATCGACTACACGGCCGACGAGCCGGCATCCTTCGCCGACAACCTCGCCAACGTTCTCGACGACGCGACCTACAACGACGACGCCACGAACGGCGCCACCGTCACGGGCACGACGCTCTCATGGGAGGGTCCGCTCGCGATCGGCGCATCGACCACCATCACCTACTCGGTGACGGTCGACGCAGCCGGCTCCGGTGCGGGCGACCTCAACCTCGGCAACATCGTGGTCCCGACCGCTCCGGGCGGCGACTGCGACCCCGAGGGCGAGTGCGCCACCGACACCGCGATCGGACAGTTCCAGGTCACGAAGGCTTCGTCCGGCGGCGGCGAGGTGAACGAGGGTGACACCGTGACCTACACGATCACGGTCACCAACAACAGCTCGGTCGCGTTCACCGACGCCGACCCGGCCTCGTTCACCGACGACCTGTCGGCCGTGCTCGACGACGCGACCTACAACGACGACGCCACCGAAGGTGCCACCGTCACGGCCACGACGCTCTCATGGGAGGGTCCGCTCGCGGCCGGCGCCACGATCACCATCACCTACTCGGTGACGGTCGACGCGGCCGGCTCCGGCGACGGCGTTCTCACCAACGCGGTCGTTCCCGGCGGCGGCGGTACGTGCCTCGAGACCTGCAGCACCGAAGACCTGCTGCAGGCCTACACGGCGGCGAAGTCGTCGTCGGCCGGCGGATTCGTCACCGCAGGTGAGACCGTGACCTACACGGTGACGATCACCAACACGGGTGCGACGGACTACACCGACGAAGACCCGGCATCGTTCAGCGATGACCTGTCGGCGGTGCTCGACGACGCGACGTACAACGACGACGCGACGAACGGTGCCACGGTCACGGCCGGAACGCTCACCTGGTCGGGCGCGCTCCCGGCGGGCGAGTCGATCGCGATCACCTACTCGGTGACGGTCGACGGGGCAGGCTTCGGCGACGGGGTGCTGACCAACGCGGTCATTCCGAACGGCCCCGGCGGCGAGTGCGACCCCGAAGCCGACTGCTCGACGACGGATGCCCTGCGGGCGTTCTCGGTCGAGAAGACGGCGTCGGCTACCACGGTCGACCTGGGTCAGACCCTGACCTACACGATCGTCGTGACGAACATCGGTGCAGCGGCCTTCACGGCGGATGCTCCGGCCACCCTCACCGACGACCTCTCCGAGGTTCTCGACGACGCGACGTACAACGACGACGCGAGCAACGGCGCGGTCTACTCCGCACCGGAGCTCTCGTGGGCGCTGGCGCTGCCGACCGAGCAGAGCATCACGCTCACCTACTCGGTCACGGTCGATGACCCCGCGACGGGTGACCTCGAACTGCTCAACGCGGTCACCCCGGGTGCCGGCGGCGAGTGCCTGAGCGTGGGTGAGGGTGAGGATGCGTGCACGACGTTCACGCCGATCTCGTCGTACGCGGTCGCGAAGACCGTGAGCACGACGAAGACCGGCCCCGGCGACGTCGTCACCTACACGATCTCGGTCAGCAACACCGGCCTCGTCGACTACACCGACGAGATCCCGGCTTCGTTCACCGACGACCTGTCGAAGGTGCTCGACGACGCGACGTACAACGCAGACGCCACCAACGGCGCCACCTACACGGCGCCCGTGCTCACCTGGGCGGGCCCGCTCGAGACCGGCGCGACGATCGTCGTCACCTACAGCGTGACGGTGAACGACCCGGCCACGGGCGACCGCCAGCTGGTGAACGCGGTCGTCGCCGGAGACGGTGGCGGATGCGGCACCGCCTGCGCGACCCTGACGACGGTCGAGCTTCCGGCACCGCCGCTGGCCATCACCGGTTTGAACCCGTGGATCGTCGGTGGTGGACTGGGAGTCGGAGTCCTCGCCATCATCGGAGGGCTCGCGCTGCTCTTCGTCCGACGCCGCAACCAGATCATCGAATAGGTAGGCGCGAACAGCGGGGGAGGCCGTCGAGCTTCCCCCGCTCTCGCACACTCATATATGACACGCACACTCCTCTCAACAGTCCGACGGTTCGTCGGGGTCGCCGCGCTCGCGATTCCCGTGCTCGGGATGCTCGGTGCGCAGGTCGCTCCGGCGCAGGCCGCGCCCAACCTCTCCATCACCCTCACCAGCGGTGTCGACACCCTCGCCCCGGGAGACGACCTCACCTACACGGCCGAGGTCGTTAATAGAGGAGAGTCGATCGACGCGCGCATCGCGCTCACCCCGCCGGCGTACATCGAGGTGGATGCTGCCGACGAAGTCCTCGAGGGGGCCGTGGTCGAAGGCAACGAGGTGACCTGGACCACGACGCTCGACGCTGCGGCCACGAGCACCTTCGAGATCCCGGCGACTGTCGCCGACATCCCCGAGGGCGAGCTCCGCGCGACCGCTCTGATCAGCGTCTACATCGGCGACTCGACGACGCCGCTCGTGCGCACGGCGTCGGCCGATCACATCGAGGGGGTCGACGACGAGCAGCTCGTCGCGAACCCGATTCTGCCGATGGTGCTCTGGGTCGGCATCGGACTCGTGGTGGTGCTGGTCGTCGTAGCGGTCGTGCTGGTGCTGGTGCAGCGGCGCCGCAAGGCCGCGGCTGTCGCTGCGGATGCCGAGGTCGGCCCCGGGTATCGCCGCAGCGAGACGCCTCCGGTCGACGCGGACTGAGCGCCCCTTTACTCGGCCGGGAGCAGCCCGCGCTGTTCGAAGACCTTCTTGGCGGCGAACGTCGCGTTCATGGCGCGGGGAAATCCGCAGTAGACCGACGAGTGCAGCAGTGCTTCGATGATCTGCTCGGGCGTGAGCCCGACGTTCAGCGACGCGTTGATGTGGATGTCGAGTTGGGGTTCGCACCCGCCGAGTGCGGTGAGCATGCCCAGGGTGACGAGCTGCCGGTCGCGCGGTGCTAGACCCGGGCGGGCGATGATGTCGCCATATCCCCACGCGACGATCTGATGGCGAAGCTCGGGCGAGACTTCTCCGAGCGCGTCGATGACGTTCGAGGCGACCGTCCCCCCGGTCGCCTCGAGCACCGCCTTGCCCTCCGCGAACTGTTGCTGGCGTCGCGTGGAATCCGTCATCGGACTCAGCTGATGCCGAAGATCGTGCGCATCGCGGTCTCTGCCTGATTGCCATCGCGGTGCACGAGCGCATCGGCGAGATCACGGCACCCGGTGCGGGCATCTTCGATCTCGTTCGGCGCGTAGCTGATGCGTCGCAGTGCCCGAAGCAGCGAGAACTGACGCTCGGAGATCTCGGAGTGCAGGATGGGGCTCCCCGCGCGTGCGGAGAAGAACAGCAGCAGCTCGAGTGCGCTGGCGGCGGCTTCGGCCGGTGATCCGAGTGTCTCGAGCAGGGCGTCGATACGGACGTCGGCGTTCTCGACATCTGCGGCCGTGAGGCGACCTACGGCTTGCCGAGCGGCGATGCCGCCGCAGTACCCGGCCCAGCGCCGACAGTCGTCAGCGATCTCGTGCGTGAGCGGGGTCACGTGGGTGCGCCGCGAGGGGAGCACCTCGACCAGACCGATGTGCTGCAACTGCAGGATCGCCTCGCGCACGGGCGTACGAGACACACCCATCTGCGCGGCGAGGTCGCGGTCGCGGATCAGGTCGCCATCGGACAGTGCGCCGGTGGCGATCGCCGTGCCGAGCTCGACGAACGCGTCGTCGCCCAGGAAACGTCGTTCTCGCCGTGACTCGGAGAGGCCGTATGCCTCGGGCCGCGGCGTGATCGCAAGACCCGGTGCCGGATCGGCTGCCGCGAGGGCTCCATCGATCGCGTCAGCGCTGCCTGCTCGTTCACGGGCATCCATCAAGATCAAGCTCATCACTCACCAATTCGCTTCAGTGGAGGGTGAAGGGGGCGGCGCACCACACTCCGCCCCCTTCGCGCGAGACTCCCCTGGAATCGCCGCGTAGGTGAGGAAACCGACTATCCCTCAAAAGAAAGACGAGCGAGCGTCCGGAATCTGACGCTCGCTCGTCGAATTTTCGACTGAGAAGAAGAATTAGCCCTTGATCGCGAGCACCCGGTACTTCGCAGAAGAGCCCGGAGCGGGCGGAACCACGACCGCGAACTCGCCCTTGCCCTGCGCCGGAGCAGCCGTGATCTCGGTGGGAAGACCCTGCGCGAGTGCGGCAGCGCTGGTGCCGTTCAGGATGCCCGCCTTGACCGCAGCGGCCGCGGTGGCCTTGAGGGCCTTCTTGTCGAGGCTCGAGATGTGCGTCTGGTACTGCAGCGCGATGGCGTCGAAGGTCTCGTCGGGAGTGCTCGGGTGCGAGATGAAGACGGTGTCGACATCGGCGTTGCCGTTCTTGACCTTGAGGCCCGTGTAACGCTGCTTGCCGACCCATCCGCGCGACTGGAAGTCGGCGAAGAGCGAGGCCCCCGCCGTCTTGCGCGTCGAGAAGTGCACGACGAGCAGGATGATGCCGAGCGGGATCAGGACGATCGGTGCCCACGCGTAGATGTACGCCCAGATCTGTCCGCGCGTGTTGGAGTATTCGAACAGGTCGGGCCGGAAGAGCAGCGGGAACACGTAGTTCCACTGCCAGTCCAGGGCCTGGCCGGTGAAGAAGAGATTGAGGAGGAAGCCTGCGACGCCCAGCCCCAGGCTGGCGATGCCGACACCGTAGGCGGTGCCCCGGGCGTTTACGGCCTTCGCGAACCCCTCGGGAGTGGAAAGTTGCTGCTGAACGGTAGCCAAAGTCATGGGCATGAGCATAACGGCAGGCGTGGCGCCAGGCGGGAAGCGATGACGTATTGCGTAGCGGCGACAGAAACCGGCGGCCTGCACGTCTTGCTAGTGACGTGCCGAGACCACGACGGGTCCCTCGGATGCGTCAGACGGCCGGTCTCATGGTTCCCGAGGCCGGCCGTCGCCACGAGCATCCGCCGGCAGATCGTGCGCGGCGAGATTGAGGTGGCCGGCATCTGCATGATGTGCGATGCCGGCCACCGCCGGTGGGTGACACCCCCATGTCACCCACCAGGTGGCCCCGATATACCCGGATCGGGGTGTGGGTGCACGAGACCGAGACTCGGCACCCACCTCTATTGACGCGTTCGACGACGGAATCTGACGCCGAATCGTGAAATCAGCCGATCGACAGCTCGATCTGGCGGCGGATCTGCTCGACGGCGGCCTCGTTCTTCTCGGCGTCGTGGGGCCCGAAGGGGCGGTCGGGGGCGACATCGAGCGCGATCTGCACGTCGGATCCGCGACGCATCGGTGTCGACGTGATGCCCACGTCCATCTCCCAGGTCCAGATGGTGCGCTTCGTGCGGAAACGCACACGCTGTCGGCTGTCGTCCATCTGGAAGTCGGTGTGCTGGCCCCCCACCACGATCTGTGCGATCGCGTCGGCGATGGCGGCCGGATCGGCGCGCACATGGAAACGCGCGTGCGCGGCGGATGCCGGTGCCTTGTAAAGATGCGGAGACCAGAGAGGTATGCCCTCGCTCATGTCGTTCCTTTCCCCCAGAGATGAACGATCGGGGCGATACGCCCCCTTATGAGACGAGGTCGGGGTCGGATTCTTACGGCGTCGGCGCGAAATGGCTCGCGCGAGTGGTCTTCTCGGCGCGGATGCCGACCGATTCCTCGGGCGGAGCCGTCATCTCTAGTGGCGAAGCGTTCCCACCGATCGGAGAGTCCATGAGCACGGGGAGCAAGCATTCGAAGTCCGACGATCTCGGCATGCGGCAGGTCATCATCTACGGCGCGTCGTCGGTGGGATTCCTGCTGTTCGGGCTGCGGATGCTCGGGGAGGAGTCCTTCTGGCCCTATGTGGCGATCCCGTCGTTCCTGTCGTGCGTGATCTTCGCCGTCGGGTCGCTGGGGGAGTGGCGCCGGCAACGCCGGAGGGATCAGGGCGAGTAGGCCACTTCTAGACACCTGTCCAGCAACAGGAGTACAGTCGTATGCATGAATCGCATCGACGCGACCCCGGATCTCGCGAGTGTGCGCGACGGGCTCCGGTCTTCGACCGACCGCCGCGTGGCGGCCACCCGCTCCCGTCTCTACGACGCGGTCCGTGAGCTCGCCGACGCCGGCACCGAGATCACCGCACGCACCGTCACCGAGAAGGCGGGTGTCGCCCGCGCGACGTTCTACACGCACTTCTCCGGGGTCGACGATCTCGCTCTGCATCTGCAGGAGCAGGCGTTCCACGACATCGCGGTCGCCTCGCGCGAAGCGGATGCCGGAACGATCGACGTGACCGTCATGGAGCGCTCGCAGCGCGCGCTGATCGCCCACTACGCCGAGTATCGCTCGCTCTACGCCGGAGCGTTCGCCGTGGCGGTTCCCCGGGGTGTCGAGGCCCGGGTGGCCGAGCTGATGCGGGTCGAGATCGTCGCGCACATCCGCGACTCCGCGCATCCGCCCGCCGGGCTCGATCCCGACATCGCCGCCACCTACATCGCGCACGCCGCCACCGGGCTCATCGCCTCGTGGGTGCTGGGCGACATCGAAGCGACGGAGGATGAGCTCGCGCACCACCTGATGCAGCTCATGCCCCGCTGGATGCACTCGAGCATCCCGTCGTCCGCCGGAGACGCCGACGGACACCCCTCTGAAGGAGAGAGCAAATGAAGGCAACACTCGTGCGCGAGCTCGGCGCAGGGTTCGTCAGCGCAGACATCGACATCGCCGACCCGATCGGTCGCGAGGTGCTCGTCGACATCAAGGCATCCGGCCTGTGCCACACCGATCTCACGATGTCGCGCTTCGATCTGGGCAACGAACTGCCCGGAGTGTTCGGACACGAACTCGCGGGAGTCGTGACCAAGGTCGGTCCCTCCGTCACCGAGATCGCCGTCGGAGACCACGTCGTCGGATGCCTCGTGCAGTACTGCGGCGCCTGCGAGAAGTGCCTGTCGGGCAAGGTCTTCCAGTGCCTGCACCCCGAGGCCACGCTGCGTGCAGCGGGAGAGGCACCCCGCCTCAGCGAGAACGGATCGTCGGTCGGACAGGCCTTCGGTCTCGGCGGGTTCGCGCAGCAGGCGCTCGTGCACGAGAACCAGCTCGTGAAGGTTCCCGACGAGGTGCCCTTCGCCCAGGCGGCGCTGCTCGGCTGCGGTGTCGTGACCGGCGCGGGCTCGGTGCTCAACACCGCCGACGTGCAGGCCGGCGACTCGATCGTCGTGATCGGTGCGGGCGGCGTCGGACTCAACGCCATCAACGGTGCGCTCGTCGCAGGCGCGACGACGATCATCGCCGTCGACATCGCCGACGACAAGCTCGCCAAGGCGCGCGAGTTCGGCGCCACGCACGTCGTGAACTCGAAAGAGGTCGACCCGGTCGCCGCGGTCCTCGAGATCACCGGACGCGGTGCGGATGCCGTCTTCGACTTCGTCGGCACCAAGGTCGTCGCCGAGCAGGGGCTCGAGATGGCGGCTCCCGGCGGCGGCCTGTACCTGATCGGCGTGATCGACCCCACGTCTCACATCGACGTGCACCAGGTCGGCCTGATCGGCACGCAGAAGCGCATCCAGGGCGTCTACATGGGATCGACCACGGCGAAGCGCGACATCCCGATGTACGCGAAGCTCTACCTCGAAGGCCGCTTCGAACTCGACTCGCTGCTGTCGAAGGAGATCGCCCTCGACGAGGTCAACGAGGGTTACGAGGCGCTGCGCGACCCCAACATCACCCGGGTGGTCATCACGTCGTTCTGACCCGTTCGCCGAGCGGAGCATCCGTCTTCTGTCGGATGCCCCGCCCGCCGAGCGCCCCTGTGAATACGAGCCACCCCCTTCTGCGTCGCGCGGCCGGGGGTGGCTCGTGCGTGCGTGGGCGGTGCGACTGATTCTCCGGCGGAGAACGTCTCACAAGAGGGTGCATCCGCCGACGGCGGAGTCCGGCGACTGCTGAGTGCCCGGACGGGAGTGGGATGACGCATCGACAGGCCTATCTGCTGCAGGGAGTCGTGTTCCTCGTCGTCGGCGGCATCCTTCTGTTCGGTCCGATCGCGACGCACGTCGGCGAGGCGATCATCCCGCTGGTTGTCGTGTTCATCGTCTCCGCGCTGGGATTCGGGCTGGCATGGCGCGACCACGTCCGCGAGCGCGAGACGCCGCGTCGGCCGAGCAGCCGGTGGTACCGGGCCGGCGCCGTCTCCGGGGCCGAAGCGGAGACGCAGCCGTGAGGGGTGCGTGCGATGTCGGACAGCCCCAGAACTCCCTGTTTAGTGCTGTTTAGCGCGTTCAGATGGCGGTGACGCGGCCATCGATCGGCCATTGCGACGGCATCTGAGCCAATCGTGCAGAATCTGAACCGGACTGATTGACATTCACTTACAAAACCGGTTTACTGATTTGTGTTCGGCCTCACCCGTAGAGACCAGACCCCAGCACAGCAAGGAAGCTCGCAGGCGCGGCTTCCGAACGAAGGAGTTTCTCGCAATGAAGCGTTATGCAGGAGTCGTTGCACTGGCCGCCCTCGCCTTGCCCCTCGCGGCGTGCGGCTCGACCGCTGAGGCCGGTGCTCCCGACGGGGGCGAACTGACCTCCGGCCCCATCACGATCTGGTACTCGACGAACGAGCAGGAGATCGCCTGGGCCGAAGACGTGGTCGAGGCGTGGAACGCCGATCAC
Source organism: Microbacterium sp. NPDC087665 (assembly GCF_044743285.1). Taxonomy (NCBI): domain Bacteria; kingdom Bacillati; phylum Actinomycetota; class Actinomycetes; order Micrococcales; family Microbacteriaceae; genus Microbacterium; species Microbacterium sp. NPDC087665. Next base: position 140,225 of record NZ_JBIUWD010000001.1, on the reverse strand, counting down.
CCCGACGAGCAGGTCACCGCGGCGGCGATCCCCTCGGGCAAGTCCTCCGAAGACGCGATCGGCGCAGCGATCACGGCCGGCAACACTCCGTGCCTCGTGTACAACACCGCCCCCGCGGCCGTCCCCGCTTTCCAGAAGCAGGGTGGCCTGGTGAACATCTCGACGACGTTCGACGATGGCGAATCGTTCATCACCGAGCGCTCGGGTGACGCAGCAGACGGCTTCCGTTCGCCCGACGGCGACCTGTACCAGGTGCCGTGGAAGGCCAACCCCTTCATGCTCTACTACAACAAGGACGTCTTTGCGGCGGCCGGGCTCGACCCCGAGAACCCCGAGCTCGCCACCTATGACGACGTTCTCACCGCCGCCGCCGCGATCAAGGAGAGCGGCGCCGCCGACTTCGTGCTGTACCCGCCGGCATCCGGCGACTACACGAACTCGCTCTTCGACTTCTACCCGTTCTTCCTCGCCAACTCGGGCGGCACCCAGCTGGTGAGCGACGGCGCCGCCGCGTTCACCAGCGAAGAGGGCCTCGAGACCCTCGAATTCTGGAAGACGCTCTACGCCGAGGGCTACTCCTCGGCCGAGGCCTACAGCGGCGACGCCTGGGCCGGCCCCTTCGCCGACGGAGTGTCGGCCATGGGCATCGCAGGTCCGTGGGGCGCCGGGGCGTTCGACGGCAAGATCGACTACGGCATCGTGCCGCTGCCGACCGCCGACGGCACCGCTGCCGAGGAGACCTACACGTTCGGGGACTCGAAGAACGTCGGGCTCTACACCTCGTGCGAGAACAAGCAGACCGCCTGGGACTTCGTGAAGTTCTCGATGGATGCCGACAACGACCTGGCACTGCTCGAGACCACGGGGCAGTTCCCGATCCGCGGAGACATCGACACGATCGCCGCCGACTACCTCGCGAGCAACCCCGTGCTGGCGACGTTCGCGGCATCCGTTCCGCTGACGGTCGACGTTCCCAACGTCGCCGACGCGACAGAGATGTGGCAGACCTTCCGCGACGCGTGGGGTCAGGCCGTGCAGGCCGGAGAGGGTGACCTCGAAGAGACCTTCTCGACCGCCGCAGACAAGATCGACGCGCTGATCGCTCAGGGCTGATCGATCGGATCGGCTCCCCGGCCGATCGCCCCCGGGGTGAGCGTGTCATGGCGCGCACCCCGGGGTTTCCCGCTCCGTGCACCCGAGCACGGACGACCTCGCACCCATACCCTTCGAGGCATCCGCCTCACCCGCTTCACGGCACCCCGGCAAAGGAGCCTCGCCATGAGACGCATCACCGCGTTCATCGCCTTCACCGTCGCCCTGGTCATCGGTTCGTCGGCGATCGTCGCCGCCCCGGCATCCGCCGCTCCCGAAGACGATGTCGCGACCGTCATCGATCGCCTCGAGGAGTACTACCTCGGCCAGGGCGACGACATCATCATCGCGAACGGCATCTACCTCGCCCGCACGTCGGAGGCGCTGGACTACGTCGCGTCGCAGAACGAAGACGGCTCATGGTCGGACGTGAACTACGCCGACCGCACGAGCTCGGCGAACGGCAGCGTCTGGTCGGCGTACACCGCGCTCTATCGGATGCTGGCGATGACGCAGGCGTACAAAGACCCGAACGCCGCAGGCTTCGGCGACCAACGCCTGGTCGACTCCGTGCAGCGCGCCCTGCTGCACTGGGACCGCGTGAATCCGGGCAACACCAACTGGTGGGAGACCGAGATCGGCGAGTCGATCGCCATGGGGCGCATCTCGATGTTCCTCGGTTCCGCGTTGAGCCCCGCGGCCTTCGATGTCGCGCTGAAGCACAACACCGGCAAGCTCGACCCGGTGGGCGCCAACGGTTCGTGGCGCACCTCGAACTACATCTTCGAAGCACTCTCGACACGCGACATCGCCAAGGTGAAAGAGGGGTTCGCGACGATCGTCGCCACGATCGCCGTCGACCACTCCGGCACCGTGCAGGAGGCCGTGCAACCCGACGCGAGCTTCTGGGCCCACGGCGCCCAGCTCTACAGCGAAGGCTACGGCATGGTGCTCTTCACCTACGCCGCCCTGTGGTCGGACGTCGCGCGCGGCACCGGTCTCGCGTTCACGCGCGACCAGCTCGACTCGATCGCGTTCTACTTCATCAGCGGCACGCGCTGGCTGATCCGCGGCGAGATCGGGATGCTCTATCTCAACTACCGTCCGCCGAAGACGGTGGGCGTCATCACGAGCCACGCCTCGGAGTTCATCGAACCGCTGCAGAGGATGGTGCGCACGGATGCTCTGTACTCCACCGCCTACCAGGCGGTGCTCGACGGGGTGCTCGGCAAGACCGAGACGAACGGCGTCACCGGCAACAAGTACTTCTGGCGGTCGGAGTTCTCGTCGCACCTGCGTGACGGCTACGGCATCTTCACCCGGCTGAACTCATCGCGCACGTTCGGTGCCGAACTGCGCACCTCGTACCGCGACGAAGTCGGCAACCCGGTGTTCTGGAACGCGATGGGCTCGACGGCCATCCAGGTCAACAACCGCGAATACCTCGATCTCGGACCGGCATTCGACTGGTGGCACTACCCCGGTGTGACGGCGCCGAACGTCAAGCGCACCGAGCGGGGCTTCGAGAACCGCGGGCGCAACGGCGACGGAGCGAGCTTCACCGGCGGCACCTCGAACGGCGAGTACGGCGTGAGCGTGCTCACGCTCGACACGGCCGGGACGAACGCGCAGAAGAGCTACTTCTCGTTCGACGAGGGCATGGTCGCCCTCGGAGCGGGCATCGTCTCGACGAGCGACGCCGCCGTGCACACCACGATCAATCAGGCATCCGCCAAGGAGAACGCGACCGTCGACGGCAAGGCCGTGAACCCCGGCACCGACCAGCAGAGCGTCGGGGGTGCTCACTGGGCATACAACGACGAGGTCGGCTACGTGTTCGCCGCGGGTCAGGACGTCACGGTCTCGAACAAGACCCAGACCGGCAGTTGGGAGGGGGAGGAACCCCTCAGCCGTGATGCGTTCTCGCTCACCATCGATCACGGCGTGAAGCCGTCTGCCGCACAGTACGACTACACCGTGCTGCCGGCGGCGACCCCGTCCGAGGTCGAGGCGTACGCGGCGAAGCCGACCGTGCGCACGCTCCGCAACGACACCGAGGTGCAGGCCGTGCGGCACGCCGAGGCGGGCATCACCATGGCGACGTTCTACACCGCCGGCTCGCTCGACCTCGGCGACGGCCGCACCCTCGCGGTCGATCAGCCCAGCATCGTGCTGCTCGACGAACGCGGTGCGACCCCGGTGGTCAGCCTCTCGAACCCGGATCGCCCCGGACTCTCGGTCAGTGTGACGCTGCAGGGCGCAGGACAGAACTGGCACGGTGCGTTCGCGCTCGGATCCGGCGAGAACATGGGCAAGACCGTGACCGCCGCGCTCGCCGCCGGTGACCTTCCGGCCGCGTCGGCGTACAGCGCCAGCAGCACGGCGGACTCGTCGACCGTGGCCGCGCTCGGCGACGGCGACCGCGAATCGGTCTGGCGTTCGGCCGAGGGCGGTACCCAGGGGGTGTCGACCACGTTGCCTCGCGGCTCGTGGGTCACGAAGGTCTCGATCGACTGGACCGATGCCCCCGCCACCGACTTCGTCGTGCAGACGTCGCCGAACGGGGTGGACTGGACCGACCAGTCGCACGTCACGAAGGGCGAGGGCGGACTCTCCGAGATCGCGATCACCCCGACGCCGGCGGAGCACGTGCGCGTGCTGCTGCTCGACGGAGGATCGTCGGCGTACGGCATCCGCGAACTGTCGGTGTCGTCGAGCGTCAACCTCGCCATCGACAGTGCGACGCGCGCCTCCGGCTACGCCGGGTACAACCTCGTGACCGCGCTCGCCGACGGCGACCCCGAGACGCGCTGGCGGGGCAACAACGCCAACAGCGCCTGGGCGCAGATCGACCTCGGCGAATCGAAGCCCGTGTCGACCGTGCGTCTGTGGTGGGAGGCGGCCTACGCGAAGACCTACAAGATCCAGCTCTCCGACGACGGGAAGACCTGGCGCGACGCGTACGTCACCCCGGGTGCGGGAAGCGACGGCGGCCTCGACGTGATCACCCTCGAGGGTCAAACCGCCCGCTTCGTGCGGATGCAGACCCTCACCCGTGCGCTCGACTACGGTCCGTCGCTGTGGGAGTTCGAGGTGTTCTCCGACCGGCTGGTCGTGGATGCTCCGTCGGTTCCGAGCGGCAAGGGCAACCTCGCCCTCGCCCGCCCGACCACGGCCGACAGCGTCTACAACAACGTCGCGACCGTCGTCGCCCCCAAGGCGACGGACGGATCGCGGTCGACGAAGTGGTCGTCGGCGCGCGCCGTCGCCGAGCATTGGTTGCAGGTCGACCTCGGTGGCGTCACCTCGGTCTCGCGGGCGGTCGTCGCCTGGGAATCGGGCACGTCGAACAACTACCGCATCGAAGGATCGGTCGACGGAACGACGTGGGTTCCGCTCGCGCGGGTCGAAGCGGCGCAACCGTCGCTCACCCACACGCTCGACTTCGCGCCGGCAGACGTGCGCTACGTGCGACTGACGGGCGTGCCGGCGACGCAGTACGGACTCAACATCTGGGAGTTCGAGCTGTACGGCGGCTACACGCTCGAGTGCGCGGGGCCTGTCTCCGCGGGCCGTGGAGGGGCGGCGGTCGTCGCGGCCACCGTGTCGCCCGTCGACCTGGACGACCGCTTCACCGCCGTGTCGATGGACGAATCGATCGCCACCGTGAAGGGCGATGCCCGCGAATCGGCCGACGGTCGCATCGAGGTCGATCTCGCCACCCACGAACCCGGACGCACGACCGTCGGTCTGCGGCACGACGGCGGCACCGAGATCGCCTGGTGCGAGGTCACGGTCTCGGCCGACACCGCGCGCATCCAGGCACAGATCGATGCGGCGAACGCACTCGACAGCACCGCCTACACGCCGAGCAGCTGGGCGCCGGTGCTGCCGGCTCTCGAAGCCGCGAAAGACGTGGTGCGCGCCGCCGGTTCGCCCCAGGCGCAGGTCGACGCGGCCGCGGTGGTTCTCGAAGCCGCGCTCGCCGGCCTTGTACGTCTCGACGCCGTGTCGAGTGCCCCCCGTGACGTCGCCGCCACCGCGGTGGGCGACAGGGTGCACGTGCAGTGGTCGGCGCCGGAGAACATCGGCGGATCCCCGATCGTCGCCTACGAGGTCACCGTCGGCGATCGCACGGTGCAGAGCGAAGCCGCAGTGCTCGAGGCATCCGTCACCGGGCTCGCCCCCGGTGAATACCCGGTCACCGTTCGTGCGCAGAACGCGGGTGGTTGGTCGGAGTCGTCGGCGCCGATCACCGTCACCGTCGATCCCGAGGTCGTGACGCCGGTCGTGCGCGTCGAAGGAACGCCGAAGGTCGGCGGACGCATCGACGTCAGCGGAACCGGGTTCGAGCCCGGCGTGGAGTACGTCGTCCAGCTGCGGTCGGCCCCGGCTGACCTCGGCACCGTGACGGCCGATGATGACGGCGTGATCGCATTCCGCGGCACCGTGCCCGCCGACACCGATCCGGGCGAGCACACGATCGTCGTGATGCTGGCGGATGCCGACATCGCCTCGACCCCGGTGCTGGTCCTCGCAGCCGACGGGACGGGCACCCCCGGTGGGCCCGGCACGCCGGGAGCTCCGGGCGGTGCGGACGGCCCCGGTGCCCTGCCCGGCACCGGCGGTGACCTGACCTGGTTGCCCTGGACCCTCGCCATCGCGTTGCTGCTGCTCATCTCGGGCGCAGCCGCGACGAAGGTGCGGCGGCAGACCCGCGACTGAGGGTGAAACAGCGAAGGGCCGCTCCCGTCGGGGCGGCCCTTCGCCGTGTCGGGATCGGGTTCCTGAGCGAGCGGAGCGAGACGCAGGACCCGGGCCGATCCTCGCGGTTCTTCGGGAGTTGCGCACGCGGGCCGTACCCAACTCAGGAAAACCTGCGGCGGAGGTCTCGAATCGGGTGATTCCGGGCTGGCCTGCGACCTTCTTCCTGAGTTGGGGCCGGCTTCGTCTCGTCGCTGCGCTCGTCGCTCGGGAACCGGCGGCGCGGCACACGAAAGGCCGCCCCCGGGATCGGGAGCGGCCCTTGCGGTGACGGATGCCGTGGGTCAGAGGTGCGTGAGCTCCGCGACGCCGATCGACGAATCGGCCATGCCGTAGAAGACGAACGTGCGGTCGCCGATCTGCTCGACCGCGGTTGGGAAGACGACGTTCGCGAGCGTGCCCTGCGTCTCTTCCGCGGTCTCGGGAGCGAGGAGCGGCTCGGGCGAGCGAGCGAGGATCCGCCGCGGGTCGTCGGCGTCGAGCAGGATCCCACCGGCGGAGTACACCGAGCCGTGCGCCAGCTCGAAGCCCTTCGGGGTCGCGCCCGAGACCCCGTGGTGCAGCAGCAGCCAGCCCTCCGGCACGCGCAGGGGAGAAGGCCCGGCACCGATCTTCGCGCTCTCGTAGGCCATCTCGGGTGCGGCGATCATCGCCGAGCCGTGCACGCGGGTGAGGGCGGATGCATCCGCTCGTGCCGCGTCGACGTCGACGTAACCGATCCAGATCGACGGACGCTCCTCGTCGATGCCGACCGGCGGGCGGGCGCCCTCGCCGGGGCGCAGCCAGTCGAGGTCCCACATCGGGCGGTGCAGCAGCGCGATGCTGGGCTTTCCGTCGGGACCGGGAACGAGCTCGGGGAAGAACACGATGTCCTTGTTGGCGAACAGGCTGAGGTCGGTTCCGAGCTCGGGCTGATACGCGAACTGGATCGGGCCGAGGCGGGTCCACGTGGCGGTGTCGTGCGAGTAGGCGAGCGCCGGCTTCGGGCCCAGTGGGCCGTAGGCGATGTACGTCATCACGTGCAGGCCGAGCGGCTCGAGGAACGTGATGCGCGGGTCTTCGACGCCGGCGTTCTGCGTGCCGTGCTCCCACTGCTCATCGGGTGAGAGCACGACGCCGAGGCGCTCGACGTCGACCGGCACACCGTCTTCGATGACGACCCGGGCGCGCGCGATGCGCGAGACGTTGCCGGCGGCGACGACGCGCGGGTAGAGGTAGAGCTCGCCGTCGGGGCCCCACGCCGTTCCCGGGTTGAGCACTCCCTCCGCCTCGAGCGGGTCGCCGGGGTTCGCCGACATGATCGTGCCGAGCCGAGTCAGGGCGTACGGGACGGCGGTCGTGCGTGCGGTGGTGGGGGATGGGGTCATTGCCTTGCCTTCGAGGTGTTTCGGTGTCGACGGTTCAGCCCTTGATGGCCGAGCCGAGATTCGCTGAGGTGAAGTGCCGCTGGAACAGGAGGAACAGCACGACCACGGGCACGGCGAGCACGCACGCACCGGCGAGCACGGCGCCCATCGGGTTCTCGAGGAACGAGCCGTTCGTCTGGGAGAAGTTCGCGAGGCTCACGGCGAGCGTCTGCTTCGTGGCGTCCTTCGTGACGAGGAACGGCCAGAGGAACTCGTTCCACGGCCCGATGAAGGTCACGAGCATCGCGGTCAGCACGGCCGGGCGCACGAGAGGCACGGCGATGAAGAGCAGGATGCGCAGTTCGCTGGCGCCGTCGATGCGGGCCGCGTCGAACACGTCGCGCGGGATCTGCAGGAAGTACTGCCGGAAGATCAGCACCGCGACCGAGTTGATCGCGAACGGGAGGATCATGCCGATGAAGTTGTCGGCGAGCCCGAAGTAGCGCACGACCATCACGTACAGGGGGATCATGAGCAACTGGAACGGGATCGCCTGCACCAGCAGCACGAGCGCGAACACGATCCCGCGACCGCGGAACGAGAGCACCGCCAGCGCGTAGCCGACGAGCAGACCGAAGACGAGCGTGCATCCGACGACGCCGGCCGTGAAGATCAGCGAGTTGAGCAGCGATCCGAGCAGGTTGACCGACTCGTTGATCTCGACGAAGTTGTCGAAGGTGAGGTTCTCGGGCAGCGGCAGCAGCCCGAACAGGCTGGTGTCGCGTTTGCGCTGGAGGGCGCCGATCACCATGTAGTAGAACGGCACGAGAGCGGCGAGGGCACCGATCAGCAACAGGGCGAATCGCAGCACCGATAGCACCCGGCCGCTGCGCACGGAGCGCTTCTCGCGCATCGTCGACGTGGTCATCGGTTCTTGCCTTCCGTGATGCGGCGCGAGACGAGCGAGACGATCATCACGGCGACGACGAGGATCATGCCGATGGCCGCGGCGATGTCGGGCTTTCCCTGCTGGATGCCCTGCTGGTACATGAGCAGCGCCGGAGTCATCGACGCGTTGTTGGGGCCGCCACCGGTGAGCAGGTACGGCTCGGTGAAGATCTGACCGGTGGTGATGATCGACAGCAGCACGACGAGTGACGTCACCGGACGCACGGCGGGGAGCGTCACCGAGCGGAAGCGCTGCCACCGGCCGGCGCCGTCGAGCTGGGCCGCCTCGTGCAGCTCTTTCGGCACGTTCTGCAGCGCTGCGAGGTAGAGCAGGATGTAGAACCCGAGGTTCTTCCAGGTGACGTAGACGGCGATGAGCGGCATGATCAGCGCGGGGTTCGCCAGCCACGACGGGTCGGGGGCGAGCGAGCCGAGCATCGAATTGACCACGCCGTTGCCGTTGAACAGGAAGATCCACACCGCGAGCGTCGCGACGGATGCCGTCACGTAGGGCACGTAGTACGAGATGCGGAAGAAGCCCTTCCAGTGCACGACCGCGTCGAGTCCGGACGACAGCAGCAGGCCGAGCACGACGGTCAGCGGCACGTTGATGACGAGGAAGATCAGCAGGTTGCCGAACGCCTGGCGCACGATCGGGTCGCCGAGCACGGCGGCGAAGTTCTCGAAGCCGACGAACGGATGCTCCACGGCGACGCCGGGGGCCGTGAAGTAGAAGTCGTGCACCGACATCCAGATGCCGAAGCCGAACGGGATGAGGAACACCACGATCACGAATGCCGTGTACGGGGCGCTCAGCAATAGGCCGAGCGGGTTGTCGCCCAGCCAGCGGCGCAGCGCACTGCCGCGTCGTCGCGGGAGCCCGATGTTCGATTTCTGCGCTGGTGCGGCACTGCCCATCGCGATTGCTCCTCACTGATACGACCGTCCGTCGTCGCACATCCGCCGGTGATCGGCGAGGTGCTCGACGTTGACAACTCTCTTAGTAAACCGGTTTTGGAGTTTGTGGTCAACCTTGAGGCGCGCGTCCCCTCGGATGGCCGGTATGCCAGCGCCAGGGAGGGTGATGGTGGTATCGGCTCACGGAGCTAAATCGCGCTAAACGGTCGGCTACACTACAACCATGAACGCGACACCCCCCGATGGACAGGGCGCCGGCACGACGGCATCCGCAGCACCCGCGGGTGCGCCTCGCGAACGCAAGATCACGATCGGTGACGTCGCGGCACGGGCCGGGGTGTCGAAGAGCGCGGTGTCGTTCGTGTTCAACGGGCGCCCTGGCGTCGGCGAAGAGGCGAAGGAGCGCATCCTCGAGGCGGCGCGCCAGCTCGAATGGCGTCCGGATGCCCGGGCACGCGCCCTGTCGCGCAGCCGCGCCCAGGCGGTGGGGCTCGTGATCCGGCGCGATCCCGAGCTGCTCAGCACCGACCCGTTCTTCCCGCAGTTCGTCGCCGGGGTCGAGAGCTTCCTCTCGACCGTCGGATACGCCCTGGTGCTGCAGGTCGTCGACGGTGAGCAGGCCGAGCATGACGCGTATTCGCGCTTCGCCCACGAGGCGCGCGTCGACGGCGTCTTCCTCACCGACCTCCGCATCGAAGACGAACGACCGGCCGAACTCGCGGCGCTGGGCATGCCCTGCGTGCTGCTGGGGGCCGGCGGCGGCGAAGACACCGCACCGATCGGGCTCGACGACGCCGCCGGCATCCGACGCGCCGTGCGTCACCTGCACGCTCTCGGCCACCAGCGCATCGCGCACGTGGCAGGATCCGACCGCTACGTGCACTCCCGTGTGCGTCGCGAGGCGTGGCTGACCGAGCTCGCGCAGCTCGGTCTCGAACCCGGCCCGATCGCGCAGGCCGACTTCACCGGCGCATCGGGCGCGCGTGCCACGCACGAACTGCTTGACCACCCCGAGCCCCCGACGGCGATCATCTACGCCAACGACATCATGGCCATCGCGGGCATCTCGGCGGCGATCGATCGCGGCGTACGCGTGCCGCACGATCTCTCGATCGTCGGATTCGACGACATCCCGCTCGCGCCGTACATCATCCCCCCGCTGACGACGGTGCGGCAAGACGTCTTCCAGTGGGGCAACGCGTGCGCGCGCACCCTCGTCGCCCTGGTCGAGGGCCGCCAACCCGGAACGATCGATCTGCCGCCCGTCGAATTCATCGTGCGCGGAAGCACCGGGCCCGTGCGGGCGCAGGCGGATGCCCCGGCCGAGGCATCCGAGTGAACGGCGCCGCACCGCGCCTGGTGGCCTTCGATCTCGACGACACGCTGGCACCGTCGAAGAGCGCGATCGACCCCCGGATCGCCTCCCTCCTGCTCGATCTCGCCGCACGTGTCGAGATCGCGATCATCTCGGGCGGCCAGCTCGGACAGTTCACGGCCCAGGTCGTCGACCGTCTGCCGGATGCCAGCGCCGAAGATCTGGCGCAGTTCCACCTGCTGCCCGCCTGCGGAACGCAGTACTACCGCATCCGACCCGACGGCATCGAAACCGTCTACGCCCTCAGCCTCGATGCGGAGCGGAGGGCGGAAGCGATCGTCATCGTCGAGCAGGGGGCGCGGCGACTCGGGCTCTGGGAGTCCGAGACCTGGGGCGAGATCATCGAAGACCGCGGTTCGCAGGTCACGTTCTCGGCGCTCGGACAGCAGGCTCCGGTCGCGGCGAAGTCGGCGTGGGACCCGACCGGCGAGAAGAAGAATGCGCTGCGGGCCGCGATCGCCGCGCGACTGCCCGACCTCGAAGTGCGGTCCGGCGGTTCGACGTCGATCGACATCACCGAGCGCGGTATCGACAAGGCGTACGGCATGAATCGGCTCGTCGAGCAGACGGGCATCCCTCTCGACGACATGCTGTTCGTCGGCGACCGTCTCGACCCCGACGGCAACGACTATCCCGTGCTCGCGCTGGGAGTGGCCTGCCATGCCGTCACCGGATGGGAAGACACCGCGCAGTATCTGGAGGGGCTCATCCCGACGCTCGGCCTGCGCGAGGGCTGACACCGCCGCCCGTCAGGCGAGGGGCACGTCGAACCGGCGGCCTTCCTTCTTCGCGGGCTGCAGCATGAGCGCGAGCAGGAAGAACCCTCCGACGCCCGGGATGAGCGTCAGGAAGAACCACGGGCCGCCGAGCCCCGCGTCGTGCAGTCGACGCCAGGTGAGCGCCAGGCTCGGCACGATGATCGCGAGCACGATGAGGCCGCCGATCACCGATCCCAGGGTGATGAGCAGCATCGCGGTCGGATCCGCGAAGATACCGGGCTGGCTGTAGCCGATCAGCGTGCTGTCGTCGAGGTTCGCGCCCATCGAGACCGGCTCACGCAGTTCGAGGGCACTCTGCACCCCGATGGTCACGCCGGCCACCAGCAAGGCGTTCGGCACGAGGGTGATGAGGAAGAGGAAGAGGGCGACCCACCAGTATTCGCTGCGGGATGCACGCCCCCGGAACGTCGAGTACTTGCGGAAGAAGCGCGAGACGGCCTGCCCGAAGGTGGCGCCCCAGAGCGGCCGGTTCAGGGCGGCGGATGCTTCGGACATGGTTCTCCTCGAGCGTCGGCGGACAGCATCCGCGTGTCCAGTCTCTCGCACCGCGGGAGGCGACCCGCACACGGGGAGAGCTGCATGCGGGAGGAGATCGGCAGTGCGGAGGACGAATGCTGGCGAAGCATCCTCCTGAATGCCGATCTCCTCCTGAATGACGGCGGTGTCAGGCGCGGGGTACCTGCGGAGTCGCGCGCGGCGCCGCCCAAGACTCCGGCGGAGAGGAGATCATGCTTCCTCCCCGCCGAAGGGTGTGGCATCCGTCTGGATTCGGGTCCGAAGGTCTCCGGTTCGGAAATCGGAGACGACTCTGCCGACCTTCACCTATAAGACGAGTTCGAGGCCAAACATCACGCCAACATGACGAATCGTTTCGAGATCGGCGGATGCTGCGGCTACTCCGCCTCGCGACGGCGCTGTCGCCTGAACGCAATCAGGTGGATGGCGAAGCCGATCGTGAACGGCACGGTGGTGAGCAGAAGCAGCTGCAGCCACGCCGGTTCGAAGAGGGGGTCGTTCCACAGTGCGACCGTGGTACCCCCGACGACCGCCGGATAGAGATAACGGGTGGCCGGGCCGTCGCCGATCGCGGTCCGTGAGCGCACCGCGTGCACCCGTATCCCGAGGAAGAGTGCGACGACGACGAGAGCGATCGCGTTCGCGAGGTTCCAGGCATTCATGAGTCACCTTTCGTCGGTCGACCCTCCCCAGAATGGACAACGACCCGGCGACGATAGGCATCCGTTCTGAGAGGACGCTGAGTGGGAGCATCCGCCCGTCATTCGGGAGGAGATCGGCATTCGGGAGGATCGAATCCCCGAAATCACCCTCCCGAATGCGGATCTCCTCCCGAACGAGCGGACGGCGGCGGAGTCGCGCGGTGGCTCTCGGCCTTCACCAGCACCAGACGGACGACGAAGCCGGCGATGAACGGGGCGACGACGAACGGGAGAAGCTGCAGCCAGGCCGGTTCGAAGAGCGGATCGTTCCACAGTGCGACCGCGCAGAAGGCGAAGGCGGCCGGATACACGTACCGGCTGACGCGCCCATCGTCGACCGTGGCTCGGGTGCGGACCGCGTGCACCCGCACCCCGATGAAGAACGTGACGACGACGAGTGCGACGGCGACTCCGGTGTTGAAGATGTACATACATCACCTTTCGTCAGCCGACCTCCCCAGGATGGACAACGAGACAGCGACGATAGGGGTCGGGTCTGAGAGGACGCTGAGTTGAAGCATCCGCCCGTCACTACGGAGGAGATCTGCGCTGCGGAGGATCGAATCCCCGAAATCACCCTCCCGAATGCGGATCTCCTCCCGAATGCGAGGGGGGACGACGGCCCCGGAAACGGAGAAGAGGGAGGGCGTGGGGTGCCCTCCCTCGGATCCAGGCGTGGGGACCGCGGATCATGTGTGCCGGCCGAAGTCCGGCTGCCGGCGGGGAGGCCGGCCGAAGTGCAGAAGCCCTTCACAGAGAAAGACGCTGAATATCTGAATTCGTGACGCGACTCGGCGAACCGATCTTGCTGATCACCCATCGCGCTCGCGTCAGCGTGGACGATCGACCCATAGATGCGACCCGCACCGCCCGCGCACACTGTCAGCATGCGCGTGCAGAAGAGGGGTGACAACAGCCACGACTGGGAGCTGTACCACGGCGAAGGACGCGTGGGCATCGAGTGGTACTTCCAGCAGACGACGGCGCTGCCGACCTCGGTGATGTTCTACCACCTCGAGCCCGGCGCCGAAGAGGGCGAGCACCATCACCTCGCGGGCGACCCCGACAGCTGCTCGACCAACAGCTCCGACGAGATGTACATCGTGACGCGCGGCGAGGTCGTGGTCACCTCCGAGGGCGACCGCCGTGTGCTGCGGGTCGGCGACGCCTTCTACGCCCCCGAGGGCATGCAGCACGGAGTGCGCAACGAATCGGATGCTCCCGCTGAACTCGTGCTCGTGTTCGGCCCTCGCGGGCCGCACCCCTTCACCCAGACGGGCGTGGAGTCGTTCGACGCCGAGGCGGATCGCTGACGCGCGACGCTGAGGCGATCGCCGGGGGTGACCGGCCGCGCGGTCAGGCCTCGCGCTGCTCGTCGGCCCGTGCGGCGGTGCGCAGGAGCGCGGTGGCGATGTCGGGCCACAGCTCGTGGGGGATGAGGTGGCCCATGTCGGCATGCACCTGCAACTCGGCGCCGGGGATGGCCTCGGCGATGTCGACGGCCGACGCCCAGTGCAGCACGTCGTCGTCGCGCCCATGGAGCACGAGCGTGGCGACCGTCACCGCCTTCAGATCTTCGAGCCGCTCGGGCGCTCGCCGCAGGGCCGCCCACTGCCGGGAGAAGCCCTCGGGGAAGTAGCCGCGGTCGTACGCCTCGCCGGTCGCGGCGATGTGCCAGGCGACCTGCGGGTCGTAGCGGCCGGGAGGGGCCGCCTGCAACGCCGCCTCGGTGAACGCCACGGCCTGCTCGCGCGTGATGCGCACGGGCGGCTCGGCGAGTTCGGGCCGTTCGCCGTGCAGCACGTACCGCGGCGACTGGCCCGGGATGGTCGACAGCAACCCGAGGCTGCGTACGCGCTGCGGATGCTCGATCGCGAGCATCTGCGCCATCATGCCGCCCATCGAATGCCCGGCGACGTGCGCCGATTCGACGCCGAGGTCGTCGAGCACGCGCAGGATGTCGCCGGCCATGTCCGACAGCGAGTATCCGCCGTCGACGTCGTCGGGGCCGCCGAACCGTGCCGAGAACCCGGTGTCGCGATTGTCGAACCGCACCACCCGCAGTCCGCCGTCGGTCAGCATCTCGATGAAGCGCTCGTCCCAGGCGAGCAGCTGCGCGCCGCCCCCCGACACGAGCACCAGCACGGGAGCATCCGCCTCGCCGAAGACTTCGTAGTAGAGGCGGACGTCGGCGGAATCTGTGTACGGCATGGGGTCTCCTCGTGCGCCGGGACTCGGGGTCGCGCTTCGATCGGTGCTGCGAGCCTAGAGCCCCGAGTGGTGCCCGGTCATGTGGTGAAGACCTACAGCGGGGGAGCGCCGGTGTGCGCAGGCTCCATGCCGGGGGCATCCGACCCCCGAGTAGCGTCGCAGAGACGAGCATCGAGGGGGATCGCGCATGACCGACGGAGACTTCCGCCCGCTGACCGGCATCCGCGTGATCGACTTCACTCGCCTGCTCGCCGGCCCCTACGCGACGATGACCCTCGCCGAGCTGGGCGCCGACGTGATCAAGGTCGAGCAGCCCGGCATCGGCGACGAGACCCGGCACTGGGGTCCGCCGTTCGTGCACGGCGCGAGCGCCTACTTCCACGCGATCAACCGGGGCAAGCGCAGCATCGCCCTCGACCTCGCCGACCCGCACGACCGCGAGACGGCGCATCGGCTGATCGGCACGGCCGACGTGCTGGTCGAGAGCTTCCGGCCCGGTGTCGCCGACCGGCTCGGAATCGGCGCGGACGCGATGCGCGAACGGTTCCCGCAGCTGGTCTACGCGTCGATCAGCGGGTTCTCGCAAGACGGACCGCTCGCGGCCGAGCCCGGCACCGCCGTGACCGTCGAGGCGGAATCCGGCCTCATGCACGTCACCGGCTACGAGGGCGCCGACCCGGTGCGGTCGGGCGTCGCGATGGTCGACATCGCGACCGGCATGTCGATGATCAACGGGGTGCTCGCCGCTCTGCTCGAACGGCAGCGCACGGGTGTCGGACGGCGGCTGAAGTTCTCGCTGTTCGCCACGGCGCTCAGCTCGCTCGGCACGGTCATCGCCGCCACCTCGGCGGGAGGGCCGCCCTCGAAACCGTGGGGCAGCGCGCACCCGTCGATCGTGCCGTACCGTGCGTTCGCGGCATCCGCTGGCAATGTCGTGCTCGGCGCCACGAACGACGCGATGTTCGCCCGCCTGGTCGATGCCCTCGATCTCGCAGGCGTGCTGGGCGGACCGGCATGGGCGGGCAACCAGGCGCGCGTCGAAGGACGCGAAGACCTGGAACGGATGCTGTCGGCCCGGGTCGCGACCCTCTCGGTCGACGACGTGGTCGCCCGCCTGAAGGCGGCGCGGGTGCTCGTGGCGCAGGTGCGCAGTCCCGAAGAGGCGGCGCGGGGTGCGCAGGCCGCGGCGCTGGGCCTGATCGAGCACGACGATGGCGTGTCGATCGCCCGCTCGGCGCTGGGCACGAACGGCACGGCGCGGTTGCCTCGCGCTCCGCAGCTCGATGCCGATGGTGCGGCGCTGCGCGCCGAGCTCGGCGCATAACTCCTCAGAATCCGTCGCGTTCGCCCCGGATTCCGGCTGTTCGGGCCGCGCGGGCCGGATTCTGAGGAGTTATGCCGGCCGAACCCCGGCCCCAACTCAGGACGAACGGTCGAAATGCTGCCCGAAACCGTGTCAACGGGGTGAGATCGAGCAATCTGTCCTGAGTGAGGGCCGCGCGAGGCCGGCTACCCGGCGGCGAGCAGCCGCACGCGGCAGGCGAGTTCGACGGCGAAGCGGGCGTCGGGGTCGCTCAGGTCGATGCCGAGCAGGTCGCGGATGCGGCGCATGCGGTATCCGACGCCGTTCGGGTGCAGCATGAGCTCTTTGCCGGCATGCACGAGCGACCCGTTGTGGGCGAGATAGACGAGCAGGGTGCGCACCGACTGCAGCGCGCGTTCGGGGCCGAGATCATCGAGCGGGCGCAGGATGTCGTGCAGCAGTTCGCGGCTGATCGGCGAGGCGTACACATCGAGCAGCACCCGCCGCAGACCCGTGACGTCGGTGAGCTCGACCCCGCCGAAGCGCCCGGCGGCGATGGCCGACTCGGCCGCGATGCGCGCCTCGGCCGCCGACTGCCGCAGCCCGAGGGCACCGAGCTGCGGAGTGCCGAGACCGAGCGTGTAGGCCCAGTCGGCACCGGCGAGCTCTTGGGCCTGTTGCTGGATCAGTATCGCCACCTCGCGCACGCGCCGCTGGTGGTCGCCG
Organism: Microbacterium sp. NPDC087665; assembly: GCF_044743285.1. Taxonomy (NCBI): domain Bacteria; kingdom Bacillati; phylum Actinomycetota; class Actinomycetes; order Micrococcales; family Microbacteriaceae; genus Microbacterium; species Microbacterium sp. NPDC087665. The sequence goes on along the minus strand of NZ_JBIUWD010000001.1, from coordinate 123,546 downwards.
GCACCGTGCTCTTCGGTGCAGACGAGCATGAGGTCGTCTTGCAGGAACGCGACGTGCCACATCTCGTCGCGCGCCTCGACGAGCTGCAGGGCGAACAGTTCGAGTGCCGGCTGCACGCTGCGGGGCGCGCGCGCCCCGGGGTCGGTCGTGCGGGTGGGGGCGAGCCAGGCGACGACGTGCGACTGCGGCAGGGGCAGGCCGAGCCGGGCGGCCTGCGCGACGAAACCCTCGGCGCGGGACGGATCGGCGAGCACGAGCTCGAGCAGCAGATCGGCGCGCGACTGCGTGGGTGCGTAGCGGTCGCTGCTCTGCCGCTGCGCGACGCGCGACAGCAGTGAGGCGATCACCGGCAGCGAGACCTCGGTGGCGCCGTCGGCCGACGAGGCGATGAGTCGTCCGACGGGCACCTCGCCGATGAAGACGGCGTCGGTGTCGGTCCAGGCGACGGCGGGGTCGGACACCAGCGACAGCTCGGCGCCCAAGACGCCACCCGCGGCGAGCAGGATGCTGTCGGCGGTGCTGCCGGGCTCGGAGGCGGCGGCGGTGGCGGCGGAGATGGCGGCGGCGCCGCGCATCATCGCTTCGGATGCTCCGCCCGAGATCGCCCGGTCGACGGCCTTCGCGAGGTCGGCGGATCCGATGCCGACGGCGGCGAAGACCGGCACCCCGCCGCGGTCGGCCAGCACGGTCGCGGTCTCGGCGAGGGCCACGGCGGTGGAGAAGACGATGCCGGCGAGTTGGCGGGCGCTGGCCTGGCGCAGGGCGACGTCGATGCGGAAGGGCGGCGGCTGCTCGTCGCCGGGGATGATCGCGAGCGTTCCGGCGGTGAGCGTGTCGAGGCGGTCGACCGAGACGAGATCGACGCGGGTGAGGGAGCGGTCGTCGAGCGGACCCGCGAGCAGACGCAGACCGAGACGCTCGGCATCCTCTCCCAGATCACGCAGTGAGTACTGTGCCATGCGCACAGTATGCCTTGAAACACTAGACGGAGGCGACATTGCTCGTCGCCGCATCCGTCCGTAGCGTGAACACATGGCTCAGACTTCCCCTGCCGCGCACACCGCGGCGCCGATCACCGAGATCACGGCAGACGACATCGCCGCGCTCGGAGTCGGCACCGCGATCTTCGGCACCGGCGGCGGCGGTGCCGTGTACGCCTCCCAGATCATGGTCGAGAACGCGATCCGCGAGCACGGTCCGGTTCCGCTGGTCACCGTCGACGACCTCGGCCCCGACGATGTCGTCATCCTCATGTCGGGCATCGGCGCCCCGACGGTCGGCATCGAGATGCTCTCGGCCAAGGACCAGATCCATTCGCTCCTCGCCGAAGCCGAGCAGCTTCTCGGACGCAAGGTCACCACGCTCATGGCGGCGGAGATCGGCGGCGGCAATGGCGTGCAGCCGATCGGCTGGGCCGCACGTCTGGGCCTGAAGATGCTGGATGCCGACGGTATGGGCCGTGCCTTCCCCGACGCGTCGATGGTCGCGATGAACGTCGCCGGAGTCCCCTGCGAGTGGGCCGTGCAGAGCGACGTCGTCGGCAACATCTCGATCATGAAGACCGTCGATCTGCACTGGCTCGAACGGCATGCCCGCGCACTCACCGTCGCCAGCGGGTCGATCTGCATCGCCGCCCACTACCCGCTCACCGCCGAGACCGCCCGCGGCGCCGTGATCGAGGGCACCGTGAGTGCGGCGATCCGTGTCGGGCACGCACTCATGTCGTCGTCCGACCCGGTGAACGCCGTGGCCGCCGAGCTCGACGCCCGCGTGCTCATGACCGGCAAGATCACCGACCTCGACCGCCGCACGGCCGGCGGGTTCGTGCGGGGTTCGGTCACCATCACCGGCACCGGTGACGACCGCGGCCGCCTGCAGCGTCTGGAACTGCAGAACGAGAACCTGCTCGTGCTCGAAGACGGCGAGGTGCTGGTGAGCGTGCCCGACCTCATCACGATCATCGACGCCGAGACCGGCCACGCCATCACCACCGAGATGCTGCGCTTCGGCCAACGCGTCTCGGTGCTCGCCTGGGCGTGCGACCCGATCTGGCGCACCCCGCGCGGGCTCGAGCTCGCCGGTCCTGCGGCCTTCGGCTACGACTTGCCCTACATCCCGTTCGAAGGAGCCGGCCGATGACCGCGCGCGATCTGTCCATCGGCGTCGACGTCGGCGGCACCAACACCGACGCGGTCGTGCTCGACGGCGACGGCCAGGTGCTCGCGTGGACCAAACGGGCCACGACCGATGACATCACTGGCGGCATCCGCGCGGGCATCCGCGATGTGCTGGCCGCGATCGGCGACGACCGTTCCCGCGTCTCGCGCGTCATGCTCGGCACCACCCACGCCACGAACGCGATCGTGCAGCGCCGTCAGCTCGACCGGGTCGCGATGATCCGCCTCGGCGCTCCCGCCGCGACCGAGTACCCGCCGCTGACCGGCTGGCCCGAAGACCTCGTGCGCATGGTGCTCGCGGGTTCGGCGATGCTCGGCGGTGGTCACATGGTCGACGGCACGCCGATCTCGCCGCTCGATCGCGACGGCATCCTGCGTTTCGTCGACGGTCTCGACGACTTCGACGCGATCGCCGTCGCCGGAATCTTCAGCCCCTCGTCGCCCGACCAGGAGCTCGAAGTCGCCGAGCTGCTGCGCGCGCACCTCGGCCAGGACACCCGGGTGTTCCTGAGCCAGGACATCGGTCCGACCGGCCTGCTCGAACGCGAGAACGCGACCCTGCTCAACGCCGCGCTCTACAGTGTCGCGCGCTCGGTCACCGAGGCGCTGGTGACGGTCGTCGCCGAGGAGGGCCTCGACGCTGCCACCTTCTTCGCCCAGAACGACGGCACGCTGATGTCGCTCGACTACGCGGCGCAGTACCCGGTGATGACGATCGGTTCGGGGCCGGCCAACTCGATCCGCGGGGCCGCGTACCTCTCGGGGCACGACGACGCGATCGTGATCGACGTGGGCGGCACGACCTCCGACCTCGGCGTGGTCGTCGGCGGATTCCCGCGGGAGTCCACGCTGCCCCGCGAGATCGGCGGGGTGCGCACAAACTTCCGCATGCCCGACATCCTCAGCGTCGGCATCGGCGGCGGCACCGTGATCGACGTCGCCTCCGGCCGCGTCGGACCCGACTCGGTCGGCTACCGCATCAACCCGGAGGGGCTGCTGTTCGGCGGTTCCACGCCGACGCTGACGGATGCTGCGGCTCTGGCCGGTCGTTCGATCGACGGCCGCACGCTCCCCGCGCTGTCGTCGTCGATGTCGGAGGCGTTGGAACGGGCCCTCGCGGTCGTCGCCGACCGTCTGGAGCAGGCCGTCGAACGCCTCTCGCTCGGACGCATGGACATCCCCCTCGTCGTCGTCGGCGGTGGCGGGTTCCTCGTTCCCGACCACCTGGCGAGTGCCGGACGCATCCTGCGTCCCGACCACGGCGGTGTCGCGAACGCCGTCGGTGCGGCGATCTCGCTCGCCGGCGGACGCGCCGACCAGATGGCCGCCATGGGCGACCGCGAGTCGGCCATCGAACAGGCATCCGAAGCCGCCATCGCCAAGGCGATCCAGGCCGGCGCCGACCCGCTGCAGGTGTCGGTCGTCGAGGTGCTCGAGACGCACGTTCCCTACACCGCCCACCCCACCGTCAACGTGACGGTCAAGGCCGCCGGGCCCCTCGCCCGGCTCTCGGCCGAAGCCCCCGTCCGCTGACCCCACAGCCTTCCTTCCCGTACCCGATACAAGGAGATCGCAATGAAACGCAGTACCGCACTACCCGTGGCCGCCGTTGTCTCCGCCCTCGCGCTGACACTGACGTCGTGTGCGGGTTCGACCGATCAACCCGCTCCCGCCGAAGGCGACTTCGTCTCGGGAGGCACCTTCGTCACCGCCGTCGGCGATGACCCGGGCGACCTCAACCCGCTGAAGGCCGTCTCGCCCGACACGTTCGCCGTCGTCACCCTCGCCTACGAATCCCTCATCGCCGTCACCCCCGACGGAGAACTCGAGCCCTGGCTCGCCGAGAGCTGGGAGGAGACGGGCACCGAGGTCGTCTTCACCCTGAAGGAGGGCATCACCTGCGCCGACGGCTCCGAGTTCACGGGGCAGACCGTCGCCGACAACCTCAACTACAACGCCGACCCCGAGAACGCGACGTTCTCGTACGGCTCGGTCATCGACGAGAAGATCTCGGCCACCGCCGACGGCAACACCGTCACGGTGACGAGCACCGAGAACAACCCGTTCCTCGCGGTCAACGTCGGCACGATCATGCTGGTGTGCGACACGGGTCTCGCCGACCCGACGACGCTCTCCGACGCGACCGACGGCACGGGCCTCTTCGCCCTCAGCGACCTCAAGCCCGGTGACACCTACACGTTCACCAAGCGTGACGACTACACCTGGGGCCCCGACGACGTCACCAGCGAGACGGTCGGCCTGCCCGACACGATCGAGGCGCGCGTCGTCACCGACGAGAGCACCGCGGCGAACCTGCTCGTCTCCGGCGAGATCAACGCCGCGACGATCTCGGGCGCCGACCGCTCCCGCCTCGACGGCGCCGGCCTCACCCACACGGGTGTGCGCAACCCCGTCGGCATGATCCTCTTCAACGAGAAGGAGGGGCGTCCGTTCTCCGACCCGCTCGTGCGCGAGGCCCTCTCGATCGCGATCGATCGCGACGAGGTCGGCACGGTCATCGCCGATGGTGAAGGACTCGAGTCCGTCTCGCTCGTCACCAAGAACCCGCTGCTCTGCGTCGCCGACGGTCCGAAGTGGGAGCTTCCCGCGACCGACCTCGACCGTGCCGCCGAACTGCTCGACGAGGCCGGCTGGACGGTCGGTTCCGACGGCCAGCGTTCGAAGGACGGCGAGCCGCTCGTCATCAAGTTCGTCTACAACGCGCCGACCTCGACGCACGCGGCCGCGGCCGAGCTCGTCAAGGAGACGTGGGATGCTCTGGGAGTGACCACCGAACTCTCCGCCAATGACGCGGCGGCGTGGTCGGAGCAGCTGTGGTCGACGTTCGACTGGGACACCGGCTGGGTGCAGGTGGCACCGGGCGGACCCGTGGTGCTGTCGACCTTCTTCGACGGAGCCACCCCCGACCAGGGCGGTCTGAACTTCATGTTCGTCGACAACCCCGAGTACTCGGCGCTCGCCGCCGAGGCGTCCAGTGCGACTCCCGAAGACAGCTGCGGAATCTGGCAGGATGCCGAGGCTGAACTGATCAACCGCTTCGACGTGTTCCCGGTGACCGACAACATCCTCCCGACCTACCAGTCGGGCGCGGTCTTCGAGCAGCCGAACAACATCCAGCCCACCTCGATCCGGATGCTCGGCTGACATGACGACTCCTCCGCTCGCGACCGCCGAGGTGGTCGACACGACCACGGCCGCCCTGGCGGCGCGGGTGGAGGAGCGCCGTCTGCGGCGGGGCCTCTCGCCGCGCACCGCCTTCCTGCTGCGACGACTCGGACGACTGGTGATCTCGCTGGCCGTCGTCGTCGTGGCCTCGTTCCTGCTGATGTACCTCGTGCCCGGTGACCCCGTGCGTGCGGCACTCGGCCAGAGCGCCACCCCGCAGCTCGTCGAGGCGACGCGCGTGCAGCTCGGACTCGACCGTCCGATGTACGAGCAGTTCTTCCGCTTCATCGGCGGGCTGTTCACCGGAGACCTGGGCACCTCGGTGCGACTGCAGCGGCCGGTGGGCGATGTGATCGCCCAGCGGTTCCCGACGACGCTGCTGCTCGCCGTGCTCGCGTTCATCATCGCCGTGGTCGGGGCGCTCCCGGCCGGCATCGGCGCGGCGGTGCTCGCCCGCTCGGGTCGTCGCCGCGGCCTCTCGATGGCGGTCTCGGCGGTGCTCGGCATCCTGATCGCGGTGCCCAGCTTCCTCGTGGCGGTCGGCCTGATCTCGCTCTTCGCCGTGCAGCTCGGTTGGCTGCCGGCGGCCGGATGGGGCAAACCCGCGGATGCCGTGCTGCCGGTGATCGCGCTCGCGATCGGGCCCATGGCCTACCTCGTGCGCATCGTGCAGGTCGAGATGCTGGCGGTGCTCGACACCACCTACATGACGACCGCGCGGGCCAAGCGGCTGCCGCGGCGCCTGATCCACCTGCGTCACGCGCTGCCCAACATCGTCACGGCGTCGCTGACCGTCGGCGGGCTGATCCTCGCCGGTCTCACCGCGGCCACCGTGCTGATCGAGACCGTCTTCGCCATCCCCGGGCTCGGCACCATCATGGTCTCGTCGGTCGGCGCGAAGGACTACCCGATGGTGCAGGGCGTGGTGATCGTCTATGCGCTCATCGTGCTCGGCGTGAACCTCGTCGTCGACGTCATCCTCGCCACCATCGATCCCCGCTCGTCGATCACGGAGGGCTGAGACATGTCCGTGCGCACCAAACTCCTCAATCCCCTCACGATCTCGGCGCTCGTCGGCACCGCGCTGCTGGTGTTCCTCGCCGTCGCGGGTCCCGTCATCTGGGGCGCCGCCGCCGAGGCGACCGATGTCTCGTCCCGACTGCTGCCGGCCAGCGCGGCGCATCCGTTCGGCACCGACGAACTCGGGCGCGACGTGTTCGCCCGCGTTCTGGTCGCCACCCGGTTGACCCTGCTGCTCACCCTGGGTGCCACCGCGATCGCGCTCATCGGCGGGGTGGTGTTCGGCCTCGTCGCCAGCATCCTGCCGAAGTATCCGCGCCGCTGGTTCACCGGACTCCTCGACATCCTGCTCGCATTCCCGTGGCTGCTGATGGTTCTCTTCTTCACGGTCATCTGGGGTGCGACGGCGACCGGGGCGATGCTCGCGATCGGTTTCGCCGGCATCCCCTCGTTCGCCCGCCTGGTCTACAACCTGGCCGCCTCGGTCTCGGGACGCGACTACGTGCGCGCCGCCCGGGTCGTCGGCGTCGGTCCGGTCGGCATCCTGGTGCGGCACGTGCTGCCCAACATCGCCAACCCGTTCTTCGTCAACGCCGCGGCGACCGCGAGCGTCACGCTGCTGTCGTTCGCCGGGCTGTCGTTCCTCGGTCTGGGCGTGCAGGCTCCCGCCTACGACTGGGGGCGGATGCTGCAGGAGGGCATCCTGCGCATCTACATCAACCCCCTCGCGGCGGTCGGCCCCGGCATCGCGGTGGTTCTCGCGGGTCTGGTGTTCACGCTGCTCAGCGAGGCGGTCGCCGGATCGCGCGGAGACGGTCTGCGCGCCGTGGCCGCCCGCGCGGCCGGGTCGGTGACGATCACCGCGCGTCGCCGCGAACTCGCCCCGGAGGCCACCGCATCCGACCGCGAACTGATCGCGGAGATCACCGACCTGCACATCGCGTTCCCCACCGCCGACGGCGGCCTCATCGAGCGCGTGCGCGGCGTCGACCTGCAGGTCGCACGCGGCGAGATCGTCGGCATCGTCGGCGAATCGGGATCGGGCAAGTCGCTCACCGCGATGGCGCTCGCCGGGCTCCTCGGCGACGACGCCCGCATCACCACCTCGGCGCACCGCTTCGACGACCTCGACATGACCCGCACGCTCACGGCATCCGATCGGGCACGCCTGGGCGTCGAGCTGGGCATGATCTTCCAGGATCCGCTCACCTCGCTCAACCCGGCCCTCACGATCGGGCGTCAGCTCACCGAGGTGCCCGAGGTGCACATGGGCATGCGCCCCAAAGAGGCGCGGGCCCGCGCGGCCGATGCCCTCGACGCGGTCGGCATCCCGAACGCCACCGCACGCCTGAAGCAGTACCCGCACGAGTTCTCGGGCGGCATGCGTCAGCGCGCGATGATCGGCATGGCCCTCACCGGCAAGCCGCGCCTCATCATCGCCGACGAACCCACCACCGCCCTCGACGTCACCGTGCAGCGGCAGGTCATGGGCGTGCTGCACCGGGCGCAGGAAGAGACCGGGGCCGCGATCGTGTTCATCTCGCACGACATCGCCCTCGTGTCGGCGTTCTGCGACCGCGTGATCGTGATGAAGGACGGGCGGGTCGTCGAGTCGCTCTCGGCCGACCGCATCCGCGAGGACGCCCAGCATCCGTACACGAAGGCGCTCATCGCGTGCCTGCCCGACATGACCAGCGACCGCACCCAGCCGCTGCCGGTGATCCCGCCGGAACTGCTGCCCGAAGCGCTCGACGAATCGCTCGAGTCGCTCGACGATGCCGTCGCCCCGACGATCAACGACCGGGAGGTGCCGGTGTGAACGCACTGGAGATCGACGACCTGAGCGTGCGCTACGGACGCACCCGTGTGGTCGAGCGCGTGAACCTGGCGGTGCCCAAGGGGCGCACGCTGGGTCTGGTCGGCGAGTCCGGCTCGGGCAAGAGCACGATCGCGGCCGCCGCGGTCGGGCTCGTGCGGCCCGAGTCCGGGTCGATCCGGGTCGACGGTGCGGATGCCGTGGGCGCGGGTGCCGCGGCCCGACGCACCCGTCGCCGCATGCAACTGGTCTTCCAGGACCCGTTCTCGGCCCTCGACCCGCTCATGCCCATCGGCGACTCGATCGCCGAGGCGCTGAAGGCGACCGGTCGCCGCTGGACGCGGGCCGAGCGCATCGCCCGGGTGCGGCAGCTTCTCGCCCAGGTGCACCTCGACCCCGACCGCGCCGGAGAGCGCCCGGGCGCTTTCTCGGGCGGACAGCGCCAGCGCATCACCATCGCCCGGGCGCTCGCCGGAGAGCCGTCGGTGCTCATCGCCGACGAGGTCACCAGCGCACTCGACGTGTCGGTGCAGGGGGCGATCCTCAACCTGCTGCGCGAACTGCAGCAGGAGCTCGACATCTCGATGCTCTTCATCTCTCACAACCTCGCCGTCGTGCGGTACATCAGCGACGAGGTGTGCGTGATGCGTCACGGCAAGGTCGTCGAATCCGGGCCGACCGAGGCGCTGCTCGCCCACCCGGGCGACCCCTACACGCAGGATCTGCTCGACGCCGTGCCCGTGCTCGGTGAGCGGATGCTGTTCTGATGGGTTCTCGTTTCGCGGAGGCGGCCGACGCGCTCCGCGACGATCTGATCGCGGTGCGGCGCGAGCTGCACGCGGCGGTCGAGGTGGGTCTCGAGCTGCCCAAAACGCAGCGCATCATCCTGCGCGAACTCGACGGCCTCGGACTGGAGATCACGCGCGGGACCGCACTGTCGTCGGTCACGGCCGTGCTGCGCGGCGGCCGCCCTGGGCCCGTCGTGCTGTTGCGCGGAGACATGGACGGTCTGCCACTCACCGAATCGACCGGGTTGCCGTTCGCCGCGGCATCCGCTGCCATGCATGCGTGCGGACACGACCTGCACATCGCCGGACTGCTCGGTGCCGTGCGGCTGCTGGCTGCGCGTCGCGACGAGCTGCCGGGCACGATCGCGTTCATGTTCCAGCCCGGGGAAGAGGGCTACGCGGGTGGTCGCCTCATGATCGACGAGGGCGTGCTCGACGCCGCGGGCGAGAAGCCCGTCGCGGCCTACGCGGTGCACGTCGACAGTGCGACCCCGTTCGGGCAGCTCGTCACCCGCGAGGGGGCCATGATGGCGAGCGCCAGTGCGCTGCGCCTCACCCTGCACGGCACGGGCGGGCACGCCGCCTTCCCGCAGCTGGCGATCGACCCGGTTCCGGTCGCCGCGCAGCTGATCCTCGCGGTGCAGACCTTCGCCGCGCGACGCCTGCCGGCCACCGACCAGGCCGTCATCTCGATCACCCGGCTCTCGAGCGACTCCGAGGCGAGCAACGTGCTGGCTTCGACGGTGAGCATGGAGGCGAACATCCGCACCCTGTCGATGGCCACCCTCGACACCGTGCGCACCGAGTTGCCGACGCTGCTCACCGGCATCGCCGCAGCGAACGGATGCCGGTTGGACGCCGAGTTCATCGCCTCGTACCCCGTCACCTACAACGACCCGGCCGAGACGCGCGAGGTGCTGGCCGTGCTCGAGGAACTCGTCGGGGTGGAGCGCGTCACGCGACTGCCCGAGCCGTCGATGGCCTCGGAAGACTTCTCGTACGTGCTGCAGGAGGTGCCCGGCGCGCTCGTGTTCGTCGGCGCGATGACCGCGGCGGGCCCGGTGCCGATGCACGCCGAGCACACGGTCTTCGACGACGCGGTGCTGCCGCTGCAGGCATCCGTTCTGGCCGAACTCGCCTGGCGTCGCCTGATCCGGGGCTGACGGGAGCGGCTTGTTCATACGGACGAACGGGATACCTTCATCCTGTTCATCTGAACAAAAGGTCGCTCTCCGCCCGCGCCTAGGGTGAACCCATGAAGAGCTCCGACGAGGTCATCGAGTTCGTGCGAGGAACGCTCGCCCGCAAGGCGGGCGAACGCGGAGTTCCGGCGGCCTCCGTGGCCGTGCTGGTCGACGGTGAGATCGTCGACCTCGCCACCGGAGTGCTGAGCACCGCCACCGGGATCGAGGCCACCACCGACTCGATCTTCCAGATCGGATCGATCACGAAGGTGTGGACCGCGACCCTCGTCATGCAGCTCGTCGACGACGGACTCGTCGAACTCGACGCGCCGATCCGCACCTACCTCCCCGAGTTCCACCTCGCCGACGAGCAGGCGGCATCCGCCATCACCGTGCGCCAGCTGCTGAGCCACCAGGCCGGATTCGAGGGCGACGTCTTCACCGACACCGGCCGTGGCGACGACGCCATCGAGAAGTACGTCGAACTGCTCGCAGAACTGCCGCAGATCTTCGCACCCGGCACGATGTTCTCTTACAACAACGCCGGCTATGTGCTTCTCGGACGCCTGGTCGAGCGGATGCGCGACACCACCTGGGCTCAGGCGCTGACCGAGCGCATCGTGCACCCGCTCGGACTCGAGCGGGTGTCGCCGAGCCCGTACGAAGCGATCCTCCACCGCGTCGCGGTCGGCCACCTCGGTCCGGACGACGACGGTGTCGCGACACCTGCGCCGCTGTGGGCGATGGCCCCCTCGAACGCTCCCGCCGGATCGATGCTGTCGATGACGGCTCGCGACCTGGCCGGGTTCGCACGGATGCAGCTCGCCGACGGCCTCGCGCCCGACGGGGAGCGCGTGCTCTCGTCGGCCTCGGTCGAGGCGATGCGCACACCGCTCGTCGACCTGCCGCGGCTCACGGCCATGGGATCGGCGTGGGGGCTGGGCTGGGAGATCGATCGTACGGGTGAGCAACTCCTCTACGGCCACGACGGCAACACCATCGGGCAGTCCTCGTTCCTGCGCATCGACCCGCAGGCGAACGTCGCGGTCGTGCTGCTCACCAACGGCGGCGATGCGCAGGGTCTCTTCCACGACATCGCCGATCCGCTCTTGCGCGAACTCACCGGTGCGGGCCTTCCCGACCAGCCCGCCCCGCCCGTCGACGCACCCGACATCGACATCGCCCCGTATCTCGGCGTCTTCTCGAACTCCACCGTCGAGATGGAGGTGTCGCAGGACGACGACGGCCGCCTCTGGCTCGAGCAGCGGCCGGCGCCCTCGCTCGTCGAGCTCGGCGGCGAGGCCTCTCGCACCGAACTCGTCGCCTTCGGCGATGACTCGCTCATCATGCGCGAGCCGCTCGAGGGCATGCACGTCGTGCTCGCCTTCCTCGCGCCGGCGGCGGATGGTCGGCACTCCTTCGTGCACGTAGGGCGCGCGCTCGCGCGTGCCCGCTGAACCGCATCCCCCTGTAACCCGCACCGACAGCATCCGCTCCGACAACATCCAGAACCACCGCATTTCCGGCACCACCGCACTGCAGGCATGACCCGAACTCTCATCGCCCAGGAGGAACGAAATGACCCCCAAACGCTCCGTGGCCGGCGCCGTGACCGCCGTGACCGCCCTCGCTCTCGTCCTCGTCGGATGCGGATCCGACGGAGGAGGTGGCGCCCCTGTCGAGGGCGGCACCTTCACGCAGATCCTCGACACGGATCCCGGCAACCTCGACCCGCAGATGTCGGCGGGAAGCGCCCTCTTCGACCTCAGCAAGTACGCGTACGACACCCTCGTCAGCGTCGACGGTGAGGGCGAGATCCTCAGCCAGCTGGCGTCGGAGTGGAATGTCGAGGGCACCACCGCCACCCTCACGATCAACGAGGGCATCACCTGCAGCGACGGCACCGAGTTCACCGCGCAGACCGCGGCCGACAACCTGAACTGGATCTCGGATCCCGACAACCAGAGCGCATTCCTCGGTGCCTTCCTGCCGGCGGGCATCACCACGGTCGCCGAGGGCGACACCATCACCATGACGCTGAGCGCGCCGGCACCATTCCTGCTGCTCGGCCTCTCCGGGTTGCCGATGGTGTGTGCGGCGGGGCTCGAGGACCGCTCGCTGCTCGCCTCCGCTTCGAACGGCACGGGTCCGTACGTCCTCACCGAGGCCGTGCCGAACGACCACTACACCTTCGAGGTGCGCGACGAGTACACCTGGGGCCCGGACGGAGCGACGACGGCCGAAGAAGGCATCCCGGCGAAGGTGAACGTGCGCATCGTCTCAGACGGCACCACCGCCGCGAACCTGCTGCTCTCGGGTGAGGTGAACGCCGCCCAGCTGACCGGTCCCGACGCCGATCGCGCGATCGGTGCCGACCTCTTCTCCCGCGAATCCACCGCCGTTGCCGGCGAGCAGTGGTACAACCACGCCGAGGGGCACCCGACCAGCGATCCCGCCGTGCGCATGGCCCTCACCCAGGCCGTCGACCTCGACGAGCTGGCAGGCGTGATCACCGCCGGCAAGGGGGGCTCTGCAACCGCCCTCGCCACGGTCGCCCCGGTCGGATGCACCTACGACTCCGTGTCCGGCTCCGTGCCCGCCTTCGACGTCGACGCCGCGAACCAGATGCTCGACGACGCCGGATGGGTGCTCGGCGCCGACGGCGTGCGCGAGAAGGACGGCACGAAGCTCAGCCTGACGTTCCTCTACGACAGCAGCATCGGGGCCGCGGCCGCGGCAGCCGCCGAGCTCGCGATGGAGGCGTGGCAGGAGATCGGCGTGCAGGTCGAGGGCAAGCAGCAGGACGAGACCGTGCTGCTCGACGCCCTCTTCGGCACCGGCGCGTGGGATATCAGCTGGGTCACCGTCAGCGTCAACAGCCCCGACCAGATGATCGGCTTCGTCAGCGGCACGGTGCCGCCCGAGGGCACGAACTTCTCGCACATCCAGAACGCCGACTACGACGCGGCAGTCGCCGAGGCCGTGCAGCTGCCCGGCAGTGACGGATGCCCCGCCTGGCAGAAGGCCGAGACGGCGCTGTTCGAAGACGCCGACATCGTCCCGTTCGCGAACACCACCGTCTACATGTTCGGGAACGGCGCCGAGTTCGACTGGCTCGGCAACGTCTCGCCGACCTCCATCCGCCTGCGCGGCTGATCCCGGCATCCACCGCCCCTGAGACCTGCGAGGACACCCGATGACGACGATGGCCACCCGCCTGGCGGAGGACGACGCCCGTGTCAGCGACAATCGCTGGCCCCGGTTCATCCTCCGCCGCGCCGGACGGCTGCTCGTCTCGCTGTGGGTGCTCATCACGGCGTCGTTCCTGATGATCCACCTCGTGCCGGGCGATCCGATCCGCGCCGCCATGGGTCCCAACGCCTCGGCGGAGGTGGTCGCGTCGCGGCGCGAGAGCCTGGGGCTGAACGACCCGATCTGGCAGCAGTACCTGCACTACATCCAGGGGGTGTTCACCGGTGACCTGGGCGTCTCGATCCAATCCCAGCTCCCGGTCTCGCAGATCATCGCGCAGCGGCTGCCGGCGACGGTGACGCTGGCGGTGCTCGCGTTCGTCGTGGCTATGCTCATCGCAATCCCGATCGGCATGGCCGTGGCGATCGCGACGCAACGCGGTCGGGCGCGCGGGCTCGAGCTGGGGTTCAGCTCATCGAGTGTGCTGCTCGGCTCGATCCCCGAGTTCCTCCTCGCCGTCGCCCTGGTCTCGGTGTTCGGCGTGCAACTCGGCTGGCTGCCGGTGGCCGGGCGGGAGGGCCCCCTGTCGTACATCCTCCCGGTGCTCGCTCTCGCCCTGGGACCGGCTGCCGTGCTCGCCCGCATCCTGCGCATCGAGGTGCTGTCGGTGCTCGAGACCGACTTCGTGCGCACCGCCCAGTCGAAACGGCTGCGCCCCCGACGCATCAACATGCGCCACGTGCTGCCCAACGCGGTCACGGCGTCGCTGACGCTCGGCGGTCTGCTGCTCAGCGGACTGGTGGCCGGCACCGTGCTCGTCGAGACGGTGTTCGCCTGGCCCGGACTCGGCAGCACGATCGTCGGCTCGATCCAGACCAAGGACTTCCCGCTGGTGCAGGGCACGGTGCTCGTCTACGGTGTGGGCGTGCTGCTGGTCAACACCATCGTCGATGCGGTGCTCGCCGTGCTCGACCCGCAGTCGACCGTGGCGGAGGGATGATGCGCACACTCCGGACGATGCTCCGCAGCCCCCTGGGGGCGACCGCACTCGCGCTCCTCGCGCTGGTGGTCGTCACGGCCGTGCTCGCGCCGCTCCTCTGGGGCGAACAGGCGAACGTGAAGGACACCGGCGACCTGCTGGCGGGCCCGTCGGCGGAGCATCCCGTCGGCACCGACAATCTCGGTCGCGACCTGCTGCTGCGCACGCTGGTCGCCACCCGCCTGTCCGTCGCCCTGGCCCTGCTCGCCACGGCCGTGGCAGTGACCGCCGGACTGGTCCTGGGCGTTGCGCCGCTGTTGCTCGGCCGCGTTCTGGGACGCGCGGTGACCTGGTTCACCGGCATCGCCGTCGCCTTCCCCGGCCTGTTGCTCGCCCTGTTCTTCGCGGCGATCTTCGGCAGCACGGCGACCGCGGCCGTGTTCGCCATCGGGCTCGCCGGGGCCCCGTCGTTCGCCCGCCTCTGCCAGAACCTCATCGCCGGCATCGAGGCGCGGGACTTCATCTCCGCCGCCCGGGTCGGGGGAGTGGGGCGGCTGCGGGTGCTGTTCCGGCACGTGCTGCCGAACATCGGCGAACCGCTGATCGTCAACGCCACGGTCGGCGCGGGCGGCGCCCTGCTCGCCTTCGCGGGACTCTCGTTCCTCGGCCTCGGCGTGCAGCCGCCGGAGTACGACTGGGGCCGCCTGATGATGGACGGCGTCCGCGGCATCTACACCAACCCCCTTGCCGCGCTCGCCCCCGGTCTCGCCGTCGTGATCGCCGGCCTCGCCTTCAACCTCACCGGCGAATCGGCGGCGCGCAGCCTCGGCATGGGCGACGACGTGCTGCTCGGCGCGGGCGTGCGGCGTCGGCTGCGCACGCCCCGAGCGTCGACGCGCGGCCCCGCAGCGGCGGCCGCCCCGATCAGCGATGGCGACCCGGTGCTGGAGGTCTCCGACCTGCGGGTCGAGTTCCCCGGCGCGACCGGCCCGGTCCACGCGGTGCGGGGTGTCTCGTTCACCGTGGAGCAGGGAGAGATCGTCGGTATCGTCGGAGCCTCGGGGTCGGGCAAGTCGATGACCGCCCTCGCCGTCGCACGCCTGATCGAGGAGCCAGGCCGGGTGGAGGCATCCGCCCTGCGATTCCTGGGAACCGACCTGCTGACCACCGGCAAGGCGCGACTGCGGCGACTGCTCGGCACGTCGATGGCGATGGTGTTCCAAGACCCGATGTCGTCGTTCAACCCCACCATGCGCATGGGCGAGCAGCTCGCCGAGGTCGCCACCGAGCACGCCGGAGCGAGCCACCGCGACGCGCTCGCCCGGGCCGCCGACCGTCTCGCCGCGGTGCGGATCACGCACCCGAAGCGCCGTGTGCGCCAGTATCCGTACGAGTTCTCGGGCGGCATGCGCCAGCGCGCCATGATCGGCATGGGCATCATGCTCACGCCGCGTCTGATCATCGCCGACGAACCGACGACCGCCCTCGACGTGACGGTGCAGAGCCAGGTGCTCGATCTGCTGCGCGCCATCCGCGACGAGAACGGCGCGTCGGTGCTGTTCATCAGCCACGACATCTCGGTGGTGGCGGAACTGTGCGATCGGGTGCTGGTCATGTACGCCGGCGAGATCGTCGAGGAGCTGCCGGCCTCCGATCTCTCCTCCGCCCGCCACCCGTACACGCGGGCGCTGCTGTCTGCGGTGCCGCACATGGGCACCGCCCTCGATCGGCCCCTGGCGACGCTCGACGTCGACAGCCTCGCCGCGGCGGGGAAGAATGCCGGGGAATCGGATGCCGGGGCATCCGGGGCGCCGCGGACCGATGCGAAGGAACCGAGCGACCAGGCCGAGGCGGGTGTGCGATGAGCGAACTGCAGTTCGACGACGTGACGGTGCGGTACGGGGTTGGCCGCGCCGCGATGACCGCCGTCGACCGCGTGTCACTCGTGGTGCCGGACGGCGAGATCGTCGGCGTGGTGGGCGAGTCGGGGTCGGGCAAGTCGACCCTCGCGCGGGCCGCGGTCGGCCTCGTGCCGCTGCACGCCGGGCGCATCCTGCTCGACGGGGCTCCGATCCCTCGCCGGGGGCCGCGGCAGCTGCAGATGGTGTTCCAGGACCCGTATTCGTCGCTCGACCCGCGCATGACGATCGGTTCGAGCATCTCCGAGGTCATGCCCTCGGGGATGACCCGGCGCGCGCGGGCGGCCGAGACGGCACGCCTGCTGGAACTCGTGCACCTCGACCCCGACAAGGCCGACGCCTACCCGGCGCGGTTCTCCGGCGGCCAGCGGCAGCGCGTGGCGATCGCCCGGGCGCTGGCGGGCCGACCCCGGGTGCTCATTGCCGATGAGATCACGTCGGCGCTCGACGTGCTGATCCAGGGGACGATCCTCAACCTCATCCGCGAGCTGCAGGCCGAGCTGGGGTTGTCGATGCTCTTCATCTCGCACAACCTCGCCGTCGTGCGCTACGTCGCCTCGCGGGTGGCCGTCATGCACGACGGGCGGATCGTCGAGGAGGGGACGACCGCCGACGTGCTCGGCGATCCGCAGGACGAGTACACCCGCGAACTGCTCAGCGCCATCCCCCGACCGATCCAGTACACCCCCTGACGACCCCCGACACCCCCCCCGAACGACACCAGACGCGACTCGCGTCGAAACCGAAGGAGCCTCACCGTGACCCGGAGAATGCGCATCGACGATGTCCTCGCTCTGACCGTTCCCAGCCAGCCCGCGCTCTCGCCCTCGGGCGACCGCACGGTGTACGTCCTCGGCGGCATCGACGTCGACGGCGACCGGGCCACGAGCTCGCTCTGGATGGTGGATGCCGGGGGTGCTCGGCGTCTCACGCACGGCACATCGGATGCCGCTCCGGCGTTCTCGCCCGACGGTGAGCACCTCGCGTTCCTGCGCGACGGGCAGCTGTGGACGCTACCCCTCGCGGGTGGCGAGCCGCAGCAGCGCACATCGCTGACGCGCGGCGCCGGTGCTCCGGTGTGGAGCCCCGACGGCACGCGCATCGCCTTTACCGCCGCGATCGCGCCGAACACCGAGGGCGAGACCGCCGAGCAGCGCGACGCGCTGGAGAAGACGCCGATCGTCACCGAGGGCGTCGACTACATGGCCGACGGCGCCTGGTTCACCCGCGGCATCCGCGGGCAGCTGCACGTGCTCGACCTGGACGACGACCGCGTCACCCGGCTCACCGACGGCGATCGGGGAGCCGACAGCCCCGCCTGGTCGCCCGACGGCACGACCCTCGCCTACGTCGCCCGGCCCGACGGCGTCGACGACCTGACCTACCGCTCGGCGGTGTTCGGCCGCGACCCGCACGACCCGGCGGCGGCACCGCGTCTGCTCGGCTTCGCCGAGGGATACGCGGCGACCGTGACCTTCACCCCCGACGGCGATCGACTCGTCGTGGCGGGATGGGACGGCGAGCCCGACGGCCACACCGGCCTCTTCTCGGTCGACCTCGCCTCGGGTGAGGTGACCCGGCTCGCCGCGGAACTCGACCGCAACGTCATGCCCGGTGCACCCGCGTACCCGGGCGCTCTGCCGCAGGTGACGGCATCCGGCGAGGTGCTCTTCGCTATCCGCGATCGCGGAGCCACCCACCTCTACGGGGTGCCGGTGACCGGCGGCGAGGCGCGTCACGTGGCGGGCGGCACCGACGAGGTCGTGAGCGGTCTGTCGATCGCCGGCGACGCGGCGGTCATCGCCCTCTCGACGCCGACATCGTTCGGCGAGATCCTGCGTCTCGACGTCGCATCGGGCGAGACCTCCGTGCTCACTGCGCACGGTGCGGCTCCGCACGGCGCCGAGCTCTTCGTGCGGCAGAGCCGCGAGTTCACGATCAGCGACGGCACGACCGTGCAGGCGTGGATCGTGCGCGATCCGGCGGTCACGGGGGCGACCCCGCTGCTGGTCGACGTGCACGGTGGACCGCACAACGCGTGGAACGGTGCCGTCGACGAGATGCACGTCTTCCATCAGGAGCTCGCCGCCCAGGGGTGGACGATCGTCATGATCAACCCGCGCGGCAGCGACGGCTACGGCGAGGAGTTCTGGAAGGGCGTCAACGGGGCGTGGGGCGTCAGCGATGCGAAGGACTTCCTCGAACCCGTCGACGAGCTCGTCGCCGAGGGGGTGGCGGACCCCGCCCGCCTCGCCGTCACCGGATACAGCTACGGCGGGTACATGACCGCGTACCTGACCGGCCACGACGACCGGTTCTCCGCGGCGGTCGCTGGCGGCATCGTGGCCGACATGGTCAGCATGGGCGGCACGAGCGACGACGCGCACCTGCTGAACCTCTTCGAGATCGGCATCATGCCGTGGGACTCGGCCCAGCGCGAGCGTCTCGCCGAGATGTCGCCGTACTCGAGCGTCGACCGCGTGAACACGCCGACGCTCGTGCTGCACGGCGAGAAGGATCTCCGCTGCCCGGTGCACCAGGCGCAGCAGTGGCACTACGCCCTGCGTGAGCGCGGCGTGCCCACCAGCCTCGTGCTCTACCCGGGCGGCAGCCACATCTTCCCGCTGATGGGCGTGCCCAGTCACCGCGTCGACTACGCCCGGCGCGTGGTCGATTGGGTGGAGCGCTTCGCGGGCAGCACGCGCGGTCCCCGTCCCGGCGCGATCGACGCCGCCCACTGGCAGCACCGCCTCGAAGTGCTGGCGAAGCGCCACGGCGTTCCCGGCGCGCAGCTCGGCATCCTGCGCTACGACCCGGACGGACGCGACGACGTCGTGACCGTCACGACCGGGGTGCTCAACACCAGCCTGCCGGCCGAGTCGGCGCGGGTGCTCCCGGATTCGCTGTTCCAGATCGGCTCCATCTCGAAGGTGTGGACGGCCACCGTCATCCTGCGGCTGGTCGAGCAGGGGCGCCTCACGCTCGACACACGGGCCAAGGACGTGCTCCCCGACCTGCGCCTGATCAACGACGAGCTGACCGACGGCGTCACCGTGCGCCACCTGCTCACCCACACCAGCGGCATCGACGGCGACGTCTTCACCGACACCGGCCGCGGCGACGACTGCATCGCGGCGTACGTCGACCTGCTGTCGGAGGTGGGCCAGAACCACCCGCTGGGGGCGACGTGGTCGTACTGCAACTCCGGCTTCGTGCTGCTCGGACGCATCATTGAGCAGGTCACCGGCAAGGTCTGGGACGAGGCGATGCGCGAGCTGCTCTTCACGCCCCTCGGTCTCACCCACACGGTGACCCTTCCGGAAGAGGCGATCATGCACTCCGCCGCGGTCGGGCACGAGCCCGGTGAGCACGGACTCGAGGTCGCCCCCGTCTGGGGTCTGCCGCGCTCGGTCGGACCCGCCGGTCTCATCAGCGCGCGGGCGGCCGATGTGCTCGCCTTCGCCCGCCTGCACCTCGCGGGCGGAGTGGCTGCCGACGGCACGCGTCTGCTCGACGACGACACCGTCACCGACATGCAGGCCTTCCACGCCGAGGTGCCCGACAAGCACGTGCTCGGCGATTCGTGGGGTCTCGGGTGGATCCGCTTCGACTGGAACGGTGCGCGCCTCTATGGCCACGATGGCAACACCATCGGCCAGGCCGCATTCCTGCGCGTGCACCCGGAGACCGGGGTCGCCGTCACGCTCCTCACCAACGGCGGTCACACCCGCGACCTCTACGGCGACCTCTACCGGGAGATCTTCGCCGAGCTCTCGGACGTGCGGATGATGGATGCCGTCGAGCCGCCGACCGAGCCGGTCGAGGTCGACATCACGCCGTACGTCGGCGTGTACGAGCGGGCATCCGTGCGCAGCGAGGTGTACGTCGGCGACGACGGCCCGATGCTGCGGACGACCGTGCTCGGCCCTCTCGCCGAGATGCTGCCGGACCCCGTCGACGAGTACCCGCTCACGCCCTTCAGCGACGGCGTGTTCGCGCTGCGCGAGCCGGGCGCCCAGACCTGGATGACCGCCACCTTCTACTCGATCCCGAGCGGCGAGCAGTACCTGCACTTCGGTGCGCGGGCGACGCCGAAGGTGACGAGCGGCGCATGACCACCCTGCCCGCGCTCCCGGTCGAGGGGGTGACCGATACCGCGATCGTCGAGACGATCCGGCGCCTCGTCGAGTGCGAGTCGCCATCGTCCGATCTCGCGGCGGTCGCCCGCTCCGCCGATGTCGTCGCCGCGGTCGGCGCGGAGCTGCTGGGCATCGAGCCGGAGCGCATCGTGGTCGGTGGTGTCACGCACCTGCGCTGGCGCTTCGGTCCGGCGACGCGGGTGCTGCTGGTCGCGCACCACGACACGGTGTGGCCGCTCGGCACGGCCGAACGCCTGCCGTTCTCGGTGAGCGACGGCATCCTGCGCGGACCCGGATGCTTCGACATGAAGGCCGGTCTCGCGATGGCGCTCCACGCGCTGGCGGCGCTCGCCGACCGCGACGGGATGACGCTGCTGGTGACGGGGGACGAAGAACTCGGCTCCCCGAACTCGCGCGCGCTGATCGAGGAGACCGCCCGGGGTGCCGCGGCCGCGCTGGTGCTCGAGGCCTCGGCCGATGGCGGTGCCTGGAAGAGCGCCCGCAAGGGCGTGGGCCTGTACGACGTGGAGGTCACCGGGCGCGCGGCGCACGCGGGACTCGAACCCGAGCGCGGCGTGAACGCGACGGTCGAACTCGCACGGTTCGTGCTCGCCGTCGCCGCCCTCGGCGATCCCGACGCGGGCACGACGGTCACGCCCACCCGGGCCGAGTCGGGCACGACGACGAACACCGTCCCCGCCGGTGCCCGGTTGTGGATCGACGTGCGGGCCCGCACCGCGGCCGAACTCGAGCGAGTCGATCGTGCGCTGCGGGCCCTCGTCCCCGCCCATCCCGATGCGGCCTTCCGGGTGCGCGGCGGCATCAATCGACCGCCGATGGAAGCAGGGATGTCGTCCGCGCTCGTCGCCCTGGCGGGACGGACCGCCCACCGGCTCGGACTCCCGCCCGTGGCCGACGTCGCGGTGGGCGGCGCGAGCGACGGCAACTTCACCGCGGGAATCGGCGTGCCGACGCTCGACGGACTCGGCGCCGTCGGCGGGGGAGCGCACGCCGAGCACGAGCACGTCGTCGTCGCGGAACTGGCCCCGCGCACGCGCCTGCTCACAGAACTGATGCACGCGATATCGAGAACGGATGAGCCATGGCACGCCTGACCCGAAGCGACACGGTCGTCGCGAAGGCCGCCGACGACGCCGCGCTCGCCGCCTCCCGATCGGGCGTCGTGGTGCGCGAGCTCACCGGCATCGCCGAGCAGGCCGACGGCATCCGTCTGCTGTCGGAGATCTGGAAGCGCACGGCCGAGAATCCCCCGGTGCCGCCCGAACTGCTGCGCGCACTGAGCAAAGCAGGCAACTACGTCGGCGGCGCGTTCGCCGACGAACGTCTGATCGGTGTGGCGATCGCGTTCCACGCCGACCCCGAGCGGCATGCGCTGCACAGCCACATCGCCGGGATCTCGCGGGAACACGTCGGCCGCGCCGTCGGGTTCGCGCTCAAGCAGCACCAGCGGGCCTGGGCGCTGGCGCGGGGCATCGACGTGATCGAGTGGACCTTCGATCCGCTCGTCGCGCGCAACGCCCACTTCAACATCACCAAGCTCGGGGCGCGGCCGGTCGAGTACCTGGCCAACTTCTACGGCGCCATCGCCGACGGCGTGAACGGCGACGACGAGACCGACCGGCTGCTCATCAGCTGGAATCTGCGCAGCGACGAGGCCGTCGCCTGTGCCGGGGGAACCCCGCTCGCCCCGACGGTGCGCGAGCCCGGCGACGTCTCGGTCGCGGTGCCCGACGACATCGAGCGCCTGCGCCGGGAGCATCCCGCCGACGCCCGGGAGTGGCGAGCGCGCGTGCGTGACGAACTGACCGCACTCCTCGATGCGGGTGGCCGCATCATCGGATTCGACCGCGGCGAGGGCTACCTCGTGCGCCCGGGGAAGGAACAACGATGAAGATCGACGAACTGGAGCTGCGCCGCGTGGCGATGCCGCTCGTCTCTCCGTTCCGCACGTCGTTCGGCACCCAGACGGCGAAGGACATCCTGCTCGTGCGGGTGGTCGTCGACGGGGAGGAGGGCTGGGGCGAGTGCGTCACGCTGCCCGATCCGGTCTACTCGCCCGAGTACACCGATGGCGCGGTCGACGTCATCCGCCGCGTCATGGCGCCGGCGCTGGCGGGAGTCGAGTTCGCGGGCGCGCACATGATCGGCGAGCTGCTCGGCCACATCAAGGGTCACCGCATGGCGAAGGCGGCGATCGAGATGGCGGTGCTCGACGCCGAACTGCGTGCCGCCGGACGCTCGTTCGCGCGCGAGCTCGGCGCAGTGCACACCACCGTGCCGTGCGGGGTCTCCGTCGGCATCATGGACGAGATCCCCCGGCTCCTCGACGCCGTTGACGCGTATCTCGACGAGGGGTACGTGCGCATCAAGCTGAAGATCGAGCCCGGTTGGGACGTCGACGTCGTCCGGGCGGTGCGCGAGCGCATCGGCGACGACGTGCAGCTGCAGGTCGACGCGAACACCGCCTACACGCTGCGCGATGCGACCCATCTCGCCCGGCTCGACGAGTTCGATCTGCTGCTGATCGAGCAGCCCCTGGAAGAGGAGGACATCCTCGGGCACGCCGAACTCGCGCGCCTCGTGCGCACGCCCATCTGCCTCGACGAGTCGATCACCTCGGCGCAGACCGCCGCTGCCGCCATACGCCTCGGAGCCACGAGCATCATCAACATC
The DNA here is from genome assembly GCF_044743285.1 of Microbacterium sp. NPDC087665. Taxonomy (NCBI): domain Bacteria; kingdom Bacillati; phylum Actinomycetota; class Actinomycetes; order Micrococcales; family Microbacteriaceae; genus Microbacterium; species Microbacterium sp. NPDC087665. The sequence goes on along the minus strand of NZ_JBIUWD010000001.1, from coordinate 100,452 downwards.
AAGCCGGGGCGCGTCGGCGGGTACCTCGAGGCGCGGCGCATCCACGATCTCGCCGTCGCGAACGGCGTGCCGGTCTGGTGCGGCGGCATGGTCGAGTCCGGTCTCGGGCGCGCGGCCAACGTCGCCCTCGCCGCCCTCCCCGGCTTCACGCTGCCCGGAGATGTGTCGGCCAGCGACCGGTTCTACAAGACCGATCTCACCGAGCCCTTCGTCATGCGCGACGGGCACCTGACCGTCCCGACGGGGCCGGGCCTGGGGGTCGCGCCGATCCCCGAGGTCCTCGACGAGCTGACCACCTGGATCGAGCCGCTGCGGATGTGAAGTTATGCTCGCCGATATGAGCCCGCTCTCGCGGTCGAGCTGGGGTCGCGTCTTCGACGACCTCGGCGTGACCCTCCTCGATGTCGCCCACGGCGGCATCGACGTCGACCAGCAGATCGGCGGGATCGTCATCCACGATCCGCTCGACGAGCCGGTGTACCCGCAGAATGCGATCGTGCTCGCCATCGCGGTGCAGGAGGCGGATGCTCTCGCCGAGCTGGTCGCGGCGGCGGGGCGCCGCGGGGCCGTCGCCGTGGTGGTGCGTGCGTCGACCGACTTCCCCGAGGAGGTGCGGGCCGCCGCCGACGGCGCGCGGGTCGCGATCCTCAGCCTCGCCCGTGGTGCGACCTGGACCCAGCTCGCGGCGCTCCTGCGCTCGCTTCTCGCGGAGGACGACGTCGGCTACACCCCCGCCGAGTCGCTGGGCGGGGTCTCGTCCGGCGATCTGTTCGCGGTGGCGAACGCGATCGCCGCTCTGCTCGACGCCCCGGTGACGATCGAGGACCGATCGTCACGCGTGCTCGCCTTCTCGGGTGGGCAGGAACAGGCCGACGAATCGCGCGTCGAGACGATCATCGGCCGGCAGGTACCCGATCGGTACGCGCGGGAGCTGACCGAGATGGGTGTGTTCCGTGAGCTGTACCGCGACGACATGCCCGTGGTCGTCGACCCCGTGCGTCTCGGCGAGGGCGTCTCGACCCAGCGCATCGCGATCGCGGTGCGCGCCGGCGACGAAGTGCTCGGCTCGATCTGGGCCGCGATGGACGGCGCCCTCACCCCCGAACGCACGGCTACGCTGCGGGATGCTGCGAAGCTCGTCGCTCTGCATCTGCTGCGTGTGCGTGCGGGGGCGGATGCGCAGCGCCGCCTGCGTGCCGAACTCGTCAGCCGTGCGGTCGATGGTGGAGCCGAGGCGCGCGACGCACTGAGTCGACTCGGCCTCGCCGGCCACCGCGTCTGCGTGGTCGCCGCCACGCTCACCGCGCTCGGCGACGCGACCGAGCACGATGCGCTGGCCGACCGCGAACGGCTCACCGACGCGCTCGCGCTGCATCTGTCGGCCGTTCAGCACGGTGCTGCGGTCGCTCTCGTGGGAGACACCGTCTACGGCGTCCTGCCCGTCGCCGATCGGGTCGCCGAGGAGCGGGCGGCGGCGCTCGCCGTGGACTTCCTCCAGCGCGTGGGTGACCGCATCCCCGCGCTGATCGGCATCGGCCGCCCGGCGGATGCCGTCGCGGAGATCGCACGATCGCGCGCCGAAGCGCGTCGTGCGCTGCGGGTGCTGAGCGAGCGCGGTGCGAGGCGCACGGTGGCGAGCATCGCCGATGTCGAGACCGAATCGTTGCTGCTCGATCTTCGCGACCTGCGCAGTTCGCGCGGCGACCCCGCGTCGGGGGCGCTTGCCCGCCTCGCCGCCTATGACGAGCTGCACGACGCCCATCTCATCGACACATTGGCCGCCTGGCTCGACAGCTTCGGAGACGTCGGCGCCGCCGCAGCATCCTGCTTCGTCCACCCGAACACGTTCCGCTACCGGTTGCGTCGCGTCGCGGAGGTCGGCGCGATCGATCTCGACGACCCCGACGCGCGGTTCGCGGCGATGCTCGACCTGCGCACGCGCTGAGCGCATCGTGTCATCGATGCCATGTTCGGCCCTCTGGATATGGCTCCCGCGCACATAGATACCTGACCGTGCGCCTGTCAGAGTGAATCGACCCGGCGTCAGCGGAGACGCCGGCGGAAGGGAACCCCACTCATGACCTCGGCATCCACCGCCCCGCGCGAAGCGCCCACCACCGGAAAGTCGCAGATCCGCACGATCGTCGCGTCGAGCGTCGTCGGCACCACCGTCGAGTGGTTCGACTTCTTCGCCTACTCGACGGCGGCGGCCCTCATCCTCAACAGCCTGTTCTTCCCCGACTACGACCCGCTCGTCGGCACGATCCTGGCCTTCGGCGGCATCGCGGTGGGCTACTTCGGCCGCCCGCTCGGATCGATCGTGTTCGGGCACTTCGGCGACCGGATCGGACGCAAGCGGATGCTCGTCATCTCGCTCGTGCTCATGGGCATCGCCACCTTCCTCATCGGTCTGCTCCCGACGTACTCCGCGATCGGGGTCGCCGCTCCCATCCTGCTGATGGTGCTGCGGTTCGTGCAGGGCTTCGCCCTCGGTGGCGAGTGGGGCGGTGCGGTGCTGCTCGTCGTCGAGCACGCCGAGCCGCGCCGACGCGCGTTCCTCGGCAGCTTCCCGCAGGTGGGCCTCGCGCTCGGCCTCACGCTGTCGACCCTCGTGTTCCTGCCGCTCGTCGCCCTGCCCGGTGACGCGTTCCAGGCCTGGGGCTGGCGTGTGCCGTTCCTGATCAGTGCGGTGCTGGTGCTCGTGGGACTCTTCATCCGCCTGAAGATCACCGAGACGCCCGAGTTCGAGAAGATGCGCGAGGCCGGGAAGGCCGCCCGCGTGCCGCTGTGGGACACCCTCAAGACGCACCCCGGTCAGGTCATCTTCGCCGCCCTGAGCTTCGCCGTGATCGGCGCCGTCTTCTACATGCTGTTCACGTTCAGCCTCACCTACGGCACCCAGTTCGTCGGCCACACGCAGCCGCAGATGCTGACGATCGCGACGATCTGCTCGGTTCTGGCGCTGGTGGGGCTGCCGCTCGCTGGCTGGCTGGCCGACCGGTTCGGGGTCGCGAAGGTCTTCGCCTCCGGCACGATCCTCTCGGTCATCCTGGCCTTCCCGGCGTTCTGGCTGATCGACACCGGCAGCCTCGCTGCCGCCTATGCCGCCTACATCGCGACGACGATCGGCTTCTGCGCCACCTACGGCACGCTCGGCGTGCTCTATGCGCAGGCGTTCGACGTGCGCATCCGCTACACGGGCATGTCGCTCGCACTCGGCATCGGCACGATCATCGGGTCGGCCTTCGTGCCGATCATCTACCTCGAGCTGCTCGACGTCTTCGGCGGCTCCTGGGCCATCTCGCTCTACATGGTGGTCGCGGGTCTCGTGACCCTCATCTCGGTGGCCGCACTGCACCGCCTCGGTCGCCGCTCCGCTCGGCGCGAAGCATCCGCCTCCGCATCCGCTTCGGAAGGAACCCCTCGATGATCGATGACGCCACCCGTGCACTGCTCGCCGGACTCGGAGGAGTGGATGCCGCTCCCGGTTCTCTCGCGGGCGTGGTGGTCGTCGACGTCACGCGCGTGGTCGCTGGCCCCTACTGCTCGATGATCCTGGCCGATCTGGGCGCGACGGTCATCAAGGTCGAGAACCCCGGCGACCCCGACTACACGCGCACCTTCCCGCCGATGCTCCCGCGCGACGATGCCGAGCCTCTGAGCGGATTCTTCGCGCAGTACAACCGCAACAAGCTGGGCGTGACGCTGAACCTGAAGAGCCCGGGCGCCGCCGAGGTGCTCGACCGGCTCGTGGAGCGCGCCGACGTGCTCGTCGAGAACTTCCGCCCCGGCACGATGGACCGGCTGGGTCACGGCTACGAACGCCTGCGGCAGGTGAACCCCAAGCTGGTCTACGCGGCGCTCAGCGGGTACGGCCAGTCGGGTCCGTACCGGCTGCGCCCCGCCTACGACAACAGTGCGCAGGCCACCGGCGGACTGTGGTCGATGAACGGAGAGGCGGGTGGCCCGCCCACCCGCGTCGGCACGATCATCGGCGACCTCGCGGCCAGCCTCTACGGCGTGATCGGGGTGCTCGCCGCGCTGCGGCACGCCGAGCAGACGGGCGAAGGGCAGCTCGTCGACATCTCGCAGCAGGACTCCGTGCTCACGCTCACCGAGAACGCGGTCGTGTCGTACACGGTCGACGGTGTCGTGCCGAAGCCGCTCGGCAACCAGCATCCGTTCGTGCGCCCCTACGAGCTGTTCCCGTGCGCCGACGGATTCGTGTTCTTCGGCGGCTACACCGACAAGTTCTGGCGCATCTCGTGCGAGACGTTCGGCAGCCCGGCCGACTGGGACGACAACCCCGACCTGCACACCATGGCCACCCGGTTCGACGCCGAGGTGTACCAGGAGCGCGTGAAGCCGATGGTCGTGCGCTGGTTCGCCGACCGCACGAAGGCCGAGCTTGAAGCCCTCGCCGGAGACCTCGTGCCGCTCAGCGCGGTGAAGGACATCGGCGAGGTGGTCGACGACCCGCAGATCACGGCCCGCGGCATGATCGTCGACAACGAGTACCCCGGCCACGGGTCGCTGCGCACCTTCGGGTCGCCGGTGAAGCTCGACCGCACACCGGCGCAGACCGCGGGGCTCGCGCCCGACATGGGCCAGCACACCGACCGGGTGCTGGGCGATTTCCTTGGCTACTCGGCCGACGAGGTCGAGGCGCTGCGCACCGGGGGCACGATCTGATGGGCATCCGTCTCGACCGCTCCGGCGGTGTCGGCGTCATCACGATCGACCGTCCCGAGAAGCTCAATGCCCTCACGCTCGCGATGTACGACGAGCTCGGCGCTGCGTTCGCCGAGGTGCGCGACGACCCGCGCATCGGTGTGGCGGTGCTGACCGGTGCCGGCGAGCGTGCGTTCTGCGTCGGTGCCGACCTGGGGGAGTCGATCCCGGCGCTCACCGAGGAGCGTTTCGACATCAGCGAGTGGGATGCCGCGCACCAGAAGCACTCGACGCTCGAGAAGCCGGTGGTCGCCGCGATCAACGGCCTCTGCCTCGGCGGCGGGTTCGAGATCATGCTGTCGACCGACATTCGCCTCGCCTCCGCCGACGCGCAGTTTGCCCTGCCCGAGACCGGCGTCGGTGTCGTGCCGGCGGGTGGCACGCTCGTGCGGCTCATCCGGCAGATCCCCTACGCCTTCGCGATGGACCTCATGCTGCGCGGAGACCGCATCGACGCCGAGACCGCGCTGCGGTACGGGCTGGTGAACCGGGTGGTTGCGGCATCCGCTCTGCACGACGAGGCGATCGCCGTCGCCGAGCAGCTGCTCACCAAGAGCGCCACGGCCCTCGCGACCGTGAAGCGCGCCGTGCGCGCGCTCGCCGACCTGCCCGAGGCCGAGGCGTTCCGTCTCGAGGCCACGCTCGGGCAGCAGGCGTTCGCGAGCGACGACGCGCGCGAGGGCCTGGCCGCCTTTGCCGACCGCCGCCCGCCGCGGTTCCCCTCGCGCGCCTGACCCGCCCCGCCCCGCCCCGCCCCCGCCCCCCCCGGCCCCGCCCCCCGAGGGATGGTGCGGGATCAATATGTCAGGTCAAACGGCCTCCAGAGCCGACATATTGATCCCGCACCGGGTTGATCCCGCACCGGGAGAAGAGCGGGGATACGGGAGGCGCGTGGGAAGGTGGGAGCAGAGAGGAGCGCGAGATGACCGAGCACCGCCCGACCCCCAACCCGACCGCGTCGGCCCTCGCGCTCGAGGTCGTCGCCGCGGCCCGCGCAGAACCCGGAGAGCGGATGCTGGCGCTCACGCAGCTGCTCGCCGAGGCGGATGCCGTGGCATCCGATGTCGAGGAGATCCTCGCCGCGGTGCAGGAATCGCAGCAGCAGACCGCGCGCCTGCGACGACGCACGATCGAGCTCGAGGCCCTGTTCTCCACCGCGCGCGAGCTGGTGCGGCTGCAAGACGTCACCGATGTGCTGCGGCGCCTCGTCGATCGGGCGCACGAGCTGATGGGCACCGACGTCACCTACCTGTCGGAGGTCGACAACGCGCAGGGCGACCTGCGGGTGCGCTATTCGGCGGGCACGGTCACGCCCGAGTTCCGCGACCTGCTGGTGCCGGCCGGGTTCGGCCTGGCGAGCCTCGTCGCCGACTCCCGCGAGCCGGTCTGGGTGCGCCAGTACACGCGAATGGCGGATGCTCCGCACGACCCCGCGATCGACGACGCGGTCGCGCGCGAGGGGTTGGTGTCGTTCCTGGGCGTGCCCCTGGCCGTCGGTGACGAGGTGCTCGGCGCGCTGTTCGCGTGCAACCGGTTCGCCCACGACTTCACGCCCGACCAGGTGCTGCTGCTCTCGGCCTTCGCCGACCACGCGGCCGCCGTGCTGCACAGCGCCCGTGTGCTGGCCGAGAGTGCGGCCGCTCGTGCGCATGCCGAGCAGGCGAATGCCCAGTTGGAACGGATGCTCGTGGCGACGCGGGTCGTGGGCGGCATCCATGAAGAGCTCACCGCCGCGGTCGTCTCGGGCGCGACGCTGGTCGACCTGGTCGCGACCGTCTCCGCCCGTCTCGGTAGACGCGTGTGCGCCGTCGACGAGGCCGGTCGCCCGCTCGACGGCGGTGCCGACGCCCGCACGGGATTCCCCCGCCGAAGACTTCTCGCCGACGCGATCCGCGAGAGCCGCGCGAGCGGCCATGCGGTCGCGATCGCCGACGGGGCGCACGGCTGGCTGGTGGTCGCGATCCTCGGCGCCGACCGCGTGCTCGGAGCGATGGTCGCCGACGACGACCCGTCCGGGGCCGATGACGTCGCCCGCCCCACGCTCGAGAGTGCCGCGCACGTCGCCGCGCTCGTCTCCTTCCAGCGCGACGCGGTGTCGGCGAAGCGCGCCGAGCGCCGTGCCCGACTGCTCGTCGCGCTGCTCGACGGTGCGGCCGAGGCATCCGCTCTGGCATCCGAGGGGGTGCTGCCTCCGTCCGCCGCGTCGGTCATCGACACCCACGGACGCGAGGGGGCGTTGGTTCTGGCGGCGGATGCCGTGGGCGACGACGGTCTCGTCGCGGTGCACGAAGGTGCCGTGGTGATCGCGTGGACGGTGGCCGATGCCACCGAGGCGACCGAGGCGACCGAGCGCGTGCGGCGGGTGCTCGCCGAGCGGTGGGGCGCGACGGTGTCCGCCGTCGTCGGGCCCGCAGTGGCGGATGCTCCGGCACTGCGCGCATCGGTCGAGCGCGGGTTGCGCGATCTGAGATTCCTGAAGCCGCTCGGTGTGACCGGCGTGACCGTGCAGTCGGACGACTTCGCTCCGTACCACGTGCTCACCTCGGGCGAGCCGGAGGCGGCGGCCCGATTCGTCGACGGGGTGCTCGGTCCGGTGCGCGCCTGGGATGAGCGGCGCGGAACGGCCCTGGTCGAGACACTCGTCGCGTACTTCGACGCTGGCGAGAGCCGTCAAGGCGCGGCGACGGCGCTGCGCGTGCATGCCAATACGGTGCAGCAGCGCCTCGACCGGATCTGGACGCTGCTCGACGGAGACCCCGCGGATGCCGAGTACCGCTTCCGCCTGCAGGCCGCGGTGCGTCTCGAGCGCCTCCGCCGGGAGCTGCTCGGCTGAGGGCTCGGGATGCCGGGGCGCACCCCGTTGGGCGGAGATCTCGGTGTGGGGAGGAGAGATGGGGCGGATTCTTCGGCCCCACGGCGAGAATTCCGCCGGGGGCGGTGGGGCCAACCGGAGCTTCGCGCCGCGTCATTCGGGAGGAGATCGGCCCTGCGGAGGGCGATTTGGCCGAATCCCTCCTCCCGTGTGCGGATCTCCTCCCGAATGATGCCCCACCGGCGGATGCCGAAGGCGCCGACCCTATCGGAACGGATGCCGGAACTCCCGCGTATGTCGTCGTCTGACGTTCGGTGACTCCCTGTGTACCCGCCGTTTCTCGCGGCGACCGGGGCGCGGTTACGTTCGGAACCCCGTGCCCACCCCCGAGAGGACCGATCGTGGCTTCCGCGAGAAAAACCGCACGCTTCGGGGCTGCCATCGCAGCCGCCGTCGTCGCCGCTCTGACCCTGACCGCCTGCGCTGCGGGCGCCCCCGCGGAGTCTTCCGACTCGAACGGAGAGCCCGTCGAGGGCGGCGACCTCGTCGTCGCGGTGCGCTCGGAGCCGCCGCAGCTCAACCCGCTGGTCGATCAGGTCGGCGGGGCGCACGTGCTGAGCCCCGTCGTCGACTCGCTCGTCTGGGACAACGGCGACGGAACGTACGGCACGTGGCTGGCGACCGAGTGGGAAGCATCCGACGACGCCCGCGTGTACACGTTCACGCTGCGCGACGACGTGACGTTCCACGACGGCACCCCGTTCGACGCCGAGGCCGTCAAGGCCAACTTCGACTACGTCGCCGACCCCGCCAACAAGTCGACCGGGTCGGTCGCGAAGCTCGGACCGGTGGCCGAGGTGCTCGACGAGTACACGGTGCGCATCACGCTGGAGCAGCCCGAGTCGAGCTTCCTCACGCTGATCGCGGCACCGTACTTCGGCATCGTCTCGCCGAAGCAGCTGCTCGAAGACCCCGACTCGCTCGCCTCGACCGTGGTGGGCACCGGACCCTTCGTCTTCGACGAGTGGGTCAAGGGCCAGAGCCTCACCTACGTGCGCAACGACGACTACAACTGGGGTCCCGAGGGCACCCACGAGGGCGCCGCGTACCTCGACAAGATCACGTACCGGTTCCTCCCCGAGGACCAGACCCGGTACAACGCTCTCGTCACCGGTGAAGCCGACGTCGTCGACTACATCGCCCCCGAGTACGCCAAAGATGTGAAGGCCGATGAGAAGTACGGCTCGGACGAGTTCCCGCTCCCGGGTGTCGGCTTCACGCTGCACCTGAACACCCGCACCGCGCCGTTCGACGACGTGACCGTTCGCCAGGCGCTGCTGCACGGCCTCGACCGCGAAGCGATCGTCTCGAGCGCGACCTTCGGCGCCTACCCGGTGCAGGAGTACCTCGCCATGACGACCCCCGACTTCAAGAAGGATCTCGAGAATGTCATCGATTTCGATGCGGATGCTTCGGCCGATCTGCTCGACGAGGCCGGCTGGACCGGCACCGACGACGAGGGCTACCGCACGAAGGACGGCGAGCGTCTGAGCACGGTCATCCCGTACGCCGACAACGACCAGCTCGCGCAGCGCACGCTCGAGCAGGTGCAGATCGACGGCAAGGCGCTCGGCTTCGAGATTGTTCTGCAGCCGGTTCCCGCGGCCGACTTCGCGCAGCGTCTCTACAACGGCGACTACGGCATCATGCCGTCGTTCCAGTCCGAGGCGACCGGCATGCAGCTGTGGCGCCTGTACGGCGGCGACAACGTCTCCGACGGGTCGACGATCGGTTCGAACGCGTCGTTCCTCTCCGACCCCGAGCTCGACGGCATCCTCGCCCAGGCCCGCGCCAGCGCGGACCCGGTCGCCCGCGCCGACTTCTACGGTCAGGCGCAGGAGCTGCTGCCCGAACTCGCCCCGTCGATCCCGCTGTACTCGCGGGCCCGGGTCGTGGCCTGGCAGCCGAACGTCAACGGCATCACGTGGGACTACGCGTGGCCGCAGCCGTACCTGTTCGACGCCTGGAAGAACTGACCCAGGGCTCGGCCCTCCGCCGTTCTTCGCCCCCACTCCTCGCCCCCGGTCGCGGGATCAATATGTCAGGTCAAACGCCTCCGGAAGCCGACATATTGATCCCGCAGCAGGGGCGAGCGGGAGGGGCGAGCGGGAGGGGCGAGCGGGGGCGAGGTGGCGGGACGGGGTGGGCAAGGCAGGCGGAGAGTCGCGGATGAAGGAAGAAGAGGGATGAGAACCACCTGGATGGTGCTGCGCCGACTCGGCGTGAGCCTGATCACGCTGCTCGGAGCCGCGACCCTCACGTTCTTCGCGCTGCGGCTCGTGCCCGTGGATCCGGCGTTCGCGATCCTCGGCGCGGGGCAGCAGCAGGTCGAGATCAGCCCCGAGGTGCTCGCCGTCGTGCGGCAGGAGTACCACCTCGACGAACCGCTGATCGTGCAGTACTTCCTCTACCTCGGACGCCTCGTGCGGGGTGACCTGGGCATGTCGTACGTGCAGGAGCAGCCGGTGTCGCAGCTGCTCGCAGCTCAGGCCGGCCCGACGGTGGCACTCGCGCTCGCCGCGACACTGCTCGCCATCGTGATCTCGCTCGTCGGCGGTGTGCTCACCGCCGGGCGCCGCCTGCCGAGCTGGATCTCGTCGGGTGTCGAACTCGTGCTCGCGTCGACCCCGGTGTTCTGGCTCGGGTTCATCCTGATGCTGATCTTCGCGGTGTGGCTGCGGGCGTTGCCCATTCTCGACAGCGGCGATCTGCGCTCGCTGATCCTGCCCGCGCTCACCCTCGCTCTTCCGGCGGCGGCGCTGCTACTGCAGGTGCTGCGCCAGTCGCTCGACGATGCGCTCGAGCAGCCGTTCATCCTCTCGGCCCGCGCCCGGGGCCTCGGCACGCTCGCGGTCACGGTGAAGCACGCGCTGCGCCATGCCGCCGTGCCGTACCTCACGATGCTCGGATTCTCGTTCGGGGCGCTCCTCGGTGGAGCCGCCATCACCGAGACCCTGTTCAGTCGTCCGGGGCTCGGTCGCCTGCTCGTCGATTCGGTGGCCTCGCAAGACATCCCCGTCGTGATCGGGGTGGTGCTCGCCGGCACCGCGGTGTTCATCCTCGTCAACACTCTCGTCGACCTGTCGTACGGACTGGTCGATCCGCGGGTGCGCGAGACCGGACGCACGTCTGTCGAGCCCACGCCGGCAGCGGGCGCGGCCGTCGAGCCCGCGGATGCCGAGCGCACGGATGCCGAGCGCAAGGAGGTCGTCGCATGAGCGGGGCCGTCGTCGCCGAGGCCGTCACCGCGCGGCAGCACGTGCGCTGGCGTGGATGGGTGCGGTTCGCCGCCGACCTCGGCACGCTGCTGTGCGCGATCGTCCTCGTGCTCTTCGTGCTCGCCGCCCTCTGGCCGCAACTGCTCACCAGCCTCGACCCGCTCGCCGCCGACCGAGCGTTGATCCTCGCGCCTCCCGGGCCGGGGCATCCGCTCGGCACCGACGAGATCGGCCGCGACGTCTATGCCCGCATCGTCTACGGGGCGCGTAGCTCGCTCGTGCTCGGTTTCGGTGCCGTGCTCATCTCGCTCTTCTTCGGCACGATCCTCGGCCTCGTCGCCGGGCTCTCGAACCGGGTGATCTCGACCATCACGCTGCGTCTCACCGACATCGGGGCGGCGTTCCCCGAGCTGGTGCTCGCGATCCTCATCCTCGCGCTGTTCGGTGGCGGGCTCGCGACCGCGACGATCGCGATCGGCATCGCCGGCATCCCGTACTACGTGCGCGTCGTGCGCGGCGAGACGCTGCGGGTGCGCACCTCGACGTACATCGAGGCGTCGCGGGGCATGGGGCTCTCGCGCTCCACGGTGCTCGGGAGGCACCTGCTGCCCAACGCCGTGCGCCCGGTCGTCGTCATCGCCACGATCGGACTCGGCGGGGCAACCCTCGCCGGAGCCGCGCTGTCGTTCCTCGGCCTGGGCAGCCCGCCGCCGACACCGGAATGGGGCTCCATGCTCTCGAACGCCCGCAACTTCCTGACGCTGGGCTGGTGGGCCGCCGTGTTCCCCGGACTCGCGATCACCCTGTTCGTCATCAGCACGACCGTGCTCGGTCGCCGGCTGCAGGCGCGACTGGAGGGACGCGGATGAGCGCCCTGGTCCGCGTCGAAGGCCTGCGGGTCTCGTTCGGCAGCGGGGGAGCGGCGCACACGGTCGTCGAGGGAGTCGGCTTCGAGCTGGCACCCGGCGAATGCGTGGCGCTGGTGGGGGAGTCCGGATCGGGCAAGTCGGTGAGCGCCCGCAGCCTGCTCGGCCTCGTCGGCGCCGGATCGCGCGTGCGTGCCGACACCCTCGAGATCGACGGGCAGGATGCTCGCACGTTCTCGGAGCGACGGTGGCGGGGCATCCGTGGCCGCCGCATCGGCTACATCCTGCAGGATGCCCTCTCGTCCCTCGACCCGCTGCGCACCGTCGGCAAAGAGGTGCAGGAGGCGATCTCGGCCACCGGCGGACCCCGTGGTCGTGCCGGCCGCGCCCGCGCCCTCGAACTGCTGGGTCGCACGCACGTGCCCGACCCCGAGACGCGCATCGACGAGCGGCCAGCGCAGCTCTCGGGCGGCCAGCGCCAGCGTGCACTGATCGCGACGGCGCTCGCCGGCGACCCGGCCGTGCTCATCGCCGACGAGCCGACCACCGCACTCGACGTGTCGGTGCAGAAGCAGATCCTCGAACTCTTCGGCGAGCTCAAGGCCGAGGGCATCGCCCTGCTGCTCATCAGCCACGACCTCGCGGTGGTGTCGCAGCTCGCCGACCGCGTGCTCGTGCTGCAGGGTGGCGCCGTGGTCGAGGCGGGCACCACCGCCGAGGTGCTGTCGAGGCCCGAGCATCCGTACACCCGGTCGCTGATCGAGGCGGCCCCGCGGTTCGAGGTCGGGCCGGCGGATGCTTCGGCCGAAGCTGGGTCCTTGAGCGCACCGGGGTCCCTGAGCGTACCTGGGTCCCTGAGCCTGTCGAAGGGCCCCGCCCCCGAAGCATCCGAAGCATCCGACATCGTGCTCGCCGCCGAGAACGTGAGCAAGACGTTCGCGGTACGGGGCGGCGCCGTGCGGCACGCCGTGAAAGACGTGTCGATCGCCGTGCGCCGCGGGCGCTCGGTCGGTGTCGTCGGCGAATCGGGCTCGGGCAAGACGACCCTCGCGCGCATCCTCGCCGGGTTCACCACCGCCGACAGCGGCACGGTGCGGCGGGCGAGCGACGACCCGCGCGACGTGCAGTTCGTGTACCAGGATCCGGGGTCGTCGTTCGATCCCCGCTGGACCGTGGGGCGTCTGCTCGACGAGGCGATCGCGCTGCGGCATCCCGACTTCGGGCGCAGCGAACGCACGGCGCGGGTGCGGGACTGGCTGGAACGCGTCGGGCTCTCCGCCGACTTCGCCGACCGGCGTCCCTCGTCGCTCTCGGGCGGGCAACGTCAACGCCTGGGCATCGCCCGCGCGCTCGCCGTGGAACCCGCGGTCGTGGTGCTCGACGAACCCGTATCGGCACTCGATGTGGCGGTGCAGAAGCAGATTCTCGAACTGATCGCCCGCCTGCAGGCGGAGACCGGCGTGGGCTATCTCTTCATCTCGCACGACCTCGGTGTGATCCAGAAGGTGTGCGACACGGTCGTGGTGCTGCAGGGCGGCGAGGTGCGCGAGGCCGGCCCCACGTCGCAGGTGCTGCGCGCGCCCGCCGACGAGTACACCCGCCTGCTGATCGACGCGGTTCCGTCGCTGCCCGCGTTCTGACGCGCTGAGGGGCCTAGACGCGCCGCGCCGCGCCCGCCCGATGCGGCGTGTCTTGCCCCCTCACGCCGAGCAGGCGTCAGCGGAACACGCGGCTCAGACCGCTGCTGATCTGCGTGAGCTGGATGAAGATGACCAGGCGCGCGAGCGGCCGCAGGAGCCATCCGAGCACCGTCCGGCGGCCCGCCGTGCGCTCCCAGCCGAAGTGGATGCGCACCTGGGTTCCACCGGCGGCCTCTTCGAGCTCGAAGCGGATCACGCGCTCGTTGGCCGCTCGGGCGTCGGGGTACGACATGCGCCAGGTCACGCGGAAAGGGGCGTCGACCTGCTCGCGACGGATGCGGACGCGGCGAAACTCGTCCTTGATCCGCAGTGGCTTGCCGTCGGGAGCGTGCGTCGGGGCGGCGGCATCCCAGTCTTCTTCGGTGTCTGTGCCGCGAGCGACCTGTCCGACTGCGCCGTCCCACTCGGGGATGCGCATGGCATCGCTCACGAGCATCCAGAGGTCGGCAGGGGGCGCGGGCACGAAGGCGGACACCGTGCCGTGGGGCCCGCGTGATCGCTCGGTGGCCGCGGCAGGTCGGATGCCGTGCGCGGGTCGGATGCCGTCGGCCTCGTCGAGGCGCGCACGCAGATCGGCCGTGTCGACGCCGAGCCGGCTCAGGAGCGCACCGATCGTGCCGCTCGGTTCCGTGAGCAGGCAGCGGAGCACCGCGGAGCTGCTCCCGTCGCGCTGCCCGCCGGACGCTCGCTTGAGCACGTCGACCGCACGATCGGTCCAGTCGTACCCCTGCGTCTCGTGGAACACGATGCGCTCCTCGCCCGTGCCGCCGGCGGCGTCGATGGACGCGACGCCGAGTGATGCGAGGTGATCGGTGCGTTCTGCGGCGACGGCGTCTCGGGCGACGTCGAGGGTGACTCCGAGCCCGCGGAGCACCTGTCCGGCGTTTCCGGCGTCGAGCGTCAGAGCCAAGAAGAGGTGATCGATGTCGGCGTCGCGGATGCCGGCACGCGAGGCCTCTTCCATGGCTGCGAGTGACAGCGTCTGCATCACCGCCGCGGCTTCGGTGAACTTGCTCATGCGTTCCTCCGGGGGATGTCGATGGTCGGGTCGATGCGCTTGGCGTGCTTCTTGTGCACCGCCTGGCGGGTCACTCCGAGTGCGTCGGCGATGGCTTGCCAGCTCATTCCGGTGCGCAATGCGGCCTCGACCTGTCGGAGTTCGAGGGTGTCGGCGAGAACGCGCAGAGAAGCGACGGCGCGCAGCCCCGCGCGGGGATCGGTGGTGTCGGCGGCGGCCCGGGCCACGTCGGTCGATTGCATACTGTCAACCTAGGTTGCGTGCAGTTCCTCTGTCAACCTAGGTTGCTCGCCTGGTCGCGCGCCGGGACGTGAGGGGTCAGGACACGCCGCGCCGCGGGCGGCTGATGCGGCGTGTCTTGGCCCCTCACGCCGATCAGCGCACGCGCACCTTGACGCACCCGCCGCGCCCGGGTTATGTTTCTCACACCCGTTCTGACAGCGTTGTCATGTCGCGTATCCGCGACGGTGACCGATGCAGTTCACCCAGAGTCCCCGAAGACTCGCTCCCGAGGAGACACGACATGGCCCGCTCCGGCCCCGCACCGACCCAGCGCCCCGCGCGCACAGGACGCGCCGCGCGCACGCGACGCACCGCAGGCCTCTTCACGAGAGCGATGACCCTCGTCGTCGCGGCAGCGGTCGCGGTACCGGTGGCCGCCCTCGCGCCGGCGGCGGCAGCATCCGCCGCTCCGGTCGCCGGGAACTCCGTCGTGAAGACCGCCGCCTTCGGCGCCCCCGACGACACGGCGGCCGACTACTACGCCGCCCTGCTGCGCCACACACGCTGGGTGAACACGGTCTGGGATTCCTCGATCGGGGCCTACCAGTTCAAGGACTTCAACTTCGCGGTGGTGCTCGGCAACGCCGTGCTGCTGACCCACGGCGAGTACGACGCGCAGACCGCCGGCAGCTCGAAAGAGCAGCTGAGCCAGCGCACGATCGACACGATCCGCTACTACGCCGCGAAGAACCGCTTCGTCGACCCGAACGGCACCTGGGGCAAGCGGCTCTTCTGGGACTCGACGTTCCAGTCGTACTTCCTCGACGCGGGTCGCCTGCTCTGGGATCAGCTCGATGCCACGACGCAGAAGAACCTCACGACGATCGCCGTCGGCCAGTCGACCTACACGTCCGACCTGAACTACGGCAACGACCCGCTCTCGGGAGCGTGGACGGCCGACTGGCCGACCGGCAAGCACGAGGGCGACACCGCGCAGGAGGAGGCCGGCGTCTACACGCAGTCCCTCGCGCCGGGTCTTGCCTGGGCCCCCGACCACGCGGATGCCGCGCGCTGGAACGAGCAGCTCGGAGACTGGGCCCGCAACGCCGCCGGTCAGCCGACCGCCGACCTCAACAACCCGGCGATCATCGCAGGCAAGCCCGTGTCGACGAACACGATGCAGACGATCTACGACACCTACCTGGTCGAGAACCACGGGTCGTTCGGGCCGCACTACCAGTCCGACATCTGGCGTTCGGGTGGCCGCAATGCGATCCAGTTCATCCTGAACGACCAGCCGGTTCCCGAGTACCTGAAGCACCAGCCGAACTCGGCCGAGCTGTGGGAATCGATCAAGATGGTCATGTCGAACCAGGGTGAGCCGTTCATGCCCATGGTCAACGACCGCGAGTACCTCTACGGCCGCGACGTGATCCCGATGGCCTTCCTCGGCCAGGTGCTGCGCGACCCCGATGCCGCGCGCGCCGAGGCCAACATGGCGGCCTCGCTCGAGGCGTACCAGTCGTACGCCCCCGTCGACCGGCTCGCGAAGTTCTCGGGCGAGCCCAAGTACGAGCCCGAGGCCCGTGCCGAGATCGCGATCTCGTACCTGCTGCACGTCGAGTCCGCCGAGTCCGAATCGGGCGTGGTCACTCCCACGCCGCACGACGAGTTCTTCGCGCGACTCTCGGGTGTGCGCGACTTCGGTGCGGGGCCGGGACTCTCGGTGCAGCAGACGGCGGATGCCTGGGCGGCAGCATCGAGCAAGAAGGGGTTCCTGAAGTTCCCGTGGGTTCCGGGGCACGACTCCTGGCTGTTCGCACTCTCGGGCTCGACGCCCTTCCTCTACCCGAACTCGGCGGCGACGGTCGACGCCCGCAACACCGCCACCTACACGGCGCCGCGCGACGGCTTCGAGGGCACCTCGTCGGTGTTCCGCATCGGCGACGGCTACGCGGGTCAGGTCACTCTGCCGACCGGCGCGGCGCTCTACGCCTCGACGGGCGCGGGCTGGCAGGACGGCTCCGTCTCGGTGCGCAACCTCGACATGGGCGGATACAACGGCCTCGACGGAACGCGCACGTACTTCACGGCCGAGGGATCGGGCACTGACACGCTCCCCGTCGTCACTCCGCCGAACCCCGCCGACGTCAACGCGGCACGCATCGACGACCTCTCGTTCGAGCCGGTCCAGGCGCGCTACGTGCGCATGCAGGGGCAGCAGGGCAACGCCAAGTACGGCTATTCGCTCTACTCGCTGCACGCCTACGGCGCCGGCGATCAGGCATCCACCGACCTCGCCGCCGGTCGCCCGGCGACCGCGTCGAGCGAAGACCCCGCCCGGCTCGCCGCGACGGTGACCGACGCGAACCCGACCACGCGCTGGGCCGTGTCGGCCGCCGATCGCACACGCGCCGACTCGTGGATCCAGGTCGACCTCGGCGCCGAGACCACGGTCGGCTCCGTGCGCCTGGCGTGGGAGGCGAGCGCCGGTGAGCGCTACCTCGTGCAGACGTCGTCCGACGGTCAGACCTGGACGACGCAGGCCGCCCACACCGGCGGCGTCGACGCGAACGTCTCTCGCCTCGACACCGTCGATCTGGTGCCGTCGGGCGCCGAGGCCCCGGCTCCCGTCGAGACGCGGTTCATCCGCATGCAGGGCGTGCAGGGTGAGCCCGCCTACGGCTACTCGCTCTACACGCTGCGCGCTCTCACGGCAGCGGGCGTCGATGCGGCCGCGGGCAAGCCGGCGACGGCATCGAGTGCAGATGCCGGCAAGGCGCCGTCGTCGGTCACCGACACCGATCCCGCCTCGCGGTGGGCGGTGTCGAAAGACGACCGTCAGCGGGCGGACTCGTGGCTGCAGGTCGACCTCGGTGCCCCGACAGCGATCGCCCAGGTGCAGTTGGGCTGGGAGTCGGCAGCGGGTCGCGAGTACCGCATCCAGACGTCGGCCGACGGGGTCACGTGGACGGATGCCGCGAGCTACCGCTACACCGGCGACCAGGTGATCTCGACCGAGGGCTCGTGGGTCAACGTCGAAGACGAGGCCGGTTTCGTCGTGCGCGGCGGCCAGGCTCCGATCACGGTGTCGTCCGAGAAGGCCGGCATCAACGCGGTGCGGCTCGGCGGCGGCGCCCAGCCGTTCCTCGTCGAGATGGTGCCGGGCGATGCGGCGGCGACGGCGGCGCAGGATGCCGCGGCCCAACCGACCGCTGACGGTCTGCTGGTGAGTTCGCTCGACGGCTACCTCACGGCGTTCAACCTCACCGGTGCCGATGTCACGACGTCGGTGACGATCCCGTACGCGGGTGACACGGTGTCGCTGTTCGACGGCGACCAGGTGCTCGGTGCGGGTTCGTCGAGCCTGTCGATCTCGGTGCCCGCGGGGCAGGCCGTGGTGCTCGCACCCCGGGCTATCGTGTCGACGGCCACCGCTTCGGCGGCAGCGCAGGGGCTCACGGTCTCGGTGGTCGACGGGCGCACGATTCACGTGTCGCCGGCGGGTGCTGCCGACGCCGCTCGGATCGACGCGGCTGCCGCCGCTCCCGCCATCGACGTGACGAACGTCGAGACGGGCGAGACGCGGGCGCTGCCCGTCGGCCTGCCGGTCGTCGCGACGGCGGCGACCTTCCCCGGGGCGACGCCCTTCCCGGTGGCGGATCTGGCGCTCAGCACGCTCACGTTCCCGGCATCCGTCCTGCCCGAAGGCATGACCACGCCGCAGGGCGCGGTCGATGGCGACGAGGCCACCTCCTGGACGCCCGGCGCGAACGGCCGCATGGTCACCGACCTCGGCGCCGCTCGCGCGATCGGCACCGTCACGACCCTCTGGGACGGTGCGGATGCTCCGGCGGCCACCGTCTCGGTCAGCGACGACGGCATCAGCTTCCGCGACGTCGGAACGATCGACGCCAGTGTGACGCACGGTGCCGTGCCGGTCGACGCGACCGCACGATACGTCGCGCTCACGACGACGTGGAGTGCCGGCGACCCGGGTCTCACCGCCCTGCGCGTGCTGGCTCCCGGAGTCGCGGACGACGCGGCGCCCGGTGCCATCGAGGGCGATCTCGCGGCGCTGGTCGTCGGCAAGGATGCTGCGGGAACCCTGCAGGCATCCGGTTTCCCCACGCCCACCTACGCCGTGACCGACGGAGCCCTGCCCGACGGGATCACGCTCGACGCGGCCACCGGAGTGTTCGGCGGCGCCCCGACGGCGGTCGGCGATTACGCCTTCACGGTCACGGCGTCGAACGGCATCGGAGACCCGTCGACCCGGGAGTTCGTCGGCAGCGTCACCGCGGTGCCGACCGACCCGGGCGGACCCGGAAACCCCGGCGGACCCGGAACGCCGGGTGACGGTGCCGGCAACGGCTCCGGCGACGACCTCGCGGTCACCGGTCTCGTGCCCGGGTGGTCTCTGGCCGTGGCGCTGCTGCTGCTCGCCGCCGGTGCCCTCCTGGTCGCGCGGCGTCGGCGCCTGGCGGCCGACTGAGGCCGCGGCGGGAAAGATCTGCCCGCGCAGCGATCCCCGGTTCCGAGGGATCGCTGCGCAGGCGTAGTGTCGGTCTCATGGGAAGACTCGAGTACAACAGCTCTCGGCCGCCGATCGAGGTCGATGACGAGACGCTGGCTCACGTCAAGATCGTCATCGGCACGAAGCTGCGCCGGCAGGAGAGCTTCATGATGACGTGGTTGCCGGATGCCAAGAGCAATGCCGGCCGCATCACGATCTGGATGCATCCGAGCATCCCGCTGATCATGGCTTTCGACGCTTCCACGATGCCGTCGATCGAGCCGAAGCGGATCGAACGCATGATGGAGCTCCTGAACGCGCGCGGAGAGCTCGTCCTCGATCAGCTCGTGTAGCGGTCGTTTCAGCGCGCCGGGCGAGGGTCACGCCGTCGCGGAGAGCGGCGGCCGGTGCACGATGGTGATCGGCGGCTTGGCGCGGCTCGGGGTGGAGAAGCGGGTGAGGTCGTCGAAGGCGTCTTCGGCCGACATGTAGTAACTGGCCAGCGGAAGCTCGCGCAACCACAGCACCTCGACCTCGACGGTGTCGAGTCGGTAGATGCGGGCGACGGTCTGCCGTGCATCGTTGGTCGCGTAGCGATGGTCGAGGATCAACCATTCGGTTTCGGTGATCTTCGTGAGCTCGAACCGAGGGTCGGGCATCGCTGACATCTTTCACTCCCGTCATTCGTAGCCAACCGTGGCGACGGGATGAGCACGGCGTGCACAGGATGCCGACTTCCTCAACGGGCGCTCATCGTCCGCCAGATTCCCAGATGCTATTGGTGTACCGAAATATCACTCAAGCCCCTTGCGATTTCGTCGCGGTCGATCTACACGTGCTCTCGGCCCCGTGAAAGAGGGGTCAGGTGATCCGTTTCACCGCGAGCTCTCCGGCGAACCGATCCAGCGCCACGGCGAGCTCCAGCGGATGCGTCAGCGCGGCGTAGTGCCCGCCGGGGATCTCGACCGGTGCGACGCCGAGACGATCGGCGATGAGTCGGCGCATGAACGGCGCGGGGAAGAACTGGTCGTCGGTGCAGACGATCCCCATCGTCGCGACGGCGGGGAGGCGATCGGCGGGCCACGGGTGCGACATCCAGTCGCCCTGCTGATCGCGCTCGCGGCGGCGCGCCTCGTCGGCCAACCCCTCGGGGACACCGTTGAAGAACGAGATGTTCGGATCGTCGTCGATCGTCTCCTGATCGTGCCCGGTGGCGGACCACCACTGCATGAAGGTCTCGCCCGGACGGGGGATCATGGCCGTGAAGAACACGAGGCCCTCGGCGTCGAGCGCGTCGGCGACGAGGGGCGCCGTGAAGCCGCCCAGCGAGTGTCCGACCACGATCACGTGCCTGCGATCGCCCACGGCATCCGTCACCGTGCGCACGTAGTCGTCGAGCCCGGCGTTCGGGTTTTCGATCGGCAAGTCGACGGCCACGACCTCGTGGCCGGCCTGCCGCAGGATCGGGCTGACGAGGTGCCAATCCCACGCGGTCGAACCGCCGCCATGGATGAGCGCGAACGTCGCCATGCGACACACGATAGACCCGGCGGAGGTCGGATACCAGACACATCAGTGGCGCGCCCCATAGCCTGGGGAGCATGACGAGCACATCCGCACGCACGGCCGTCGAGGTCGTCGATTGGCGCCGCCGCGTCTTCGCCCTCTACGACGCCGTGCGCCAGGCCGACGACCCGGAAGAGGCGCACGAGCTCTGGCGGATCGAGCGCGACGACCTGATGCTCCGGCATCCGGCGACCGCATTGCTGCCCGAGGACCGTCTGATGTTCGAAGGGCTGCCGATCGCCCCGTACGACCCGGAGTGGCGCTTCGAGCTGCCGATCCTGCCGACCGACCCCGGGGGCTTCGACTTCGCCACCGGAACCGACGGCGTCGTGCCGTTCGAGCGGATCGGCAAGGTCGAGATCCCGGATGCCGGTGCACTCGACGTCTGGCGCCTCACCACCTACGGCGGAGGCCTCTTCATCCCGGTGCGGGATGCGCTCGCCGGTCGCCCCGGCGGCACCTACGGCGGCGGGCGCTACCTGATCGACACGATCAAGGGCGCCGACCTCGGATCGGATGCCGCGCGCGGAACGATCGTGCTCGACTTCAACTTCGCCTACAACCCGTCGTGCGCCTACGACCCGGCGTGGGCCTGCCCGCTCGCGCAGCCCGGCAATGTGCTGCAGGCGGAGGTTCCGGTGGGGGAGATGTACGCGGGCTCTTAAAGTTGCCCTGGCCATACCGACGGGTGCAGCGCGAAGGTGGTCGCACTGATGCGGGTGGTGGTGTCGCGCCAGGCATCTTCACTCTCGGCGAGGGGTGTGAGCGATTCCCACAGCCTGCCCAGCACATCGGCAGGCGCTTCCTCGGCACGGGGTTCGACGACCACGATCAGCCGGCGCGATGACCGCACGAACACCAGGGTCACGACACCGCTCGCCTCGGATGCCGACTCGAGCTGGAGCCGCTCGTCGAACGAGGCGTGATCGAGTGCGGAGTAGGCGTGCCACCCCGGAGCCGCGGAGGCAGGAAGCACCTTCCCCGGGCCCGTGCCCCAATGGTTGAGCGCGTACCAGGCGAACGCCTCCGCAGCCGAGGCCTCGGCGCCGGGGATCACAGCTGGTCGTCGACCCATTGCGGGCACCTCGTTTCGCTGTCGCACGGAATCTGCGATGCTACGCCGGCAGTTGTGCGTCGTCCATCCCCACGCGTCATTCGGGAGGAGATCCGCACTCGGGAGGATGCATCCGCCGTATCCGTCCTCCCGAGTGCCGATCTCCTCCCGAATGACGGCAGGAAGACCCAGGCCTTAGGCGGTCACTCGCGCTTCGGGCCGGGTGAGCTTGGGGATCAGCGCGGGCGTGCTGTCGCGGTACGCGATGTAGTCGGGGTGATCGCCCCACTTCTTCTCGGCGCGTGCTTCGAGCAGCGGGATGCCGCTCACCCGGGTGAGTAGCAGGATCACGAACAGGGGCGAGAGCAGGGCGACCCACTGCCAGCCGGCGAGCACGGGTGCGGCGGTGAGGAACACGCCCACCCAGATCACGATCTCGCCGAAGTAGTTGGGGTGGCGCGAGCGCGACCACAGTCCCGTGCGGATGAACTCGTGCCGGTTGCGCGGGTCTTTGCGGAAGGCCGACTTCTGCGCATCGGCGACGATCTCGATCGCCATACCGACGAGCCACACGATGATCCCCAGGATGCTCAGCCATCCGAGGGGTGCGCGGGCCGCGGCATCCGTGCTGATGGCGATCCACGCTGCTGCCGCCGTCAGCGACACCCACGCTCCCTGGATCACCCACACCTGCAGGAACCGCACCGGTGACCCCTTGATCTCGTCGAACCGACCGTCTGATCCGGCCTTGTGCACGCGCAGCGCCAGGAAAGATCCGAGACGCGCGGCCCACAGCATCACCATGGCCGCGAGGATCCAGCTGCGCGCGTCGGGCAGGGGCGTCAGCAGTACTAGCGCCGCAGAGATCACGAAGAAGGTGAGGCTGCCGGTGAGGTCGAAGAATCGCTCGGTGCGCAGGATCATCGCGGGGATGAAAGCGAGGATCTGGATCGCGAACG
The DNA here is from genome assembly GCF_044743285.1 of Microbacterium sp. NPDC087665. Classification (NCBI taxonomy): domain Bacteria; kingdom Bacillati; phylum Actinomycetota; class Actinomycetes; order Micrococcales; family Microbacteriaceae; genus Microbacterium; species Microbacterium sp. NPDC087665. Next base: position 77,730 of record NZ_JBIUWD010000001.1, on the reverse strand, counting down.
CCGCGGCGACGGCGAGGGCGAACAAGGGGATGCCGCTGAGTGTGGCACCGTTCTGGCTGCCGGCGAGTGCGACGAGGGCGCCGATGACGAGTGCGGCGACGATCGCGATGAGCGAGGATCGGGAGGACTTGGGGGTGGTGGGCGTCGGTGACGACATGGCGTTCTTTCTGCTTCTCAGAGGTACAGGTCGGTGACGGTGACGGCGGCGCGATCGAGCACGACGCTGCGCTTGAGCTTCATGGTCGGCGTGACCAGCTCGCGGTCATCGAGGTCGGCGAAGACCACGCTGAAACGACGCACCTGCTCGCTGCGCGCGACGAGGGCGTTGGCGGCGTCGACGGCGCGCTGCAGGTGGGCGCGCAGCGCCGGGTCGGTCACCGTGCGGATGTCGGGCTCGGCGGTCAGGGGGATGCTGGTGCCTCGGGCATCCGCCCAGGCCAGTGCTTGCTCCGGGTCGAGGATGAGAAGTGCCGAGAGATACGGCTTTCCCTCGCCCACCATCACCGCGTGCGAGACGAGCGGATCGGCTTCAACGGCGCTCTCCCAGCGGGTCGGCACGATCGTCTTGCCGTTCGAGGTGACGATCACGTCCTTCAGCCGTCCTTCGAGAATCAGCCGCCCCTGGTCGTCGAGACGCCCGAGATCGCCGGTGCGGAAGAAGCCGTCGACGAAAGCATCCGCATTGTGAGCCGGATTGCGATACCCGTCGAAGACGCCGACGCCGCGGGCCAGCACTTCGCCCTCGTCGCTGATGCGCACGGTGAGGCCGGGCAGGGGAGAGCCGACACTCCCCGAGGCGATGCGGCCGGGCAGGTTGCCGGTGAGCGGGGCGGTCGTCTCGGTGAGTCCGTATCCCTCGATGACCGGCACGCCGAGGCCGCGGAAGAAGAGCGAGAGGTCGGGGTCGAGTGCGGCTCCGCCCGACAGGATGTACCCGACGCGTCCGCCCATGACGGTGCGCAGGCGCCGGTAGAAGAGGGCGTCGAAGAAGCGGTGGCGCAGGCGCAGCCCGCGGTCCGTCGCGATTCTGCGGCCGGCGTCGATCCGCTCGGCGCGGCGGCCCCACGCGATGGCAGTCGACCGCGCCTTCGCCCAGACTCCCGAGAGACCCTTGTCGGCGGCCTTGGCGGCAGCGGCCGCCTGGATCTTCTCGAGCACCCGCGGCACGACCACCAGGAACGTCGGCCGCAGCGTGTCGAGCGTGGCCACCACGGTCGACGGGTCGGACAGGTGCGCGATGCGCATGCCGCTGGCCAGGCAGATCAACTGGAGCCCGCGTGCCAGCACGTGGGCGAGCGGCAGGAAGATGACGGTGTTGCCGTTCTCGTTCACGATCTCGTGGTATGCGGCGGCGATGTTGAGAACCTGACCGAGGAAGTTGCGGTGGGTGAGTACGACGCCCTTGGGCTCGCCCGTGGTGCCCGAGGTGTAGACGATCGTCGCGGGGTCGTCTTGCGTGGCGGATGCGCGGCGGGCCTCGAGTTCTTCGTCGGTGATGCCCACCCCGTGCGACACCAGATCGCGCAGGGATCCGGATGCCGTGGCGTCGGTCTGCGGCATCGGCGAGGTCTCGGCATCCATCGTCCATGCGCCCAGCGTGAGCCCGTCTGCCTGCGCGAGCGCGGCCTGCAGAAGAGCCGTGTGCGTCGAGGCGCCGCCGATCGCCAGGCGCACATCGGCATCGGCGACGATCGCGTTCACCTGCGAGGGCGATGACGTCTCGTAGATCGGCACGACGACGGCACCGGCGAACCAGGCCGCGAGGTCGGCGACCGCCCATTCGTAGCGGGTCGGCGCCATGATCGCGATCGGGTCGCCGGTGCGGATGCCCTGGGCCATGAAGCCCTTCGCCAGACCGCGCACCTCGTTCGAGAACTCCCGCGTCGTGATCGGCCGCCAGGCATCGCCTTCATCGACCTCGAAAGCGACGTGACCGGGGGCGGCGGCGGTGCGCGCGACCAGCAGGTCGGTGACGTTGCGGTAGCCGTCGAGCGCTGCCAGCGGTGGGGTCGATGACTCGATCATCGGGGGCTCCTGTCGGTCCGACGGGCGCGCGGGTACCGCCCATCAGCCCTTGTTCGGAACCGCAGGGATTTCGGATGGGACGAGGATGCTGCCGGATCGCCGAGCGTCAGAGGGCGGAGATCACTCAGCGGCGCTTAGGGCCGCGAAGATGCCGTGACCGCGGGTGATCCGACCGGCTTCTCGTCGGTTCCTTTGATGACCCAGTAGACGACAGCGACGGCGAGGATGCCGATGACCGGACCGAGGATGCTGACCCAGGCGCCGCCCAGCTGGGCGAAGCCGACCGCGAACACCGAGATGTCCCAGAGTCCGTGCAGCGCCATGGCCCAGATCAGGGAGCCCGTGACCCGACGCACGATGTAGAAGCAGGTGCCTGACATCGCGGCGATCACGACCTGTCCGAGTGTGCCCGCGACGGGAGCGCCGAGTGCGGCGTTGATCATGTGCATCGCGCCGAAGAGGACGGAGGTGAGCAGCCACACCCACACCTCGGAGAAGCGGGAGCGGAGCGCCGTCAGCAGCAGGCCTCGCGACATCAGTTCCTCGCAGAAGCCGACGGCGAGACCGAGGGCGAGCAGGGAGAGGAGGAACGACGTGTCGAACTTCGACCAGTCGGTGTTGAAGAGGTTCACCACGGCGACGACGAGCATGAGTGCGGGGGCGAAGATCGGCCATTTGTGATGCGACCGCTTGCGCTCGAACAGCGCGGGTCTCCACCACCCCAGCAGCCAGGTGGTGATCGCGAGCAGCACCGCGCCGACCGCCAGATCGAGGACGGCTCCACGCCAGGTGAACTCGGCGGAGGTGCCGATCTGCGTGTACGCGACCCCGCTCAGTTTCGAGACGACGAAGATGACGAGCACGTAGCCGAGATAGATCGCCAAGCCGATCCAGACGCGAGGGTGGACGCGCATGAGGGGGTGCCTTCCGGTCAGCGAACCAAATCGATATTTCAACATATCCGTCATTCGTGTTAGTCGTCCCAGAACCGCTTACTTGTTCCAGAACCGAGGAGTGCCGTCATCGTTGTATCCAAACGACGGCGTGTCTGTGGGACGCTCAGTTGTACGGTCGTCCTGGATCGGCGCATCTTCTCCAGTACTGATCCCCGGCATTACCGAATCGATGAGGTCTAGCCAGTCGCCGGGTTCGCAGGTGGAGTCGGCGTTGATGGTGATCATGTCTGAGCGTTCACCCGGGTTGAAATCGATGGTGAGGAGGGCGACATGCGACTCCGGCTTCTCCGCTTCAACAAGAACACTGTCTACATCTCCCGAGTAGGTGCGTGTTTTGATATCGGACCACCCGTTCTCGTCCAACCAGGCAGCGATCCGCTCACCCGCTTCCGCAGGGGTTCCCTCGAACCGCCACTCGAACGGCGTCGACCGACCCAACCGGAACATGTACCCGTCATCCCCACACTGATCGGAGCTGTCACCGTACCCCTCGAGCGTCCATTCCCCGTCGAACAACTGCAATTGAACGTCAGCAACCGCGGCCTTATAGGTGAAGTTCACCTCACGCGCCCGATCAAACAACTCTTCACCCGTCAAGACGGACTCCCCGCATCCCGTAAGCATCGACAGAACCCCTGCCATCGTCAGAGCAACGACGGCTGCTCTTCTACGGCCTGTCATTGCACTCGTCCACCTTTGAACTCAAGCGCTGCGGTGGTCTGCTCGAGTGCCGGAGCCAGGTTTGACACGCCTGCGGGTGCCGCGACCCCGATCACCGTGCGTTGGGCCAGAACCGGCGCTTGCCATCTTCGGTATACCCGAAACTCGGCTTTGCCGTCGGATCCTCAGCCGAGGGCTGAACTTCCAGGGATCTCTCGTCATCTGGATACCCCGGACGGCGTAGTTCAAACACTTCGTTGGCGTCCCCGACCTCGCAGGTGGAGTCGGCGTTGATGGTGATCATGTCTGAGCGTTCACCCGGGTTGAAATCGATGGTGAGGAGGGCGACGTGCGACTCTGGCTTCTCGGCTTCGACGAGGACGTTGTCGACGTCACCGGAGTAGGTGCGTGTCTTGATATCGGACCACCCGTTCTCGTCCAACCAGGCAGCGATCCGCTCACCCGCCTCCGCCGGAGAGCCCTCGAACCGCCACTCGAACGGCGTCGACCGACCCAACCGGAACATGTACCCGTCATCCCCACATTGCTCAGAACTGTCGCCGTAACCTTCCACGGTCCATTCCCCGTCGAACAACTGCAATTGAACGTCAGCAACCGCGGCCTTATAGGTGAAGTTCACCTCACGCGCCTGGTCGAACAACTCTTCACCCGTCAAGACGGACTCCCCGCATCCCGTAAGCATCGACAGAACCCCTGCCATCGCCAGCCCAACAAAGGTTGTTCTTCGACGGCGCGTCATTTCACTCGTCCACCGTTGAGGTCAAGCGCCGCGGCCAGGTCCATCACGGTCTGCTTGAACGACTGCGACCGGGGATCCAGGTAGCCCACAGCCTCATCATCCATCACGGGAATGGCGTCGCCGGTCGGCGTCACTTCGAAGCCGTCGATGAGGTAGTACCACTCCGTGCTGGCCTGCGAATTATGCCCCTCAGTGCGCTCGCCGTGCTCTCCATCGCCGCTGCCGTATCCCGACACGAAACCACCATCAGAGGAGAACGTCTCCACCCCGGCAATGGTCCGGGGATCCACAGGGTGCTCTGAGACTGGCCATCGTCCGATGGGCGCGATGAAGTCATCCGAGGCGTGCGTGGCGTGAACGGTGATGAGCTTGTCGTTGATCAGGTTTTTCAGATCGGCAGCAGTCTGCTCCGTGAGGCCGGCCGATCCGTAGAGCCAGACGTTGTCGACGAGGCCGGGATTGTCGACGATCATTTGCGTGCCCGCAGTCGTGCCGAGCGAGTGCAGTTCGAGGTTGAGCTGTGCTGCAGGGTTGATCGTCTGGAATCCGCGGAGCAACTGTGCGGCGCGCTCGGCGCCGCTGTCGGGGCGTTCGATATTCCACACATTGCCCGTTCCACCTGAGTCCCACTCCATGAACAGCACCATAGCCGTGCTCCCGACTATGCCTTGATCCGCCAGCTCTTTATCCAAGGAGCTCTTCGTAGAAATCGCGCTGTCAGACCATTCACCGAGATTCCCCATGTCGGTTTCGATACCGTGCGTGACCGTCGTGATCTGATCGGCAGTGTCCACATCACCGAATCCGACACTCGCCCGAGGACTCCCATCATCAGTCTCGAGGAAAAGGGACAGGAGAGACAAAGGTGGATCAGGATTCTCCTGGCCCTTTGCCAGGAGGTCGCGAAGACGTTCCAGCTGTGTCCTCTGTGTCTCTGTGAGGTCGCCGGCGAGCAGGTCGTTCAGCGTCTCGCGGTTGAATTCGTTCTTCATGACGGCGGGGATCCCGTTGAGGTTGCCGATCGCGAATGGTGCGAGCGCGAAGAGTGCTGCGAGTGGCCCGGTCGTCCAGGCGCCGTCTGCGCCGCGGGTGGATTGATCTTCGAGGTTCTCGAAGAGGTAGCTGGCGCGTTGTGGGTCAACGAAGCCGACGCCCGATGCGAAGTCCGGGTGCGCGGCCAACCATTCCTCGACTTCCGTCTCGCTCGCGGTGCTGAGCCAGGTGATGCGGCTCGCCGCCGCATCCGACAGGGACTGGCGCAGATGCTCGGCGAGACCGGAGGTAACAGTCGGGCCGCCCGGGTAGACGGATTCCGCTTCGCCCCAGTAGGTCTGCGAGACGCGGACTTCATCGCCCCATGCGCCGCGCACGACATCCCCGCCGGAGATCCGTCCGAGCTCGCCAGCGATCCACTCTTCTTCGGCTTCGATGTCGGAGCGCAGCTTTTCGATGTCGCGTTTCAGATTGGTTACGGCCGTGTTCGCGGCATCCTCGGCATCCGCTGCGGAGGTCCGCTCGTCGGCTGTCGCTGACGTCTCATCCGAGTCGGGATCGTCACGGAACGCCGTCCAATACGCGGAGTCCGCCTCGGATGCCGCCGAGATCGCATCGGCATGCTGTTTGTTGACCGTGATGATGCGTTCGAGCAACTCTTCGCGACGCCTCTTCAGCACGGGGAGGGTGTTCATCGCCGCGTCGGTGAGAACTCGGCGGGCTTCGATCATCGCGGTCACGAACTCGCTGGCCGCACCTCGCGAAGGGTCGAGCATCGCTACCGCACCTTCGGCGCCCGCGACATCGAACACCTCCGGCAAGTGCTGCCAGCGATCGACCGCGCTCACCATGGTGGTCTCGAGAAGAGTCGCCGACGTCACGATGTCTTCTCCGAGGCCTTCGACGACCGCGGCATCGAGGACGTGAGGTACAGAGGAAGGATTGACCGCGCTCATGGCGTCCTCGAGAAGCCCGGGGTCTGATACGCCGAGGGGAGTGCGATGCCCCAGGCGTCTTCTGCGCGCGACTGCGCCGCTTGCGTATCGGCCGCCATCTCCTCGTCGCCTGCGACGATCGCGGTCGTCGCAGACCCCACCCCGGATGCTGCCACCCTTACGGAGTGCATGATCTTCCCCGGTACGAGTGAGCGCATTTCCATGAAGGCCTCCCACGCGCTCGATAGAGCCGTGCGCCCGTCGACCGACAGCGTCGACGCCGCCATCGCCGCTTCACTGATGCCGGTCTGCACCGATTCGAAATCCGGACCGAGGTCGTCGATGCCCGCGAGCACACCGAGAACCCCATCCGGATCGACGCGCCAATGCGTCATCAGATGGGCAGAGCGGCACGGCCTTGCGCGAGCGCACGCAGGGCGATGTCATCGTTCTGCTCCAGGGAGCCCCGGATAGCGGCGATCACGCCGCGCACCTGGTCGCCGGCCTGGGTCCACTGCTGCTCGAGAGCGGCGTACTCCTCTGAGACGCCGTCTGCTTGGTAGTCGGCGAGTGCGGCGCGCACGTCTTGGTCGCGGCGCTGCAACGCTGCTTCGAGGCGTGCGGCGACGTTCTCGAAGTTGGATTGCACCGACTGGGATGCGCCGACGTTGTAGTCGTTGCGGTCGATCTGGTTACTGGTCATGACAAACCCTCCGTGCTGCCGTTGCGTGCAGGTCTCAGGCCGAGGCCTGGCCAGAAATCCGTGCCAGCACGGACTCACCACTGAAATCTGCCGAACCCTGCGCGGCATCGTGCGCTGCGGCGCCGTCTTCTGCGGCCGTGGTGAATGCGAGATTCTGCCCGGCGATCGACGTGACGATGCCTGAGAGTGCGTTGTTCAACGCGTTCGTGATCTGGTCGGTGTTGTTCTTGAAGTCGTTGAAGCGGGCTTTCGCCGCACCGTTGAACACGCCCTCAAGTGGCTCTGCGGATTCGACGAGCGCACGCACCAGCGCGGTCAGATCTTCCGACTCGGTCTGGGTCCTCTGACCCAGACGAACCAGTGTTTGCTCCTCCATAGAGAATTTCATGTTTCCCCCCTGATCGTTCTGAACGCCCCCATGGTAAACCACGAACAACCGATATGGCAGTCCTCAGTGCCCTATACACGTCCGTCAGCGACGCCTTCGGTCCTGCGCGACTGTGTACCATGACCGACGTGTCATCTGCCGTCGAATCACCACGCGCCGCCTCTGCCGGCTCGTTCGCGATCGACGTGCTCGCCGCCCTCCTCGTTGCTCTGATCGCCGCTCTCCTCGCTCCGAATACCGCCGTGGTTCTCGCTCCCGCAGGTGCCGTTTTCGCGATTATGGGGCTGCTCTTGTGGCGCGGAATTCTGGGCGGAGGAGTCGGTCATACGATCCTGCGGTTGCGTAGCGTGGACCGGTTGACCGGGCTACCGTCTTTCCGTGTGTTGCAGACGGTGACGGTGCGACGCGGTGGCGACGGTGACCCGTTCTCGCTGCGTGCACCCCCGGGCGTTTTCGCAACGCCGCTCCCGGAGCCCCCGCAGCGCGGAGGGGAAGCGCCGCACCTACGGTTGCTCATCGACGACGGCACCAGCCACCTCGTGCAGCGCTCAGCGATCATCGGACGGAACCCCGTCCCCGCCGACCCGACGGTCACGCTGATCGCGATCCCCGACCTCACCCGCACCATCTCGCGAACCCACCTACAGGTCGATATCACTACGGATGGACTGGTCATCACCGATCTGGGATCCAGCGGTGGAACTCTGCTAGACAGCAGTGATGAGTTCCTGCCCCGGCACGTCGCGATCCCGATCCCGTGGGGCACGACCCTGGTGCTCGGCACCCGCCGTGTCGTGTTCGAACAGCGCAGACGCTCGGGAGATGCCGCATGATCGACTACGACCAGACACTCCTCGAGTCGACACGCACACACCGTGAACGGCTCACAGCCGCGTTCGTGCACGGCGCGCAGCGCAACCGCCGTGTCGTGAACTCCAACCTCCGCCGGCTCACCGGTTCCATCATCCTCGGTGCCGTCCTGTGCGCCGCTTGCCTGGGTACCGGATTCGTCCTTAACATCCTGCAGACGCAGCGCGAAGACAAAGCCGTCGCCGCGTATCGTGCAGCCATTGAAGCGAGTCCTCTGGAGTCCGGTGAGGGGCTTCTGGAGGATGAAGACAGCGGCCTGCTGATCGACACCAGCACCGGGACGCTCATCGATCCTCGCACCGGATTCGTCATCGATCCAGACACCGGATGGGCTACGGATCCTCAGGGACGGATCATCGACCCCCGCACCGGGTGGTTCGTCGACGTGGATACCGGGCTGCGCACCGACCCGGCCACCGGGGTGACCATCGACCCGGACACACTCGACGTCGTAGGTGCCGAGCCAGACGGAGAGAAATGATGGAGTACACACGCGTCACGGTGATCGGCACCCGCCGCAAGGCGGATCTCGTCCTGCCCGACGACCACCCCCTCGACCAACTCCTCCCGGAGATCGTCGATCTGTTGGACGAGCCGGTCGGCAACGGTTCACCTCTCATTCTCACCTCGCTGCTCGGCCAGCAGGTGAACACTCGGGCGACGCTCGCCGCCCAAAGGATCGACCATGGAGCGATTCTGCGACTCGTCTCCCAGGACGAAGCCCCGCAGCCGCCGGACATCGCCGATGTCACCGAAGCCGTCAGCGACGCTGCCACCCGCCGGGCCGACCGGTGGACGCCCGCCCTCACCTCACTTGTCCTCTCGAGCGTCGTCGCAGTCAGCGCTGCGATCACCGGCCTCCTCCTGCCCGCATCACCGGGCATCCTCACAAGCCTGCTCGTCGCGTTCGCCGTTGCCATCGTGGTCTCCGCGCTCCTCGCACGCCGCGGCGCGACGGGCGGACACAACGCCCTGTTTGGTCTCAGCCTGGGCCTGGCAGCGCCCCTCGGCATCCTCGGCGTGCCTGCCATCTTCCCCACGATCGCGGGCGACCTCCTTATTGCACTTGTAGTCAGTGTGGTGCTCGGCTGGGTATCCGTCGCCGCCGTCATGGGTGTGGGCGCCCGCAACCGCGGCGTGATTCCCGGTGCCGGCGTCGCTGCCGCGTTTGGGGTCACCGCCGTCGCGGCTGCCCTGGCCGGTGCACCGATCGCGGTGACTGCGGCCGTCTGCGGGATCGTCGCGGCGGTCGGTATCGGGCTCGTCCCCGCGCTCGCTCTCGCCTCCGCCGGTGTCGGACGCCTCGACGACACCGCGATGGCGGGTTCGCCGGTGCGGCGCGGCGACATCGATGATGCGATCCATGTTGCGTTCACCGCCCAAACGGCACTCGCGCTCGCCCTCACCATCCCCACGTCAGTCGCCATCGTCCTCCTCAGCACCGGTGATGGCTGGCAGGCGGGCCTCGCTGCCGCCCTCGCCCTGTTCCTTGTCGCCCGCAGTCGGTTGTTCCCGCTTGCGGTTGCTCGCACGACGCTGCTGATCGGCGCTCTCTTCCCGCTCGGGTTCTGGCTTCTCGGCGGGACTATGGACCCGGTCCTGCGCGCGGGCATCGGGGCCGCAGTGTGCGTAGTTCTCCTGGTGGTCGCCTTGCAGCGTCCGTCGGATGCGGCGCAAGCCCGCCTGCGCCGACTGCTCGGTGTGTTCGAGGCATTGACGGTGATTGCGATGATTCCGTTGCTTCTCGGCATCATCGGCGTGTTCGGCGACCTGCTGGGGACGTTCTCATGACCCGTCTGCAGATGATGGCGCAGCTGTGGGGCGGCGAGCGTCACAGGAACAGCATCGCTGCGGAACGCGCGCTGCGCGCCCCGTTACCGGTGATCCGCCGCGTCGGGTTCGCGTCCCTGCGCGGCGGAACCGGATGCACGACCGCCGCGCGGGCGGCGACGTCGATGCTCGCCGGCCGCCGTGACCGGGGCGTTCTCTTCGTCGATGCGACAGGCTACCGGACGTCGAGCACCACTCCCGAGCCCGAAGACGTGACGCTCCCGGCACCAGTGTGGCCCGGCGGGGTCGACACGTGGCGTCAGTGTTGCGACCCGCACTACCGAGACCGAGAGATCACGGTCACCGATTGGGGCACGTTGGGTGTCTCAGAACTGTCCGCCGTCGCCGCCCACTCCCATGTGCTCTGCCTGACGACGGGCGTGGAACGGCTCGCCGTTCAGCACGCCGTGGATATCGCGGCCGCTCTGACTGCGGCCGGGACGCCGACGCTGATCGTTGCGTCGGGGCTCCGCGGCCGTGTCGGCGCAGCGACGAAACGGATGCTGGCCTCGTCGCCCGTCCCACAGGTCACACTCCCTTACGACAGACACGTGCAACCGCGCCCCGCGAGCGTGCTCGCCGTTGCCGGGCTGGGCGCCGAGATCGTCCGGTTGTGCACGGCCCCGAGATCCATCGGGAGTGCCGCATGACGAAGCCCCTGTTCCACCGCCCCACGCGCGTGACCGCCCCTCCGACCCCGCCGGAACCTGAACTCATCCCCGCGCCGCCATCGCTGGAAGACCAGGGCGGGGCAATGCCGCTGCAGTTCCTGCTGCCGCTGATCGGTGCCCTGTCCTCGGTGATCATGATGGTCGTGCTGCGCAACGGTCAGCCGTTGTTCCTCGTGCTCGCCGCCGTGGTCTTCGTCGTCGCGATCGTCGGTGGTCTCGGCTTTGCTTTGTCATCGCGGGGCCGCGCGGCCCGGAAAGCCCGCACCCGCCGCGAGCTCTACCTCGACTACCTCGAGCGACTGCGGTCGGAGCTGCGTGAGCGTGGCGACCGCGACCGGGCGGCCGCTCTTGCCGTGCACCCGACCCCGGACGGCCTGGTCGAGATCATGCGGAACCCCGCGCGCCGATGGGAACGCCGGCGGACGGATGCCGACCACCTGTCCGCTCGGGTGGGGCTCGCCGCCCGCCCGTGGTTTGGCCTCACCCTCGCCGCGCAGGAATCGCCGCTGGAGCCAGCCGACCCGATCCTGGAGCGGGAAGCGGAGATCGTCGCCCGCACCCTCAACGCAGTCCCTGAGATGCCGATCACCGCCGACCTTCACGACGCGTCGGTGGTGTCCATCGTCGCCGACCGGGACCGCGGCATGTCCACGATCCGCTCCCTCGTCTCCCAACTCGCGACCGCGCATACACCCGACGACCTCGTACTCGCCGCCGCATACTCGGCGGATCACGCCGATGACTGGGCCGGGTTCGACCTCCTCCCGCACGTCCAGGACACCGCCCTGTTCGATGGCCCCCTGCCCGCACGACGCATCGCCCCTGACCTCGCCCTTCTCGCCGATGTCCTCGCAGACGAGCTGACCGCGCGCGGCGCGTCCGCCACCAACATCCAGCGCCGCGGCAGCGGAGAGATCCAGCGGGCACGTCTCATCGTTTTCATTGACGATCATGGACAGGCCGCGTCCCGGCTGCGTGGCCCTGACCCGCACCTGCGCCTGCAGGACCTGAACATCACCGTCATCCATCTCCTCTCCGACCGGCTCCACGAACCCGACGACGTCGACGTGCGCATCACGATCAGCGAAGACGATGCGGTCATCACCCACCAAGCGTCGTCCTCAGAACCCGCTCCGGTTCTGTTCGCCCCCGACGACACGCGCAGCGACACCCTGGTCGCCCTCGCCCGGTCGATGGCCGCTTTCCGTACCGTCCACGTCGCCGCCCGCGCCGACAACAGCACCGCCGACCCACTCGACATCGCCCGACTCCTCGGCATTACCGACGTCTCCGACATTGACCCCACGACGCTCTGGGCCCCCCGATCCCCCAGCGCGTTCCTGCGCGTACCGTTCGGCATCGACGACAACGGACGACCCGTCTTCCTCGATCTGAAAGAGAGCGCGCAGGAAGGGATGGGCCCGCACGGTATCTGCGTCGGAGCGACTGGCTCAGGAAAATCGGAGATGCTTCGCACACTCCTTCTTTCTCTTGCGCTCGCGCACCCTCCCGAGGACCTCAGCCTCCTCCTCGTCGACTACAAGGGTGGTGCCGCATTCTCTCCGTTCCAGTCACTCCCTCACGTCGCCGGACTCATCGACAACCTCGCCTCCGATCCACAGCTGACCACCCGCGCACGCGCATCCCTGCAAGGCGAGGTTCTTCGCCGCCAGCAGATGCTGAAGGACGCCGACTCGTCCCCGTCGATCACCCACTACCGCGAGTTGCGCAAGACCCGCCCTGACCTTGAGGCGATGCCGCACTTGTTCATGGTGATCGACGAGTTCGGTGAGTTGCTGACCGCGGAGCCGGAGTTCATCGACCTGTTCCTGCAGATCGGCCGCATCGGCCGATCGATTGGCATCCACCTGCTCCTATCCAGCCAACGCATCGAGGCGGGCAAGCTCCGCGGACTGGACACGTATCTGTCGTACCGGCTCGGCCTACGCACGTTCAGCGAGAACGAATCCCATGTCGTCCTCGGCACGACCGATGCTTACCGTCTTCCCGCCCTGCCCGGGTACGGAATCCTCAAAGTCGACACCTCCGTATACCAGCGGTTCCGCGCCGGGTTCGTCTCCGGCGCGACGCCCACGCGGTCCGCCCCCGTCGTCACCGCGGGCGAGCGCAACCGAGTGTTCCGTGTCTCCACGTACAACGGCATCGCCCAGGACACGGACGATGACCAGGTCACGAAACCTGCACTGTCCTCGCCGGAGATCGGTGAGCTGTTCATCGACGAAGCCGTGAGGCGGCTACGCGCCGACGGCCGCGCGGTCACAGCCGCGTGGTTGCCGCCGCTGCCGGAACGACTCGCGCTCGGGCAAATCCTCGGAGAGCAGGAGCTGACGCCGAATCTTGAGTTCCCCATCGGGTTGATCGATGACCCGGCCCATCAGAACCAGTCCCCGTGGAGCCTCGATCTCACCCGTGGCGGCGGGCACCTCGCCATCATCGGCAGCCCGCAATCCGGTCGCAGCACGCTGTTGCGCACGATCGCCGTCTCCCTCGCGCTGACCCACACGCCCAAAGACGTCGCGATTTACGGCATGGACCTCGTTGGAGGCGGTTTGCGCCGACTGGAACCCTTCCCGCACGTCGGTGGTGTCGCGACCCGCTCCGACCCCGCACGGCTGCGGCGCCTCCTCGAGGAACTCGAATCGATGCTCACCGCACGAGAACACATCTTCAAGAACACGCGTATCGACTCCATCTCAGAATTGCGGACTCGACATGCCGCGGGACAGATCCCACAACTCGCGTCTGCGGAGATCGTCGTCCTCGTCAACGGCTACGGCGCCCTGCGGCAGGAGTTCGATGAGCTGGACGCCGCGTTTACCGCCATCATGCTCCGCGCGGCGAACTACGGCGTGCACATCGTCCTTGCCCTTTCTCGCTGGAGCGAGCTGCGCATCGCCCATCAGTCTCTGTTCGGCACCAAGATCGAGATGCGGCTGAACGACGCCGGCGAGTCCCAGGTCGACCGCAACCTCGCGCGCACCATCCGCGCCGCCACCGCCGGTCGCGCCCTGAGCGACAACGGTCTCATCGGGCAGGTGGCCCTCCCCGTCCTCGAAACGACCGATGATGGCGAGCTCGGCGATGCAGTCGAAGCTCTGGGGCATCGGGTCGCCGCGTCCTGGTCCGGTCCTTCCGCTGCACCGATCCGACTCCTCCCGCAAGACCTCGACCCCGACCAGCTCCCCGGCCCCGCGAACGAACCCGAATCCGTTCCGTTCGGCCTCCGGCAGGACACGATGGAGCCCGCCTTCTGGGAGTTCACACGCTCCGATCAGCACCTGCTCGTGTTCGGTGACGCCCGCAGTGGAAAGTCCAGTACGCTCCGGATGATCGTGACCGGACTGATCGATCGGTTCACGCCAGCAGAGCTTGCCATCGCCGTCGTGGATTCCCGTGGACACGTTGGCGAGATAGTTCCCGATGCGTATCTTGCGGCCCACGCCCGCTCGACCATCCAGGCGTCGGGGCTCGCGTCTTCCATTGCAACCGAGCTCGCACGCCGGCCCCAGCTCGATGCGACCTCTTTGGCTGCCGCTCCCCGCGTCGTCCTCATCATCGACGACCATGACATCATGAGCGCCGGCGGCATCGAACACCTCGCCGCCCTCGCCCCCCACCTCCCCACCGCGCGCGACACCCGATTCCACATCATCCTGTCCCGCCCCGTCGCCGGATCAGTGAGAGCGATGTACAGCTCATTCCTGCAAGGAGTCCGCGACACCGGTGGGGCGGTTCTGCTCCTGTCCGGCGACCGCAGCGAAGGGCAGATTCTTCCTCGCGTCCACGCCGAACGCTTCCCGCCCGGGCGCGGCCGCTACATCCGCCGCGGCGAACAGCCGCACGTCATCCAGGTCGCGCACCTACGAAGCACGGGGGAGGCACCTTCGTGACAACGGTCACGTTCGTTGGCGCGGGCGGCGGCGTCGGCACCACCACGCTTGCCGCTCTGACGCTGCACCTCCTCGCCGAGAATCGGGTACCGCTGCCCGCGGTGAACGCCACCGACCCGGGCGCGTTCGACCAGCGCTCCGGCCTCCAGCTGGCTCCCGCACTCGCAGGCAGTCATGAACTCATCGACGGAGGCCGCTACGACGCACAAAAGGCCGCCTCCGCATTTGCGCGCGGCTACCTCGTGCTCGTCGCCGCGCACACCAGGCAAGGGATGTCGGCGCTCACGGACAGCACGGCCGACATCGCCGCTCGCTTCGGCGCTGATGCGCACTGCCGCACCGTGCCCGTCGTCACGTCTGTCTTCGGACGACGACCTGCGACCCCACATGAGATGCCTGTGCAGATGCGGTTGCCGTTCGATCCCTCGCTCGCAGCCGGCGGTCCGCTTCACCTGGCCGTGCCACATTTGCGTGCGGGTACGAAAACGGCGCTGAGACAGCGCTGGACCCCATGGGTCCTGGAGACCTTCGCTTTCCGCTGAGCGCGTTGCCCGAATCTGTGCGCCTACCGTCAGCGCCCTCCTGGAACCATCGCGGGGTCAATCGCTAGGACCAGGTTTTCCTGTGCTCGTACATCAATCATCGTGACGAACGAAGGATCGTGGGTAGACGACGCGTCTGAGCGCACAAACTGATGGGGGAAACGCCTATGGAGGGGCTGACGGGAATCGAACCCGCGCTATCTGCTTGGGAAGCAGAAGTTCTGCCATTGAACTACAGCCCCGCACCTGCTCTGCAGAGGAACAGGTGACGCCAGCCTACCCGGCGCCCGCCGCATGACCAAAGCGCTCGCCCGACGCGGTTCCGCGCCATGATGGGGACATGGGCAGTGTCATCGGAGAGCTTCTCCCGTTCGCGCTCGGCATCGCGATCAGTCCGCTGCCGATCATCGTCGTCATCCTCACGCTGCTGAGCCCAAAGGCGCGCACGAGCAGCGTCGGGTTCCTGATCGGGTGGGTCGTCGGCATCCTCGCCGTCATCGGCGCGCTCACGGCGCTCTCGACGTTCCTGCCCGATCGTGATGACTCGCATCCGAGCGTGGTCGTCGGCCTGGTCAAGCTCGCGCTCGGCGGGCTGCTGCTCGTGCTCTCGGTCGCCCAGTGGCGCAAGCGCCCGAAGGGCGACGAGGTACCGAAGCTCCCCGCGTGGATGCGGAAGGTCGACTCCCTCGGATTCGGCGGCGGGCTGCGCTTCGGCCTGTTCCTTGCAGTCGTGAACCCGAAGACGTTCATCTTCAGCACGAGCGTCGCCATCGACCTCGGCACGTCCGATCTCACGGGCGACGAGCTGATCATCTCGTTGGTGGTCTTCGCGCTGATCGCGGCATCCACCGTGCTCGTCCCCGTCGTCGCCTACGCGATCGCGGCCGAGCGCCTGCGCGCCCCGCTGAGCGCACTGCATGTCTGGCTCAGCCGCGAGAATCACACGATCATGTGCGTGCTGTTCCTCGTGCTCGGGTTCTCGGCGATCGGCAGTGGTCTCGGCATCCTCTGGCCATGACGGGTAGGGCGGATGCTCAGTGCGAGGCGTAGATGCGGATGTCGCTGAGCCAGCCCTTGCTGACTGTGATCGAAACCCGCCCGGTGTACGTTCCGAACCATGCGGGTATGCCGTCCGGACCGAACGGAGTGCACCGTTGCGAGAGACAGAGACGCACCCCGGGCGGGTGCCGGAGTGCGTCTCAACGATCAGCCTGACCGCGCGCGGAGAGGCTCAGTAGGTGGCGTAAATCTTGAGCCACGTCGTGTGCTTCGTGGTCTTGATCGTGACCGAGCCCGTGTACGTACCGAACCAGCAACTGCGATTGCCGTGGTTCGGCGTGATCGTGCCTCGGCAGAGCACTCGACCGCTGATCGTCTTCACGGTGTAGCTGAGGGTGGGGGAGGCGCCGGGCGAGACCACTCGGAACCACACCTCATTCTTCGCGCGGACCGTGTGGCTGCAGCTCTTGACCGACGTGGAACACATCTGGGAAGAGCTCTTGACGGGTGCCGCAGTCGCAGCGTTCGGCACAGCCACCGCGCCGCCCGCGAGCACGAGCCCCGCCAGCATCAGCGCCTGCCACCGGCTGGTCTTCTTCTTCGTCATCGTGAACATGGTTCTCTCCGATTTCGTCAAATGGGGGGCGCAAAGCGCATCATGACCACGCCGTGATGCTCGCCGTGCGCATGACGCCCGTATACGCCGTGATGGTCACCGTGCCGGAGTAATTGAACGAGCACATGCGCGACGAGCCAGGACTCATCGTGCCCGAGCAGAGTCGGCGTCCGTTCGAGGCCTGCACCGTCCACGAGATCTTCGTGCCCGGCGCGGTGACCGCTTTCACGCGGAAGTGCACGAAGCCGCCGATCTTGATCTTCACCTGACACGTGCCCCACGAGTACGCGCAGGTGGTGGAGGTCGTCGCCGCCTCTGCCGGCTGGGGAACAGCGGCCGTTCCGCCGGCCAGCACGAGGGCTGCCAGGGTGAGGGCCTGCCAGTGGTGAGTCTTCTTCGTGACCATCAGTACAGACGCGCCGAAGCCGTTCCCATGTTCATGTTTGTGCGGAACTCGACCGACACCGTCGCTGCGCGGTTCGGGATCTTGCACCAGATGCTCTGCCCGGGATACCTCGATGTTCCCTTGCATAGGACGGAGCCTCGAGTAAGGTCGCGCACTTCGTATGCGGGGCCGCGTCCCGAGATTCCTAGCTGACCGTCGAATGAAATGTACAGGCTCCGAATGCTGGCGCTGCCGGATTTCTTGACGCTGAGCTGCACTTTACAGACGGTTGTGAACGGGCTGCAGACTTTGTCCTTGGTCGTCGCAGCATCCGCCGCATGCGGCACCGACACCGCGCCGCCCGCGAGCACGAGCCCCGCCAGCATCAGTGCCTGCCAGCGGCTGGTCTTCTTCTTCGTCGTCGTGAACATGGGGTTCTCCGCTTTCGTCGTTCGGGGGAATGCAGGCGCGATGAGCCCGCCATCTGATCTGACGTTCCCGAAACCGGAATCGGTCGTCGTATTCGGGCATGCTTCGATCGGATGCCTCGGCCGACGCAGAAGCCACCCGCGAAGACTCTCGGGTGCGCTTCCGTCGCGCTCGGGCCGGATGACGTTGCGCTGAGCGACAGCGACTTCTTCGTGACGACCGTCATCGCCTGCCAGTTGCGCTTCCTCGTCGGGTTCGTGCGGGTGGTCGGGTGAGTGATTTCGGGCATGGTTTCTCTCCAGGGTTGTTTCGTCTTCGGCGCCGCGTCCCTGCAACGCAGAAACGCACCTCCGGCGGGGGACCGGAGGTGCGCTTCTGTTGTTCAGATCAGCCGGGGGTGCCGATCAGGAGGTGGTGATCCGTGCTCCCACCGACCAGTCCTTCGACACGGTGATCTTCACCTTGCCCTTGTATCCGCCCAGGTAGCAGGCCTTGCTGCCACCGTTGACGGTGATCTTCCCGGAGCACATCGTCGTGCCGCCCAAGGTCTTCACCGTGTAGCTCTTCGACTTCTTGTTATAGCTCGTATCGATCGCCCGAATGGTGAGCTTGTACTTCGACTGCACCGTGGTGGAACAGCTGTAGCCGTCGGCTCCACAGGTCTTCGTCGCTGCACTCGCCGCTTGCGGAACCGCCACCGTTCCACCCGCCACCACGAGGGCAGCGAGCGCGAGTGCTGCCCAGCGGCTCTTCTTCGCCTTCGTCGTGTCGGTCTTGCTCATCGTCGTGATCGACATATCTATCTCCGGTCGTTCTTTCTTCATTGATTAACGAGCCCGGGGGTGAGCCCGTTGTCTATCCAGACGTTGCAGATATTCGAATCGGTCGCGATCCACCGGCATACCTCGACGGCACCTCTCCGAACCACGAGGCGAGACAACTAGGCTGAACCCGTGCTTCTCAGCGACCGCGACATCAGGGCAGAACTCGCATCCGGCAAGATCGGGCTCGCGCCCCACGACCCGCAGATGGTGCAGCCGTCGAGCGTCGATGTGCGCCTCGACCGGTACTTCCGCCTGTTCGACAACCACAAGTACCCGTTCATCGACCCCTCGGCCGATCAGCCCGAGCTGACCCGCCTCATCGAGGTCGACCCTGACGAGCCGTTCATCCTGCACCCGGGCGAGTTCGCCCTCGGAGCGACGTTCGAGCAGGTCTCGCTCTCCGACGACATCGCCGCCCGCCTCGAGGGCAAGTCGTCGCTCGGACGCCTCGGCCTCATCACCCACTCGACCGCCGGCTTCATCGACCCGGGCTTCACCGGGCACGTGACGCTCGAGCTCGCGAACGTCGCCACCCTGCCGATCAAGCTCTGGCCCGGCATGAAGATCGGCCAGTTGTGCTTCTTCCGCCTGACGTCGCCCGCCGAGAACCCCTACGGCTCGGGTCCCTACGGCAACAGGTATCAGGGGCAGCGGGGGCCGACGGCATCCCGTTCGTTCCAGAATTTCCATCGCACTGACGTCGGCGTCACAGACGTCGGATCCCACGGAGGCTGACATGAGCGACGACAGCACGAACCCACCCGAGCCCGCGACGCCGGAGGGTGACGTTCCGGATGCTGTCGTCCCGCCGCCCCCCGTGTTCGACGACACGACGGCGGATGCGGTCATCCCGCCGCCCCCCGTGTTCGACGGACCGAAGGCGGATGCCGTCATCCCGCCGCCCCCTGCCTTCGACGGGCCGTTGACCGGGGCCGTGCCGCCGGTCGATTCGGCCCGCTCGGCGGATGCTGTGGTTCCCCCGCCTCCCGCCTTCGAAGGGTCGACCGGCGGTGCCGTCGTTTCGCCGCCGCCCGCGTTCGACGGTCCGGTCACGGGTGCGTCCGCCCCAGCATCCGATGCACTGCGGCGGCGCCCGGCTGCCGTTCCGCCCGTGGCTCCCTCGTCGGACGAGGCGCTGACGGCACCCGACCTCGACCCCGCCTTCGCCGCGCCGCCCGAGGTGCCGGCATCCGGCAGCTACCGGGGCTGGACCGTGGCGATCTTCTCGTTCCTCGTGCTGCTGCTCGCCGGCGCCATCGCGCTGGTCATCTACCTCACGACGAGCACCACCCTCGACTGGTCGACGTTCGGCGACGCCTCGGCGACGGAGACGTCGGAGCCGGCGACGAGTGAGACGACGGGTTCGGCCGAAGCATCCGGCACGGCGGTCGACGTCACCGACAACCGGGACCTGACGGCCGAGCCGTGCACCGACTTCTGCGCCGAGATCGCCGGGCAGGTCAGCGCATCGGTCATCGGTGCCGACGGCGCGGCCGTCTGGAGTCTCGCGACCCCGTGGACCGCGTCCGACGCCGGCAGCCTCTCTGCCGACGAAGCCGCCGGTGCGGCCTACGACTCCGACGCCGGCCGCACCGACTTCACGGTGTGGCGGTTCGCCGATGACGCCAACGCACAGCGTGGATTCGAGACCCTGGCCGACGAGCTGGGCGAACCCACGTCGTCTGATGCCGTCTATGACAGCGGACGCGGCACGCAGAACACGTACCGCGACGGTGGGTCGATGACGATCATGTGGATCGTCGCCGACGAGGAAGGGCAGCCCTGGGTCATGCAGCTGCAGGGCCCCGACGACGATGCCGTGCGGCAGTTCTACCTCGCTCTGCCGTTCTGAGGCGCACGTCGACGGGGCTTTCGGCGCATAACTCCTCAAGAACGCGACGGCGAGACCGGTCTGCGGCTGTTTTCGGGCGGGAGCGGAGCGGGTTTGAGGAGTTATGGACGCGCAGCCGGCCACAACTCAGGACAAACCGCGGCCCTCGGGCCGAATTCGAGGGTTTCGGGGGCGGATCGCGCGCTCTGTCCTGAGTTAGGGCCGGGCCGGAACGCAGAAGGGGGACGGATGCCGAAGCATCCGTCCCCCTTCTCGCGAAGCGGCCTGTGATCAGGCGTCGCGTCCGCGGCTGAAGCCGGCGTCGAAGCCGCGCTCGTAGGAGTGCTGCGCCAGACGGGCGGCGCGGTGCGGGCCGCGTCCACGGTGACCGTGGTCGTCGCGGCCGTGACCGTGCTCGCCGTGCGAGTGGTTGCGGCTGCGGTCTCCATGGCGGCATTCGGCACTCGCGCCGAAGTCGCGGTGTCCCTCGAAGCCGTACTCGAAGCCGGGGCCGAATTCCGGGCCGAAGCCGTGACGAGCGTGCTCGCCGTCGGATGCCGGACCGAATCCGTGGCGACGACCGAAGCCGTGCCGCGGGCCGAAGTGCTTCGGGAAGCGGCCGTGACCGCGTCCGCCGAAGCCGTGGCGGCGTCCGCGGGGGAGAGGAGTCTCCTCGTCCCACCCGAATGCGCGCGCGATCTTCTCGAGTGAGGCGAGGGTGGTGGCCATGTCTTCGTCGGACACGGCGTCGCCGATCTTCGAGCGGATGCCGTCGACGATCGCGCCGAGGCGGTCCTTCGCCTCGCGTCCGTCGTCGGTCAGCGTCCAGCCGTCGCCCTCGGGCGCGACCCAACCGCGCTCGACGAGTCGGTGCAGTTTGTGTCCGTTGAGGGGGCGCCGGGCGGGCATGCTGCCGTCGACGATGTTGAGGAGGCGCCAGTCGCGGCGTCCGATCTCTTCGCCCTCGAAGGCGGAGGCGAATTCGTCGGCCATGAGGCGGTCGACGGCCTTCAACCAGAAGCCGAAGGGGCGGGTGGTGTTCTCTGGGGTGTTGTCATCAGTGGTGTTCATCAGGGAAGTCCTTAGTTGTCAGTGTGCATGTGGTTGTCACAGTGCATGTATATGTAGTGTGACATGCAGTAGCGATGCATGTCAAGTCGCATGTAAAATCAGTGTGTGACCGCCGAACAGAACGACCCCGCCGAAGCCATCGCCCTGGCACTGTCCCGGCTGCGCGGACGACGCCCGGGAGACCGCGGGGCGCACAGCCCCGAACACGGCGGACCGCACGGCTGGCACGGCGGGCCCCACGCAGGCTCACACGGCGGGCCCCACGGCGATGGGTTCGAGCACCGCGGGCGTCCCGGCATGCCACCCTGGATGGGCGACCCCGGCACCCGACTGGGCGGGCCGGCGCGCATGCGGATGCTCGAAGCGCTCGCCGCGGCATCCGAACCGCTCAGCGTCAGCGCGCTCGGCGAGGCGATCGGCGTCGATCAGCCCCGGGCGTCACGCCTGGTGCAGCAGGGCGTCGCGCACGGATTCGTTCGACGCGAGGCCGACCCCGACGACGCCCGCCGCACGCGCATCGCGCTCACCGACGAAGGACGCAAGATCGCCCGCGGCGTGCGCGGAGAGCGGCGCGAGATGCTGAGCGGCGCGCTCGCTGCCTTCACCGACGAGGAGCGCACCGAGCTCGCTCGCCTGCTCAACAAGCTCGCCGACAACTGGCGGCGCTGACTTCTCCTCTTCGAAAGCCGGGGAGGGCTCAGCGCGGCGCCTTGACCGGCAGCAGTAGCAGGAAGCCGGCGATCAGCACGATCATGATGCCCAGGATGCCGTAGGCCGTCTGCGCCGTCAGAACGATGAGCAGCGTCCAGGCGCCGGAGGCCATCCAGCTCGCCGCGCGCCCGGTGGTGGCGTAGAGGCCGAAGATCTCGCCCTCGCGGCCGGCCGGAGTGAGGCGGGCGAGGAACGAGCGGGCCGCTGCCTGCGCCGGGCCGACGAAGGCGCAGAGGATGAGCCCGCCGATCCAGAAGACCATGGTGCCGCCGTCGCGCAGGAAGAACACCGCGAGACCGGCCACGATCATCGAGCCGATCGACGCCAGGATGATGCGTTTCGGGCCGACGCGGTCGTCGAGGCGTCCGGCGATGATCGTCGAGACGCCCGCGATGAGGTTGGCGGCGATGCCGAAGATGATGATGTCCTGCGTCTCGAATCCGAACACCGCGGTGCCGATGATCGCGCCGAAGGCGAAGACGCCTCCGAGGCCGTCGCGGAAGACGGCGCTCGACAGCAGATACCAGAAAGTGGGGCGGGTCTCGGGATCGCGGTAGAGACCGCCGACGTCCTTGACCAGCAGCTTGTACGACGCGAAGAATCCGACCCGGCGCTCGGGACGGCCCAGCGACGGCTCGGGCACGTTGAGGAAGATCGGGATGCTGAACACGATCGCCCAGACCGCACAGCCGACCGCGATCAGGCGATACGCCAGGCCGTTCTCGGTCGACATCCCGAACCAGTCGTTCGAGTCGAGCACGACGACGATCACGAGCGCGATGATGCCGCCGAGGTAGCCGAAGCCCCATCCGAGGCCCGAGATGCGACCGACGTTCTTCGGGTTCGCGATGCCGATCAGCATGGCGTTGGAGTTGACGGCCGCGATCTCCTGGAACACGGTGGCCGCGGAGATCAGGGCCACACCCAGCCAGAAGAGGCTCGGCCGAGGCTCGACGAACCAGAGCCCGAGCATGCAGAACACGAGGGCGCCGGTGCCGATTCCGAGCCAGAGCTTCTGTCGGCCCGCGGCATCCGCCCGCTGCCCGAGCACGGGCGCCAGCAGCAAAATGCCGAAGGCCGCGATCGTCGAACCGAGGCCCAACCCGGAGGCGAGATCGGCCTCGGCGGCCATGCGCACCGGGTCGGTCTTGTCGAGGGCGGCGATATCGGCCGGCAGGAACGACGAGCTCACCAGATACAGGGCCGTGAAGACGAAGGTGAGGATCACCGTGTTGAAGGGCTGCGTCGCCCAGTCCCACAGCGCCCACGAGTAGACCTGCTTCTTGGGTGCGGGAGTCTCGCCGCGCAGGTCGAGGCCGAGCACGGCGACAGCGCCGGTGCTCGCCGTCGCCGCGGGCTCGGGGACGCCGGGCTGAGGATCGGGTGCGCTCATGTGTCGAAGTCTGGCCGCACCCGGTGAACGGCCGGTGACGGCGCGCCGTACCGGTATCCCAGCCCGCGCATCGAAGCGCCCACCGCACCCCGGACGAATGGTCGGGTGCCGTGGACGGGCGGTCGGGCGACGGCATCCGTGCGCTGCGAATGTAAAAGCATGACAACCACAGCGCCCATCCCGACCGCGGCGACCACTCGACCCGAGCGGATGCGCTACGGCGGACTCATCGTCGTGATGATGATGAGCTTCCTGCTCGTGACGGCGGAGTTCCTGCCCAACGGGGTGCTCACCGAGATGGCCGACGCCCTCGGTGTCACGCCCGGCCAGGCGGGTCAGACCGTGACCGTCACCGCGCTCGTGGGACTGCTCGTCGCCCCCACCATCGGCCTGATCTTCCCGCGGCTCGACCGGCGGTCACTGCTGGTGTGGATGGCGCTCGCCGCGGCCGTGTCGAACCTCATCGTCGCGATCGCGCCGAACCTGATCATCGTGCTGCTCGCCCGGTTCCTGCTGGGAGCGGCGATCAGCGCCTTCTGGTCAATGTCGATCACCGTCGCCGCTCGCATCGCGGGGCCCGAGCGTCTCGGCCACGCCGTGATGTTCACCGCCGCCGGCACCTCGCTCGCCACGGTCGCGGGTGTGCCGCTCGGCGTCATGCTCGCCGAGCTCGTCGACTGGCGCATGGTCTTCGCGATCGCCGGCGTCGTGACCGGACTCCTCGCCATCGCGCTGCGCGCGCTGCTGCCCTCGGTGCCCGCGGCGCAGGCGTCGAGCATCCGCCTCCTGGTCGACACAGTGCGACAGCCCGGCATCGGACTCGGCCTGATCGGTCACGTCTTCGTGGTGCTGGGGCACTTCCTCGCTTACACCTACGTGCGACTCGCGCTCGAGCGCATCCCCGACGTCGACGCCTCGACCATCGTCGTGCTGCTCGCGCTGTTCGGCGCCGGCGGCCTCATCGGCAACCTCGTGATCGGATTCGTGATCGACCGCACCTTCCGGCTCTTCGCCGTGCTGGCGCCCGTCGTGATCGCGGTCTCGGTCGCCGCGATGCTGCTGCTGTCGGGGTCGATCGTGGCGGTCGGTGTCGTCGTGTTCGTGTGGGGCTTCTTCTTCGCCTCGTGGCTGATCGTCGTGAATACCTGGGTCGGGCACCGGATGCCGTCGCGCCTCGAAGCCGGTGGCAGCCTCGTGGTCGTCGGATTCCAGGGTGCGATCATGATCGCCGCCGGAGTTGGAGGGTTCCTCGTCGACGGCGCGGGAGTCGAGTTCGCCTATGTGCTGGGGGCCGCGATGCTCGTCATCGGCGCCGTGCTCTTCGGCCTGTCGAACCGCGTGCGCGCCTGAGCACGCCGGGTCGCGGAGCCGGACGCCGAGCTTCCGATCTGGGTCGCCGAGCTTCCGATCTGGGTCGCCGAGCTCTCGAGGTGGGTCGCTGAGCCTGTCGAAGCGTCCTGGGGCGGGCCCTTCGACGGGCTCAGGGACCCAGGGAGCGAGTGCTCGGAAGTCCCGCGCACGCGAACGATGCCCGGGCCGCTAGGCCGAGACGGGCAGGCGGTGTGCCAGACGCCACGACGAGGGCGTCATGCCGGTGCGCCGGCGGAAGGCGCGGCTGAACCCCTCGTCCGAGGCGTAGCCCAGCGCGCGCGAGGTGTCGGATACGGAGCGTCCGGCGTCGAGCATCCGCTTGGCCGCATCGATGCGCACCTCGGTGACGTAGTCGGCGGGGGAGCGGCCGAGCGCGTTGCGGAACCGCTCGGCGAAGACCGACCGCGACATCGCGCCGACGTTGGCGAGTCGCTCGACCGTCCATTCACGTCCTGGCTCGTCGTGGATGGCCTCGACGACGCGGTCGAGGAACGGGTCGCTCGACACCGACGGCCACCCGGCGGGCGCGCAGCCGTTCTCGGCCCACGCCCGGATCACCGAGAGCAGCACCGTCATCGCCATGAGGCGGCAGATCACCGGGTCGGTGCGGCGCTTCGGCGCGGCGGTGGGGTCGACGAGGCCCATGCCCTCGGCCAGGGTCGCGGCAGCCGGTTCGAGCGTGTCGAAACCCGTCACGGTGATCAGGTCGGGGAGTACGGCGCCCAGCGGGGCCGTGGCGTCGGAGAGCTCGAGGTCGACGACGATCAGCGTGGCCCCGGCATCGGACTGCAGGGCGAACGGGCTCCCGCCGAGCGTGAGGAACGCGTCGCCGGCGGTGAGTCGATCGCGCGGCTCATCGACATCGACGGCCACGCGCTGAGAGGCGGGATCGACATCGAGGCGGCATCCGGGTCGGAGCGGCGGATGCCCGTGCACACTGCCCTCGGCGACATACACGAGCGTCGTGGCACCCGGCGAGAGCGGAAGAAGGTCGTCTGGAGCGACGGCGACGCGGCGTCCCACGCCCACGCGGAGGTCGACGGTCGCGAGCACGCGCGCCAGAGCATCCGCATCCACAGTCATGCTGTGGCAAACGTCTCCGCGGAGTGGGGTATTCCTCGCCCGGAGGCCATAGGTGCCCCCGATAGCCTGGAACCACCCCCCCACCCGAGGAGTGCCGTGTTCCGTTCGCCCGACCGCCTGTACCGAGTTCTCGCGATCGCCGAGGCCATCACCTGGACCATCCTGATCGGCGCGATCATCGCCCGCGCCGTGGGAGCGCCGGGCGTCGTGGTGACGATCGGCGGAGGCATCCACGGGTTCGTGTTCCTCGCCTACGGAGCGACAGCTCTGCTGGTGGCGGTGAATCAGCGTTGGCACATCGGCGTCGCGGTGTTGGCCGTTGCCAGTGCCGTCGTGCCCTACGCGACCATCCCGATGGAGATCTGGCTGCACCGCACCGGGCACCTCGACGGCCCCTGGCGCCTCGACGCCACCGACGATCCGCGCGACCGCCGCTGGTACGACCGGCTGATGCGCTGGTTGCTGCGTCGCCCGTGGGTGCTCGCCGCGCTGCTCGTCATCGCGATCGTCGGGCTCTATGTGGTTCTTCTGCTGGTCGGCCCGCCCGGAGGCAAGTGACCCGGCTCAGTCTTCCGGCTGGGCGAAACGGCTCACGGCACGACGATGACGGCGCTCTTGGCGTTGACCTGGTCGATGATCGCCTCGACATCGGCCTTGGTTCCCGTGCAGTCCGCGATCATGTAGAGCCCTGCGCCGACCTGGCTGAAACCGCGGGCCGTCATGATCCACGTACGCCCGGTCTCCTCGCCGATCACCTGGCGCGCGTCGACACCGCCGCTGCCGCCGAGCTGGTAGCTGAGCTCGCCGTTCTGGGCGTTCGGGGTGACGTCGGCGGGGGCGCCGCCCAGGATCGCCGCGATCAGAGCATCGGTCGTCGCACTGTCGTCGCCGGGCACCGCGATGCCGGCGCCGAGCAGGCCCTGCCAGAAGTGCACCGTGCAGGAGTCGTCGAGGGTGCTGTAGCTCCAGTTTCCGTTGCCGTCGTCGGGCGAGGCGACCTTCCACTCGTCGTCGACCATCAGCCCGTCGCCCCACTGCACGAACGACGAGCTGGTGAGGTCGAGTCCCTCGGCGAAGGTGAGCGTCTCTGACGACGTGCTCGGCTCGTCGCTAGGCGTCTCACTCGGCTCAGACGACGCGCTGGGCTCGGCGGCGGGAACATCGGTGGGGATCTGCGCGTAGACGCACCCGCTCAATGGCAGCAACGCCACGGCGACGACGGTGGCAGCGGCGAGTCGGGCGAAGCGAGTGCGGGTCATGCCGGTCAGCCTAAACCCGCAGCGTTCCCCATGCCCAGGGCAGCACTGCCCACCTCCGGCATCTGTGCACGTGGGTCGGTCGTGCGAGGGCTGTGCAGTTTCAGTGCGCGGTCGCGATGCCGAGTCCGTCGTGCACGATGACCGCCGCGACCCGTGCGCCGGCTCCGGCAGCGACGATCAGCTGCTGCGGACCGGGAGCCGCGATGTCACCGGCCGAGTACAGCCCCGGCACGTCGGTGCGTCCGGCGCGGTCGGTGAGCAGATGCCCGGCATCGTCGCGGGCGGGGTCGATGCCCTCGAGAAAGGGCAGCGAGGCATCCCACTCCGGCCGCACGAATCCGCCGTCGACCGCGATGACCGCGCCATCGGAGAGGCGCACGGCCTCGAGGCGACCGCGGTCTCCGATCAGCTCGACGATCGGATGCCGCTGCACGACCACCCCCGCAGTGGCGAGGTCCGCCTCCTGCGCGGCGCTTACCGCCGCGGTGCCGTTCGTGAACACCGTGAGGCTCTCGGTCCAGCGTGCGATGAGCCGGGCGCGGTCGGCGAGGTCGGCCGTTTCGCCGATCAGTGCGAGTCGCCGGCCCTGCAACTCCCACGCGTCGCAGGCGGCGCAGCTGAACAGACTGATGCCGTAGAAGCCGCGCAGATTCGGCACCTCGGGCAAGGTCTCGCGCAACCCCGTCGCGAGCAGCACGGCCGCAGCCGACGCGGTGCCGGCGGGCTCGCGTCGCCCGATCTCGGCGGTGAACGAGGCATCCGTCCGTCGCAGCGACACGACCCGTATCCGGGATCGCACCTCGACGTTCGGGTAAGCCGCGAGCTCTTCGCGGGCGAGACGCCGCAGCTCATGCGGCGGGATGCCGTCGCGCGTGAGGAAGCCGTGGGAGTTGAGCGTCGCGGCGTTGCGCGGACGGTCGGCATCGACCACGAGCACGCGGGCGAGAGAGCGGCCGAGGTTGAGGGCGGCCGAGAGCCCGGCGGGCCCGCCTCCGATGATGAGCACGTCGTACTCGGGGGTGTCGTTCACAGCATCCTCCTCACCGATGTTCGTCGCGGATGCCGTCTCGGAGGGATGCGGCCGCGCCGCCCGGGCGACGCCGCCGCGAGCCCTGCAGTCGGGTAAGGCTCGCCTAACTCCTATCCTGGCATGCTCCGGCCGGCCGGCCGGCGGAGGAGCCGGCCATAACTCAGGACAACCGGCTGCTCGGGGGCCGGGTGGGTGCGGAAACGGGTGCGCGGGCGGCATCCGTCCTGAGTTATGGCCGGAGGCGGCGCGCACAACTCCTCAAAAGCGCCCGATTCCCGGGTCTCGCGCGCCGGATCAGTGCCGTCCGGCCAGAATCTGAGGAGTTGTGACGGGTGACCGATTGCCGACCGCCGCAGAGACCGCGAATTCAAAGTTGAGCCAATTCATATCAAGTTTGTTTGACAGACATTCGGCGTCCAGGTACAGTTGAGTCATCGCGACTCAGGTTTTCCTGACCGCCGCAGATTTCAGACCAATCAACGTCAGCTACACAAAGGAGAACAACATGGCACGTGCTGTGGGAATCGACCTCGGTACGACGAACTCCGTCGTCAGCGTCCTCGAGGGCGGCGAGCCGAAGGTCATCGCCAACGCCGAAGGCTTCCGCACCACCCCGTCGGTGGTCGCCTTCACCAAGGACGGCGAGGTGCTGGTCGGCGAGACCGCCAAGCGCCAGGCCGTCACCAACGTCGACCGCACCATCGCGTCGGTCAAGCGTCACATCGGTACCGACTGGACTTTCGATGTCGACGGCAAGAAGTGGACGCCGCAGGAGATCTCCGCGCGCATCCTCATGAAGCTCAAGCGCGACGCCGAGTCGTACCTGGGCGACACCGTGACCGATGCGGTCATCACCGTCCCCGCGTACTTCAACGACGCCGAGCGTCAGGCCACCAAAGAGGCCGGTGAGATCGCGGGCCTCAACGTGCTGCGCATCATCAACGAGCCCACCGCTGCGGCCCTCGCCTACGGTCTCGACCGTGGCAAGGAAGACGAGCTCATCCTGGTCTTCGACCTCGGTGGCGGAACGTTCGACGTCTCGCTGCTCGAAGTGGGCAAGGACGACGACTTCTCGACCATCCAGGTGCGCTCGACCGCCGGTGACAACCGCCTCGGTGGAGACGACTGGGACCAGCGTCTCGTCGACTACCTGATCCAGCAGTTCAAGGCGACCACGGGCGTCGACGTCTCGGGTGACAAGATCGCCCTGCAGCGTCTCAAGGAGGCTGCGGAGCAGGCGAAGAAGGAGCTGTCGTCCTCGACGAGCACCTCCATCAACCTCCCGTACCTGTCGCTCACCGACTCGGGCCCCGTGTCGCTCAGCGAGACCGTGACCCGCGCCAAGTTCGAGGACCTGACGAAGGACCTGCTCGACCGCACCAAGAAGCCGTTCGAGGATGTCATCCGCGAAGCCGGCATCAAGGTCGCCGACATCGACCACATCGTCCTCGTCGGTGGATCGACCCGTATGCCCGCCGTCGCCGAGCTCGTCAAGCGCGAGACCGGCAAGGAAGCCAACAAGGGCGTCAACCCGGATGAGGTCGTCGCCGTCGGCGCCGCCCTGCAGGCCGGTGTCCTGAAGGGCGAGCGCAAGGACGTCCTGCTCATCGACGTCACCCCGCTGAGCCTCGGCATCGAGACCAAGGGCGGAATGATGACCAAGCTCATCGACCGCAACACCGCGATCCCGACCAAGCGCAGCGAGACCTTCACCACGGCAGACGACAACCAGCCGTCGGTCGCGATCCAGGTCTTCCAGGGCGAGCGCGAGTTCACCCGCGACAACAAGCCGCTCGGAACCTTCGAGCTCACCGGAATCGCCCCGGCTCCCCGTGGCGTCCCGCAGGTCGAGGTCACCTTCGACATCGATGCGAACGGCATCGTGCACGTGTCCGCCAAGGACAAGGGCACGGGCAAGGAGCAGTCGATGACGATCACCGGTGGTTCGTCGCTGTCGAAGGACGACATCGAGCGCATGGTGCGCGAGGCCGAGGAGAACGCTGCGGAAGACAAGAAGCGCCGTGAGGCTGCCGAGGTCCGCAACCAGGCCGAGACCCTCGCGTACTCGATCGACAAGCTGATCAAGGACAACGACGACAAGCTCCCGGCCGACGTCAAGGAGTCGGTCCAGGCTGATGTCGACGCCCTCAAGACGGCTCTCGCCGGCGACGACGACGAGGCCGTGAAGACGGCGTTCGACAAGCTCAACGAGTCGCAGACGAAGCTGGGCGAGGCGATCTACGCGCAGTCCCAGGCGGATGCCGCGGCTGCTCCCGAAGGTGACGCCCCCGCGGGTGACGCTCCCTCCTCCGAGGAAGACGTCATCGACGCCGAGGTCGTCGACGACGAGGACGAGAAGAAGTAATCATGGTTGACAAGAACTTCGACGAAAACGCCGGGGTTCACGGTGAGGGGTCGGATGCTCAGGCATCCGGCCCCGCGCCGCAGAACCCGGACTCCACCGAGGCCGCAGCGGCCGAGGGCTCGGACGAGACGCCGGTCGACGGCGCCCCCGACGACCTCACGGTCGACGACATCCTCGGCGCTACCCAGACCGGCGAGGCCGCGGCGGAAGACGTCGTGCTCGCCGACCTCGAGTCGACGCTGCTGAACGACCTCAAGCGCCTGCAGGCCGAGTACGCGAACTACCGTCGCCGTACCGAAGAGCAGCGCCAGGTCGAGATCGAGCGTGCGAAGGGCGAGGCCGTGAAGGGCCTCATCCCCGTGCTCGACGATCTCGACCGCGCCAGCCAGCACGGCGACCTGGTCGAGGGCACGCCCTTCGCCGTGATCGCCGACAAGGTGCGCGTGATCGTGGAGCGTCTCGGTGTCGTCTCGTACGGCGAGAAGGGCGAGGAATTCGACCCGCAGCGCCACGAGGCGATCTTCCAGCAGCCGACGCCCGGCGTCGACAAGACCACGATCCTCGAAGTCGTCGAGGTGGGCTACCGCCTCGGAGACGTCGAGCTGCGTCCTGCGAAGGTCGTCGTCGCCGTTCCTGCAGAGTAGGTGATGAATGGCTAGCCAGGATTGGTTCGATAAGGACTTCTACAAGACCCTCGGGGTCTCGAAGGACGTGAGCGACGCCGACCTCAAGAAGGCGTACCGCAAGCTCGCGCGCAAGTACCACCCGGACTCCAACGCGGGCGACGCCAAAGCAGAGGAAAAGTTCAAGGAGATCAGCGAGGCCTACTCGGTGCTCTCCGACTCCGAGCAGCGCAAGGAGTACGACGAGATCCGCGCCATGGGCTCGGGTGCCCGTTTCACGGCGCCCGGCTCGAGCGCCGGCGGGTTCGAAGACGTCTTCAGCCGCTACGGTCAGCAGGGCCGTGGGCAGACGGCCGACTTCGAGGACATCTTCGCGATGTTCAATCAGGGTCAGGGCGGCTTCGGTAACGGCCGGTTCGGCCAGACGTCCGGGGGCTTCCGAGGGTACGGCGGGCCGCAGCGCGGTGCCGACGTGACCGCGCGCACCACGCTCGACTTCATCACCGCCGTGCAAGGGGAGACGATCTCGCTGCAGGGCGAAGACGGCAAGCCTTTCAAGGTGAAGATCCCGGCCGGGGTCGCCGACGGGCAGAAGATCCGTCTGCGCGGTCGCGGTCGTCCGTCGCCGGATGGGGGAGAGAGCGGTGACATCGTGGTGCAGATCGCGGTGCGACCGCACCCCGTCTTCACCCGCGATGGGCTGAACCTGCGTCTCGTCGTTCCGGTGACGTTCACCGAGGCGACGCTCGGCGCGACCATCGAGGTTCCGACGCTCGGCGGCGACGTCGTCAAGCTGCGCGTCGCACCCGGCACCCCCTCCGGGCGGGTGCTGCGCGTCAAGGGCCGCGGCGTCACGACGAGCAAGGGCACCGGCGATCTTCTCGCCGAGCTGCAGGTCGCCGTGCCGACGCACCTCGACGAGGCCGCGCGCGAAGCCCTCGAGAAGTTCCAGGCTCTGGAGCCGACCGAGAACCCTCGTGCCGAACTCATGGCGAAGGCTCGGCGATGACGTGTTTCGTCTCGCTCCGCTCGCTCAGGAACCGGGTACTCTTCCCGGTCCCTGAGCGCTCGGTGCGACCCGGCGAAGGGGCGCGTCATGGACGCTGACACCCCGGTCTTCGCGATCGCCATGGCCGCCGAACTCGCGGGCATGCACCCGCAGACGCTGCGGCAGTACGACCGCATCGGCCTGGTGACCCCGGGCCGCACGCGTGGGGGATCCCGCCGATACTCCCGCCGCAACATCGAGCAGCTGCGCGAGGTCGCGCAGCTCTCCTCCGAAGGGATGAGCCTGCCTGCGATCGCGCGGCTGCTCGACCTGGAAGACGAGACGCGGATGCTCCGCCGCCGCGTCACCGAGCTCGAAGCCGCGCTGCGCGCCGAGCGCGAGAACCGCCCCGGTGTGCGGGTGTTCGCCGCCGGTTCCGCCGGTGTGGTGCCGATGCCGGGTGGCCGACGCATGCGCCGTTCCACCGAGGTCGTTCTCTGGAACCCGCGCGAAGCCCGCGACTGACTTCGCAAGCGTCGCACGGCCCGAGCGAGCGCCCGGTGTGTATCCTGTCAACTGTTAACAGGAGGTCGGCGTGACACAGATGGTCAAGCGAGCAGAATCCCTCGGCGCCCAGGTGGCGCGTGCCCTGCGGCAGCGCATCGTGCGCGGAGAACTCGCCCCCGGCACCCGCATCACCGAAGAGGCGCTGGCGGAGGAGTTCGACGTGAGCCGCGGTCCGATCCGCGATGCCCTCACGCAGTTGAGCTTCGAGAACCTCGTCGAGGTGCAGCGTCCGCGCGGCGTTTACATCACCGGGCTCACGAAAGACGACGTCGACCAGCTCTACAGCCTGCGCGGTGCGCTCGAGCAGCTCGCGCTCTCGCGGGCGATGCGCGTCGACGATGCGTCGCGCTGGGCGCCGATGGCCGCTGCCGTCGGGCGCATGGGAGCGGCGGCGGATGCCGGTGATCACGCGGCGTTCGTGACCGCCGACCTCGACTTCCACTCGCAGATCTACGCGCTCGCCGACCACCCGCGCCTCGAGGGGGCGTGGAGCCAGTACCTGCCGACCTTCGCGGCGCTGCTCGAGGTCACGATCAACCACGACGAAGACCTGCACGAGTCCTCGGGCGACCACTTCACTCTCATGGACGTCATGCGCACCGGCACGCCCGAGCAGGCGTCGACCGTACTCGCTGCGCACCTCGACGGCGCGCGCGATCGCATGCTCAGCGAGATCTCCGCGCGGGACTGACTCACCGAGTGTTGACTGTTAACAGTCAACACTGCTAGCCTCGCGAATGTCGACAACACGGTCGACCCACGTAGAGGAGCAAAGATGCCCCGCAAGCGCATCACCCGGGCGGCCGCCGCAATCGCCGCCCTCGCAGCCACCGCCCTCGTCCTCTCGGCCTGCACCAAGGTCGAGGAGAACGAAGATGCCGCGACGGCATTCCCCGAGAACGACATCCGACTGATCATCCAGGCGAACCCGGGCGGTGGATCCGACCTGTCGTCGCGTGCACTCGCGACCGAGCTCGAGAAGATCCTCGGCGTGAGCGTCATCCCCGAGAACATGCCCGGCGCTGCCGGTGCTCTCGCCATGGAGTACGTCGGCGCTCAGGACGCCGACGGCTACGTCATCGGCTTCGCGCCGGTGGAGATCGCCATGCTCAACACCACCCAGGGCGCCAACGTGCAGCCCGACGATTTCGACCTGCTCGGTCAGATCATGCTCGCCCCCGGCGTCATCACGGTCGGCGCGAACAGCGGCATCGAGACCCTCGAAGACCTCGTCGCGCAGGCAGAGGCCGGCGCCGTCACGGTCGCCAACTCCGGTGCGGGCTCGATCTGGGAAGCCGCGACCCTCGGCCTCGGCGACGCCACCGGCGCCACCTTCACCCCGGTTCCCTACGACGGTGGCGCGACCGCCGTCGCCGCAGCGGCATCCGGCGAGACCGTCGCCGCCGTCTCGGGCCTCGGCGAAGCCCTCGCGCAGGGCGACGCCGTGCGCATCCTCGCCGTCATGAACGACGAGCGCCACCCCGACGCCGAAGACGTCGAGACGGTCGAAGAGGCCATCGGCGAAGACGTCGTGTTCGGCGGCTGGGGCGGCATCTACGCCCCCAAGGGCCTGCCGGACGACGTCAAGGAGGTCCTCGAGGCCGCCGTCAAGGAAGCCGTCGAGTCCGACAGCTACCAGCAGTTCCAGGCGGATGCCGGAAACCTGGTCGTGTACCGCGACTCGGCCGAATGGACCACCTACGTCGACGAGCAGTTCACGCTGTTCAAGGACCTCCTGGGCTGAGAACACCGCTGCGGGGCCGGCCCACCGCCGGCCCCGCACCCGTTCCCCTCCAAAGAAGGAGACACAGATGTCCACCCCCGACATCACGACAGACCCGGCGGCGTCGGACGAGTACGAAGGCGCACCCGCTTCGAAGCGGCTCGAGATCGTCTTCGGCATCGTCGCCCTCGCCTTCAGCTCCGGCTACGTGTTCCTCACCACGCAGATCCCTCTGCGCCGTGAGGCCGCCCCCGGGCAGATCGACGCCCGCTTCTGGCCCCTGGTCATCGGCATCACCGCCGTCGTGATCGCCGTCGCGATCCTGGCGTTCGCGCTGGCCAAGCCGGCACCCACCCGCGAAGACCTCGAGCAGATCCAGCCCGGCGGCTACGTTCGCGTCATCGCCACGCTCGCCATCACCGGTGCCTTCATCGCCGTGTGGTCGCTCAGCACCGTCATCCTC
This sequence comes from Microbacterium sp. NPDC087665, assembly GCF_044743285.1. Classification (NCBI taxonomy): domain Bacteria; kingdom Bacillati; phylum Actinomycetota; class Actinomycetes; order Micrococcales; family Microbacteriaceae; genus Microbacterium; species Microbacterium sp. NPDC087665. The sequence goes on along the minus strand of NZ_JBIUWD010000001.1, from coordinate 42,755 downwards.
TTCGGCTACCGCATCGAGGTCTTCCCGATCGCCGCCGCCGTGCTGATGGCCGCCCTCATGCTGCTCTACGGCCACCGCCGCTGGATCAGCCTGATCATCTACTCCGTCTCCCTCACGGCGTTCGTCTACGTCGTGTTCGGGATGCTCTTGAGGATTCCCCTGTGAACGCACTCATGGAGGGGCTGAACTCGCTCCTCGACATCTCGATCCTGCTCTACATGCTCGTCGGCCTCGTGCTCGGCTTCATGGTCGGAGCCTTCCCCGGCATCACCGCGACCATGGCGGTCGCGCTCGCCGCCGGCTTCACGATGACCCTCGAGCCGGTGCAGGGCCTTGCGGTGCTGCTCACGATCTACGTCGCCGCGAACTTCGGTGACCGCGTGCCGTCGATCCTCATCAACACACCCGGCACCCCGGCATCCATCGCCACCACCCTCGACGGATATCCGATGGCGAAACAGGGCAGGGCGGGGCTCGCGCTCACCATCTCCGCGATCGTCTCGGCGGTGGGCATCCTCGCCTCCCTCGTGCTGTTCGCAGTCGCCGCCGTACCGATCGCCAGCTTCGCCCGCGACTACTTCAAGTCGCCGGAGCTGTTCGCCCTGGTCATCTTCGGCATCTCGATCATGATCGGCATCTCGTCGAAGTCGATGCTCAAGGGCATCCTCGCCGGTCTCTTCGGTCTCATGCTCGGCACCGTCGGCACGTACGCCGCGACCGCCGACCAGCGTTTCACCTTCGGGGTGCTGGAGCTCGTCGAGGGCGTCAACTTCATCGCCGTGATCATTGGTCTCTTCGGCATCGCCGAGCTGTTCGACCAGCTGCTCACGTACAAGAAGTCGAACGTGCGGCCAATCTCGAGCCTCGGTCGCTGGTGGCCGAACAAGGCGGAACTCAAGCAGTCGGGCCGCGCGACCGCGGTCGGCGGCGCCGTCGGCCTCGGCGTCGGCCTGATCCCCGCAGCGGGCGGCGATATCGCCGGCCTCATCGGTTGGGAGCGGGCACGCAAGGCGTCGAAGCACCCCGAGATGTTCGGCAAGGGCTCGATCGAGGGCGTCGCCGCGAGCGACACGGCCTCGAGTGCCACGCTCGGCGGATCGCTCACGACCACGATGGCGCTCGGCATCCCCGGCGACTCCGTCATGGCCGTCATGATCGGCTCGATGATCATCTGGGGCATCACCCCCGGCCCGACGCTGTTCACCAACCGCCCCGACCTCGTCGTCTCGATCGTCGGCATCATGCTGATCGCGACGATCCTGTCGCTCGCGCTGAGCCTGGTGCGCATGAAGGGCATGGTGAAGCTGCTCGACGTGCCGCAGCCGTACCTGTGGAGCGGCATCCTGATCTTCTGCATCATCGGCACCTACGCCACGTCGAACAGCCTGTCGACCGTCGTGACGATGCTCGTGTTCGGCGTCATCGGCGTGATGCTCAAGCGCATGCAGGTGCCCGCGGGCCCCGTCGTGCTGGGTCTGCTGCTCGGCCCGCTGGCCGAGGAGAACCTCGCTCGCACCTTGGCGATCCTGCCCACGCGTCCGTTCTTCGAGGTCGTCAGCCCGATCGCGATCGCGCTGCTCGCCCTCGCCGTGTTCTCGATCGTGATGCCGGCCATCCGCGCCGCCCGCAAGCCGCGCGACGAGCGCGCCTCGCTCGCCGACTCGATCCTGCACGACGAGAGCATCCAGCAGATCGAGAAGGCGCACGACGAACTCGCATCCCAACCCGACCTGCTCACCTCCACGGTGCGCAACGTCGATGCATCCCCCCGCGCACGCCGCAAGGCGCGCAAGAACTCCAAGGAGAACGAGAAGTGACCCGCTACGACATCGTGACCGCCGTTCCCACGGCGTTCCACCGCGACGGCAGCCTCGACCTGGAAGGCTCGCGTGCGATCTTCCGCTTCGTGGGCCAGTCGGGCAACGAGGGCGCCTTCGTGCTCGGCACGACGGGGGAGTTCCCCGCCGTCGACGTCGCGGAGTTCACCGCTCTCGTGGGTGCGGCCGTCGAAGAGCTCGCCGACAAGATGCGCGTGATCGTGCACGTCGGTCAGCCCAGCACCTTCGAGGCCGTGCGCCTCGTCGAGATCGCCAAGGGCCTCGGCGCGACCGAGTTCGCAGCCCTCACCCCGTACTACCTGAAGTCGACCGAAGACGCGATCTTCGACTACTACCAGGCGGTGTCGGATGCCGTCGGCGACGGGCGCCTGTACGTGTACATCTACCCGGCGCGCAGCGGCAACACCGTCTCGCCCGAGCTGCTCGTGCGGCTCTCGGCACTGCCGAACGTGGTGGGCGCGAAGCTCAGCGAGCTGTCGCTCGACGAGATCGCCGCGTACCGCGCCGTGGTTCCCGCCGACTTCGACCTCTACACCGGAGCCGACCGCGACCTCATCGCCGCCGTCAACGCCGGCGCGCAGGGCGTCGTCTCGGGCGTCTCGTCGGTCACCCCGAAGCCGTTCCGCGCTCTCGCGGATGCCGGCCGCTCGGGCGATGCCGGGGCGATCGCCGCCGCCCAGACCGCGGTCGACGACGTCGTCTCGCTCATCGGCGGAGACATGGCCCGCATGAAAGAGGCGTACCGCGTGCTGAACGTGGTCGACGCGTACTGCCGCATGGCGATCGCCGAGCCGACCGACGCCGAGCGCACCGCCGTGGCCGAGGTGGTCGCCGCGAACCGCTGAGTGCTGTTTCGGAGGACGGATGCCCGTGGTTCGGGCATCCGTCCTTCTTGCCGTTCCGGGATCCGGGGATGGCGCAACACAGGAGATCGAAAGGTGGTGTTCCCTAGCGTCGATGGTGGGTTCCCCCGCCCGCTCCGCGCCTGGCGCGGTGTCCTGCCACGAAGGAAGGCCTCCTCATGACGAACACCACCGCCCGCAACACCGCCGCCACCTCGTGGGGACTCCTGGTCCTCCGCGTCGTCGTCGGCGCGATCTTCGTCGCACACGGTGCGCAGAAGATCTTCGAGTACACGCTCGCCGGCACGATCGGCAGCTTCGCGGGCATGGGCGTGCCCCTGCCCGAGATCGCGGCACCGCTCGTCGCCTTCGTCGAGTTGATCGGCGGAGCGATGCTTCTCGTCGGTCTGTTCACGCGTCTCGCGGGCATCCTGCTCGCGGTCGACATGCTCGTCGCCCTGGTGCTCGTGCACCTGCCCGCGGGCCTCTGGGTCGGTGAGGGCGGCTACGAGTTTGTGGCCGTTCTCGGCGCGGTCGCCCTGGCGCTCGCGTTCACCGGCGCCGGTCGGTTCTCGGTCGACCGCGGTGTGCTGCGCGGGCGTGCGCCGGCCTGGCTCGCCTGACGCTAGCCAGCAGTACGGTGACGGATGCCGCGGGGGAGTGCCCCCGCGGCATCCGTCGTTTCATCGCACTGACTTGTAGGACAAGTCGCGGTTTTTAGGTTCCGTGTTTCGGATACTTGACGACAACTTGACCGACAGCTAGGCTCAATCTCGGCACCGAGGCCCAGAAAATCGCGAAGGAGCGACAGAAGATGTCAGACAAATATCTCAGTGAAGACACTGACTTGTCTGATGCGCTCTACCGCCGCCTCGCTCAGCACCTGCAGCGCTCCGGTCTTCAGCCCGGCGACCCGCTCCCCACCGAAGCCGAACTCGGGCACGACCTCGGCCTCGGCCGGCAGCGTGTGCGCGAAGCGCTCGGCGTGCTCGAGGCCTTCGGCGTGGTCGTCTCGCGCCAGGGTGCGCGCCGTGTGTGGCGGGGCTTCCGCGCGTCTGATCTCGCGACGCGCTGGATCGCCTTCGTCGACGACCCCGAGGTCGCGACGCGCGAGCTGCTCGAAGTGCGGCACGCGCTCGAGACGTCGCTTCTGCCCATGGTCATCCCTCGGCTCACCCCCGATGATTTGGCGCGCCTGCGCGCCCTGTCGGAGGAGATGGTGGAGCGGGCGCTGCGCGGTGAGAGCTTCGCCGAGCAGGACCAGAAGTTCCATCGCGGCCTCCTGGCCCCCATGGGCAATGCCTTCGTCGACCAGTTCCTGCACTCCTTCTGGGTGGTCTTCTCCGCCTCGGAGAGCGACAAGGTCGAAGAAGACCCGGCGATCGCCGCGATGCACGGCCGCATCATCGATGCGATCGAAGCCGGCGACGCGCGCCGAGCGGTGCACGAGCTCGACGTGCACTTCTACGGCGTGCGCAACCGCTACCCCGACATCGCCTTCGGGGCGACGGCGGATCTGACCGTCTGAACCGGGCGGATGGATCAACTCTTTTCCGCACGCGGCATGAAATCGATTTCACCCTAGAACGAACACCCTCAACTGATGGACGAAGGAGTACACATCATGAGCTTCACGAAGAGATTCCTCCCTGCCGTCGCCATCCTCGGCGTCGCGGCGCTGACGGCGGGCTGCGCGAGCGGCGCCCCCTCGGAGTCCGAAGGGTCGGGCCCGGTCGAGATCACGTACTGGCTCTGGCAGGATGACGCGACGGACGCGACCTGGACCGAACTCGCCGAAGAGTTCAACAGCTCGCAGGACGACGTGGAGGTCGTGCTCGAGACCATCCCCCTCGACCAGTACCAGAACCAGCTCGTGTCGTCCGCGATGAACGGCACCGGCCCCGATGCCGCACGCAGCAAGGACTGGTGGCTCGGACAGTTCGCGCCGGAGGGCGCCATCGCCGACCTCACCCCCTACATCGACGAGTGGGACGCGTCCGACGACGTCGTCGACTCCCTCTGGGCGACCGGAGAGCTGCCCGGCGACGACGCGGTCTACATGCTTCCGCACCAGTACACGACGCTGTACCTCTACTACCGCGTCGACTACTTCGCCGAACTCGGCCTCGAGCCGCCGAAGTCGCAGCAGGACCTGCTCGACGCCGCGGCCGCGCTCACCGGCGACGGACGCTACGGCATCGACGTGCGCGGCGGCGCGGGCGGACAGGACCAGTGGCTCGCCTGGATGTACGCCGGCGGGGCATCCGTGGTCGACGACAAGGGCGAGGTCGTTCTCGACGACGCCGACGCCGTCAAGGTCAACGAGGACTACCTGAGCCTCGTCACCGACCTGCAGGCAGCCCCTCCCGGGTCGATCACCGCGGCCTTCGCCGATGTGAAGACGAACTTCGTCGAGGGACTCACGGGCATGATGATCCACCACCCCGGCTCCCTGAAGGAACTGCAGGGCGTCTTCGGTGACAACCTCGGCGTGGTCCCGATCCCCACGGGCGACGGCAAGCCGGGCGCGACGCTGGGCAGCATGAGCGGGAACGTCATCCTCGAAGGATCGGACAAGAAGGATGCCGCGTGGGAGTGGATCTCGTGGCTGAGCGAACAGCCGCAGATCGAGAAGATGTCGGCGTCGCCGCAGGGCCAGCTGCCCGTCCTGGAATCGGTCATCAGCTCGGACGCGTACACGAGCGACCCGCAGCTCGCGGTCGCCGTCGACGCGATCCGCACCGCGAAGACCTGGCCCGCCCTCGCGGGTGTGGCCGAGCTCGCGGCGAAGGAATGGAACCCGCTGATCCAGCAGGCGTTCCAGGGCGAGATCAGCAGCCAGGACGTGCTGACCAAGATGGCTGACGTCCTGCGCTGAGAGTCGACATGACAAGCTCCACACTCACTGAAGCCGTCGTCACCGGCCGGCCGGCACCGCGCCGGCCGGTGACCCGGCGCCGTCGCCCGGCCCGGCGCGGCGCGATCGCACCCCTGGTGCTGCTCGCGCCGGCGATCGTGCTGGTCGCCGTGTTCGCCGGCTACCCGCTCGTGCGCTCCATCTGGTTCTCCCTCAACGACGTCAGCGTGTTCACGGGGGTGCTCGAGTTCGTCGGATTCGAGAACTTCGCAAGCGTCATCGGAACCGCGGAGTTCTACCCGACGCTCGGCCGCACGGCGGTCTGGACGTTCGGTGCTGTCTCGCTCCAGCTCGTGGGCGGGCTGTGCCTCGCGCTCATGCTCAACAACCGGTTCCCGATGCGCGGTGTGTACCGCGGGCTCATCATGATCCCGTGGGCCACCCCGAGCGTGCTCGTCGCCCTCATGTGGAAGTGGATCCTCGACCCCAACAACGGAGTCCTCAACCAGTGGCTGCTCGGCGCGGGCATCATCGACGCGCCGATCGAGTTCCTCTCGCAGAACAGCACCGCACTGCCGACGCTCATCATGATCGACGTCTGGCAGGGCATCCCGCTCTTCGCGATCATGATCCTTGCGGCGCTGCAGAGCGTGTCGGGCGAGCTCAAGGAATCGGCGCAGATCGACGGATGCGGGCCGGTGTCGGTGTTCCGCCACGTGGTTCTGCCGGCGATCCTGCCGACGATCCTCATCACGACCCTCCTGCGCTTGATCTGGACCTCGAACTACGTCGACCTGATCTTCATCCTCACCGGCGGAGGCCCCGGCACATCGTCGACGACCCTCGCCCTCGAGTCGTACCTCACCACCTACAAGGCGAGCGACTTCGGTTCCGGTGCCGCCTACGCGGTCATCCAGGCGCTGTTCCTCGCGGTGTTCATCGCGCTCTACGTTCGCCTCACCCGGAAGGACGCCAACCGATGAGTACCTCGACGCCCACACGCATCCGCGTCGGACGCTACGCCGGGAAGACCGGATTCGGCATCGCCCTGATCGGTGTGCTCGCCCTCGTTCTCGGGCCGTACATCGTGATGCTCCTCACCTCGCTCACTCCCCGCGAAGAGCTCGTGGGAGCAGGGGCGAACCTGATCCCGTCGGAGTTCACGATCGCCTCGTACGAGGAGCTCGTCACGACGACGCCGTTCCTCAGCTACCTGCGCAACAGCCTCCTGGTGGCGGCGATCGCGGTGCCGATCACCCTGATCGTGTCGACCGGGGCGGCGATCGCGATGTCGCGGTTCGACTTCCGTGGCCGCGGCGCCGTGATGATCGGTCTGCTGCTCGCCCAGATGTTCCCGGCCGTGCTGCTCGTCATCTCGCTGCAGGGGCAGCTGCGCGGCATGGGGCTGATGGACACGACCCTCGGGCTCGCGCTCGTGCACGCCGCGTTCGCCACCCCCTTCGCGACCTGGCTGCTCAAGGGCTTCGCGGACTCCATCCCGCGCGAGATCGAAGAGGCCGGGCAGATCGACGGAGCATCCTCGGCGCAGATCATCCGCATCCTGCTGCTGCCGCTGCTGCGCCCGGGAATGGTCGCGGCGGGAACGTACGCGTTCATCCTGACCTGGAACGAGTTCCTCTACGCCCTGACATTCACCTCGCAGACCGCCACGCGCACCCTGCCGGTGGGACTGCACCTCTTCATCGGCGAATACCAGATCCGTTGGGACCTGCTCACCGCCGGAGGAGTGCTCTCGGTGCTCCCCGTCGTGATCGGCTTCCTCATCGTGCAGAAGCGCCTCGTCGCCGGCCTCGCAGCCGGCGCCGTCAAGGGCTGACCCCGCACACCCCTCATTCCCCCACGCCCATCGGAAGGACCACGCGTGAAAATCGAATCCATCGACATCCAGCTCTCCCGGATCCCCCTGCCCAAGGGGCCGTGGGGTGATCAGATCCACAAGGTCACGCACATCGAGATCATCCTCGCCGACATCACGACCGACACCGGACTCGTCGGCACCGGCTTCAGCCACACGTCGGGCGTCGGCGGGCAGATGATGATGGCCGCGCTGCGCGAGCTCATCCCCACCCTCATCGGCAAAGAGGTCAACCCGCGCGGCATCTGGCACCACTCGTGGCAGTACCTGCGCGACAACGGCCCCGGCGGCACGACCACTCTCGCGATCGCCGCGATCGACATCGCTCTGTGGGATCTGCTGGGCAAGAACTACCAGCAGCCGCTCGCCAAGCTGCTCGGACAGGTGCGCGATCGCGTCGCGCTCTACGGCAGCGGCATCAACCTCAACCTCTCGGCCGAAGAGGTCGTCGAGCAGGTCAAGGGCTGGAAGGCCGACGGCTACGCAGCCGCCAAGGTCAAGGTGGGCAAGCCCGACCTCGAAGAAGACGTGTACCGCCTGACGAAGATCCGTGAAGCGGTCGGCGAATACCCGCTGATGGTCGACGCGAACCAGGGGTGGACCTACGGCGAGGCCGTGCGGGCCGTCACGCGCTTCCGCGATCTCAACCTCTACTGGGTCGAGGAGCCGCTGCGGGTCGACGATGTCGAGTCGCACGCGCGCCTGCGGGCTCGCTCGCCGATCCCGATCGGCCTCGGCGAGAACGTGTACACGCTGCAGCAGTTCAACCAGTACCTGGTGGCCGACGCGTGCGACTTCATCCAGGCCGACGTGGGTCGCGTGGGCGGCATCACGCCGTACATGGACATCGCCGCCCTCGGTCGCGCGTACAACGCCCCCATGACGCCCCACTTCGTCATGGAGCTCACGGCCAACGTGCTGTGCGCGGTGCCCAACGCGCTGTTCGGTGAGATGACCGACGGCGGGACGCTCACCGACCTGGGGGTCATCAAGCCGCAGCTGCCGCAGAACGGCTTCTTCGTGCCGAACCAGACTCCGGGCAACGGCCTCGAGTACGACCGAGAGAACCTCGCGCGCCTCGCGGTGCGTTGAGTCGAGGAGTGCACGCCATGACAGACATCTTTGACGTCTCCCACCGCATCGTCCTCGTGACGGGCGGCCTCGGCCAGATCGGTGCCGCCTTCGTGCGCGAACTGCATGCGCGCGGTGCGCGGGTCGCCGTGGCATCGCGCACCGCCGACGCCGAGCGGTTGCGCAGTGTCTTCCCCGACATCGCCGACAGCGACCGTCTGCTCCCCGTCGCGATCGACATCGTCTCTAAGGAGAGCGTCAACGCCGGGCTCGACGAGATCGAGCGCCACTGGGGTGCGGCGCCGGATGCCGTCATCAACAACGCCGGCATCGACACGCAGCCCAGCGCCCCGCCCGAGGTCTCCGGTCCGTTCGAGGACTTCCCCCTCGAGGTGTTCCGCGAGGTCGTCGACGTCAACCTCGTCGGCACGTTCATCGTCACCCAGGCTGCCGGCTCTCGCATGCGGGCTGCGGGGCGACCGGGGTCGATCATCAACGTGGGGTCGATCTACGGCATGGTCTCGCCGGTGCAGGACATCTACGCCTACAAGGAGGAGCAGACGGGCGTGCCGTTCGTGAAGCCCGTTGCCTACTCGGCGGCGAAGTCGGGGCTCTACAACCTCACCCGCTACTGCGCCACCTACTGGGGCCGGCAGGGCATCCGCGTCAACACTCTCACCCCGTCGGGGGTGGGGCGCGATACGCAGGACGCGACGTTCCAGAAGAACTACACCGACCGCATCCCGGTGGGGCGCATGGCCGATGCGACCGACTTCAACGGTGCGGCGGTCTTCCTGCTGTCGGATGCCTCGAGCTATATGACCGGCGCCAACCTGGTCGTCGACGGAGGGTGGACGGCATGGTGACCGCCGCCGACCTCGGCGTGCTGATGGCGGCCATCGCCACTCCCTACGACGCCGACGACGCGGTCGACACCGCCGCCATCTCGACCCTCGTCGACGACTACGTGTCGCGCGGGGTGGAGGGCATCTACTGCTGCGGGTCGTCGGGCGAGGGGCTGCTGCTGACCGCCGACGAGCGCACGGCGGTCGTCGAGGCCGCCGTGGATGCCGCCGCCGGACGCATCCCGGTCGTCGCGCACGTGGGTGCCCTGTCGACGCGAGAGGCGATCGACCTGGCGCAGCGCGCGCATCGGGCCGGAGCATCCGCCATCTCGATGATCCCGCCGATCTACTACTCGTACGGCAACGCGGCGGTCATCGATCACTACCGGGCCGTGCTCGATGCGGTCGATCTGCCGCTGATCGTCTACAACATCCCGCAGTTCACCGGCACAGAGTTCACCGTCGATTCCGGCGCGGAGTTGCTCGGCGACCCCCGGGTGATCGGGGTGAAGCAGACGGCGCACAACATGTACGCGCTGGAGCGGATGAAGGCGGCGTTCCCTGACAAGGCCTACATCAACGGGTTTGACGAGGTGTTCGTGCCCGCCATCGCGGCGGGCGCGCGCGGCACGATCGGCACCACGGTCGGCCTGCAGGTCGAGCTCTTCCGTGCGGCTCGCGCCCTGCTCGACGCCGGCGATCTGGCGGGCGCGCAGCGGGTGCAGGGGCGGATCAACCACGTCATCGCCGAGCTCGTGGCGGTCGACGTGTTCCCCGCGGCGAAGTACCTCTCGGGTCGCAGCGCGGAGGGCGCCGGTTCTCTCGGCGACTGCCGCAAGCCGTTCCGGTCGCTCTCGGCGGATGACCGTGCGCGTCTCGACGTGCTCGGACGCACGCTCGACGGGTTCCTCGCCGACATCTGAGAAGTCGGCACGGAGGGGTGGTGCGCCGTTGTGGTGCGCCGCCCCTCCGTCGAGAGGGATGAAATCGGTTACAGTGAGTGCCCATGACCACGATCTACGATGTGGCGGAGCGCGCCGGCGTCTCGCCCGCGACCGTCTCGCGGGTGTTCAACGGCACCAACGTCTCGCCCGAGAAGGTCGCCGCGGTGCGCAAGGCCGCGGCCGACCTGAACTTCACGCCGAACCGTGCCGCCCGCACGCTGCGCACGCAGAGCTCCGAGGTCATCGCACTCGTCATCCCCGACATTGAGAACCCGTATTTCACCGAGATGGCGCGCGGGGTCGAAGACGTCGCCAGTGAGGCCGGGTACTCGGTCGTGCTCTGCAACTCCGACTCGCAGACCGAGAAAGAGGCGACGTACCTGCAGATCGCGATCGCCGAGAACATGTCGGGGGTCATCATCGCCACGGCATCCGAATCATCGAGTCTCGACAGCATCCTCGCCACCCGGCGACCGGTCGTGGCCGTCGACCGCGCCACCCGCTACGACGTCGACGGCGTCGTGATCGCGAACCGGGCCGCCGGCATCGCGGCCACCGAATCGCTGATCGAAGCCGGATACCGGCGCATCGCCTACATCGGCGGGCCGGAAGACATCGACACCGCCGCCGACCGTGCGGCCGGGTGGCGGGCCGCGCTCGCCGCATCAGGACGCTCGTCCGACATCGACGCGCTGCAGCGGTTCGCGACGTTCCGCGTCGACGGGGCGCGCGCCGCCATGGAAGAGCTGCTCGACCTGCCCGAACCGCCGGATGCCGTCGTCGCCGGCAACAATCTCATCGGTGTCGGCGCGATCCAGGTGCTCACCGAACGGGAGCTCACCCCGCCGCAGGTGGGGGTGGCCGTGGTGGGTTCGCTGCCGTTCACGACGCTTTCGCCGACCGCGGTGACGATGGTGCGACTGCCCGCCCGGCACATGGGCGTGACGGCCGCGCGCATGCTGATCGAGCGCATCGCGGGCGATGCGCAGCCCGCCCGCACCGTGGTGCTGCGGGGCGACGTGCAGCACGCGAGCGCCGTGCGCGTCTAGCCCGTCGAAGGGTGCCCTGCCGACGGATCTCCGTCCCTAACTCAGGACAGGTCGGGCACAAACCCGGCTGAGGGGGCGTGGGCCACCTCGAATCGGTGCTTTTTCCTGAGTTAGGGACAGCCCCGAGCCGAGACCGCACTCGCGCTTGCGCCATGAAATCGATTTCAGATATTCTTTCCGGAGAGCAGCGTGATCAAGGAGGACACCATGCGGCACACCCTCGGGGTCGACGTCGGCACATCGAGCACCAAGGGCGTGCTCGTGACCGGCGACGGCACGATCGTCGCCGCGGCGACCCGCGCGCACGACGTCTCGCGCCCGCACACGGGCTGGGTCGAGATGGATGCAGCGATCTGGTGGGACGAGTTCGTCTCGATCGCGCGTGATCTGATCGCCGCCCACCCGGATGCCGAGATCTCCGCCGTCGGCGTGAGCGGCATGGGCCCGTGCGTGCTGCTCGCCGACGAGCGCGACGAGCCGGTGCGCCCCGCGATCCTCTACGGCGTCGACACGCGCGCGACCGCGCAGATCGAGCGCATGACCGCCGAGCTCGGCACCGACGAGATCACCCGCGTCGGCGGATCGGTGCTCACCTCGCAGGCCGGCGGTCCGAAGATCGCCTGGGTCGCCGACGAAGAAGCGGATGCCTGGGCGCGCGCCCGCCGTCTCTTCATGCCGGCGTCGTGGCTCGCCCGCAAGCTGACGGGCGCGTACGTGCTCGACCACCAGTCGGCCAGCCAGGTCTCGCCCCTCTACGACATCGAGAACGAGCGCTGGCACGCGCCGTTCTGGGAGCGGTACGCCGCGACGATCGAGCAGCCGACCCTCGCCTGGGCGGGCGACATCGCGGGCTCCGTCACCGCCGAGGCCGCCGAGCTCACCGGCATCCCGGTCGGCACGCCCGTCATCACCGGCACGATCGACGCGTGGACCGAGGCGGTCAGCGTCGGCGCGCACGAGGTCGGCGATCTCATGCTCATGTACGGCACGACGATGTTCCTCGTCGCGACCGGCGACGAGACCCTCCGCACCCCGTCGATGTGGACCACGGCCGGTGCCTTCCCCGGCACCCGCAACCTCGCCGGCGGCCTCTCGACCTCGGGTGCGCTCACCGCGTGGCTCAAAGACCTGACGGATGCCGATTACCCGCAGCTGCTCGCCGAGGCCGAAGCATCCGGGCCCGGCGCCCGCGGCCTGCTGGTGCTGCCGTACTTCGCGGGGGAGCGCACCCCCATCCAGGATCCCGATGCCCGCGGCGTGATCGCCGGCCTCACCCTCGAGCACACCCGCGGTGACCTGTACCGTGCGGCGCTCGAAGCGACGGCCCTCGGCGTGCGACACAACGTCGAGACCATGCGGTCGGCGGGTGCCGACATCCGCCGGATCGTCGCCGTCGGCGGCGGCACGCAGGGGCAGCTCTGGCTGCAGGTCGTCTCCGATGTGACAGGCCTCGTGCAGGAGGTTCCGGCGACGACGATCGGCGCGAGCTACGGCGCCGCCTTCCTCGCCGCGACCGCCGTCGCGACCGACGGACCGACCCCGCTCATCACCGACTGGAACCCGGTCGCCCAGACCATCACCCCGAACCCGGCGCTGCGCGCCCAGTACGACACCCTCTTCGACCGGTACGTGCGCCTGTACGCCGGAACGAAAGACATCGTGCACGAACTCGCCGCCGAGCAGCGCGGCACCACCCGCCCCACGACCTCATCGACCACCGCATCCACCCCCGCAACGGAGGAATCATGACCTACGCACTCCCGACCACGGCATCCCGCCCGACATCCGCGCCGAAGACGGCCTACCTGATCGCCTCGGGCGACCTGCGCGAGGCCGCCAACACCGGCGGCTGGCCCGTGCAGGTCGAACTCGAAGCCGGCGTCACCGGCGTCTTCAACGACCTCGGCTGGACCGTCATCCGCGCCAACGGCGTCGACCCCGCCACCGGCCACGGCTTCATCTCGAGCCAGCGCATGGGCCTCGAGGTCTTCAAGAACATCCCGACGGATGCTCCGCTCATCGTCGCCGAGGCCGTCTGGCAGTACTCGCACCACGTGCTCGCCGGCCTGCGCACGCACCAGGGGCCGATCCTCACGGTCGCGAACTTCGCGGGCGACTGGCCCGGACTCGTCGGTCTGCTCGGCCTGAACGCCGGTCTCACCAAGATGGACAAGCCCTACGCATCGATCTGGTCGGTCGACTTCAGCGACGAGTGGTTCAAGAACGGCATCAAGGAGTGGACCGAGACCGGCGCCATCACCCACGACGCCTCGCACGTGCGCCCCCTGCCCGAGCTGCCCGAGAGCCCCGAGAAGCAGCTGGGTGAGGCGCTCGCCGCCGAGCTGCTCGCGGAGAAGGCCATCATCGGCGTTTTCGACGAGGGCTGCATGGGCATGTACAACGCCATCTTCGACGACGAGCTGCTCAACCAGACCGGCATCTACAAGGAGCGCCTGTCGCAGTCGGCGCTCTACGCCGAGATGCTCGAGGTCTCCGAAGACGAGGCGAACGCCGCCTACGACTGGCTGATCGACGCGGGGATGACGTTCCAGTACGGCGAGGATGCCGCCACCGAGCTCACCCGCGAGCAGGTGCAGTGGCAGCTGAAGATGTACATCGCCGCGCTCCGCATCGCCGATGACTTCGGTCTCGACGCGGTCGGCATCCAGTACCAGCAGGGTCTGAAGGACCTGGTGCCGGCATCCGACCTCGCCGAAGGCATCCTGAACTCCACCGAGCGCCCGCCGGTCACCTCGCGCGACGGTTCGCGCGTGCTACACGAGGGGCGTGCCTTCCCGCACTTCAACGAGGCCGACGAGGGCGTCGCGGTCGACGCGCTCGTCACCGATCGCGTGTGGCGTGCGATGGGCCTCGTGCCCGACAACACCCTGCACGACGTGCGCTGGGGCGAGGACTACGACGGCCAGTTCGTGTGGGTCTACGAGATCTCGGGATCGGTCCCCGCCTCACACCTCGGCGGATGGCAGAACGCCGAGGGCTGGCGTCAGGGCCATGTGTTCTTCCCCGCGGGCGGCGCCACGATCAACGGCGTCTCGAAGCCGGGTGAGATCGTGCTCTCGCGCGTGTTCATCGCCGACGGCATCCTGCAGGCCGACATCTTCCGTGCGTCGGTCGTCGAGCTGCCCGCCGAAGAGACCCAGCGCCGCAAGGACGCCACCAACCCGGAGTGGCCGATCGCGCACGTCGTGCTGCACGGCATCTCGCGCGACCAGTTCATGGCCCGTCACAAGGCCAACCACGCCCAGCTCGTCTACACGCCCGACGCCGAGACCGCCGACAAGGCGCTCGTGGCGAAGGCCGCCATGTTCGCCGGCATGGGCATCAAGGTCAACCTCGTCGGAGACGTCGCGGTCTGAGCCCCCGGAGGGGGAGGAGGGGCGGATGCTTCGGCATCCGCCCCTCTCTGTCTGCGTCCCGGCCCACGGTGAGGGGTCAAGACACGCCGTTCGCAACGTGCGAGGCGCGGCGTGTCTTGACCTCTCACCGAATCGGAAGGGGCCCGCAAGCTTCAGACGACGGTGTTCTGCGAGGCGTACTCGGTGCGTTCGACGACGGGTCGCACCAGCTCGGAGATGCCGCGGGCCGCGAGCGCGGCGGGGGAGGCGGCATCCTTCGAGGTGACGAACGTCGGGTCGGCCCCGGCCTCGCACGCGTCGACCCACGCCTGGAAGATCGTGCCGCCGGGGCTCATCGCACCGCGGCTGATCGGCGTCTCGTTCTCGTCGACCTCGACCACGATGCCGAGCGGGCGGGCCGGCACCGGCTGACGCTCGCGCAGCTCGGGGATGAGTTCGGCGAACCGGCGGCCGATCGGTTTGGCCGTGCCGGTCTGGTCGACGAGGCCGAGGGTGTACTCCAGCTCGGGGAAGTCGGCGAGATCGCGGCTCACGTCGTGCGAGCACCACCAGGTGACGCCCCACAGGTTGTCGCTGCGCACGACCGAGCGCAGCGTCGCCTCGAGGAAGTCGGGCGTCTGCTCGGGCGTGAGGCAGTTCGACGGGGCGCCGACCTCCTGCAGCCAGATGGGGCGGGTGGGATCGGTGGCGAAGCCGCGCGCGAGCTCGATCATGTACTCGGCATGGCGGTCGGAGGCGCCCGAGCGCCCGCCGTACCTCTGCGCGGTGCCGTTGAAGATCCACGAGTGCACGGTCGTCAGGGCGCCGAGCCGAGTGGCGAGCGCGGGGGTGAAGCCGTGGCCATCCATGTACCAGGCGGCGTCGTATTCGCTGTGCACGTGCTGCTGCGCGGGGGCGGATGCTTCGGCCGCATCGAGCAGCGTCGTGATCCAGTTCGCCGCCTCGGCCTCGGTGACCGGCCAGGGTGACGGATGCGTCTGCGCCGAGAACTGGTTCGTCTCGTTGCCGAGGGTGAAGCCGAGGAAGTTGCGAGCATCCGTCAGCCGTTCGCCCAGGCGCGTGACCAACTCGGCCTGCCCGCTCAGAGCCTCGGGGTGCGTGAACATGTTCTTGTCGTGCCAGGTGAACAGCCACGAGGGGATGAAGTCGAAGCTCGACAGGTGTCCCTGGATCACATCGACGCTCGCGTCGAGTCCGAACTCGGCGGCGACGTCGATCACCGCGCGCACGTCGTCGATGGCCTCTTGGCGGATGAGGGTGCGGTTGGGCTGCAGCACGGTCCACAGCGGGAAGATGCGCAGGTGGTCGAGGCCGAGATCGGCGAGGGCCGAGAAGTCGCGGCGCACCTCGTCGAGATCGAGCGACATCCACGCGTGCATCCACTGCGATCGCGGCGTGTAGTTCGCGCCGAAGCGCAGGGGGTCGGCGGGGGTGAGGGCGACGGTGTCCATCGGGCCAGCCTAGTCAGGGGCATCCGCCTTGCCGGGCCGCGTTCTCGCTGTCATTCGGGAGGAGATCGGCGTTCGGGAGGGCGGATTTCGCGAAAGCACCCTCCCGAACGCCGATCTCCTCCCGGGTGCGGAGCGGGGCCGGCGGCGTGAGAGATTTGAGGGGTGATTCGTGAGGCAGATCTGAGTGGGACGGATGCCGTCGCCGTGGGGCGACTCGTGGCGGAGTATCTGCTGCAGACCGAGCGGGAGAAGGCCGAGCACGGCGTGATCCCGCCGCGTGCCGCCGACGTGCTCGACGATGCTCATCGGCGTGAGGTCGATGCCCCGGCGAGTGCTTACGCCGGATACCGGGTGTTCGTCGCCGAGGTCGACGGCGAGGCATCCGGCGTGGTCGTGCTGCGCCCCGGAACCTCAGGTGCCGAGCCGGGGGTCGCCGAGATCAAGCGGCTCTGGGCTCTGCCGCGGGCGCGCGGCCGCGGCGTGGGGTCGGGGTTGCTCGACGCGGCGATCGCGGCGGGCGGTGGGGCTGCGCGGCTGTCGGTCTGGGACTGGCGCACCGACGTCATCCGCCTGTACGAGTCGCGGGGTTTCGTGCGCATGCCGTCGTGGGAATCGCGCGAGCGGCTCGTCTGCATGCAGCGCGGCTGAGCCTCCCGCGTCTACGAGCGCCGCTCGCAGCGGGTTCCACGGCGGCGCCCGAGGTGAGACGATGACGCGATGGCGACCCTCGATGACGTGCGCGCGATCGCTCTCGCCCTGCCCGGCGCAGAGGAGAAGGTGGGCGGGCACACCGGCGAGCCGGCCTGGCGACTGAAGAGCGGTCAGTTCGCCTGGATGCGCGGGCCGCGGCCGCGGGGCACCGACCTGCGGCAGCTCGCCGAGCTCGGTCGGCAGTGGCCGGACGGCCCGGTGCTCGGAATCCGTGTGGGGAGTCTGGAGGAGAAGGAGGCGCTCCTCGCCGCGGAGCCCGACGCGCTCTTCACCATCCCGCATTTCGACGGCTACCCGGCGGTGCTCGCCCGCCTCGACAACATCGACCGTGAGCGGCTGGGCGAGATCATCGCGGATGCCTGGCTGACGCGGGCGCCGGCGCGCGTCGTGCGCGAGTGGCTGGACGCCCACGGACTCGAGTGACCCTGGACGGGATGCAGATCGTCCGCCCCCGACGGGCGCTCAGGCGGGCGGCAGCCGCAGCACGCCCGGCGTCTCGCCGCCGGTGAGGTCGTCGGAGATGCGGATGCTGCGCGCCAGGTCGTCGAGGGCGCCCGACAGCGTGCCGAACCGCTCGCGCTCGTTGCCGATCGCGGTGAGGGTGATGAGATGCGTGCCGGTGTCCCACGTGTAGGTGGTGAACGGGGGAGCGGTCGGCGATTCGGGCATCGCGACGACCAGCTTCTCGCCGGCGCCGAGCCGGGTGGGGAACGACTGTGTGTCGTCGTAGTCCATCGGCATCGAGGCGCGGGCGATGCGGATTTCGGGGGTGAGCTCCTGTGCGGTCGCCATCGCGACGACGAGTTCGGGGTCGGCCTTCCACGTCCACACGAGCACGCGGCCGTCGGCGCGCTTCATCAGTGCGGGGGCCGCCTGGCTCATCACCCAGGCGCCGAACCGGGAGCCCGGGCGCTCGGTCGCGCCGAGGGCCGTGTTCGCCTGGCCCAGGAGCATCCGAATCGCCGCCTTGCGGTGGCGACGGCCCTTCCAGCCCAGGGAGTCCGTCACAGGGATCCAGAGCGCGGGGTCGGCATCGGCAGTCAGTCGCATGCTTCCACGGTAGACGGTGTTGCCGGGAGGATGCCGGTGGGCCTGGGCCGCCCGCTCATGCCCCTCGGGTAGAGTTGCCAGCGCCCGCAGGGGCACTCCTGGCCGCGAACCGTAAGGCAGCATGTCTGTTTCTCCCTCCGACCCGACGAGCGCACCCGACACCGGGGAGCGACCGCTGCGCATCCTGATCGGCGCCGACACGTTCGCCCCCGACATCAACGGCGCCGCTCGTTTCGCGGAGCGCCTCGCCGCCGGCCTCGTGCAGCGCGGGCACGAGGTGCACGTCTCGGCTCCGAACCAGGCCTACCGCCGGGCGAAGGCGCACACCGAGATCATCGAGGGCGAGCGCATGACGCTGCACCGGCTGCCGTCGGTGCGCTGGGCACCGCACGACTGGCTGCGCTTCGTGTGGCCGTGGCGCTCGAAGCACTACGCGCGCACCGTGCTCGATCGGGTCAACCCCGACGTCGTGCACATCCAGTCGCACATCGTGATCGGCCGCGGTCTCGCCCACATCGCCCACGAGCGCGGCATTCCGGTGATCGCCACCAACCACGTCATGGCCGAGAACATCCTCGACCACTCGGTCTTCCCCGACTTCATCGACAACCTGGTGCTGAAGTTCGCCTGGGCCGACGCGAAGCGCACCTTCGGCCTCACGCGCTCGATCACGACGCCCACCCGTCGTGCGGCCGACTTCCTCGAGAAGACGGTCGACATCACGGGCGTCATCCCGGTCAGCTGCGGCATCGACCGCACCCAGTACACGCCGGTCATCGGCCCGCGCGACAAGAACCGCATCGTGTTCGTCGGTCGCCTCACCGCCGAGAAGCAGGTCGAGGTCATCCTCCAGGCGATGACGAAGCTCGACCCTGCGCTCGAGACCACGTTCGACATCGTCGGCGGTGGCGACCAGCGCAAGCAGCTCGAGAGCCTCACGGCCCAGCTGGGCCTCGCCGATCGGGTCACCTTCCACGGGCGCACCTCCGACGAAGAACTGCGGGCCGTGCTGTCGCGGGCGAGCCTGTTCGTGATCGCGTCGATCGCTGAACTGCAGTCGATCGCGACGATGGAGGCGATGGCGTCGGCGCTGCCGATCGTCGCAGCGGATGCCGTGGCCCTGCCGCACCTCGTGCACGACGGCGAGAACGGCTACCTGTTCGAGCCGGGCAACGTCGACGAGCTCGCCGCCCGCCTCACCGACGTGCTCACCGCGGAGCCCGCCGAGTACGAGCGCATGCAGCAGGCATCGCTCGACGGCGTGCTGATCCACGACATCAACCGCACCCTCGACACCTTCGAGGCGCTGTACCGCGACGCACCGCTGCCCGAGTGACACCCATGCACGTCGTGTTCTTCGGGGACCAGCACCTCGACTCGCTCGGCGGGGCGCAGGTGTCGATGCGGTTGCAGCGGGAGTTCCTCGAACGCGCCGGGCACACGGTGACGGTGGTCGCGCCCCGGATGCACGGCGCGCGCGCGGCGGCGGGCGGACAGGCGGATGCCGCGTACCTCGACCTGCCCTCGATGCCCATCACCCTCGACCGCGAGTACTCGATGAGCTGGCCGGGGCGCGGCACCGACCGCGTGCTCGATCGGGCGATGACCACGCGTGCGCCCGTCGACCTCGTGCACGTGCAGGCCGACTTCTGGGGGGCGTTCATCGGTCACCGGTTCGCGCAGCGCCACGGCATCCCCGTGGTGCACACCATGCACAACCGCGTCGACGTCGGCATCGCCGCGGTCACTCCGCTGCACCGTCCCGTGCTCGGGGCGCTCAACGTATGGCGCCGCACGGCGATGCGCTCGATCGGCGCCCGCGTCGCCGGGAGTGACGGATGGGCGTTCCTGCGGGGTCTCGCGGCCGGAGCATCCGCCGTCACCGCTCCCTCGACGCACTTCGCCCGTCGGCTCGAACAGCACGGCGTCTTCGACTCGGTCGACGTGATCTGGAACGGCATCGACGACGACGTGCGCGAGGCGACGCTCGCCGCCGCGCCGGCGTCACGCCCGGCGGGTCGACCGCGGTTCGTGTGGCTCGGGCGCATGAGCCCCGAGAAGCGGCTGCTGCCTTTTCTCGAGGCATGGGTCGCGGCCGACATCGACGCCGACCTGGAGATCATCGGCGGCGGAGGGCAGCGCGCGGCGGCCGAGAAGATCGTCGCCGGACGCGAGGGCGTGCGGTTCGCCGGACGCCTCACGTACCCGCAGACGCTCGCCCGCATCGCCGCCGCCGACGCGCTCGTGCAGACGTCGATCGGCTTCGAGACGCAGGGCATGACCCCGTTCGAGGCGGCGACCCTCGGAACCCCGTCGATCATCTGCGACCCCGATATCGCCGACGAGCTCGGCGGCGGATTCTGGACGGTTCCGGATGCCGATGCGCCCGAGCCGCGACGCGTCGCCGCGCTGGCCGAGACGCTGCGGGGCGCAGCATCCGACATCACCGTCGGAGGTGCACCGACCCCGCTGCCCGAAGTCGCCGAGGCGTTCCGTCAGTCATCGCGCACCGCGGCCATGATCGAGGTCTACGAGCGGGTGCTCGCGGGGCGCTGAGCCCCCGGATGGTTCAGCCGTGACGATCCGCATCCACGCGGACGATCTGCACCCGGAATGGCCGGCCGGCGGATGCCGAGCGTCGCACCGAGTGCAGATCGTCGCGCTCAGAAGAACGAGTAGAAGAGCGTCGAGATCCAGCTGACGATGATGCTGGCGACCTGCGCTCCACCGATGCCGATCGCGATGCCGGGGAGCAGCTTCGAACCGGGCCGGCGCGCGGCGAGCAGGCCGAGGACCAGGGCCGTGGCGGCCCCTGCCAGCACGAGGAGGTTGACGAACCCGCCGACCACGCCATACGTGGAATAGGTGTTCACAGACGAGAGCCAGAGGAACGGGCCGCTCAGGGTGGTGATCAGCGCGACTCCCAGTGCGGCCAGCGCGATGATGAAGGCCGTGCGCCCGAGCGGGTCGCCCGCCTCTTTCGGGCGAGCGGGCGCGGAGGGGGCGCTGGCATAGTTCGGCTGCGTGGCCGCGTAGGGCGCGGCGCCGGGATGCGGGGCATTCTGCTGCTGCGGGGCACCGTACTGCGGGGCACCGTACTGCGGGGCGCTGTGCTGCGGTGTCGGCTGTCCGTAGGTCGGCTGTCCGTACGGCGGCTGCGGAGCGGACTGTCCGAACGGCGGCTGCGGAGCGGACTGTTCCGGGGTGCTCGGCGCATGCGCGGGTGCCGACGGCGGCTGCGGTGCCGCCTGCTGAGGTGCCGCCTGCTGAGGCGCGTACTGCGGTGCCGAGGGGTGCGGCGGGGCGGTGGGCGGCTGCCCGCCCGACGGGTACTGGGGCTCGGCAGGGAGCGGAGCCGCGGCGGGCGGAGCCGGCGGATACGACTCGGCGGGGAACGACGGCGCCGACGGCGCGTTCGGGTCTGTCGGGGGAACAGGGGGCTGCTGCGGCTCGCTCATGTCCCCGAGCGTAGCCGGGTGCGCTCCGGTGCGGGAGAGGCCCGTCGATCAGCGATACACGTGACCCGACTCGGCGCGGTGCACCGGGTCGCCGTTCGTCACGCGGGTCCAGTCGGTGGGGGTGGCGCGGTAGCCGTCACGGCGGAGCTCGATGACCGTGGCGACGACCGCCCAGATGAGGAGTGCGGCGAGAGCGATGAGGAGTACCATGGCAGAAATGCTACGGTTGTCGGGAATCTGCCACGAGTGGCAGATTAGACGTATATCGTAGGAAATCTGCCAACCGGGGAGTGTGTGCATGAAGACGGTCGCCTGCATCGTGCAAGACGGCTTCGCGCCGTTCGAGTTCGGCCTGGCGTGCGAGGCCTTCGGTCTCGACCGGGCCGACGACGGCGTGCCCAACTTCGATTTCCGGGTCGTCGCTCCGCACCCCGGCGTCGTGCAGTCGAAGCTCGGCTTCTCGATCAACGTCGAGCACGACCTCTCGTTCGCCTACGAGGCCGACCTCGTCGTCTTCTGCCCGGTGCCGCGGTCGTACTGGCCCCAGATCGACCCGCTCCTGCTCGAGGTGGCACGCGATGCGGTCGATCGCGAAGCCTGGGTGCTGAGCGTCTGCAGCGGCTCGTTCATCCTCGGCGCTGCCGGAGTGCTCGACGGCCGCCGCGCGACCACGCACTGGATGTACTCCGACATCATGGCGTCGATGTACCCCGAGGTCGACGTCGACCCCGACGTGCTGTTCGTGCAGGACGGGCGCATCATCACCAGCGCCGGCACCGCCGCCGGCATCGACGCCTGCCTGCACCTGCTGCGTCAGGAGATCGGCGCCGAGCTCACCAACCGCATCGCCCGCCGCATGGTCGTGCCGCCCCAGCGCGACGGTGGCCAGGCGCAGTTCATCGACCGCCCCATCCCGGTCGTGCCGAGCGATTCGCTCGCCGCGGTGGCCGACTGGGCCGTCGAGCATCTGCGTGACGACCTCGGCGTCGATCAGTTGGCGGCGCGCGCTCTCATGTCGCCGCGCACCTTCGCCCGCCGGTTCAAGGCCGAGTACGGCGCGACGCCGGCGGCCTGGCTCGCCCGACAGCGGATCATCCATGCCCAGCGGATGCTCGAACGCACCGACTTCTCGCTCGAGCGCATCGCCGACGAGTGCGGCTTCGGATCGGCGGCCGTGCTGCGCCAGAACTTCGCGCGCGTGATCGGCACCACTCCGACGGCCTATCGCGCCCGGTTCTCGTGCGCGACGTCGGAGGCGCCCGCCGCCTGAGCATCCGGCATCCTTCGTCTCGCTGCGCTCGCTCAGGAACCGAGCGGGGAGCGCAGCGACGAGACGAAGGGTTCACCGTCGTCACGAGGGCCCCGCGCAGAGCCCGGCCTCACTCCCAGTGCGCGGGCGAGGGGAGGGCGTGGTCGTGCACGTCGACGCCCGCGGTAGTGACGGATGCCGTGGCGTACAGCAGCGACTGCGTGGGGTAGCCGTGGGGACGGTTGTCGCGAATGATCGCGCGATCGTCTTCGGGCGCGAGTCCGGCGCTCTCGGCGAGCAGGGCGATCCAGTCCGCGGCCCAGTCGTCGCGCGCCGACGCGGGTTCGAGAGCGCGGAAGCGCGGCAACCAGGTGAGGATGCGCGGGGTCACGGCATCATCGAGATCATCGTGCGCGATCATGTGCGTGCCCGGTGTGACCGGCGTCACGCGCAGGGTCACGCCGTCCCACGAGATCACGCGAGCGCCGTCGGGCCCGACCTCGAGCAGGTTGAACCCGTGCATCGGCAGGGGACCGTCGGGGGAACGTCCGCTGACCGATTCGAGGGCGAGCGAGCCGCGTGACACCGCTCGGTCGTCGGCCAGGTCGCGCACGTCGGCGCGGTTGAGCAGCACGGCGAGACGCCGCTCGGCCGGGTTGACGGCCAGCCAGGCGCCGCCCGCGCGCCGGTCGCGGATGCCGATCACTCCCGGGTACTGCTCGGGCCACCAGGGGCCAAGCCCGTCCCACTCGCGGAGGGGGTCTTCATCGCGCACCGCGAGCAGTCGCGCGGATCCAGCATCTTCGACATCGATCACGACCGTGCACACGTCTTCGAGTCTAGATCGGCCCCCGAGCAAGGAGACCGATCCGCGTGAGGGGTCACAACACGCCGCGTGAACGAGGGTGCGTGCGGCGTGTCTTGACCCCTCGCGGGGAAGGGCGAGGGCTGACGGATCGTGAGGGGCCACAACACGCCGCGTGAACGAGGGTGCGTGCGGCGTGTCTTGACCCCTCGCGGGGAAGGGGCGAGGGCAGAGCCACCCCGAGAGGTGACCGCCCGCGCCGCCGGATGCTGCGGCAGAATCAGAAGGGTGAACATCGTCGTCGGAGTGACGGGCGGGATCGCCGCCTACAAGACCGTGCACCTCGTGCGCCTGCTCACGAAGGCCGGTCATGACGTGACGGTGGTGCCGACCGAAGACGCGCTGCGGTTCGTGGGCACGCCCACCTGGGAGGCGATCAGCCGGCACCCGGTCACGACGAGCGTGCACGACGACGTCGCGAAGGTGCGCCACGTCGCCCTGGGCCAGGCGGCCGACCTGGTGATCGTCGCCCCGGCCACCGCGAACACGATCGCGTCGATGACGGCGGGCCTCGCGAGCGACCTGCTCGGCACGACGCTGCTCGCCACGGTCGCCCCGGTGGTGATCGCCCCCGCCATGCACGCCGAAATGTGGCGGCATCCGGCGACGCAGGCGAACATCGCGACCCTGCGAAGTCGCGGGGTGCACCTGGTGGGACCGGCCGAGGGCGAGCTCGCGGGCGGCGACACGGGCCCCGGGCGCATGTCGGAGCCCGAGGAGATCTTCGCCGCCGCCGAGGCGCTGCTCACCCCGCGCGATCTCGCCGGTCTGCGCGTGGTCGTGTCGGCCGGCGGCACGCGTGAGCCGATCGACCCCGTGCGCTTCCTCGGCAATCGATCGAGCGGTCGGCAGGGTGTCGCTCTCGCCGCCGAGGCGGCTGCGCGCGGCGCCGACGTGGTGCTCGTGGCCGCGCACGTCGAGTCCGACGTGCGCGCGATGGCGAAGCATCCGTCGGTCCGCATCGAGAACGTCGGTACGGCGGCCGAACTGTCGGTCGCGATGGCGGATGCCGCGGCCGACGCCGACGTCATCATCATGGCGGCCGCGGTCGCCGACTACCGGCCGGCGCGGGTCGCGGAGCACAAGCTCACGAAGGAGCAGGGTGTGCTCGACCGCATCGACCTGGTCGAGAACGAAGACGTGGTCGCGGGGCTCGCGGCTGCGCGATCCGCGGGTGGTGCGCCCGACGGGCAGACGATCGTCGCCTTCGCCGCCGAGACCCTCACGGATGCCGACGAGCGGCGTGAGCGCGCTCGCCGCAAACGCGAGCGCAAGGGCGTCGACCTGCTGGCGGTGAACCTCGCCGATGCGGAGCACGGCTTCGAGCGCGCCGACAACGCGATCGAGATCATCGGGGCCGATGGCGCGGTGGTGGGCGAGGCATCCGGAAGCAAACGAGAGGTCGCGACCGCGATCTGGGATGCGGTGCAGATGGTGCGCTGACCTGGACATTGTCGAAAATGCCGCACCCTGTTAAACTTGAGTCAACGTCACTCAACTTTGAGTGATACTGACCAGAAGGAGTCTCCCAGGAGGGACAGATGACCACCCCGCAGAACGACGACCAGCAGTCCGCCCTCGAGCAGTTCGGGATCAACCTCACCGACCGTGCACGCCAGGGCAAGCTCGACCCCGTGATCGGACGTGACAGCGAGATCCGCCGCGTCAGCCAGGTGCTCACCCGCCGCACCAAGAACAACCCGGTGCTCATCGGCGAGCCCGGCGTCGGCAAGACCGCCGTCGTCGAAGGCCTCGCCCAGCGCATCGTCGCCGGCGACGTGGCCGAGTCGCTCAAGGACAAAGAGCTGATCACCCTCGACATCTCGGCTCTCGTGGCCGGTGCCATGTACCGGGGGCAGTTCGAAGAGCGACTGAAGAAGGTGCTCAAAGAGATCACCGAGTCCGACGGGCAGGTCATCACCTTCATCGACGAGCTGCACGTACTCATGGGCGCGGGTGGTGGCGAAGGGTCGGTCGCGGCATCCAACATGCTCAAGCCCATGCTCGCGCGGGGAGAGTTGCGCCTCATCGGCGCGACCACGCTCAACGAATACCGCGAGTTCATCGAGAAGGATGCGGCGCTCGAACGCCGCTTCCAGCAGGTCTACGTGGGCGAGCCGACGGTCGAAGACACGATCGCCATCCTCCGCGGGCTCAAGGAGCGCTACGAGGCGCACCACAAGGTCGCCATCTCCGACGGTGCGCTCGTGGCCGCGGCATCCCTGTCGAACCGGTATCTGCCGGCCCGCCAACTGCCCGACAAGGCCATCGACCTGATCGACGAGGCCGCCTCGCGCCTGCGCATGGAGATCGACTCGGCGCCGGTCGAGATCGACGAACTGCGCCGGCACGTCGACCGTCTGAAGCTCGAAGAACTCGCTCTCAAGAAGGAGAAGGACGCCGCGTCGAAGGAGCGTCTCGCGACGCTGCGCGCCGACCTCGCCACCGAACAGGCCAAGCTCGGCGAGCTGCAGGCCCGATGGGAGCGGGAGCGTGCGTCGCTCAACCGCGTCGGCGACCTGAAGACGCGTCTCGACGCCGCCCGCAGCGACGCCGAACGGGCGCAACGCGAGGGCAACCTCGAACGCGCCTCGCGACTGCTCTACGCCGAGATCCCCGCGCTGGAGCGCGAGGTGATGGAGGCCGAGTCGAGCGAAGCATCCGATGAGCGCCGCATGGTCAACGACCAGGTCACCGACGAAGACATCGCCGGCGTCATCGCCGCGTGGACGGGCATTCCCGTCGGGCGTCTGCTGCAGGGTGAGACCGAGAAGCTGCTGCACCTCGAATCCGAGCTCGGCAAGCGACTCATCGGGCAGAAGGACGCGGTCAAGGCCGTGTCGGATGCCGTGCGCCGTTCGCGAGCGGGCATCAGCGATCCCGGTCGCCCGACCGGTTCGTTCCTGTTCCTCGGACCCACCGGTGTCGGAAAGACCGAACTCGCCAAGGCGCTCGCCCAGTTCCTCTTCGACGACGAGCACGCCATGGTGCGCATCGACATGTCGGAGTACGGCGAGAAGCACTCCGTGTCGCGGCTCGTCGGCGCCCCTCCGGGATACATCGGCTACGAGCAGGGCGGCCAGTTGACCGAGGCGGTGCGGCGTCGTCCCTACAGTGTGATCCTGCTCGACGAGGTCGAGAAGGCGCACCCCGAGGTGTTCGACGTGCTGCTGCAGGTGCTCGACGACGGTCGCCTGACCGACGGGCAGGGGCGCACGGTCGACTTCACGAACGTGATCCTGATCCTCACGTCGAACCTCGGATCCCCGATCCTCATCGACCCGATGATCGCACCCGACCAGAAGCGCGAACAGGTCATGGCGCTCGTGCACCAGGCTTTCCGTCCCGAGTTCCTCAACCGGCTCGACGACATCGTGATGTTCCAGGCGCTCAGCGAAGACGATCTCGCACAGATCGTCGAGCTGTCGGTCGATCAGCTGCACGCGCGGCTGCGCGACCGTCGCCTCACACTCGCGGTCACCCCGGATGCCCGGTCGTGGCTCGCCGAGCGCGGCTACGATCCGATGTTCGGAGCCCGGCCGCTGCGCCGCCTCATCCAGAGCGAGGTGCAGAACAAGCTGGCGACGGCGCTGCTCTCGGGCGGCGTGCGCGACGGCGACACGGTGCGGGTCGATGTGGCCGCCGATGGCACGGGACTCGTGCTCACCTCGACCGCTCCGGCCGTTGAGCCGGATGACGACGATGTGATCGAAGCCCAACTGCTCGACGACTGATCGTTGCGGCCCGACGCTTCGACAGGCTCGGCGACCCAGTAACCGGGACCTGAGCCTGTCGAAGGGCCGCCCTACTTCAGTCGTTCGCTGCGGATCCCGCTGATCGCGTCGGCTTCGAGGCCCTGCCCGATGATCGAGTGGCGCCGCGAATACGCGAAGTAGATGACCATGCCGATCGCCAGCCAGATCGCGAAGCGCACCCAGGTCTCGGTGCTGAGGTTGAGCATGAGCCAGAAGCAGGCGATCGCCGAGATCCACGGCAGCCACGGCGACAGCGGCACCATGAACGGACGCTCCAGGTCGGGGCGGCTCTTGCGTAGGATCGGCACGCCGATGCTCACGAGCACGAACGCCGACAGGGTGCCGATGTTGATCATGTCGCCCAGCACCTGCACGTCGAAGAATCCCGCGATGATCGCGATGATGACGCCGACGATCAGCTGGATGCGGATCGGGGTGCCGCGCTTCTTGTCGGTCACGCTGAGCGCGCGGGGCAGCAGGCCGTCGCGGCTCATCGCGAACATCACGCGCGCGAGACCCATGAGCAGCACCATCACTACGGTGGTGAGGCCGACGAGGCTGCCGATCGCGATCACCTGAGCCGCCCACGTCGCGCCGACGAGTTCGAAGGCGCTGGCCAGAGACGGCTCATCGAGCTTCGCGAGCTCGGTGTACGAGACCATGCCGGTGATGACGATGGCCACGAGCACGTAGAGCACGGTGACGATGATGAGGCCCAGGATGATGCCGCGCGGCACGGTGCGCTTCGGGTCCTTGGTCTCTTCGGCGCTGGTGGCGACGACGTCGAAGCCGATGAACGCGAAGAACACGAGCGCCGCTCCGCTGAGGATGCCGAAGACGCCGTAGACCGTCGGGTCGGAGCCGGTCATGAACGAGAAGAGCGACTGCGTCCAGACGCTCTCCGAGGCGGCTCCGGCTCCGGCGGGCGGCACGAACGGCGAGTAGTTGGCGCCGTTGATGAAGAACAGTCCGACGACGATCACGAACAGCACGATCGCGACCTTGATGATCGTGAACACGCTGTTCACGCGGCTCGACAGTTGGGTGCCCAGTGCGAGCAGCAGGGTGAAGATCGCGACGATCACGACGGGACCCCAGTCGAATGAGACCGAGCCGAGTTGGATCGACATGGGGATGTCGAGGTTGAACAGCGACACCGTGTCACCGAGGTAGACGCCCCAGTACTTGGCGATCACGGCCGAGGCCATGAGCATCTCGAGGATGAGGTCCCAGCCGATGATCCAGGCGAGGAACTCGCCGAGAGTCGAGTACGTGAACGTGTAGGCAGAGCCTGCGACGGGGATCGACGAGGCGAACTCGGCGTAGCAGAGGATTGCCAGGCCGCAGACGGCCGCGGCGATGATGAACGAGATGATGACGGCGGGCCCGGCGTGGCGGGCGGATGCCTCGGCCCCGACCGAGAAGATACCGGCGCCGACGGCCACCGCGACACCCATGACCGCGAGGTCCCAGACGCCGAGCGAGCGCCGCAGGGAGCGTTTCTCGTCGTGCGTTTCGGCCATCGACTGTTCGACGGATTTCACTCTGCGCTGAATGGCCATGCGGACGATTCTAGGTCGTGGTCGACGCGCTGTGTCCCTCACAAAAACGCTCCGGTCGCGAAAAAGCCCGGTATGCGGAAGGCATACCGGGCTTTTCTGCGACCGGAGCGTCGAAGCGGATGCCTCAGCTCAGGCGCTGAGGATGACCGTCTCGGCGATCGGGCGGCGCACGCGGGGCGCGGTCTCGCGCTGCTGCAGAACCTCGGGCAGGGTCTCGACGTCACCGAACTCGCCGACGGCGAAGACCGTGACGGCGGAGAAGCGCGGGTCGAGGTCGGCGAACTCGCGCACGACCTCGGGGTCGAAGCCGCTCATCTGGTGCACGAGCAGACCCTCGTGGTGCGCCTGCACCGAGAAGTGGGCGACGGCCTGGCCGAGGTCGTAGAGCGCGTGGGTGATCGGTGCGCCCTCTTCGGTGGTGGTCTCGGCGACGGCGACGACGAGCACGGCCGCGTTGACGGCCCATGCCTGGTTGAAGCCCATGAGCGAGTCGACGATCTGCGCGTGCAGGGCGGTGCCGCGGCGCGCGACGATGAAGCGCCAGGGCTGCGAGTTGTTGGCCGAGGGCGCCCAGCGGGCGGCCTCGAGCGAGACGGCGAGCTTGGTCTCATCGATCGCGTTCTGCGCGTCGTAGGCACGCGGGCTCCAGCGCGCTGCGAGCACGTCGAGGACGGGGTGTTCGGTGGGAGCGGTGCGATCGATGGTGGGAGTGCTCACGGTGGTGCCTTTCAGACGGAAGAGCCGGTCGGACTCCGTCGTCCGCGTACAGGGGGTGAAAACGCATGTGCGCGCATGCATATTCCCGTGTTCCCGATGGTTTCGCTGTGCGTCGTGTCGTGGCGTCGTGTCATGACAGAACCCCCGGTGGCGAGCATCCGCCTCCGGGGGTTCTGCGCGTGCGTGCGCGTGTCAGCCGCGCAGCGCCTCGCCGAGCTTCACGCGCGAGCCCATGCGCAGCAGCGAGTTCTCGTAGATCTTCGCGCCGATCGCGATCGCGACCACGCAACTCACGAGCAGGATCACCAGCGACAGCAGCGGCTCCCACCACTGCGCCTCGCCGACGAACAGGCGCATCGGCATCCCGACCGGCGCCGAGAACGGCACGTACGACATGATCGTGAGCACCAGCGGGTTGTCGTTGAAGACGATGACGAGGATGTACGGCGCCATGATCAGCATCGTGATCGGAGTGGTCGTCGCGCCGATGTCTTCCTGACGCGACACCATCGAAGCGGCCGCCGCGAACATCGAGGCCAGCAGCACGAAGCCGAACAGGAAGAACACCGCGAACCAGATGATCGGGGCGCCGAGCACCGACAGCACCTCGTTCTGCCCGGTGACGATCAGTCCTATCGTCGCGATCGCGGCCAGACCGACGATCTGCGCCATCGCGAGGATCGTGTTGCCGATGACCTTGCCGGCGAGCAGCGTGCGCGCCGGGATCGCCGACAGCAGCAGCTCGACCACACGGGTCTGCTTCTCTTCGACCACGCTCTGCGCGATCGTGCCGCCGAAGGTCGACGCGGCCATGAGGAACACGATGCCGAAGCCGAGCGCGATGAAGTATCGCAGCAGCGGGTTGGTGGTCGCGGGTTCGAGGATCTCGACGGTCGGCGCCTGAGAGAGGCCCGCGACGATCGAGCTCGGTGCGTCTTTCAGCGCGATGACCGTGAAGCCGGTCGCTCCATCACCCGGCACGACGGCCGCATCGACCTTGCCGTCGCGCACGAGCGCCTCGGCGGCATCGGCGTCGGCGACCTCGGTGACCTTCACATCGGGCAGGGCCGACACGGCGGATGCCGTCTGCGACGTCGCGGCGATCGGCGTCGCGTCGGTGTTCTTGCTGGCGAAACCGCCGATCAGGATGCCGGCGAGGGCGATCAGCATGAGCACGACGGTCGAGATCACGAACGCCTTGCTGCGCAGCTTCGATCCGATCTCGCGCTCGGCGACGAGCCAGATGCCGCTGGAGCTGCGGATGGGCGTGCCGCCCCGGGGTGCGGTCGCTGAGCCTGTCGAAGCGTTCACTGGATGACCTCCTTGAAGATCTGAGCGAGAGACGGATGCTTGGGCGCGAAGCTGGCGACATCGCCGCGGTCGACGGCCGCGCGGAGCACGCGCTGTGCCGTCTCGGGACCGTCGGCGTCGAAGAGGGCGTAGCCGCCCTCGAAGTCGACGACCGTGACGCCCGGTTCGGTGCGCAGCCATCCGGCATCGCCCGCCGAGACGAGTTCGTAGCGGCTTCCGGCGTGCTGGGCCCGCAGGCCGTCACGCGAGCCTGCCGCGCGGATGGTGCCGTTGGCGAGGATGACGAGGTCGTCGCAGAGGCGTTCGACGACGTCGAGCTGGTGCGACGAGAACAGGATCGACGCGCCCTTGGCCGCGGTCGCCTGCAGCGTCGAGGCGACGACATCGACGGCGAGAGGGTCGAGGCCCGAGAACGGCTCGTCGAGGATCAGCACCTCGGGGTCGTGCACGAGGGCCGCGGCGATCTGCGCACGCTGCTGGTTGCCGAGCGACAGCGATTCGATCGTGTCGTTCAGGCGCTCTTCGAGCCCGAGCTCACTGAGAAGCGCGGTGGCGCGGGTCGTGGCATCCGGCTTGCTGAAGCCGTGCAGGCGGGCGAGGTACACGATCTGCTCGAGCACCTTCATCTTCGGGTACAGGCCGCGCTCTTCGGGCATGTACCCGAAGCTGCGGCGGTCTTCGGTGGTGATCGGGGCGCCGTTGAGGTTCACGGTTCCCGCGTCGGAGGAGAGGAGTCCGAGGACGATCCGCATGGTCGTCGTCTTACCCGCACCGTTGCCGCCCACGAAGCCGGTGAGCCGGCCGGGGACGACGTCGAAGGAGACATCGTCGAGCACGCGCCGCGAGCCGTAGCTCTTGGTGATGCCGTGGAGTTCGAGCTTTCCTGTGGTCATGCCTCCACGTTAGGGAACGCGGGTGGGGCGGGGCATCCCCCGTGCGGGGGATAGTCGGCTGTTCATTGTTGTCCGCCGTTGTCCGCCGTGCGGATGACCCGGGTGGAGGGCGGTGACGATCTGCACGCGGGTGACGCTCGGCATCCGGATCGGCGCTGGTCGGGATGCTGGGCGTCGTGGTGGATGCTGATCGTGCGGTCGTTCCTCGGGGAGTCCTGAGGTTCGTGTCAGCGGCGGGTGTGCAGCACGGTGCGCACGACGAGTCCGGCGACGAGGGCCCAGAATGCGGCGCTGACGCCGATCACGGCGATGCCGGACGCGGCGACGAGGAAGGTGACGACGGCGGGCAGGCGCTCGCCGGGGTCGTCGATCGCCTGTTGCACGGCCGAGCCGAAGGCGGCGAAGAGGGCGAGTCCGGCGACGGCGGGGATGACGGCGGTCGGTGCGAGCAGCACGAGCGCGGCGAACGCGGCCGAGAAGATGGCGAGCACCAGGTAGGAGGCGCCGGTGGAGACGCCGGCGACCCAGCGGCGCTTCGGGTCGGGGTCGGCGTCGGGTGCTGCGGCGAGGGCGGCGCTGATCGCGGCGAGGTTGATGGCGTGGCCTCCGGCTGGTGCGCCGAGGGCGGTGCCGATGCCGGTGACGAGCATGGCGGGTCGCCAGGGCACTTCGTAGCCGAAGCTGCGCATGATCGCGACGCCCGGCACGTTCTGCGAGGCCATCGTCACGATGAAGAGGGGGAGGGCGAGGCCGACGAGTGCGCCGAGGGTGAACGTCGGCGCGGTGAGTTCGATGTGGGGGAGGAGGATGCCGGGGTCGACGGGCGCGCCTGCGCGGATGAGTGAGGCGGCCACGACGATCGCCGCGGCGACGAACGCCAGCGGCACGGCCCAGCGCGGGGCGAGTCGGGCGACGATCAGCCAGGTCAGCACGACGGGGAGGACGCCCCAGGGGTTGGCGACGAGGCCGGTGATCGGGGCGAGGCAGAGGGGGAGGAGCACTCCTGCGAGCATCGCCTGCGCGATCGACGGAGGGATGCGTGCGATGAGGCTGCCGAGCGCGGGCCAGAGCGCCGTGAGCAGGATGAGTGCGGCGGTGACGAGGAACGCGCCGACCGCGGCGGGCCAGCCTCCGTCGACGGAGCCGGTCGCGGCGAGGAGCGCGGCCCCGGGCGTCGACCACGCGACGGTGATGGGCATCCGGTATCGCCACGCGAGGATGACGCAGGAGAGCCCCATCGTGATGCTGACGGCGAGGAGTCCGCTGGCGGCCTGCGCGGAGGATGCGCCGACGGCATGGAGGCCCGTGAGGACGACCGCGAACGAGCTGGTGAACCCGACCAGTGCGGTGACGACGCCCGCCAGAATCGGGCGCGACAGCGGGGCGGCGGATGCAGCGGACGTGTCGACGGACATGGATCCGAGGCTATCGCTCCGGGAATGCAATACTGCGTGTGGGGAAGGGCCGATGAGTACCTGAGCGACAGGGATCGGACCAATGACGAAAGCTTCTACGACGGGCAGTTCGCCGACGATGTCTACGGCACGCCGTGAGCGACGCGTGTGGATCATGGTGGGCGCGGTCGCGCTCGCCGTTGGTGGCTATCTGACCGCGGCAGTGCTGGTATCGAACTCCAGCGATCCGTCGGAGGTGGTGAGTTCGTACCTCGCGGCGATCGCCGACGGCGATGCGTCTGCCGCCGCGCAGATCATCGACCCCGCAGAGTCCGACATCGATACGACCTACCTGACCGATGATGTCCTCGGCGCCGCCACCGAGCGCATCGAGGTGGTGTCTGTCTCGACGACCGAGCGTGAGGGCAACACCGCGGACGTGGAGGCGACGATGCGCCTCGCCTCGCAGACCTTCACCCATACGTTCACGGTGACCCGAGATGCGAGTGCCTTCTGGTTGCTGCAGCCGGGGTGGCACGCAGACTCCTCGCCGCTGACGGTCGACGCGGACGTGGTCGTGGCGGACGGCGGTTCTTTCGACGTAGAGCAGGTCGACCTCGCTGGGACCGAAATTGATCTCACCGAAGACTCTTCGCGTTCCCGGACGGCTGGGGTGCAGGTGTATCCCGCTGTCTATGACGTGACCGGACCCGACCTGGGCCCCTACTTCACGATCAAGCCCGGCGAGCTGGTGGCCATCTCGCCGGCGGTGGCGGGCCTCTGGGTAGAGCCAACCGAGGAGCTGAGCACGGCCCTGCTGGATGCGGCCAAGGTCCGGGCCGACGCCTGCGTCGAACCCGGAACTTCGACGGATGCCGCCTGCCCAATCTTCATCAGGCACCAGGACCCATCAGCCACGGCGGTCGTTCAGGCACCGCACGACCTGTCGTTCGTGGATGGTCGCCAATTCATGGTCTCCGTGGTCTTCTCGTACCCCGCTGCGGATGGCACGTGGTCGTCAGACGGCACGAGTCGTTCCTCGACCGCTCTCGTCGGCAAGTACACGGTCGACGGCGAAGAGGTCACGGTCGAATTCCTCCCCTGGGACTAGCCTTCAGGCGAGCCCGAGGCGGTGGGCGAGCACCACAGCCTGCACGCGATCGCGCGCGCCGAGCTTCTGCAGAATGCGCGAGACGTGAGTCTTCACGGTCGCCTCGCCGATGAACAGTGCGGCCGCGATCTCGGCGTTGCTGCGGGCATCGGCCAAAAGGGTCAGCACTTCCGCTTCGCGGTCGGTGAGCGGCTCGGCCAGCACGGTGGCGACCGGCACGGATGCTGCAGCGGGAGCAGGCGCGGATGCCGTGCCTCGGCCACCGGTATCCGTCCCTGCCCGCTCTGACGCGAACCGGGCCATGACGCGGCGCGTGACCTCGGGCGCGAGCATCCCGTCGCCGGCGGCGAGTGCACGGACCGCGGCGATCAGGTCTTCCGCCGCCGCGTTCTTGAGTAGGAACCCGCTCGCGCCGGCGTCGAGCGCCGTGTAGAGGTAGTCGTCGCGGTCGAAGGTCGTGACGATGGCGATCGCTGAGCTGACGCGGGGGTCGGCGACGATGCGCCGGGTGGCTTCGATGCCGTCCATGTCGGGCATCTGCACGTCCATCGTGATGACGTCGGGGAGAAGGGCTGAGGCCTGGGCGACGGCGTCTGCTCCGGTCGCCGCTTCTCCGACGACCGTGATGTCGGCCTGAGTCTCGAGGATCGTGCGGAACCCGGCGCGGAGCATGGCATGGTCGTCGACGAGGAGCACGCGGATCGGGGAGTCGGTCATTCGGGGTTCCTCACCGGGGTCCTTGCTGCGTCTGCGGGTGGTGTCGACGACGGTGTTGCCGGTGCATCTGTGGGACTTGTCGACGACGGTGTTCTTGCCGCGCCAACGGGGCGTGTCTTCGACAGCGGCACGCGGGCGCGGACCCGCAGGCCACCGAGCGGTCGAGGCGTCACTTCGATCGTGCCACCGGAGGCCGCGGCGCGTTCGCGCATGCCGAGTTGCCCGAGGCCCGGTCGAAGGTGTCCGACGGTGCGCCCGGTGTTGACGATCTCGACCTCGACGCCGTGGTCGTCGTATCGCACCCGCACGTCGGCGGTGGCGCCGATACCCGCGTGACGGCGAGCGTTGGTGAGCGACTCCTGCGTGATGCGGTAAAGGTTGACGGCCACCACTGACGGCACGTCGACAGGCTCGCCGATCACGGTGTAGGTCGTGGGAAGCCCCGCCTCGGTCGATGCTTCGACGAGCGCCGGAACGTCGTCGAGGCCGAGCGTCGATGCCGACTCGGTCGTGTCGCCGCCCGGAGTGCGGAGGGTCTCGAGCAGTTGGCGGAGTTCGCCGATCGCATCACGCGCGGAGGACTCGATACCCGTCAAGATGTGTTTCGCCTGCGTCGTGTCGTGATCGATCACGAGCCGCGCCGCTCCGGCCTGCACCCCCATCACCGAGACGTGGTGCGCCACGACATCGTGCAGCTCGCGAGCGATGCGCACGCGATCGAGGGCCACAGCCTGCGCCGCGGTGACCTCGCGTTCGCGTTCGAGCTCGGTCGTGCGCTGTTCGAGCACGGACTTCTCGGAGGCGGCGAGCCATGAGCGCTCACCGAAGTAGTAGGCCCCGCCGAAGTAGAGCATGTTGAGCAGGATCTGAATGAGCATGAACGCGACGTAGGGCGACATGGCTCCCGCGACGACATCGGCCTTGTCTGCTTCGCTGATCGCGTCGCGGTACATCGAGATGAGGAGCCACCCGAACATGCCGACGATGATTCCGACCCGCACGAGCACGGCGGCGCGACGGTTGTTCATCCACGCACCGACGGTGTAGATACCGATGAACATCGCGATGTTGCCCACGTAGATCTCGGGGATCCGGATCGTGACAGCCGCGAAGTAGGCCGCCGACACGATGATCGCGACGGCTCCTGGCCAGCGACGCCGGAACGCGAGCGGGACGGTCACGACGACGGCGTAGACGAGCGCGGTCCACATCTCGGCCTGTTGGTCGCCGTAGATCTGAGAGATCGACGAGAGCACGGAGCTGAGGATCGCGCCGACGAACAGCACGGCGGCGAGCAGCGTGTCGCTGCGGCGCTCGCGGGCAGTCGGCGTGCGGATGAACTCGACGGACATCTCTCCACCGTAGGGGGAGGGTGCCTCCACGGCATCCCCCGCAGGGGGGACGACGGTCGTCAGCGCACCGGTGGGTCGCGCGCACAGCGTCGACTCGCCCGCCGCGTCTTCATGCCGCGGTGTCATAGCGCGCCCTCCCGCCCAGCCGGGGTGTGCGTGCGGCGTCGACGTTCGGCGGCGGCACGAACCAGACCCGCGAACGTATGCCTGTTCGGGAGATACGGATCTCCCAGCCGTTGTCGTGGATGCGGTGATGACAGCTCTCGCAGAGCAGCACGCCGTTGTCGAGATCGGTGGGCCCCGCGTCGCGGCTCCACCACCGAATGTGGTGGGCCTTCGTCATCTGCGGTGGCAGGCCGCACATCGCGCATCCGCCATCTCGCTCGACCAGTGCCAGACGCTGCGCCCGGGTGAAGAGACGTTTCTCCCGACCCCAGTCGAGGATCTCGCTGTGTGCGCCGAGCACCGCGGGGATCACGCCGCCGCCGGCGGCGAGGCGGCGGCATGCACCGATGCTCACGGCCTGATCGCTGCCGTCGATCACGGCGCCACCGGTGCCGTCCCGCAGGTCGTCGAGGTTCACGCGCACGACGACGGTCGCGCCCGTCAGCGGCATACCGCCGTTGTCGCACCCGGTCGCGTGCCCGCAGATCGCGGTGAGAGCATCGGCCTGGATCATCGCGACCGTGCGGTGGTCGGCGTCCGCCGCCTCGGGAGCCGGTGCCGTCGCGCGCGCCTGGAAGGTCGCCGTCACATACGCCTGGACGGCCGCTCTGATCGGCGCGCCGGAGGCGATGTCGGTCTGCAGATTCAGATGCAGCATGCCGTCGCGCTCGAACATGGTCAGCGCGCGCTGAGCGCGTGCCTCGTCTTCGCGTCGGCCCACTCCGATGGGATCGAGCCGGTCGCGCGCAAGAGTCACGAGGCGCCCTACCTCGTCGAGCGCGAGGCCGCGGGAGCGCGCGACCATCTGTCGCTCGATCTCGGCGATGTCACCGG
Organism: Microbacterium sp. NPDC087665; assembly: GCF_044743285.1. Lineage (NCBI taxonomy): Bacteria > Bacillati > Actinomycetota > Actinomycetes > Micrococcales > Microbacteriaceae > Microbacterium > Microbacterium sp. NPDC087665. The sequence continues at coordinate 5,461 of NZ_JBIUWD010000001.1, read as the reverse complement.
CTCGTACCTTCGCCTGCACCCGTAGCCGATCGAGGACGGCGACGATCAGGGCTGCCGCGCCTGCCCCCAGTCTTCCTTCGCGGAGGGCGCTCTGCAGCGCCGGGTATCTCGCGGCAACAGGCTCGCCGACGAGATTCGTGCGCGGCGCCGTCGCCTCGCCGACCTTCACCAGCCGCGCGGCGTCACCCGCCGATCCGCCTACCGTCGATGCGATCATCGCGGCCGGAGTGCGGAAGCCCTGCTGCTTCGCAAGGCCCGTTGCCCCCAGTTCGGCGCGTGATTCGTGCGCGATCGCTGCCGCGACATCGGCGTGGACCGCATCGAGGCATCGCTGGAGCACGCCGATCGCTTCACTCGCATGAAGCAACTGGCCGCGGGTCAGATCGGACGCGTGATCGGACCCCGCCCATGCGCGTTCCAGGCGAGTGACCGCCTCGGTCAGCGGGGTCAGGGAGGAGTTCGTCATGATGTCCATATTAGAACATAGGTTCGATACTCGCCCTGTCCTGTGGACAACTCGACACCCTGAAAACACCCCGAAGAAACCCCGAAGCGAAACCCCGAAGAATCGCAAGAAAGAACCGGGGGAGAACTCGGGGGAGAACCCGTTGACGGCGCATCGGCACTTTGCGAGGATCGCTGCAGCGAGTCGGCACGTGTCGGGGCGCACACCATCGAAGGAGCCCCATGACCAAGGTCTTCGTCAACCTGCCCACCGCCGATCTCGAGCGCAGCAAGGCTTTCTACACGGCGCTGGGTTGCGAGATCAATCCGCTTTTCAGCGACGAGAATGCCGCGTGCATCGTGTGGAGCGACGACGTGTTCTTCATGGTGCTCACGAGGGCGTACTTCGCGACCTTCACCGAAAAGAAGATCATCGATCCGCTCATCGAAGCGCAGGTGTCGGTCTCGTTCAGCCGTGACTCGCGCGATGATGTCGACGCCATCCTCGCCCGGGGGCTCGCCGCGGGCGGCTCGGAGCCCAAGCCCGCACAGGACCACGGATTCATGTACTCGCGTGACCTCGACGACCCCGACGGCAACTCGCTCGGCTTCCTCTATATGAGTGAGGCGGCTGCCGAGCAGGGCCCCGACGCGCATCTCGGTGCGCAGGCGAAGGAGAGTTAGCCATGTCTGACGACGGCCGCGGTCGCATCCTGATCGATCTGTTCATGACACTCGATGGGGTCGCGCAGGGCCCGGGCGGCACCGACGAAGACACCTCCGGCGGGTTCCGCTTCAGCGGCTGGCAGGCCGGTTATCCCAGTGAGGGTGTCGGGCCCGAGATCGAGAAGGGCATGCGCGGGCTGGACGCGCTGCTGCTCGGGCGGCGCACGTACGACATCTTCGCCGGGTACTGGCCTCATCACACCGAGGGTGAGGAAGGACCGATCGGTCGGCTCTTCAACAGGGTTCCGAAGTACGTGGCGTCGCGGGATACCGGCATCGTTCTCGACTGGGAGGGCAGTTCGCGCATCGGGGCCGACCTCGAGGCCGAGATCGCCGACATGCGCGCGGCGCATCGCGAGGTGCACGTGATCGGGAGCCTCGACTTCGTGCATTCCCTGCTCGCTGAGGGCCTGTTCGACGAGCTGAATCTGTGGGTGTATCCGATCCTGCTCGGTGCCGGAAAGAAGGTCTTCGATGATGGGGCATTCCCGACGGTGCTCCGCCTACTCGCGCCGCCGGTCGCCGACGACAACGGTGTGACGCTGCTGCGTTACGGCCGCACGGATCGCGAGCCGGCGGTGGGCACCTTCTAGTCGTCGGCGACGATGCACCGGCCGGTGACCTGACCGATTACCCCCCCCTGGGGGCCGCGCGCCACGACACGCAGATCGCGGGCCGGCGGTGGGCGCCTTCTCGATGCGTGCGACTCGATGCACTGACCGGCGACCCGATGGATGATTCGGCGACCCGATGGCTGGCCTAGGCGGCACGGTAAATGGCCCTCGGACCGTCGGACGACCCGATGCGTGACCCGGCAACCCGATGCGTGACTCGGCAACCCGACGGATGACCCGGCAACCAATGCGTGACCCGGCGAGCCGACAGATGGCCCGACAACCGATGCGTGACTCGGCGACCCGATGCACCACCCCACGCCCAGCCCCCCACCCCACGCCAAGCCGGCCCGCGATCTAACCGCCCGCGACGACTCTCTCGATCACCCGCGCGACCCCGTCTTCATCGTTCGACAGCGTTACCTCGTCGGCGGCATCCCGCACGATGTCGTCGGCGCCGGCCATCGCGACGCCGTGACCGGCCCAGCGCAGCATCTCGACGTCGTTGAGGGCGTCGCCGAAGGCCACGACGTGGGCGCGATCGATGCCGAGGTGCCCGCAGAGGCGCGCGAGACCGGTGGCCTTCGTGACGCCCTGGGCCATGATCTCGACGAATGGGGCACCCGACAGGGTCGCTTCGAAGCCCGAGAGGCCCAGCGACCGCAGGGCGTCGAACAGCACGGTCGGTGCGAGCTCCGGATGCCGGATCACGAACTTCAGGCTGGGGGCGGCGAGCACCTGGTCGAGCGGCACTCCGCCCATGGTCTTCGGGTCGCGTTTGTGATCGGCGAGGTCGGCGATCTCGGCGTATCCCTGCTGTGCGACGAACGTCTCGCCGCCCTCGCGCACGCTCGCGAACAGCAGGCCCGGGATGCTCGCCCGCAGTGCCTCGGCCAGCGTGCGGATCGTGGCCGCGGGAAGCTCTTCGGCGAACAGCATCCGCCCGTCGGTGAGGTGCGTGGCATAGGCGCCGTTGCTGCACACTGCCCAGTCGCGGAAGTCGGCGTCGCCGGCGATCGCGCGCAGGCCGATCGGCTGCCGCGCCGTCACCGGGATGACGCGGCAGCCGCGCGCCCGCGCCGCGTCGAGGGCCGCACGGGTGCGCGGCGTCACCGACGATGACGAGTCGAGAAGTGTGCCGTCGAGGTCGGTCGCGATCAGCTGAACGCTCACGGGTGCAGCGTCACGAGAAGATCATGGGCAGGTCGTCGTCGTCTTCGGCCCCGCCGAAGTCGAGCTCGGCGACGACGGGCACGTGGTCGCTGGGCTGTTCGCCCTTGCGCTCCTCGCGGTGGATGGATGCTGCGGTCACCGCGTCGGCGAACGTGCGGGATCCGAGGATGAAGTCGATGCGCACGCCCTCGTTGCGGGGGAACTTGAGTCGCTGGTAGTCCCAGTAGGTGAACCCTTCGGGGATCAGCGGGCGCACGACGTCGGTGAGTCCGGCGTCGGCCATCGCGAAGAAGGCGGCGCGTTCGGCGGGGGAGACGTGGGTGGAGACGCCCTCGACGATGTCGGGGTCTCCGTTGTCGCCGTCGAAGGGGATGATGTTGAAGTCGCCGACGAGCGCGAGCGGCAGGTCGGGATTCGCGGCGAGCTCGGCGGCGGTGGAGTTCTTGAGCGCTTCGAGCCAGTGCAGCTTGTAGGTGTAGTGCGGGTCTTCGAGCGAGCGGCCGTTGGGCACGTACAGGCTCCAGACGCGCACCCCGTCGACCATCACGCCGAGCGCGCGGGCCTCGAGCGGAGCATCCGGACCCTCGTGGCCCTTGGCGAACCCGGGCATGCCGTCGAACCCGGTGCGCACGTCGCTCATGGGCAGGCGGCTGGCGATCGCGACGCCGTTCCACTGGTTGAGGCCGTGCACCTCGACCTGGTAGCCGGCCTCTTCGAACTTCTCGTAGGGGAATTGCTCGGGCTTGCACTTGATCTCTTGCATCGCCAGCACGTCGATGTCTTCGCGCACGGCGAATTCGACGGTGCGGGTGACACGGGTGCGGATGGAGTTGACGTTCCAGGTGGCCAAGCGCATGCGTCCAGCCTAGTTGCGGGGTCGGACAGCGTCGGCCGGAGCATCCGTTCGACATGTGACAGCGCAGTCATAGCGCGAACCTTCTACACTGAATGCCGTGACCGCACTCGACGCAGACCGCCAGAACCTCCTCGACCTCATCAAGGACGAGGCGGTGTTCCATGGCGACTTCACTCTCTCCAGTGGCAAGAAGGCGACGTACTACGTCGACATGCGCAAGCTCACGCTCGATCATCGGGCCGCCCCCGCGATCGGCCGCATCATGCTCGACCTGATCGGCGACCTCGATGTCGTCTCGGTCGGCGGCCTCACCCTCGGGGCCGACCCGATCGCGAATTCGGTGCTGCACGCCTCGGTCGCGACCGACCGCCCGCTCGACGCTTTCGTCGTGCGCAAGGAGCCCAAGGACCACGGCCGCGGCCGTCAGATCGAGGGCGCGGATGTCGCGGGCAAGCGCGTCGTCGTGCTCGAAGACACCTCGACCACCGGGCAGTCGGCGCTCAAGGCCGTCGAAGTGCTGCGCCGCGAGGGCGCCGAGGTCGTCGCCGTCGCCGTGATCGTCGACCGCAAGACCGGCGCGCAGGCCGCCATCGAAGCCGAGGGTCTCGCCTGGCTCGCCGCCTTCGACCTCGACGACCTCGGACTCGACCCGCAGTGACCCGCTACGCCCTCGCCGTCGACGTCGGCGGCACGAAGATGGAGGCCGCGCTCGTCTCCGAGGACGGCTCTCTCGTCGACGGCAGCCGCAGCCGCCAGGCGACCGGCCGCGAGGCCACCCCCGCCTCGCTCGACGCCGCGGTCGCCGCGATCGTGCAGCACGCGCTGGCCGCCCTCCCCGCCGGAGCCGAGCTCGTCGGCGCCGGAGCGGGCAGCGCCGGACCCGTCGACCGCCCGACCGGCACGATCGTGCCGGTCAACATGCCCTCGGCGCGCGGCTACGGCCTCGCCGAGGCAGTACGGCGCGAAGCATCCGCGGTTCTCGGGCGCGACCTCCCGACCATCCTCGGCCACGACGGCGGAGCGCTCGCGCTCGCCGAAGCCTGGCTCGGTGCGACGCAGGATGCCCGGGCCTCGCTGTCGATCGTCGTCTCGACCGGCGTCGGCGGCGGTTTCGTCGTGAACGGGGCGTACATCCCGGGCGCCTCCGGCAACGCCGGCCACCTCGGGCAGGTGCGCCGCGAGGGTGGGCTCACGCTCGAGGAGATCGCCTCCGGCCCGGCGAGTGCGGCCTGGGCGCAGCAGCAGGGGTGGACCGGAGCGACCGGCGAAGACCTGGCGAAGGATGCCGCGGCCGGCGACACCATCGCGCGCGCCGCGATCGAGCGTTCGGCGAAGGCCGTCGGCGAGGCGCTGGCGGATGCCGCGACCCTCGTCGACCTCGACATGGTCGCGATCGGCGGCGGCTTCTCGCGGGTGTCGGCCGACTACATCGACCTCGTGCAGCAGGCGCTCACCGCGAGCGCGGCGCACGAGTACTCCCGCCGCGCGCGCGTCGTGCGCTCAGGGCTCGGTGACGAGGGGCCGCTCATCGGTGCCGCGGCGCTCGTGCTGCGCTAGCTGTACTGACCCGGATCGTTGTTGACGTAGGAGAGACCTTCGGTGTCGAGTGGGAGCTGTCTAGGTTCCTGTTCGATCACACGAAGGTCTC